>CAYOBO010000156.1:13310-14579 GCA_964402295.1 uncultured Candidatus Solibacter sp. | reverse complement strand
ACGTGGGACACGCGGCTGGATGGAAAACTGGCGCAGGCGATTGTGTCGATGCAGGCGGTGAAAGGCGTGGAAGTGGGTTGCGCGGAAGAGCAGGCGGCATCTTATGGATCGAAGGTGCAGGACACGATCCACTACAACAAGGAAGAACGGCGGTTTCATCGCGGCGCCAATAAGGCGGGCGGGTTGGAAGGCGGGATGTCGAACGGGTCTGAGATTTTCGTGCGCGGGTTTTTGAAGCCGATCTCGACGCTGCGAAAGCCGCTGGAGTCCGTGGATCTGAAGACGCGGGAGGCGTCGCTGGCGGCGTATGAGCGCAGCGATGTTTGTGTGGTTCCGGCGGCGGGGGTGATCGGGGAAGCGATGGTGGCCATCGTGTTGGCGCAGGCGTTTCTGGAGAAGTTCGGGGGGGATTCGCTTCGGGAAACGAGGCGGAACTACGACGGCTACCTGGAGCAGGTTCGCGAGTTCTAAGAGCCGGCGGAATCGCGGCAATCGGGAACGGGCGCCGATGAAGGCCGAGTGCGCCGATTGGAACATTGAGTACCGCGTATTTTTTCAGGTGAATGTGGACGGGCTCATGGTGGGCAGGGGATCGGCGATGGTGGGGGTGAAGTCCATGAGGTCGAGGACATCGCGGCGGAGGTCGATGCCGGGGGCGATTTCCTGTAGGTGCAGGCTGCCGTTGCGGAGGGCAAAGACCGCGCGTTCGGTGACATAGAGGACGGACTTGGCGTCGCGTGCGGCTTGTACGGCGCTGAACGTGATTTGTTCGACATCGCGGACGAATTTGCGGGACTGGCCTTCGTGGCGGATGTGGAGTTGTCCGTTGGTGAACTGGGCGTCGAGGCCGTTGGCAGTGAAGGTGCCGACGAAGACGAGGCGCTTGGCGGTTTGGGCAATGTTGATGAAGCCGCCGGCGCCGGGGATGCGGCCGCCGTAGCGGCTGACGTTGACGTTGCCGTGGCGGTCGCATTCGGCCATGGAGAGGAAGGCGATGTCGAGGCCGCCGCCGTCGTAGAAATCGAACATGGAGGGCTGATCGATGATGGCCATGGGGAGGCTGGCGGAGCCGAAGCTGAGGGCGCCGGCGGGGACACCACCGATGACTCCGGCTTCGACGGTGAGTGTGACGCGGTCGAGGAGGCGGCGTTCCCAGGCGATGCGGGCGACGCCTTCGGCGATGCCGATGCCGAGGTTGACGATGTCGCCGTCGCGGAGTTCGCTGGTGCAGCGGGCGGCGATCCAGCGGCGCGGGCCGGGTTCGAGGAC
>CAYOBO010000156.1:0-13210 GCA_964402295.1 uncultured Candidatus Solibacter sp. | reverse complement strand
GCGGACGAGTTCCTCGGTGGTGATGGGGTTGATGCGTCCGCCGCCGTGGCGGGGATCGACGAAGGAACCGAGTCCGATTTTGGAAATCATTCCGGGGTTTCCGGCGGCAATTTCGCGAAATAACTTGGAAAGGACTCCCTGGGGGAAGTTGTAGGCTTCGATCTGGCCCTGGGAGGCAAGGGCTCCGAGGCGCGGGGCGAGGTTCCAGTGGCCGCCGATGACACGGCGGACGAGGCCTTTGTGGCCGAGGTGGTTGAGTCCGCGGAGGGCGCCGTCGCCTTGGCCGGCGGCGTAGACGATGGTGAGGCCGCGGGGGGCGGCTTCGGAGAGGAAGCGCTGTTCGAGGGCGGCGGTGAGGGATTCGGGGTGGCCGCTGCCGACGAATCCGCCGGTGGCGACGGTGGCGCGGCCGGGGATGAGGCGTACGGCTTCCTCGGGGGTGAGGAATTTCGGTTTGTTCATGCTCGGGTCAAGTAACGATTGACGCATGCGCGGCAGGCGGGGTGCAAGTTTGGCGGTGAACATCCCCGCTGGATTTCGCGTATCCGATGTAGACACAATGAGCGAACTATCGCGGCATCAGGCGCAACAGGAAGCGGACCGGCTGAATGCGTTTCGCGCGCAATGGCAGGCGTTGGAACGGGAGGGGGTTCTGGCGCTGACGGCGGAACAGCGGCAGAGGCTGGAGGCTTACATGGAAGCGAAGCTGGCGGAGTACCGCGCACGGTTCGATATCGACACGACGGCGGAGGCGAAGCAGCTTTCGTGGGGATTGCGGATTGCATCGACCCTAGGCGGATTTTCGTTCTGTGTGGCCGTGGTGCTGCTGTTCCAGCATTATTGGGGATCGCTGACGACGGCCATGCAGGTGGGGGTTGTGGGACTGGCTCCGCTGGCGGCGCTGGCGGGGACGGATTATGCGGCGCGGAAGGAGCGGACGCTGTATTTCGCGGCATTGCTGAGTCTGGTGGCGATGGCGAGCTTCGTGATGAACCTGGTGGTGCTGGGGGAGATTTTCAATTTTGTATCGACGCACAACGCGTTTCTGGCGTGGAGTGTGTTTGCGTTTGCGCTGGCGTATCACTATGGGTTGCGCATTCCGCTGGTGGTGGGGATTGCGGCGATGTTGAGCTGGCTATCGGCGCAGGTGCTGGCGATGCAGGGATTTCATTGGGTGGCGTTTGGGGAGCGGCCGGAGCATTTTCTGGTGGCGGGGGCAACGGTGTTCGCGGCGCCGCTTATGGTGCGGCACCGGCGCAATACGGATTTTCCGGTGGTTTACCGGTACATGGGGATGATTGCGTCCTATGCCGCGTTGCTGGCGCTGGTGTCGAGTGGAAATTGGAGCTACCTGCCGTGGGCGGCGAAGGCGGTGGAATTTTTCTATGAGATTGCAGGGCTTTCGGCGGCGGGGCTGGCGGTGTGGCTGGGGATCCGGCGTTCGTGGACGGAAGTGGTGTATGTGTCGGCGGGGTTCTTCACGCTGTTCCTTTATATACGGCTGTTCCGGTGGTGGTGGGACTGGCTGCCGCATTACGTGATGTTTTTCGTGGTGGGGGCGATTGCGATCGCGGCGATGCTGCTGCTGAAGCGGCTGCGCGGGCTGATGGAGGCGGCGTCATGAAGCGGCTGAATGGGTTGCATGCGGCGGTGCTGGTGGTGCTGGTGGCCAATGCGATGGCGTTGCGGCATGCGTGGGTGAACCGGCATGGGGCAACGGATGCGGAGATTATCCTCACCGACCGGGAACTGGCGTATCGCGGCGGCGGGCAGAATGGTTCGGTGTTCTTGCGATTGGAGTACCG
The DNA here is from genome assembly GCA_964402295.1 of uncultured Candidatus Solibacter sp. GTDB lineage: Bacteria > Acidobacteriota > Terriglobia > Bryobacterales > Bryobacteraceae > CADEFT01. The sequence continues at coordinate 11,405 of CAYOBO010000156.1, read as the reverse complement.
GGGCAAGACGGTGCACACGCATGACCGCGGCGCGGTGGATACGGGAGCATGGATCGGGGAGGAGGAGTTGCAGGAAATCGGTTTCGATTGCAGCGTGGGGGCGAAGGAGGCAGGCGCCTACGATCATTACCGGAAACAGAAAAGCCGGGCGGTGATTGCGGCGTTGGAGTACCGGGAAGAAGCGGATGTGGTGGGAAGCCGGTTGTTCGCGGTTGGAGTTGGGCGGGATGTGGCCTCGATGCGGCGGCGGTTTCCGGACCGATCGAAGGTGATTCTGGTTCCTGCCGCGGTGCGTATATTTCCTGGGGATGAAGGGCCGCGTGGATACCTGATGGGCGTGCCGGCGACGATTTATGTGCCACATGCGTTTCAGGCGGGGTTTCGCTCGCATCCGGTAAGGGCGCGTGGGCCGAAGCAGGACAAGCCGCTGTATCGAGTGCGGCTGCGGTATGGGGCGAATCTGGAGCCTTGGGTGGTGGGTGTGGAGTTTCCGCGGCAATGAATGCGGTCTGGGCGCAGTCCCGCGTTACCAGGCGAGTTGCGGTGGGAACCGGACTTGGATATAACTGATGATCGTTTTCGTTCGCTGTGGCACTTTTATCAGAAGATAAAAAGGGGTGAAATGATGCAGAAGCTTCGTTTGCTTTGCTTGTTCGGTCTCGCCGTTGCGTCGTGGGCACAGTCCACCGGTACGGCGACGATTGTCGGTACGATCACCGACAAGACGGGCGCCGTGGTGCCTGGCGCGAAGGTGACCGCGCGAAACATCGGAACATCGTTTCAATACGAATCCATTGCCACGGCACAGGGGGATTACTATCTGCCGAATTTGGGATCGGGGTCGTATGAGCTGAAGGTGGAAGCGGCGGGGTTCAAGACGGTGCAGCGGACGGGAATCGTGCTGCGCATTAACGAATCGCCACGCATTGACGTGCAACTGGAAGTGGGTAATGTAACGGAGTCGATCAATGTGGAAGCGACACCGCCGTTGCTGGAAACGGAGACGGCGGGCAACGGGCAGGTGCTGGACGGCGAAGTGGTGGAAAAACTGCCGGTGATGCAGAAATTCGTGCATCGCGTGCTGCTGTACATGCCGGGCATGACGAATATCAACGGGCAGCATGCGGTGGGGCAGCGGCAGCGGGCCATCGGGTACTCGATGGACGGAATGAACGGGAAGGAGCCGGCGGTGGGTCAGGTAGGGGATTATCAGCGGACGATGATCGCCTCACTCGATTCGATCCAGGAATTCAAGATGTGGACGACGGGCGCACCGGCGGAGTTCGGGCATAGCGCGGGCGGGCAGTTGAGCGTGGTATTTCGCGGGGGGACGAATCAATTTCATGGATCGGTGGAGGACCGGTATACGAACGGGAAGCTGATTCACCGGGCGTTTCTGGAGCAACTGCCGCGGTCGGGGTCGTTCACGTATCACGAATGGGGCGCGACGGGGTCGGGGCCGATCGTGAAGGATAAGACGTTCTTCTTTCTGGGATTTCAGCAGCATTACGAGAAAGTGAGCGAGACGGTGATTGTGACGGTGCCGAGCGCGGAGATGTATGCGGGGAATTTTTCATTCGGCGGGCGCGGGTTGCCGGTTTATAATCCGTTCACGACGCGGCAGGAGGGGACGCGGTGGGTGCGCGATCCGTTTCCGGGGAATATTGTGCCGCAGTCGATGTACGATCCGGTAGCGCGGAAACTGCTGGAGCTGAAGCCGTGGCGGCAGCCGAGTGACGCGGGGACCATTCAGCCAACCGGACCGGTGAACAACCTGACGTATAATGCCGGCGGGGCTTACGATTTTCAGCGGTACGACGCGAAGATCGACCATCAGTTCAATGTAAACCACAAGGTGTTCGGGCGGTATTCTCATGTGCGGCACCGGAGCCAAGAGCGTCCGGTGCGGACACTGACGGAGATTGTATATGGCAGTGTCTACGTGAAGCCGATTGACCAGCGGAATATCGTGATCTCGGACACGTATACGTTCAACCCAACGACGATTAATGAAATGCGGCTGGGTTTCAACCGGCGTTCGAATTCCGCGGTGCCGGAGAGCTACAACCAGAATTGGGCTTCCAAGCTGGGGATTCCGAATGTTTCGCCGGAGACGTTTCCGGAGTTTCAGAACTCCGGCGGCGGGCTGTTTTACGGACTTGGGCCGGGCGGACGCTCGAACAACGTGGCCGAGGATCTGACGTTTCAAGAGAACTTCACGAAGGTGGCCGGGCGGCATACGCTGAAATTCGGTTACGAAGTGATGCGGACACGGTATAACTCGTTGACGCCGACGTTGCCATCGGGGCAGTACCGGATGGCGGGGACGGAGTTGCCATTCACGCCGAATACGGGAAATGCGTTCGCAAGCCTGTTGCTGGGCACGGTGGGGCAGGGCATCTTCCAGCAGAACCAAGCGACGTGGCTGCCGCGGTGGTGGTCGCATGCATGGTACGGGCAGACGACGTGGCGGCCGAAGCGCAATGTGACGTTGGAACTGGGCGTGCGGTGGAGTTACGAATCGCCGTTCTCGACAAAGTTCGGGCAGCAATCGCAATTCGATCCGAACGCGACGGATCCGCTGACGGGGCGGCGGGGGGCGATTGTGCACGGCAAGGGGCTGCTCGCCAAGCGGGATTTGAATAATTTCCAGCCACGGCTGGGGCTGGCGTGGAATTTCCACCCGAAGGTTGTGTTCCGGTCGAGTTTCGGGACGTATTCGGTGGATTTGTATACAAACGGAGTGGGACAGAACTTCGAGGAATACATTGCGACGGCGAACGTGCAGGCGAATCCTGGGGATCCGCGGCATGCGTTCACGCTGTCGCAAGGGCCGGGCCCGATCCGGTTTAACACGGCGCCGGATGGAAGCGTTCCGTTCCAGGGCACGAATTACGCGGGGCGCGCAGCGTCGTGGTTCGATCCGAACATGCGGTTGCCGTATGTGGCGATGTGGTCGGCGGGATTCCAGGTGCAGCTTTCCAACCGCTGGATCATGGAGACGCTCTACCAGGGTTCGTCGGGGGTTGGGTTGCTGAACAATTGGGATATCAACGTGGTGCCGCTGAATTATTCGACGGATACGGCGGTGCTGAACCAGGTGTTCCAGGCGGTGCAGAATTACAAGCCGTACACGCAATTCGGGTCGATTCAACATTATTCGAATTACGGGCACAATTCGCATCATTCCGGGACGCTGCGGTTTGAGCGGCGGTATGGGAACGGGTTGACGATGAACTCGTTCTATCAACTGGGCAAGACGTTGAACGACGGCGACGACGATGGCGGGCGCTCCGGGATCACGTTCTACAACCGCGGTTTGGAGAAGGCGCGCGCGAGCTACGATATCCGGCACCGGTTTGTGGGAGTGATGACGTATGAGTTGCCGTTCGGGAAAGGGCGGCGGTTCATGAACAGCGGCGGGGCGAAGGATTATGCGTTCGGGAATTGGGATTTCGCGTGGACGCAGACGTTCCAGAGCGGGCCTCCGGTGCATGTGACGGCGGCGGGGAGTCCGAACCGGTACTTGCCTGGGGTGGTGCGGCCGAACGCGGTGCTGCCCGCGGACCAGATGGTAACGAAGAATTATTCGGTGGGAAGCCGATTCCCGCTGGCTTCGCAGAACCAGTATTTCAATGTTGCGGCGTTTGCCTATCCGGCGGCGTTCACGGCCGGGACGATGGGGCGGAACGTGCTGGAGAGTCCAGGATTGCAATGGACGCAGTTGTCGCTTTCGAAGGTATTTCCGGTGAAGGAGCGGTGGAAGTTCAGCATCCGGTGGGATGTGAACAATCCGACGAAGCAGCCGCAGTTGGCCGATCCGGGCGCGGTGTACAACCTGAATGCAATTGCGGCGTTTGGGCGGTTCAATGGGATTGGCCGGGGGAGCTTCTCGGATATTGGAACGGCCCGGATGCACCATATTATTGTGGGGAGGTTTGAGTTTTAGCCCACTGCGCGCCGATGCGGTGGCGAATGCGGGAGTATACTGGAGACGGCCAGCAGGTCAATCCTTCGAGAGGAGGGACACTTGGCAACCGCACGCCGATCTTTCCTGCGGCAGGCGGCACTGATCCCCGCCGCCGCAGCCCAGACGTCGACTCCCGATTCCAAGCCCGCGGCTTCGATGCGGACTCCGGCGATTCGGTATCCGCGCGTGTTTCGCGGGCGGCAACTGGCGACAATTGCGTTTCCGCTGGGCGGGGTGGCGGCGGGCAGCCTGAGCTTGGGCGGCCGCGGACAACTGCGCGATTGGGAAATTTTCAATCGCCCGGATAAGGGAAACAGCGTTCCGTATGCGTTTCCGAGCATCTGGGTGCAGGCGAGCGGGGGAAAGCCGGTGGCGCGGGTACTGGAGTCGCGGATCATGCCGCCCTACCAAGGGCAATCGGGGTTGGGGTCGCAGAATGCACCGGGGCTGACGCGTCTGGCGTCGGCGACATTTACGGGGGAATATCCGTTCGCACGGGTGGATTTTCAGGACCGGCGGTTACCGGTGAAGGTGTCGCTCGAAGCATTTTCTCCATTTATTCCGCATGAGCCGGATGATTCGGGGATTCCAGGGACGGTGCTGCGGTACCGGGTGACGAATCCGGGAGCTGTGCCGGCGAAGGTGTCTATTGCATGGTCCGTGGATAATCCGGTGGGGTTTCGCGTGGTGCGGGGCGCAGCGCAGGCGGTGACTGGGGATACGCGGCGGAATGAGTACCGCAGCGGTGCGGGGCTGGAAGGGATCTTCATGACGAACCCGGGCATGGCGGAAAGCGATGTCCTGAAGGGGAGCTTCGCGCTGTGTCTGATTGGCGTGGGGGATGGGAAGGTGACGCATCTGCTGGGGTGGCCGAAAGGCCGCTGGTGGAACGCGCCGCTGCTGTATTGGGACGATTTTTCGGGCGATGGATCGCTGGGGCCGGAGACGGGGGAGCGGAATGCGGTGGGGGCTCTGTGTCTGGCGCGGACGATCGCGCCGCGGGCGACGGCCGAGTTTACCTTTGTGCTGGCGTGGCATTTTCCGAATCGGACGCCGCAGCGGTGCGGATGGCGCGCGCCGAAGGGGAAAGAGCAGACGGTGATCGGAAACTGGTATGCGAAGCGGTTCGGCGATGCATGGCAGGCGGCGGAATATCTGGCGGCGAATCTGAATCGGCTGGAGGAGAAGACGCGGGCGTTTACGAAGGCGGTGCGGGAGAGTACGGTGCCGGATGGCGTGAAGGACGCGGCCATGGCGAACCTGTCGACGCTGGCCTCGACGACCTGTTTTCGCACGGCCGATGGGGAGTTTCACGGATTTGAAGGGGTGAACGACCAGGCGGGGTGTTGTTTCGGCAATTGCACGCATGTGTGGAACTATGAGACGGCGACGGCGCACCTGTTCCCCACGTTTGCGCGGTCGTTACGGAAGGCGGCGTTTGGATACTGCGTGGATGAGGCGGGGGCGATGCACTTCCGGCAGATGCTGCCGGATGGCTACGAGCGGCTGGGGTTTGCGGCGACGGACGGGCAGATGGGACAGATCGCGCATGCGTATCTGGACTGGAGGCTGTCGGGGGATACGGAATGGCTGCGTGGATTGTGGCCGAATATCAAAAAAGCGCTGGAATTTGCCTGGATTGCGGGCGGTTGGGATGCGGATCGAGACGGGGTGATGGAGGGTGTGCAGCACAATACGTACGATGTGGAGTTTTACGGGCCAAATCCGCAGTGCGGGGTGTACTACCTGTGCGCGCTGCGGGCCGGGGAGGAGATGGCTCAGGCGGTGGGGGATGCGGCCGCGGCCGCGGAATACCGGCGGCTGTTTACAGCGGGGAGCCAGTGGATTGACGCGAATCTGTTTAATGGAGAATATTATGTGCAAAAGGTGAGGGGATTTGCGAAGGATCAGATCGCGCCGGCGTTGCGGAGCAACATGGGATCGGAAGATACGATGAAGCCGGAATATCAGATGGGGGAGGGGTGCCTGCTGGATCAATTGGTGGGGCAGTATCTGGCCGATATCGCGGGGCTGGGTCCGTTGCTGGATCCGAAGCACATTCGCAAGACGATGGAGTCGATTGTGCGGTACAACCACCGGGCAAGCCTGGAGGAGCATGATTCGGTACAGCGGATATACGCGGTGAACGACGAAGCGGCGCTGTTGATTTGCGACTACGGGAAGGCGCAACGTCCACGGATTCCGTTTCCCTATTACGCGGAGGCATGGACGGGGCTGGAGTACATGGCCGGGGCGCAGATGATGTACGCGGGGCTGGTGGCGCAGGGGGTGCGGGCGTTTGAGGAAGCGCGGCTGCGGCATGATGGGGAACGGCGTAATCCGTGGGATGAGCCGGAGTGCGGGCATCATTATGCGCGGGCGATGTCGGCATGGTCGGGGATGGTGGCGATGAGCGGGTTCTTGTATCACGGGGTGGAACGGAGTGTGGCGGTGACTCCGCGGATGGCGGGGAATGCGAAGTGTTTCTGGGCGACCGGAACGGGGTGGGGCGTGTACCGCAGAGTGCACACGGCGGCGGGGACGCGGTTGACGATCGAAGTACTGCATGGAGCGCTGCCATGCCAGACTTGTACGTTCGAGGGGAAAGGGAAGGCAAAGGCTTCGATGAATGGGGTGGCGATTGGACAGAGGGCTGAGGTTGCCGGCGCGCGGGTGCGCATCCGGTTCGACGAGGCGATTGTGATCGAGGCCGGGCAGAGCCTGATACTGGAGCTTTCGACGTGAGCCGTACGACTGTGGTGATGGTGGGTGGTTTTCTGGGATCGGGGAAGACGTCCCTGATTCTAGCGGCGGCGCGCCTACTGGAGAAGCGTGGCGTACGGACGGCGGTGATCTTGAACGATCAGGCGGGAGCGCTGGTGGACACGCAGTTGGCGCAGGTGCACGGACTGGCGGCCGAGCAGGTGACGGGGGGATGTTTCTGCTGCCGCTTCCACGATTTGGGGGCATGCGCGGAGAGATTGCTGGCGGCCGCTCCGAAAGTGATTTTCGCGGAGCCGGTGGGGAGTTGCACCGACGTTGCGGCCACAGTGTTGCAGCCGCTGCGGCGGTTTTACGGAGAGAGGCTGCATGTGGCGCCTTTCACGGTGCTGCGGGATCCGGGTTTGGCGATTGCGGACGAGGACATCGAGTACCTCTATACGAAACAACTGGAAGAAGCAGATCTGGTGCGGACGACGAAGGCGGATGTCTATCCGGGGGCGGAGTTGAGTGTGCGAACAGGGCAGGGGATTCGGGAATGGTTGCAGGAGGTGCTGGCGGGGACAACCACTGGCGGATCGAAGCTGCTGGATATCGACTATGCGCGGTATGCACGGGCAGAGGCGGCGCTGGGGTGGCTGAATCTGGAAAGCACGCTCGAGTCCGTGCCCTGTTCTCCGGCGATGGTTGCGGGTCCGTTGCTGGACGGGGTGGTGGGGCTGATGAATGAAGCGGGGGTCCGGATTGCGCACTGCAAACTGATTGCGAGCGCGGCAACCGGGTATGTGAAGGCGGCGCTCACGGGGAACGATCAGGAGCCGGCGGTGGAGGGGGATTTGACAGCATCGCCGGCGCCGCGGCACGAGGTGCTGCTGAATTTACGGGCGCTGGGCGAGCCGGAGGAATTGCGGCGGGTGGTGGAGGAAGCGATGGCGGCGATACCGGGGACATGGATGCGGACGAGTATCGACTGCTTCCGGCCGGCGGCTCCGGCGCCGACATACCGGAGTTAGCTGTGAACGGGCGCGTTGTGGATGTGGGCGAGGTGATGACGGCCGTGCCAGGAATACATGGCGAGGGCGATGCCGAGGGTCATGGGACCGTATTGGGGATGGGAGTAGGTGCGATCGAAATCGGAAGGCGTGATTGAGCGGAGCCACATGGTCCAGCGGGCGTGGAGGCTTTCGAGGAGACGGAGGGACCATTCGACGGGCGCGTGGGATGCGTCTTCGAAGGTGGCCCAGACGGCCTCGTCGTAGGGCATGATGGTGGGGTTATCCATGGACAGGGCGAATTTGCAGCGGATGTAGCTGTGGGTGTGGCTGTCGGCGACGTGATGGACGAGTTGGCGGATGGTCCAGCCGCCTTCGCGGTAGGGGGTTTCCAGTTGTGCCTCGGTCATGCCTGCGACGGCTTCGCGCAAGAGGGCGGGGAATTGCTCGATGTCGGCGAGCCATGCTTCGCGCTGAGCCGGGGTGATCTGGGCGGGTTTTGCGAACTTGCCGATGGGGTAGCGGGGATCGAGACTCATGCAGTCAGGATGCCATAGGCGCGGCGGGCGACCACAATCTCCTCGTTCGTTGCGAGTGTGACAACGGCGACGGGGGAGGCATCGGAGGAAACGATGCGGTCACCGGAGGATGCGGCGTTGCGCGTGGGATCGAGACGGACGCCGAGGAAATCGAGTCCGGCGCAGCAAGCCTGGCGGAGGGTGGCGCTGTTTTCGCCGATGCCGCCGGTGAAGGCGATGGCGTCGAGTCCGCCCATGGCAGCGGCGTAGGCTCCGATGGTTTTCTTCACTTCGTAGGTAAAGACATCGAGGGCGAGTTGGGCATCGCGGTTGCCGGAAGAGGCGGCGGCTTCGAGGTCGCGGACATCGCCGCCGGGGACGCCGCTCAATCCGGCGAGTCCGCCGGTCTTGGTGAGTTGCGTGTAGATATCGTCGAGTTGCCAGCCTTGGCGCTTCATCATATAGAGGACGGCGAAGACGTCGAGTTCGCCATGGCGGGTGGCGTTTTCGAGACCGGATTGGGGGGAGAAGCCCATGGTGGTGTCGATGGATTGGCCGTTGTGGATGGCGCACATGGAACTGCTGCCGCCAAGGTGGCAACTGACGAGGCGGAGCGCGGTGCGGGGTCGGGCGATGATCTCGGGGACGCGTTCGCTGACGAATTGATGAGAGGCGCCGTGAAAGCCGTAGCGGCGCACGCCGTAGGTTTCGCGCCATTCGGCGGAGACGCCGTAACGGGCAGCGTATTCGGGCATGGTGCGGTGGAACTCGGTTTCGAAGGCGGCGATGAGGGGGACGCCGGGCATGGCTTCGCGGAAGGCGTCGATGGCGGTGAGGTAGATGGCGTTATGGGCGGGCGCGGCGGGAAGGAATTCGGCGAGGGCGGCGATAACGGAGTCATCGATGGGGAAGGTGCCGCGATAACGGGGGCCGGCATGGACGGCTTTGAAGGCGACGGCATCGATGGACGCGCCGGCGGTGTCGATGGCGCGGATGGCGGCGCGGTAGTCGGCGACGCGTTCCTGTTTCCCCCGGGCGATGACACGCCCTTCCGGCATCGCGAGGAGTTGATATTTAAGCGATGTCGACCCTAGGTTCGGTATGAGTATGTTCACTTGAGTCCGTATTGCTGGCGGATGACGGAGGCGTTCTTGGAGGCCTGGCCCTGGAATGGGCTTTTGATGGCGGCGCACTGGACGTTGAAGCGGAGGGCTTCGGCGATGAGCTTTTTGTCCTTGCGGGGCTCGCCCATTTTGTAATTGGAGAGTGCGAGGTAGAAGAGGGTCTGGGCCTTGAGCTGGTCGTTGTCGGAGACGAGGGGAAGGGCCTGGCGGAGTGCGGCGTCGGTTTCCTTCCACTTGCTTTGGTTGCCGTAGGTGATGCCGATCATCCAATGGCCGAGGCCGGTCATGAGGTTTTTGCGTTTCTCCCAATCGGCGTCGGCAATGCCTTCGGGCTTCGGTTTGGAGCCCATGACTTCGACGAGTTTGGAGGAGAGTTCGATGATGCGGGCGGGATCGCCCTTCTTGTTGAAGTGATGATCGGCGACGGCGAGCAGCATGTCCTCGCTCGATTGATCTTTCTGGAGGACTTTTTCGGCGAGGGCGATGGCCTTGTCGTTCTGATTGGTCTGACGGAGGGCGAAGAAGTAAGGGAGGTTGAGGGGAGCGATGTACTGGCCTTCGGGGTTACGGGCTTCGAGAGCCTCGTAGAGCATGATTTTGTGGTTGGGGTCCTGGGTGGCTAGAGCGGCGGCGTAGAGTGAGTACTCGGTGTAGGCGTCGACCTGTTTGGCGTAGTCGACGTTGGCTTTCCAGGACTCCTCTTCGTCTTCGTCGGCGGGTTTGGGAGCGGCGGCGACCTTCTTGGCCAGTTCACTGGTTTTGGCGGCCCATTCCTTAATGAGGGTGGGATCCTTTTTTCCTTCGGCGGCCTTGAGGCAACTGTGGGCGGTGGCGACATCGGCGGGATCCATGGCGAGGAGCTTGCCGCCGGTGGCGAGGACTTTGTCGAACTGTCCGTCTTTGAGGTAGGCGGCCACCAATTGCTCGAGAACCCAGCCCATGCCTTCGTGCTTGGCGTACTTTTGGGTGAACTCTTCCATGAGGGCGGTCTTTTTGGCGGCGTCGCCTTCCTGGCCGATTTGTTGGAGGAGTTGGCCTTCGGGCGTTTCGGCATTGATGGTGAGCTTGTGGCGTTGGGCGCACAGCGGGAACGCCGCGAGAAGGATGGTGAAGAGGATGGGGGTGATTCTCATGACTTCTCCTGTGGACTACAGCCTGAGAGTATAACGTAAACCATAGCAGAGGTGAATCGCTTTTTCCTTGGGTTGCGGTGAGTGATTCCGGCTCGCAAATACGCGTTATAATACAGAAGCCTAAGTGGTGGAGGAACTGACATTTTGACAATACGAGCATTCCTAGCAACGCTGCTTTCGATCGCGATGGGGCTGGAGATGCCTCTTTCCCGAGCGGTGGCGCAAGAGCCGCCGCCTCCGCAGAAGTTGAACATCGTGGTGGTGGAGGGTGAAGGCGCTATCAATAATATCCGCCAGCGTGTGGCTCGCGAGCCGATTGTTCAAGTGGAAGATGAGAACCGGAAGCCGGTGGCCGGGGCGACTGTGGTGTTCCTGCTGCCGAGCCAGGGTGCCAGCGGCACGTTCACGGGCGGAACGAAGATGCTGACCGTTTTGACGGATCAGAATGGACGCGCGGTGATGCGCGGGTTCACGCCGAATAACGTGACGGGCAAGATGGAGATTCGCGTTACGGCCTCGCAGCGCGGGGTACAGGCATCGACAATAATCAATCAGACGAACGCGGCACTGGCGGCGGCCGGTGCGGCAGCGGGGTCTGGAAAGCTGATCGCGATTCTAGTTGCCGTGGGCGGAGCGGCCGCGGCGGGAGTCGCGGTGGCGGCGACGCGCAATGGGAACAATGGCAATCCGGGTGGCGGGACGACGGGACCACCGCCGGTGACACCGACGGTGATCAGTCCGGGAAGCCCCACGGTGGGGCCGCCGCGCTAAGGAGGATACAAGCAGATGATGCGATGGATTCTTCCCTTCACTGCAAGCCTGGGGTTAATGGCCCAGGATGGAATTCAAGGTCCGCTGGTGGGATGGACGTACGAAGCGTCCACGGCCAGTTTGCGCGCCGTACAGGGTATCCCCGGTTCGTCGATGCTGGGGGCACGCGCGGGCGC
>CAYOBO010000155.1:0-14749 GCA_964402295.1 uncultured Candidatus Solibacter sp. | reverse complement strand
AATTTCCGGATCAGTTCCTCCGCCGCTCTGCGGTTGGCCAGACCCGTCACCGGATCCTCCACCGGTTCTTCCGTCTCCTGCTCCCGGGCAGTCTCCTGCGATTCCGCCTTCGGTGGCGGCAGGATCCGTGACAGCGTCAACAAACCGCCTATCGCTCCGTGGCGTGCGTACAGGGGCTTCTGCGTAAACTGGAGTGGGCGCGCCTCGCCGTCCAACAGTTGCAGCCGTCCAGCCGCTGCTTCCAATGACCAGCGCCCGCCCGCTCCCACCGAAAAGACTTCGTCAATGTTGCGATCGATGATCCGGCTCTCCGGCACTCCCGCCAGCGCCGCTACATTGCTGCCGCAGGCTCGAACCGTTCCATCCCGGTCCACTGCCATCGAGTTGCCGTCCAGATGCGAGATGCAGGCGTGGAACAGATCCTCGACCCGGCGCCGGCGCAATGCCAGTTGCAGCGTGTAATGCAGTTCCGATTTCACATATGGTTTGACAATGTAGCCGAGCGGCAGCGAGTTCGCCGCCCGCTCAAATGTTTGCATGTCTGAATATGCCGTCAGAAACACGGATCCAATCGACAAGTTCCTGCGCAACCGGCAGGCCGCTTCCACCCCGTCCGGATCGCCCCCCAGCACCACATCCATCAACGCCAGGTCCGGCTGCATCGATGCCGCTACTTCGATCGCCTCCCGCCCGGAATGGGCCACCGTAACCTCATACCCCAACTCTTGCAGATCCTTCTCAATCGACATCGCAATGATCGCCTCATCTTCGACCACAAGTATCTTGACGGCGGGACTCGATATCATTTGGCTCCTTTCGGCGGTTCCACCTCGACAAAGCTGCTCGTTGGTATCCAGGGGTTTTCGAAAGTAATGCTGAACTTCACCCCATTCTCATTGGCTTGGCTGAATGTGGCCTTGATCTGCCGCACCAGCGCGGCGATCATACTGAGTCCCAGCGTGGCCGGCTTCGCTTCCGGCAGGAACTCCCGCAAACCTATGCCATTGTCAAAGACCTCGAGCAGCGTCTCGGTGCCCGAGATGTTCCGCAACCGCACTCCGACCGTTCCCGACCTCCGCCCCGGGAATGCGTGCTTCAGACTGTTAGAGACAAGCTCGTTCAGCAACAGCCCGCACGTAACCGCGTACTCCACGGATAATATCACTGGCGCGAGGTCCAAGTGTAGCTCGATCCCCCGCCTGCCCGCATCGAACGCCTCGAACAGGCGCTCCGCAATGACCCGCGCGCACGAACCAAAATCCACTCGCGAATAGCACTCACTCCCGTACATCATTTCATGGATCACGGCAATCGCCCGGATCCGCGACTGCACCGCCTGCAACTCCTGTGCCGCGGGTGAATTTCCCATCCGCGCTCCCTGGAGTCCCACAATGCTGGAAATGATCTGCAAGTTGTTCTTCACGCGGTGATGCAACTCCGCCAGCATTAGCTCCTTCTCGCGCAACAGATGATTGAGCCGCCACGTGTTTTTCCGCTCCTCTGTTACGTCCACCACCAGACCCGCATAACCGGCGATGCTTCCCGCCTCGTCGAGTATTGGAGTCACCCGTGCTGTCACCCACCGCATTCCCGTCGCAGACAACACCCGGAACTCTGCCTCGCGCGGCCCCTCGCATCCGCGATGCAACGCCACCACCGCCGCCCGGTCCTCGCCATATACTTGATCCAGCCACGATAGCGGAGCCTGCTGTAATTGCTCCGGCGACATCCCCCAAATCTTTTCAAATGCGGGGCTCACGAACTCCATCGAACCGTCCGGCGAGGCGATGTAGAACAGGTCGCGTACGCTGCCCGCCAGCAACTGAAACTTCCGCTCGGCCTGTTGCAATGCCACATGTTCCCGCTCCAATTCCGTGGTGTCTTCCACCAATCCCGCCACCCGCAGCACTCGCCCCGCCGCGTCCCGGAAAATCGTGCCCCGCACCACCCCCCATAGCGATCCATGGGGCTGCGCCCGGAAACGGCAGCGGAATTCGAACTGGGAAGCCCCCGTCCGGAATTGTTCGGCCAGATACGCGCGGATCGGCTCGTACTCGTTTTCGGGCACCAGCCTGCGCCAACCCTCGCGCGGCAGTCTTCCGTCCACCAGCCATTCTTCTCCAACCAATCCCTGCAAGAACGGATCGAGATAGATCCATTCGTCATGGATCTTGTGGTGCCAGAAGCCGACATTGCGGGCTCGTCCCAACTCCAGAAACCACGCCTCGCTCTCGGCGATCCGCTGGCGCAAGATTTCCGGGCACATCGTGTCCCTGCCCATCCAAAGCCGCTTCCCATCGCCTACCGGCGCCACCTGGCATCGCACCGCCAGCCTCTCGCCGCCCTTTCCCCGTAACGCCAGTTCCACACCTTCCACAATCTCCCCGCCGGCGCAAACCTCCTCAAACTTTCTCCGCGAGTCCGCATCTGCGAACCAGTCTCCCGTCCCGCAGCCTTCCCCCAACAGCCGCTTTGCATATTCGTTCGCTTGCAGCACTCTCCCGGCTTCATCCGCCAACACCAACAGCACTTCCGCAAGCTGGAATATCGCATGCAGCAATGCGGCGCCATCGCCTTTGTCGGCCGCCAATCGGGAGAATGGCGTGGAATCCCCAGTGGAGTTCCTCATGTCATATTGCTCAGCAAATCATTAGATCACGGAAATACCCATGGTGATAAGAATTGGTGTGAATTTCCTGTAAGAAAAGTCTTCTCAGCCGCCGGCAGCCCCCTTGCTGATTCCCGTCCCCAGGCTGGTACGATGGTACAGAAAAGACCCGAAACCTCAATGCTGTCATCACAATTCGGCCCGCTCACCGAAGGCGATCCCGAATCGCCCATCCGTGTCGTCATCTACGAAGACCTGCAATGCAAGGACTGCGCTTGGCTGCGCCGCAAAATGGACGACGTCATCCTCCCCGAATTCGGCGCCAATGTCGCCTTCGAACATCACGATTTCCCCCTCCCCAAGCACGATTGGGCCAAAGAGGCTTCCATGGCGGCGCGCTTCTTCACTACCGTCGGCTACGGCACCGCCATCGCCTTCCGCCGCATCCTGCTGAGCGAAATCGCCATCGTAACCAAGGAATCCCTCCCCGCATGGGTCCGCGAATTCGCCATCGACTACGGCGCCGACCCCGATGCCGCCGTCGCCGCCATGTCCGACCCCCGCATCGCCGCCGTCATCGATGCCGACATCCAATCCGGCCTCGCCCGAGGCGTCGAAAAGACCCCCACCGTTTTCATCGGCGGCAGTGTCTTCGTCGAACGCGTCCCCCTCGACGAATTCAGCGCCGCCATCGCCGCTGCACTGGAGAAAAAATGAAGCCCGTCGCCATCGTCACCGGCGCCAGCCGCGGCATCGGCCGTGGCATCGCCATCGAACTCGCCAAAACCCACAACGTCGTCGCTACTTATAAAGGACGCCTCGACGCTGCCCAATCCCTCCAGGCCGAAACTGGCTGCGCCATCTTTCCCTGCGATGTTTCCCAGCGCGAAGACCGCTTCGGCCTGATTGCCTTCACCCGCGAAACGTTCGGCCGCCTCGACCTCCTCGTCAATAACGCCGGCATCACCCAGCGCGTCCGCGCCGATGTCGTCGAAGCCGGCGAAGAAAGCTTCGATGAGCTAATGAGCGTCAACCTCAAAGGCCCCCACTTCCTCACCCAACTCGCCGCCCGTTGGATGCTCGATCAAAAGCAAGGCGGCCGCATCGTCTTCGTCAGTTCCATCTCCTCCTTCGCCGCCTCCATCAATCGCGCCGAATACTGCATGTCCAAGGCGGCCCTCAGCATGAGCGCCACTCTCTGGGCCGCACGCCTCGCCCCCGAAGGCATCCCCGTCTTCGAAATTCAGCCCGGCGTCATCCGTACCGACATGATCAGCACCGTCGAAAAGCTCTACGAAGAGCGCATCGCCAACGGACTCGTCCCCCAACGCCGCATGGGCGAGCCCGCCGACGTCGCCCGCGCCGTCCGTGCCATCGCCGACGGGTTGCTTGACTACGCCACCGGCCAGGTATTGAATGTGGATGGCGGCTTCCATCTCCGAACCCTGTAGGTGTATTTCATGAACATTCGTTTCACGCTGAACGGAAAGGCGCAACAGATCGACACGGAAGGCGATCGCCCGCTGCTTGAAGTGCTGCGCGAAGACCTCGGCCTCACTGGAACCAAGTACGGATGCGGAGAAGGGCAATGCCGCGCCTGCACCGTGCTGCTCGATGGCCGCGCCGTCACTTCCTGCCGCACTCCCGTCAGCTCCATCGCCGGCAAGAAGATCGCCACCATCGAAGGCCTCGCCCAAAACGGCCGCCTCCATCGCGTGCAGCAGGCGTTCATCGATGCCGCCGCCATGCAATGCGGCTACTGCGTCCCCGGCATGGTGCTCACCGCCGTCGCGCTGCTCGAGCGGAATCCCAAACCCACCGACGCCCAGATCGTCGCAGGCATGAACGGCAATCTCTGCCGCTGTTGCGGCTACCCCAACCTCATCGCGGCCGTCCGGAAGGCGGCGGAGGCATGACCATGGAACCGGAACGTTACGAACTCGCCGAACCGCCCGTCTGGCAATTTTCCTTAAATCGCCGCGAATTTCTCGAAATCGCCGGCGCCGGCCTGCTCCTTTCCGTCGCCGCCGATGCCCAGTCCGGCGCGGGACTTGCCGCCCGCCTCCACATCGGCGAAGACGGCCACATCGCCGTGCTCACCGGCAAGGTCGAATGCGGCCAGGGCGCACGCACCGAAATCGCCATGGCCGCCGCCGAGGAACTCGGCGTCCCCCTCGATCGCGTCCAGTTGATCATGGCCGATACAAAGCTTGTTCCCAACGACGGCATCACCGCCGGCAGCCGCACCACGCCATCCACGCTGCCCGCCGTGCGCAAAGCCGCCGCCGCGGCGCGCGCTCTCCTCCAGGAAAGCGGCAAGCCGGACTACGCCGCCCTCGCCCGATCCTCCGATTTCGCCGCCGCATGGCAGAAGGCCATCCCTTCCGATGTCACGCTCCGCTCCGTCAAGGATTGGAAAGTGCTCGGCACTTCCCACCTCCGCCCCGACGCCCGCGAAATCGTCACCGGCGCGCATCGCTACCCGTCCGACATCGTTCGCAAAGGCATGCTCTATGGCGCCGTCCTGCGCCCGCCCGTCTACGGCGCCACCCTCGAAACAGTGGACCTCGCTCCTGCCAGGAAAATCCCCGGCGTCATCGTCGTCGAAGAGTCCGGATTCGTCGCCTGCGCCGCACCCTCTTCCTACACCGCGCGCAAAGCCATCGCCGCCATCGCCGGTTCGGCGAAATATCAGGTCACGGCCCAGCCCTCCAGCGACCACCTCTTCGAGTTCCTCAAGCAGAACGCCATGTGGGACGGTCCCCGCAAGCCCCGCACCCAAACCCGCGGCAACATCGAGCAGGGCTTCCAAGCCGCCGCCCGCCGCCTCAAAGCCGAGTATCGCGTCCCCTTCATCCAGCACGCCCCCATGGAGCCTCGCGCCGCTGTCGCCGAATGGGAAAACGGTAGCCTCACGGTCTGGACGGCCACCCAAAATCCCTTCGGCGTCCGCGACCAGCTTTCCCAGGCCTTCCGCATCCCGCCCGATCGCGTCCGCGTCATCGTCCCCGATTTCGGCGGCGGATTCGGCGGTAAACACACCGGCGAAACCGCCATCGAAGCCGCCCGTATCGCCAAGGAAGCCGGCCGCCCCGTCTCCCTCCGCTGGACCCGCCAGGAAGAGTTCACCTGGGCCTATTTCCGCCCCGCCGGCGTCTTTCAGATCGAAGCGGGACTCGACACCGATGGCCGCCTTACCGCCTGGGATTACATCAACTACAATGCCGGCACTGCGGCCATGGAAACGCCCTACGCGGTCTCCAACTCCCGTACCCAATTTGTTTACACCAAATCCCCGCTGCGCGAAGGTTCTTATCGAGGCATCGCCGCCACGGCAAACACATTCGCCCGCGAATGTTTTATGGACGAACTCGCCGCCGCCGCCGGAATGGATCCGCTTGCGTTCCGTCTCAAAAACACGGATGACCCCCGCCTCCGCGACGTGCTCACCGCCGCCGCCGCAACATTCCGCTGGAAGCAGCGCGTCAAAACCGCCGCGAAGGGCAGGGGAGTTGGCATTGCCGCGGGCACCGAGAAAGGTTCCTACGTGGCCGCCTGCGCCGAAGTCGAAATCGGCCAGACCGTCACAGTCCTCGACTTCGTCATGGCCTACGAATGCGGAGCCATCCTCAACCCCGCCAACCTCCGCGCGCAGGTCGAAGGCAGTATCATCCAGGGACTCGGCGCCGCGCTCACCGAAGCCATCGAATTCGAAAACGGCCGTCTCCGCAACGGCAGTTTCCTCCGCTATCGCGTGCCCCGGTTCAAGGATGTTCCGCCCATGGAAATCGTTCTCCTCGACCGCCGCGATCTCGCCCCCGCCGGGGCCGGCGAAACGCCGATCATCGCCGTAGCCCCGGCCATCGCCAATGCCGCATCCGCCGCGCTCGGCGAACGCCGGCGCCAGATGCCTGTCCGCCTCTGACTGTGGCGTGCGCTATTCCGCGGCCTGCCCAACCGCTTCCGCCGCCCGCCGAGCCTTCGCCGCCGCCTGCTTGTGGTATTCCACCGGACCGTTTGCCAGCCCCGGCCACTTCGCGGCCATGGGATTAAAATTCCGGCTCTGGCTCAGCCGCGCCGCTTCCGCTTCATGCTTCTTCGCCTTCGCCTCGAAATACTCCCTCGTGGGCTGTTCCGGCTGCTTCACGTCCACAGCTTCCGCGCTCAGCATCGTCGCGCCGAAAACGCCCACTGCCAGCATCCACATCGTCTTTTTCATTTTCGAGTTCTCCTTGCTTGAAATATCCTCTACATCTCCATTACAACTCGCAAGGCATTCCCGGCAATATCCGAAAAATTACGGAATCGCAAAGCATGAGGTACACTCGCAGACATGGCCGCAACACCGCATCAGGCACTGCTCACAGCCTTGCAGGCCCGTTTTGAAATGCACACCAACCGCCACAAGGGCCTGCACTGGGCGCAAGTACAATCCCGGCTCGAAGCCAATCCCGCAAAACTGCGCTCACTGGAGGAAATGGAACAAACCGGAGGCGAACCCGATGTCATCGGCTATGACAGGCAGACCGGCGAGTACATCTTTTGCGACTGTTCCCCGGAAAGCCCCGCCGGCCGCCGAAGCCTCTGCTACGACCGTGCCGCACTGGAAGCAAGGAAACAAAACAAGCCCTCTGGCAACGCCGTGGATATGGCCGCAGCGATGGGCATTGCGCTTCTCACCGAAGAACAATACCGCGGGCTGCAGAACCTAGGAGAATTTGACAAGAAAACGTCGAGTTGGATCCACACCCCTCCCCGTATCCGAACCCTCGGCGGCGCACTCTTCTGCGACCGCCGCTACGACACCGTCTTCCTCTATCACAACGGCGCCGAATCCTACTACGCTGCCCGCGGCTTCCGGGGCTTGCTCACGGTCTAAAAAACAAAAGCGCGGCGTCCCACCAAGGGACCGCCGCGCGTATCGGAGGGCAGATCTCTCTCTCGATTTACTCCGTAACCCGGCCTTCACCGGCCTTTTCCAGGTGCCTGGCAGCCATCTGACGCGATTCTTCCGCCGCGCGCCGCGCCTGCACCGCCGCCCGCTTGTGGTAATCCACCGGGCCATTCGCCACGGCCGGCCACTTCGCGGCCATCGGATTATAATTCTTGCTCTTCACCAGCCGCTCCACTTCTGCTTCATGCTTCTTCGCCTTTGCTTCGAAGTATGCCGCCCGCTCACTGTACTGCGAGGCCACATTCTTATGCTCTGCCGGCGTTGATGCCGCCTTCGCCGATGCTTCCAGTTTCTTCACATCCACCGGCTCAGCGCTCACCATCATCGCGGCAAACACGGCCACCGCCACGGTCCACAGAGTCTTTCTCATGTTCGGCCTCCTTGCTTGAGATGTTCTCTACATCTCCATTACAACCCGGAGGCCCTCCCCGCCAACATCCGTAAAATTACGGAATCTTTCCGGACGGCGGTGGGCGCACCCGCAGCCCCCAATTCGGTTTTGACGATACTGTTATGTGCATGGCTATGCTACTCCGCATCTTGCGCCGGCTTGCCTTACTGGCTGAGCGAGGGCTCGACACCCCTCCCGTGGAACATTCCGCACTGCCCACAAACGGTCTCTCAACGGAATCAGTGCGGCAGCACTTGTTATGTCTCGACGGAAAGGACCAGGACTACCTGCAAACGCATTTGGAACGCTTGATCTACACCATTCAGAGAGTGCCTAAGGCAAGCAGGGACGGTGCCGAACTCCTTGAGCTTGGTTCATACGGCCATTTTGCAGCTATCCTTGCGTCTGCCCTCTCCTACCGCGTTCGGGGAGCCTACTTTGGATCGGCTGGCGGAACCGATCAACGCATCGTCACCGCGGGTGGCCGCAAGATCGCTGACATGACCATCGACCTGTTTGACGCGGAACGAGACCAATGGCCTTACGATAATCATCGTTTCGATGGCCTGCTCGTCTGCGAGGTCATCGAACACCTGAAGTGCGATCCGATGTGGATGCTGTGGGAATCGAACCGCGTTCTGCGTCCAGGCGGTTGGATCTTTATCACGACTCCCAACTGCACAAGCTACCGCAGCCTGGAGCGTGCTCTGCTGCGTCACGAGAACCCACAGATATTCAGCCGCTACAACAGCCGCGATCCCGATGAGCCTCCGCACGTCCGCGAGTACACTGTGAAGGAACTCCAATGGGCTCTTTCCGCCAGTGGCTTCGCCGTGCGTGGCATCGAAACCACGCGCGAGCCCGGTGCCCTCGCGGCGGGATGGGTGCAGCAGGTTCTCATCGCGCACGGACTGCCGCAGGAGCACCGCGGCGAGCAGATCTACTGCCTGGCGGAAAAACAAGCAGCACCCAGCGAACGATTTCCGGCTTTCCTCTATACTTGATCTCGCATCCCACCGCCAGTGCAATCGCAGCCACACTCGTGGTTGCCGCGCACACCTTCAACACGCAAAAAAGCCTTCTTTTCAGACGCGCCCCTATTGGTCATCGATTTGCCTGCAAAGCAGTATGATCAAGTGCATTCTCATTCTTGGGAGCGTCGCCACCATGCAAGCCCAGTGGCTTTCCTACGGCGCCAAACTCGGCGCCCCCATCAACGATACCGCCCAACCGAGCCCGTACGCCATCAATTCCCAAAACCCCTGGTCCGGTGGTCCCTTCCTCGAACTCCATCTGCCGCGGCGCTTCTCCGTCGAGTTCAGTACGCTGCTCCGCGCCAACCGCCGGCACGAGAGCCGTCCCTTGCAACTGGGCGAAGCCCGGAATTCGTATCTGATTTCCTCCACCGACAAAGTGAAAACCTGGGATTTTCCATTGCTGCTCAAGTATCGATTCACAAATGGCGCATTCCGTCCCTTCGCTGGCGCCGGAGCAGCTTGGTCCCACCGCCGCAGCGAATTCCAGTCCTTCTCCTCCTGCCTGGGTCCGCAAGGATCCTGCAATCCACCCGAATTTCCAAACGCCATCTTCGGAGGAACAAGCAAATCCACCCTCACACGCTTCGGTCCTGCCGCCAGCGCAGGCTTCGACATCCCCACCAGGCACATCACCATCTCTCCGGAAGTCCGCTGGAACCGGTCTTTCTCCGGCGGCCCTACGCGAAATCAATTCACCGTGATGGTGGGGTTTTCCTTCGGACGATAACGCCCCGCTTACAGCAACAGATCCTTCTGCACCACTCCATGCACATCGGTCAAACGGAAATCCCGTCCCCCGTACCGATACGTCAACTTCGTATGATCCAGCCCCATCAAGTGCAGAATCGTCGCGTGCAGATCGTGCAAATGCACCTTATTCGCCACCGCCGATCCACTCACCCCGTCCGTGGCGCCATACCGCATGCCGCCCTTCACGCCGCCGCCCGCCATCCAGTACGAGAACCCACGGTTATTATGATTCCGCCCGTCCCCGTTCTGTCCGTTAGTGGTGCGCCCGAACTCGCCGCCCCACACGAGCAGCGTATCCTTTAACATATCCCGCTGCTTCAAATCCGCAATCAGCGCCGCCACCGGCTGATCGATCTCCGTCGTCAACTGCGTAATCCGCTGCTTCAGATTATTGTGGTGATCCCAATTCCCATGCGAGATCTCGATGAACCGCACGCCCGCCTCGGCCATCCGCCGCGCCAGCAGGCACTGCGTCCCGAATCCGCGCGTGGCCGCGTTATCCAGCCCGTACATCGCCTTCGTCGCCGCCGATTCTCCCTTCACATCGATCACCCCGGGCACCGCCGCTTGCATCCGGAACGCCAGTTCATACGACTCAATCACGCCCTCAATCTCCGGATCCACCGTCGCCTTTCCCAAATAATCCCGATTCAGCGATTGAATCAAATCGATCTGCTTCCGCTGCGTATCCCCCGACAACTCCGGATTGCTGATATTCGGCAGCTTCCCCGTCCGCGTCTGATACGGAGTCCCCTGGTAGGCCGCCGGCAGAAACGCCGACCCGTAGTTCTGCGCCCCGCCGAGCGCCGCCGGATTGATCGTGATGAACCCCGGCAAATCCTGATTCTCCGTTCCCAATCCATACACCACCCACGCCCCAATCGACGGGCGCACGAACGTGAAGCTCCCCGTGTGCATCTGAATCGTCGCCTGCGGATGCGCCGGCGAATCCGCGGTCATGCTGTTGATGATGCACAAATCGTCGGCATGTTTCGACAGGTGTGGGAACAACTCTGAGATGTGAATCCCGCTCTGCCCGCATTGCTGAAACTTCGCCACCGGCCCGATCAGCCCGCTGTTCTTCTCCGCCGCCGCCGCCAGTTCCGGATTGTAGTCGAACGTCTCGTACTGGCTCGGCGCGCCCTGCATGAACATGTAGATCACCCGCTTCGCCTTGGGCGCAAAGTGCGGCGCCTTCGGAGACAGCGGACTCTTATACGCGGTAGCCGCCTGCGCGGCCAACCCGGCGAACGCCGTGTACCCGAACCCGGCGCTCAAGCTCTTCAATATGCTGCGGCGATTGACGCTCATCGTAAGATCTCCCAGGGATCGATTCTCTAACTACGGTAACGGAACTCCGCGCTCGCAAACAGCGCCTGATACAAACGCGCCCAAGCAGTCTTCTCATCGTTATCGCCCGATTGCGTCGAGCGCATCGCATCCAGAAACGACAGCGACCGTTCGATCTCGGCCTGCGTTGCATCGCGATTCAGCACCTCGCGATACACCCGGTTCACCTTGTCTTTCCCCGCCGCCCCGCTACTCGAAGCCACCAGCTTCTCCGCCGCGCTCTTCGATTGGTCCAGCACCCACGTCGAGTTCACCAGGAACAGCGCCTGTGTCGGCACCGTCGTCACTTCCCGCCGCCCCTTCACTTCGCTCGGCTCCGGGAAATCGAACGTTTCATACATCGCCGGCAGGAAATTGCGGATCACCGGCACATACACGCTGCGATGATTCATCTTCACCGCATAATCTTCCGGGTAGGTGCCCGCGCCGCGTCCCAAATCGAACCCGCGGCGGAAGCCCAGCACCGGCGACGCATCGGGCCGCTCCAAATTCATCTTTCCCGCCACCTGAATCACCGAATCGCGGATGGCTTCCACTTCCAGCCGGATGCGATTCTGCCGCCAGAACAGGGTGTTGTCCGGATCGATCTTCGCATTCTTCGCATTGTGCGACGTCGCCATGCGATACGCCCGCGTCATCACAATTTCCCGTACAAGCTTCTTCGTCGACCAGCCCAGTTCCTGGAACCGCACCGCCAGGTGATCCAGCAGCTCGCGATGCGTCGGCTGCTCGCCCATCTTCCCGAAATTATCCACCGTCGGAACAATGCCGCGTCCAAACAGATGGCTCCATACGCGATTCACATACACGCGCGCCGTCAGCGGATGATCCGGCCGCACCAGCCACTTCGCCAATTGCAGCCTTCCGCTCTCCTTCGGCCCGATCTCAAATCCCGTTTGCCCAGGCGTGCTCGCCACCTGCACAAACCCGCGCGGCACAACCTTGCCCAGCTTCTTCACATCCCCCGCAATGTGGATCTCCACGTTGGTCGGCGATCCTTCCCGCACCGCCATCGCCAAATCCTTCGGCAGGGGGAACTTGTCCAACTCCCGGAGCAACTGCGTCACCTGCTGCCGGATCTGCTGCTGCGTCCGCACCGGCACGGCCTGCTTCTTCTTTCGAGCCACCGCCGCCTGTATAAACGCCCCGCGCCGCGCATTCTCAATCTGCTTCACCAGCTTGTTGTACTCGGCCAGTTGCGCCTCATCCGTAATCCACGCCTTCTTGCGCTCTTCCTCGCTCATGTTGAGCTTCGCCAGCAGATTCACATTGAAGTAGCTCACGTTATCCCGTGGCCGCCGCTGCAATCCGCTCAGCATTTCCGTGCTGCGGAAAATTCCCGCCATCGCGTAATAATCCGCCGTCGGAATCGGATCGAACTTGTGATCGTGGCACCGCGCGCATCCCACCGTCAGGCCCATAAACGCCTTCGACACCGTGTGGATCTGCTCATCCACCACATCCATGGTGAACTGCGCCTGGTTGATCTCGATCAAATCGTGCGACCCCATCGCCAAGAACCCCGTCGCAATCAGTTGCTCGTTCTTCTGCGCATCCGACGATGCCGGCAACAAATCGCCGGCGATTTGTTCCATCACGAATTGATCGAACCGCTTGTCTTTATTAAAGGAGTCGATCACGTAATCGCGGTACCGCCACGCAAACGGCATGACGTAATTGCGCCCGCGCCCCACCGATTCGGCATAGCGGGCCACATCCAGCCAGTGCCTTCCCCACCGCTCGCCGAAACGCTCGGAAGCAAGCAGCCGGTCCACCACCTTCGCATACGCCGCCGCGCTCTTGTCCTTCAGGAACGCATCCACTTCATCGGCGGTCGGCGGCAACCCCGTCAAATCCAGAGTCACACGCCGGATCAACGTCGCCTTATCCGCATCGCCCACCGGTGTCGCGCCCTTCTTCTCCATCGACGCGAGCAACAGCCGGTCAATCAACTGCGAAGACCATTTCCCGTTGCGCACCTTCGGCGCAGTGGCCTTCACCGGTTGCTGAAATGCCCAATACTTACGGCCCTTCTCGATATCGATCCCGGACTCGCGCCACTCCACTTTCGCTTCCCGGGGATCCGGCGCCCCCATCGCAATCCACTTCTCGAAATCGGCAATCACCGCATCCGGCAACTTGCCCGACGGAGGCATCTTCCGCCCTTCATGCCGCAACGCAGGCAACAGCGTGCCCTGCTCAATCTTGCCCGGCACCACCGCCGGCCCACCTTGGCCGCCCTTGCGAATGCCGGCCCGCGAGTCGATAACGAACCCGCCCATCGCGGTCTTCGATTCGCTCCCGTGGCACTGGTAGCAGTTCTTCGCCAGCACGGGGCGGATCTTCGCTTCGAAAAACTCCATCTGCTCCGCGGTGGGTTTTTCCTCGGCGGTGGGGGCCTGCTGTGTATAGCTGTAGAGTGCAGCTACAAAAACACTTCCCAGGAGTGTGGCGGTCCGGCGCATAGCATCTTATATATCACGGCTGGAGCAAGAAAGTTTCGGCGGTCTCACACTTGTCCAGTCCAACCGCCCCGGCGCTGACTCCGCCGTGCGGTAACCTATTGGTTTGCCGATGCCGAAACCGCACGCACTCGACTTCGAAGCTTTCCCCCACAACACCGTCACCACGTTCCAGCGCACCCTCTGCCTCTCCTGTGTCGCCGATGCCTTCACCAAACTCCTGGGCATGCCCGCCAAAAAAACCTTGCAGGAAATGAAAGGCTACACCCCCGCCATCGAGGAACTCACCGGCTCCGCCCTCGTCCGCCCCTATTTCACCAGCACTGAAGACAAACCACGCTGCCCCTACTGCGATTCCTCTTCCCGCAAACACGCCGTCATCACCACCTACCGCATCGAGGGCGGAAAAGCCACCGATGCCCCGCGCCGCAAGCTCATCGCCGATCTCCCCACATCCCAGAATCAATTCCTCGTCCTCGAAGGAAAATCCACCCACGACGAAGCCTTCTTCACTTGGCTCGAAAAAATGGCCTGCCTCGACTCCGAAGGCGAGCAGTGGATCCGCGACGTCACCAAAGCGTTCCTCGAACGCAAAATGCCCAAGGAAGATTGGGATCGGGTGTTCTCCAATATCTATATGATCCGCCGCTCCGCGCGCCTCGCCGAAGGCTGGGAAGTCGATGCCCGCCGCCTCTTTCTCGCCCCGCCGCTCTATTGGGAAACCGTTGCCATCCAGTACATCGTCAGCCGCTCCCACCACGGCGGAGGCCAGACCTTCGAAGGCCGCCTCACCCTCCAGGATCTCGTCAACCGGCTCCGGCACAGCGGCTACCTCCGCCACATCGGCATCGCCACCCACAATCCCGGCGATGTCTTCGAAGCCCTCATGCATCACCTCGCCGGCGGCGACGGCGGCGTCAAAATGCATTACCTCGTCGATCGCCGCGACT
This sequence comes from uncultured Candidatus Solibacter sp., assembly GCA_964402295.1. Taxonomy (GTDB): domain Bacteria; phylum Acidobacteriota; class Terriglobia; order Bryobacterales; family Bryobacteraceae; genus CADEFT01. The sequence goes on along the minus strand of CAYOBO010000155.1, from coordinate 247 downwards.
TCCTCTCCAAACTCAAGGAGCTCAAAATCGCCGAGCCGAAAAAGGCCGCCACCAAAAAAGCCTCTGCCCAAAAAGCCCCCGTCAAGAAAGCCGCCGTCAAGAAAGCCGCCGTCAAGAAAGCCGCCGTCAAGAAAGCCGCCGTCAAGAAAGCCGCCAAGAAAACCCCCGCCCGCAAAAAGAAATAGAATACTCGTTCATGGTGCGTCCTGAAAGACGCGTTCTTCTCGCGGGTGAAAGTCCCGTCCGG
>CAYOBO010000154.1:0-14759 GCA_964402295.1 uncultured Candidatus Solibacter sp. | reverse complement strand
AGGAAACCTAAATATTCCAAGCCAATCAACCGATGGATGGTAGGACGGACGACGTATGAACATCTCCCCCACGGATGTCGCTCCCCGGCTGAATGTCCCTGACATGGACGGCATCGCCACTTCCATACGCGAATCGATGTCTTCCGCCGCGGTCATGGCCTACTCTTCGGCCGTGGAACAGTGGGAGCACACCCGCCCGCCCACCATCCTTGTTGTGGATAACGCGGACGTCAACCGGCGCCTCCTCAAGGCGATGCTCAAGAGCGAACCCTACCGCATCGTGGAAGCGTGCCGCGCCTCGGAAGCCATCATCGAGCTCGAGCGCCAACCCGTCGATCTCATTATCCTCGATCTCATGCTCCCCGAGGTGAACGGGGCCGACTTCTGCCGCTGGCTGAAAAACAACAAGAAAACCCAACTGATCCCCGTCCTCATCATGACCAACGTGCTTGGCGCGGAGCATGAGATCCTGGGCATTTCGGCTGGGGCCGACGAATTCCTCTTTAAACCTTTATCCCCGGCCCTCGTCCGCACGCGGATTCAATCCCTGCTCCGACACAAAGCCGCTGTCGATTCCCTAGAAGAAGCCGAAACCATTCTCTTCGCCCTCGCCCAGGCTGTGGAACAGCGCGACAAGCAGACCGGCGATCACTGCCAGCGCCTTGCCACTTACAGCGTGGCCCTCGGCATGGCGCTCGGCCTCTCCCGCCCCGAACTTGTGGCTCTCTACCGCGGCGGCTATCTCCATGACATCGGTAAAATCGCCGTGCCCGACAGCATCCTCTTCAAGCGCGGCATCCTCACCGACGCCGAATGGGAGATCATGCGCTCCCACACATACAAAGGCGAGGAAATCTGCCGCCCCATGAAGAGCCTCTCGCTCGTCCTGCCCATCATCCGTTCGCACCACGAACGGTGGGACGGCAGCGGCTACCCCGACGGTCTCTGCGGAGAGCAGATCCCCCTCCTTGCCCGCATCCTCCAAACGGCCGATGTGTACGACGCCCTCACCAGTGAGCGCCCTTACAAGAAAGCCATGAGTCACCAGGAAGCAATGGCCATCATGCTTGAAGAAGCCGCCAAAGGCTGGCGCGACCAAGCCCTGGTCTCCCTCTTCGAGGAGATGTGTTCCCGGGCCCAATTATCGCGCGGCAACCTGACGCCTCCTCCGGAATGGCCCGACGCTTCCCCCATGCAGATCTCGCTCCACAACATGAGCAAGGCCCTCATCAAGGATCGCGGCTAGATCAGCCCGCCATCTAAGGTGATTTTCCGAGCATCTCCCCGCCCGCCCCGGTGCTACGATACCCCCATGCGAGTCCTTGTAGTCCTGCTTGCGCTCATCCCAATCCTCAACGCCCAATCCACGCATGCCTCCCTCGCGGCCCCGGATCGCACACAGTGGTTCCGCGACGCCAAATTCGGCATGTTCATCCATTGGGGCCCTTACGCCGTCATCGGCCGCCACGAATGGGCCCGCCACCGCTTCCAAATCCCCCAAGCCCAATACGACGTCTACGCCCGCGCCTTCAACCCCGTCCGCTTCAACGCCAGCGAATGGGTCGATCTCGCCCACAACGCCGGCGCCCGCTACATCGTTATCACCTCCAAACACCACGACGGCTTCTCCATCTATCGCAGCAAAGTCAGCGATTACGACATGGAGATTACCCCCTACCCGGGCGATCCCCTCAAAGAACTTGCCGATGCCAGCGCCCGCCGCGGCATGCGCCTTGGCTTCTACCACTCCATCATGGACTGGCATCACCCGGACTACACCCCGAAACGCGCCTGGGAAGTCAAAGACCCCAAAGCCGGCGGCAATCTCGATAAATACATCGATTTCATGAAGGAGCAAATCCGCGAACTCCTCACCGGCTACGGGGAGGTGGCCATGATGTGGTTCGACGGCGAATGGGAGCACACGACGCAGGAAATGCGCTCCGACGAAATCTACGATTTTATCCGCCAGATTTCTCCGAAAACCCTCATTAATGACCGCCTATATAAACGCGAGCCCGGCAATCGAGCCGATTTCGGCACCCCCGAGCAATTCGTCCCCGCCACCGGCGTGCTCGATCCCTCCGGCAAACCCACGCTATGGGAATCCTGCGTCACCATCAACACCGAAAGCTGGGGCTACAACAAATACGAAACCGAATTCAAAACCCCGCGCGATCTCATCCGCATGCTCATCGAAGTCGTCAGCAAGGGGGGCAACCTGCTGCTCAACGTCGGCCCCATGCCTGACGGGCGCATCCAGCCCGAATTCGTCACCCGCCTCAACGCCATGGGCGAATGGATGAACGTCAATTCCGAGGCCATCTACGGCACGACCGCCAGCCCCTTCGCCCGCCTCCCCTTCTTCGGCCGCGCCACCGCCAAAGGCAATATGCTTTATCTCCACGTCTTCGAATGGCCGCGCGATGGCCGCCTCCGCGTGCCCGGCCTCAAGAATCTCGTCCACTCCGCGCGCCTGCTCGCCGATCCAAAATCCAACCTCCGTACCTCCCGCGACGGCGCCGATCTCATCGTCGAACTCCCCTCCGCCCCGCCGGACGATGTCGCCTCGGTGATCGCCCTCACCCTCGACGGAACGCCGCAAGTCGAACCCTACCTCATCCGCCCCGGCGATAACGGCGTCATCCACCTCGGCGTCGAAAGCGCCGAAATCGAAACTCGCTTCGAGCAGCGCGCCAAGAAGGAAAACGCCCTCGGCCATGTCTTTCTCACCCGCTGGACCCGCGCCGACGACATCCCCACCTGGAAACTCACCGTCCCCAAACCCGCACGCTACAAAGTCGAGATCAGCTACGGAGCCACCCGCGCCTCGGCCGGGATCGACTACACCGTCTCGGCGGGCGCCGCGCAACTCGCCGCGAAAACCGCCAACACCGACGGGGAATGGGTTTTCCGCTCCTTCCCCATCGGCGAACTCCGCCTTCCCGCCGGAGAGCAAACCCTGCAAGTCAAAGCCGCCACCAAAGGCACGCCGGCCATGAGTCTCGAATGGGTGCGACTCACCCCGGTCGAATAAGCGCCACTGCGCTCCGTGTCGCCGTGCGCCGGGCGGCGCATCAACTCCTCGATTCACCGCCTGTCTTCGAAGACCCGCTCGCACTGCGCATCATCGGCGAACGCGAAGCCACGAAACTCCGCGCCCGCATCGGTCCCGCCGAGCGCCCCTGGAACAACTCCCTGCGCGCCTGGATCGCCGCCCGCAGCCGCTACGCCGAAGATCAACTCGCCGCCGCCGTCCACTGCGGGATCACCGAATACATCATTCTCGGCGCGGGACTCGACACCTTCGCCTACCGCAATCCTTACCCGAAGCTCCGCGTCTGGGAAGTGGACACCGCCGCATCACAAGCCGCTAAGCGCGAAATGCTGCAAGCCGCCGGCATCGACATTCCACCCACGCTGACCTTCCTCCCCGTCGATCTTGAAACCCAACCACTCCAGATCCAAACAAGTTCCCCCGCATTTGTTTCCTGGCTCGGAGTCACTCCCTTCCTCACCCGCCGGGCCTTCGACAGCACACTCGCCGCCATCGCCCCCATCACTGCGCAGATTGTCTTCGATTACGCCGTCACGCGCGAAGCCCTCGACGCACAAGACCGCTTCGCCTTCGACATCCTCTCGCGCCGCGTCGCCGCCGCGGGAGAACCCTACCGCCTCTTCTTCCCGCCCTACACGCACCCCCCACACTTCGCAGTCCTCGAAGATTTGGGCAAGGAAGAGATCAACGCCCGCTACTTCGCCCACCGCAACGACAACCTCGCCGTTGCGTTCACTCCCGCACGTCTGGTCTCTTGCGTCCCCGCCAAAAGGTTCGATACCCCCGCTTGGTAAAATCATCCTGAAAGAACGGAGCCGCATCCCAACTCCGCACCTGGTCGAACCCCGCGCCCGCGAACGCGGCCCGAATCTCCTCCGCGCTCCAGCACACTTCCTCGACATGTTCCGACCGCCGCGTCCAAACCTTGCCTTTGCGCACGAACCACTCCACATCGGTCCACGCCCGGTCCGTGCCCTTTCGATGCCCCCCGTGCATCATCATCACCACGGGATCCCGTTCCAGAAACCAGTGCCTCCCCCACACCTTCTCAAAGGCCAGCCGGTTGTTCACGTCGAATACGAAGTGACCGCCCGGACGGAGCGCCCGCGCCGCCGACCGCATGACCCGCTTCAGGTCGCTCTTTTCCGGCACATGATTCAACGCATCGAACTCACAAGTAATCAAATCCACCGGCTTGGGCAATCGAAACGACCGCATATCCGCTTGCATCACCCGTACCGGCAATCCCGTCTTGCGAACCTTTTCCCGGGTAATCCGGCACATCTCCCGCGACAGATCGACCGCATACACCGGCATGCCCAACGCCGCCAGTTGCAACGCGAACGTCCCTGTCCCGCAACACAACTCGCAGGCCGACCGCACCTGTGGCAACAGCGGCTCGATGGTCGCCTCTCGCGCCGCTTCAAACGGCGGCCGCAGATCGAACATCAGATCGTAGTACCGTGCCAGCCATACATATTCACCGGTTGCCATGTCTGCCGCCAGCGTACCAGACTCGTTTCCGTTCAGTATTGTCTGACACACCCACTGCCCAAATGGCGCATAATGAGGCTATAGATTTTTAGTAGCATCTTACATGGGAGTTCGCCGCATCCGCCCACGGGCGGAATTGTTACGGCTGCTGCACCGGCAGTAAGGAGGACCAGTTCATTTGGGGTTCACTGTGGGTATTCTCAAGGAGACCGCACCCGGCGAAAGCCGCGTCGCGATGACGCCCAAGGTCGTCGACCTTTTCACGAAAATGGGCGCCACCGTCGTGGCCGAGAAGGGCGCCGGCCTCGCCGCCGGATTCCCCGATGCGGAGTACCAGGCCAAGTCCGTCACCCTCGTCGATTCCGCCGCCGATGTCACCCGCCAAGCGGAGCTCATCCTCACCGTCCGCGTCCCTGACCCGGGAATTTTCAGCGCCTCCAATACCGTGGTCGGCTTCTGCGATCCGCTTTCCGAACCGCGCCGCATGGCCGCCTTTGCCGAATCCGGTGCGCGCCTGTTCGCCGTCGAATTGATCCCGCGCATCACCCGCGCCCAATCCATGGACGCGCTATCCTCGATGGCCTCCATCGCCGGTTACAAAGCCGTGCTTCTCGCCGCCGCGGCGCTCCCGCGCATGTTCCCGATGATGATGACCGCGGCCGGAACCATCCCCGCCGCCAAAGTCCTTATCCTCGGCGCCGGGGTCGCCGGGCTCCAGGCCATCGCCACGGCCCGCCGCCTGGGAGCCGTCGTCATGGGCTACGATGTCCGCTCCGCCGTCAAAGAGCAAATCGAAAGCCTGGGCGCGAAGTTCCTCACCATCACCATCGAAGGCAGCGGGGAAGGCGAGGGCGGTTACGCCAAGCAACTCACCGATGCCCAACTCAAGAGCCAGCGCGATCAGATGGCCGCCGCGCTCCGCGAGCAGGACGTCGTCATCACCACCGCCGCCGTCCCTGGCCGCAAAGCCCCCATCCTCATCACCAAGGAGATGGTCAGCGGTATGGCCCCCGGTTCCGTTATCGTGGACATCGCCGCCGAACGCGGCGGCAACTGCGAGCTCACGCGCGCGGGCGAAACCGTGAATGCAAACGGCGTTCAAATCATCGGCCCGGTCAACCTCCCGTCCTCGGTCGCCTATCACGCCAGCATGATGTACGCCCGCAACCTCGCCGCATTCGTGAAAAACATGGTCAACAAGGAGCAGAAGCTGGCTCCTGACGGCAAGGACGAAATCGTCCGCGATACGCTCGTCGCCGAAGGCGGCAAAGTAGTCCATTCCAAAGTACAAGCCCTTCTGGGCACAGTGGTGAACGCATGAGCGTTGAAATCGAACTCAGTATTTACGTCTTCATCCTCGCCGGATTCCTCGGCCTGGAACTTGTGCAGCGGGTCTCGCCGCTGCTGCACACCCCCTTGATGTCGCTCACCAACGCCATTTCGGCCATCTCCGTCGTGGGAGCCATCCTCATCACCGGCGCCGGCGACGCTTCCACCCTCAGCAAAGTCCTGGGGGCCGTGGCCGTCACCTTCGCCACCATCAACATCGTTGCCGGATTTCTGATCACAGACCGCATGCTCAAGATGTTCAAGAAGGAAGGGAAAAAGTAGATGGCGGAAAGCTTCTGGCAGTTTGCTTACCTGGTCGCCGCCGTCACCATCATCCTTTCCATCAAGTGGCTTAACTCACCGGCCACCGCGCGGCGCGGCGTTCATGCCGGTCAAATCGGCATGCTGTTCGCCATCATCGGGACGCTGCTGCGCCATGAGATTGTCTCCTATGAATGGATCGCCGGCGGCCTCGTCCTCGGCTCCCTCATCGGCGCTCCGCTCGCGTATCTGATGCCGATGACCGCGGTCCCACAATTGACGGCCATCTCCCACGCCTTTGGCGCATTCGCGGCGGCCCTCGTCGGCACCGCCGAGTATTACCACAAGGCCCCCACCGGCTTCCTCATGGGCGCGCTTGTCATCGAAACGCTCCTTGGCTATCTCACCGCGACCGCCAGCGTCATGGCCTTCGGCAAGCTCCAGGAATGGGTCCCGACACGTCCCATGACCTACAAGGGCCAGAACGTCGTGAACCTCTCGCTGCTCGCCATCGCCGTCGTTCTTGCTGGATGGGTCATCGAAGGCTCCGCCCCCAGTTGGGCTTTCCCCGCATTTTCCGCCATCTCGCTGCTGTTCGGCGTACTCCTGATTCTGCCCATCGGAGGCGGCGACATGCCCACCGTCATCGCCCTGCTCAACTCCTACGCCGGCATGGCCGCGGCAGCGATGGGCTTCGCCCTCAACAACAAGCTGCTGATCATCGCCGGGGCGCTCAACGCCGCTTCCGGCTTCATCCTCTCGGTGATCATGTGCAAGGCGATGAACCGCTCCTTCACCAACGTCCTTTTCGGCGCCTTCGGCCAGGTGCAGCAAGCCTCCTCGGCCGCCGCCACGGCCAAGCCCGTGCGCAGCGCCTCCGCCGAAGACGCCGCCTCCATCCTCGCCGGCGCGCGCAAAGTCATCATCGTTCCCGGCTACGGCATGGCTGTCGCCCAGGCGCAGCACAAAATCCGCGAACTCACCGACATGCTCGTCAAGAAGGGCGTCGATGTGCAGTTCGCCATCCATCCCGTCGCCGGGCGCATGCCCGGCCACATGAATGTGTTGCTCGCCGAAGCCGACATTTCCTATGAGCGACTCAAGGAAATGGAAGAGATCAACTCCGATTTCGGTGAAGCCGACGTAGCCCTTGTCATCGGCGCCAACGATGTGGTGAACCCCGCGGCGCGCCACGACACTACCAGCCCCATCTACGGTATGCCTATCCTGGATGTAGATAAGGCGCATACGGTGATGGTGATCAAGCGCAGCATGAATCCCGGTTTTGCCGGCATCGACAATGAGCTGTACTATTCCGACCGTACCCTCATGCTGTTCGGCGACGCCAAACAGTTTGTGTCGGAAATCGTCAAGGAGCTCCCCAAGGCTGCCTGACGTCGCAACGCGGCGCGCCGCGTGGAAGGCTGCACAACGATGAAGATCTCCTTCGGCAGTTGGGCGTTCATCTTCGGTCCGCACGCGCGCGATCCATTGAACCTCGGTGAAAGCGCACGCCGCATCGCCGCCGCCGGCTACGACGGCATCGAAATCAGTGGATTCCCTCCTCAATTGACCCTCGAGGCCACCGCCGCCGAACGTGCCGAAGCCAAGCGCATTTTAGCCGATCTCAATCTCGGTATCTCCGGCTACGCCGCCGATTTCACCATGGTCAACCCGCTCATCGAGAGCAACCGTACCCGCTACCTCGACTCCGTCCGTAAGGCCACCGAACTCTGCGCTGAAATGGGCAGCCCCGTAATGCGCGTCGACACCATCGCCGCTCCCGGCTCTGTGCCCGACATCGAATACACCGCCGCTGCCCGCCGCCTGGCCAATCTCTGGCATGACGCCGCGGAAATCGCCGCCCAAAGCAACGTCCGCATCGCGTGGGAATTCGAACCCGGCTTCGTCTTCAACAAGCCCTCAGAAGTAGTGGACATCTACGAGCGTGTCGGCCACCCCAACTTTCAGATCCTTTTCGATCTCTCCCATGCCTACCTCTGCGCCGTCACCGGGGCCCGCCAGCAAGGGGAAATCGAAACCCTCCCCGGCGGCATCGGCGAGTTTCTCTCCCTCCTCAGCGGCCGCATCGGCCACCTGCACCTCGTCGATACCGACGGTACGCTGTATGGCGAAGAAACCAGCATGCACTGTCCCTTCGGCGAAGGCGTCATCGACTTCGCTACCCTCGCCCCCCAACTCCGCTCCATCCCCGGACTCCAATGGTGGTGCGTCGATCTCGCCTTCCGCTCCGACCAGGACCGCGTCCTCCGCTCCAGCCTGACATTCGCCCGCCAACTCGCGGGTTAAGTAACGAATTGCGGCGTGCGCAACGGTGCGCGCCATGCCTGAGCGCAGGCAGGCACGTGCTGCATCGAGCTACGGCAGCGCAAACGCAATCAACTCATCCGCGAACGTATCGTTGTACTTGTTCCCGCCTCCCGAGGCAATCACGACATACTGCTTGCCCGTCTTGCCCAGATACGTCATCGGATTCGCATGCGCCGACGCCGGCAGCCGCGTCACCCACAGCTCCTTCCCGGTGTCCTTATCGAACGCCCGGAACCGGCTGTCGTTCGTCGCCCCGATAAACAATACGCCGCCGGCGGTCACCAGCGATCCGCCCAAATTCGATGTCCCTGTCGGCGGAATCCCTTTTGCCACCAGTTCATCGAACACGCCCAGCGTCACTCGCCACCGGAACTCACCCTTGTCCACATCGATCGCCGTCAGATGCCCCCACGGAGGCTGCTGGCAGGGATACCGATTCTCATCCCAGAAGCGCCCATAAGGCGGTCCCTGGGTGCGAAAAGGAATCGCCGATCCCTCCGGCCGCGGGATATACCGCGGCATCATCCCGTTATCATGGGAGTTCACATAGAGCGTTCGCGTCACCGGATCAAACGACGCCCCGCCCCAATTCGTACCCCCATTCGTCCCCGGAAACAGCACCGTCGGCTTCTCCCCCACCGGCGTGTAAATATCCGCGAATACCGCGTCCTTCGTAATCTTCTCGCAGAATTCCTTCGATCCCGGAATCGTCGTCAGCTCCTCACGCTTCATCGACTGCCGCGCAAACGGAGGCGGCTTGACCGGCACGGGCTGCGTCGGTGACGCCACCTCGCCGGGCATCGTCGATGCCGGTACCGGCTTCTCCACAATGTCGAAAATCGGCTTTCCCGTCACGCGTTCGAACAGAAACGTAAACCCCATCTTCGTCACCTGAGCGACGGCCGGCACCAGCCGCCCATCCTTGCGCACATCGATTAACACGGGCTGCGCCGGCAGATCATAGTCCCAGATGTTGTGATGCACCGTCTGGAAGTGCCACAGCCGCTTCCCCGTGGCCGCATCCAGGGCCACCAGCGAATCCCCGAACAGATTATTCCCCAGCCGGTCGCCGCCCCAGAAATCGCTCGATGGCGACGTCAGCGGCAGAAACACCATCCCCCGCTGCTCATCCACGCTCAGAATGGACCATGCGTTCGTCCCACCGCGGTTCTTCCAGCTATCGCCCTTCCACGTGTCGTGCCCGAACTCCCCTGGCCGCGGCACCGTGTGAAAGCGCCACACCTGCTTGCCCGTGAGCGCATCGAACGCCCGCACATCGCCGCTCGGACCCTGCGGCTCCCCATCGGTCACAATCGACCCGCAGATGATCAGGTTCTTGTACACCGCCGGCGGCGACGTCATTCCCAGCGTCCCGCGCACACCTTCGGCAATCATCCCTTCCCGCAGATTCACTTTCCCCCCATTGCCGAAAGAAGGCACCGGCTCTCCATTCTTCGCATCGATGGCGAACAACTCTCCATCGAGCGTTCCGTAATACAGCCGCTTCTGCTTTCCATCCGTCCAGAACGCCACCCCCCGATGCAGAAACAGGTTACGCGCCACCCGCCGGTCGAGCTTCGGATCGAACGCCCACAACTGCTTGCCGGTCTCGGCATCCAGGGCGATCAGCCGGTTGAACGGCGTCGGAAAATAGAGCACGCCATCCACCATGAGTGGCGTCGCTTCAAACGCGCTTCGCACCGGGAACGTCTTGCCGTCGCTCACATCGCCGGTGCGGAAACGCCAGGCGACCTGGAGCTTTGCGACGTTGCTCCGGTTAATCTGCTTTAGCTTCGAGTATTTTTGTCCGCCCGAATCCCCGGCATAGTAACGCCAGTCCTGAGCACCAGCGAGCAGAGGCAGCAAAGACAGCAGCAATCGCAACGGGTTCATCACGTTGTCGATTGTATAAGAAACCCGCCCCATGCAGGACGCGTCCACAGTGACAAATGAAGCAAGCCACACGATTGGGTCTGCTTGGCTGTTGTGCCTTTCTCTCCTATGCCCAAAGCCCGTATCCAAGGCATAACTTCAGTGTCGGTTTGGGCGCCGGCGTTCCGCGCGCCGATCTGGGCGCCGCCTTCGATCCCAAGGCCGGCCTCACCGTTAACTACGGCTACCGCTTCCATCGCAACTTCCAGGCCGATTTCGGCCTCGACACTATCTTCGGCTCCGCCAACGTCCGCGACTTCGTCGATACGTTTGTCGGCTATCGCCGCATCCGCGACTTCCAGTACTTCCTGCCGCTTGGGGGACGCGCCATCCTCCCGCTCGCCGGCGGCCGCTTGCTGTTCTTCGGCGGCGGTGGCGGAGCCTACATGCGCTATCAGGAGCAGATCAGCCAGCCGAATCAGTACATCCGCCTCGATTGCCCCGATTGCACCGCCCGCAGCGGTTGGGGTTACTACGCCACTGCGGGCTTTGCTGTTTTCCTCGATAGCAACCGCCGCTTTCGCATGGGCGTCGCCCCCAAGATCTACCGTGGACACACCGATGGCGGCCCGCTCGGGAGTGTGCCCGGCATCCGCACCCGCGATCATTGGGTCAACGTGATGGGTGAATTCGGCGTCAGCTTCTGATCAGCCAACCGTCACATTCCCGGCCGCCGCGTACAACCGTTCCGCCACTCCCCAGTGCAAATTCCCGCCTCCGCATGATGCCTATCTATCGTTGTAGGCCAGTCCTGTGGGACAAGCGTGTTCGCCGACTTACTCAGGATCCGTGTTCTCTTCCCTCACCGCCTTGGCTATTTCCGTCACCACCGGAACCGCGGGAAGCGGCTTCCGCTCCGGCACCACCATCGGAGGCGGCACCGGCCCGCCTTGCAACACTTTCACCACATCCGGCACAATCAGCTTGAATACCGACACCGGCAGCGCGCTCGAGAAGCTGTAGGTTCCGGCCTCTTCTCCCGGCACATAAGCCACCACTGTTCCGAAGTATTTGTCCCCCACCGTGAACACAAACGTCGCCGTGCGGTTCCGAGCCTTTCCGACGGTGTAAAAGCTTTTGATCCGGTTATCGCCAGTACCCGTCTTCCCGGCCACCGGCAGAAATGCCCCAGACGCGTCTTTCACCGAATGGAAGGCACGCCGCGCCGTACCGAACTCCACTACCCCCAGCATTTCCTTGTGCAACTGCCGAGCCACCTCCGGAGCAAAAACCCGCTCCGGTTCCTTATCCCCATGCACCACCCGCGTCTCAAACGGAGTGCCCTCGGCAAAGCGCAGGCGCTCCAGGCGATGCACCGGCAGCCGGACGCCGTCATTCAAGATCACTCCCGCCAACTCCGCCAGCGCGGCGGGCGTATCTCCCGAACTCCCGATCGCCGTCGCCAGCGATGGCACCAGCCGCTGGAACGGAAAGCCCTGGCGTTTCCACGACTCGTGGATCAATTGAAACGCATCCGCCTCGAGCACGGACCGGATGCGCAGATCCTTCCCCAGCTTCGACCGGCTCTTGAACAGCCATCGGTACACTTCCTGCCGCACCTGCCTGCTCGAATCCCGCACCAGCGTCCAACTCGCTTCCGGATTCTGCACCAGATACGCCACCAGCCACAATTCGAGCGGATGGACCCCAGCCACATAACCGCGATCGTTCCAGTCCATCTTCCCCGGCGCGAACATATCGTATAAAGCCTGTAAGCGCTTCTCCGATACCCGATCCTTCACCCGCCCCATCATCGCCAGTTCGAAATCCCCAATCGTCGAGCCGGGCCGGACAGAGCGGTACATCACCGCGAAGCGGTGGGGCGACAACGCCCGTTCGCTGAACAGGGTATCGATCGCCTCATCGGGGGTCAGCCCCGCATACCGGTCATAGAACGTGCGCAGAAACGCCGTGCCCTCCTGGTCCGCAAACCGCGCCAGATACTTCTCTCGTGCTGGATGCTTATCGTCCGCCAAAAGCCCCGGCGAATACCCCGGTGTCCGCCGCACGTAATACTCCACCAGGTCGCGCATGATCCGGATGAACACCAAGTTCACGGACCGGTGAAACGCTTCCCGGACCGTCAACACTGCCCCGTTGTCCTTCCCATCGAAGTTCGCAAACGAGTGCAATCCGCCGCCGGTATAAAATGCCTCTGCCGGACTCGCCGAATAGGTCCGGTTCATCGCCGCTTCCAGCATCGCCGGCAAGCTCTGGTCGCCGCCGTTCAGCAGGTACTCCGCGGCCCACCGCGTCAGCCGGTCCGGATCCTCATAGGGGATCTTTTTCAAATCCTTCCCGTTCACCAACTGTTCCCGGATTGCCGCCACCGTCTCCAGATACGTAGCCAGTGTCCGCAGTTTTGCCGTCGAGCCCAGTTCCAGTTTGCTCCCCTCATTCAAATTGAGAGCCTGCTTGGCGTTGTCCATCTGCAAGACCAGCTTGTTGTATTTATCCCCCCGCTCGAACATCGTCAGCGTGTACACCACCTGCTCGCCTTGTCCTTCGCCCAGCAACCGGTGCCCCACCAGGCCTGCCGCCGAAAGGAACCGCGGGTCGTTCAGCCGTGCCATCGTCTGAGCCGCCACCCGTCCGGCGCCCTGATGCAGCGTTGTCTCCACCGTCAGGTCCATGCGGTCCAATTCGTACAGGCTGCCGACACCCAGCACGCCGAGCAGGTTGTACCGCACCGCATCCGTGTTTTTCCGCTCCAGGTCGAACGGCCGCGCTTCCAGTTCCGTCGCCGGCTTCAGGCGCACCCGCGCTTCCAGCGCCTTGTCCCGCAGCCGGGTGCTGATGAATCCATCCGCCGCCAGCAGGCGCAGGTATGCGTCTGTCCGCTCCTGCAAATGTTCCGGATGATTCCTCAGAAAATAGCTCGGACGGTTGATTGCCAGCAACAAGCTCAGCACCTGCCGGTACGCCGCCGCCCGGCGCATTTCCGTCTCGGGGTCCAGTCCGTTTTCCACAAGCAGGAGCAGTTTGCTGACTTCATCCGGATCCGCGTCATACCACCGCTTCAGGCCGTCCGCCAGTCCAATCACTTCCCCCGCCGATGCGGTCGCCGCCAGCGGAATCGAGTTCAGATAGTCCCGCACAATCCGCCGCCGTGGCTCCAGCGTCTGCGTGCCTTCCATATAGGCGCGTAACGATGCCGAACTGATCTGCCGGAATTTCTCCACCGCCCCGTCCGTCCGCCCACCGGGCGAATGGCGCACTTTCTCCAATTGCGTCGCCAGCGTGCTTCCCCCGCTGATCTGGTGTCCTGAATACACCTTCTTCACGCCGAAATCCACCACGGCCTTGGCCAGACGGTCCCACTCCACCGCCGGATTGCGGCTTGCCGCCCATCCGTCCAATATTTCCCGGTTCTCGATGTACAACAACGATCGCACGACAAGCGGCGGTATATCCTGAAATTGCGCAAACGCGCGCTCGGGAAAGATCGACTCGTGCAGCGCCTTCCCATCCCGGTCCAGCACCCGCAATCCCGCCTGCGTCTTTTCATGATAAATCGGGAACATCCCGAACGATGCAATCTGATTCAGCCGCTCCGACCAACGCGCCTGCGCTTCCACACGGAATCCGTTCTTTCGCAACCGTGTCACGACATCGTTCAGACGCAGATACCCCAACCGCTCATCATAAGGGCCATTCCCCGTATGAAATACCTGGCCCGCATCGCCTGGCAGTACCTTGTAATCCGCCCCACGCAGAATGTATGTGATCGCCCGCGATTGCAGCCACGAAGTCCGCATCTCGGCTATCACCACGGCAATCCCCAGGGCGGCGAGCATGCCCAGCAATACAATCTTCTTCCAGCTCCGCCGCCGCACGGCAATGCCGGTCACGCCGGCCGCCTCGGCGGAAAAATCGTAAGGATCTTCCACCGTCGCAGCCCGCGTCAGCACCACGGGGATCGCATTCCTCAACTTCCCGAGCATCGTTCTTCTTCCCTGAAGCTTCGGCCGCCTTCAGGGGCCTCCGGTATATTCACGATGAAACCTACCCTTGCAGCAGACACACTTCCATTAACGTTAGATGAGTGCGGACGCGGAATCGTTTCAAGGGGAGAATCGGTTTGGATCGGCCGGAACGTTACAGCTTTCGAATCTTCAGCTCTTTGAATTCAGCCCACGTCCCATTGGCATGAGCCTGTAGTTCAACGTGCCCATCCTCCACGTTTTCCAATTGGTCGTACTCTAGCACATTCTCACCGTTGATGCGCACGATGACGCTACTGCCGGATGCCACCAATTGCAGCAGCCACCATCTTTCATCGGCAATTCGCGGATAAACTGCATTGGTAGATTATGGCGCGGTTTCAGCCTTACGGCTGACCCGTTTCCATAGA
>CAYOBO010000153.1:0-15181 GCA_964402295.1 uncultured Candidatus Solibacter sp. | reverse complement strand
CGGAGCCGCACGCCGCCGCCGAGCCGCGGCCGCCCAGGCCGTGGGCCAGGCGCTGCCCAATCCCGAACTCGTCAAACTGCGCCAGCCCAGCGCTACCCCCCAACCTCCGCCGCTGCCCATGAACAGCTTCCCGCGCCTCGCCGCCGATGGCGATGGCGGCGTCTACCTCACCTACCGCGCCGCCACCAACGCCCGCGGACCGATGGGCAATACATGGCTCCAGCAGGTCGCACGCCTCCGCGGCGATCGATGGGACGGCCCCATCGCCATCCCCGAAACCGACTACTGGCTTGACAACCGCGCCGCCCTCGCCCTGCTTGCTCCCGGCCACCTCATGCTCATCAGCGGCACCGACCATCGCATGACGGCATCCCGCGCCGCGCGCCGCCGCGCCGCCAACGCCGATGCCGCCACCGCCATCAACGCCGATTTGATCGCCGCCGAATTCGCCTTCGGACCCGCTCCGGCCGCGCAATTGAAACCCGCTTCCACCATCCCCTCCGCGCCCGATCCATCGGTCGCCGCCGAGCGCGCGCAAGTAGCCCTCATGCGCAACTACCGCGCCACCATCGGCGGAGCCCCCCTCCAGTTGCTTCGTGGCGAGTTCCACCGCCACACCGAAATGTCCGGCGACGGTGGCCGCGACGGCCCGCTCATCGATGCCTACCGCTATATGATCGACGCCGCCTATATGGATTGGGGCGGCTGTTGCGATCACGACAACGGCGGCGGGCGCGAGTACTCCTGGTGGATCCAGCAAAAGCTCACCGACGCCTACAAGCTGGGCACGAGCTTCATCCCCATGTTCAGCTACGAGCGCAGCGTGCGCTATCCCGAAGGCCATCGCAACGTCGTCATGGCCCAGCGTGGCGTACGTCCCTTGCCGCGCTTGCCCAAGGTCGCCGACGAAGCCCCGCCCGCACCCGCGCCCGACACGAAGATGCTCTACCGCTACCTCCACCAATACAAGGGCATCGTCGCTTCGCACACCTCCGGCACCAACATGGGTACCGACTGGCGCGATAACGACCCCATCGTCGAACCCGTCGTCGAAATCTATCAGGGCGACCGCCAGAACTACGAAATGCCCGGCGGCCCGCGCTCGAACAGCGCATCCGACTCCATCGGCGGCTGGCGTCCCCTCGGCTTCGTCTCCCTGGCCTTGCAGAAGGGCTACCGCATGGGCTTCCAGGCCTCCAGCGACCACATCTCCACGCACATGTCCTATTGCAACCTCTGGGTCACCGCCCCCACGCGCGAAGCGATCATGGAAGCCTTCCGCAAGCGACGCGTCTACGGCGCCACCGACAACATCCTCGCCGACGTGCGCGTCGGCCCGCATTTCATGGGCGAAGAATTCACCGTCTCCGAACCGCCCTCGATTTCCGTGAAACTCTGGGGCACGGACAACTTCGCCAAAGTGCACATCATCCGCGACGGCCAGTACGTCTACACCGCCGAACCGCGCAGCAAGAAAGCCGACTTCACCTGGCGCGACGCCCAAGCCGTGAAAGGAAAAACCGCGTATTACTACGTGCGCGGCGAACAGGCCGACGGCGAAATCGTCTGGGTCAGCCCCATGTGGATCACCTACCGCTGAGCGCAACTCCGGCACGTTGCCGATCGTGAGCATGCCGCCGGCGCGTCGCTTCGTCTTCGAAGTCGGTCACTCGTCCATGCGGTGAATCGTATCGCCAAACGCGGCTACACGGGTACATGCAGGCTTTCCAGGAATTGCGCCGTTACTTCCTTGCCCAGCAGGAAGAATTTCCGGTCCGGATACCATAAAACATTCTTCCCCTTGCGTGTTGTGAAGCTCGTATAAATGCCGATCCCCTTCTGCGGATGATCCGCCCGCCCATCCACCCCAACATCGCCATTGTCCAGAAACTCCTTCGATTCGCTGAACCAGACCGGTTGTTCCGCCTTCGGGCGGAATTCCCCGAGCGCCAGATAGGCCGGCCGCCGCGGACTGTGCGCCTTCTCCGGTTTCGTGTCCCACATCCCGCGGTTTTCGTGATGCAACAGAACGTAACGGCCATCGGCAAGCGTATAGATAGGGCAGCAACTGACGGGCTGAAGAATCGGCGTGCCGAAATCCCGCCGCAGCAGCGGACGCGGATTGCACCACGTTGCCCCATCGTCCGCCGACACGCTGTACCAGATGTAACCGGAATTGGTGCGCATCGTGCAGAACAGCCGCTCATCCGGCAGCCGCACCACGCTCGGTTCCTGCGCGATGCTCAGCAGCGGATCGCGCCAGTACGGCACGCGCAGCGCCTTCTCGCCCCACGCCGAGTACCGAATCCGCAGATCCCGCGGCTCGGGGTGCTCGTCGATATTCTCGAACCGCGCAAATTCCACCACCGACTCGATCTGCGTCCACGCCTCCGTCTTCTTCCACCGCGCCCGCGCCGGATGCAGCCAGTGCGTATAACCCACGAAATAGCCGCCTTTGCGGTCGCGCATCGGCAATTGCCACACAATCCACTCCGCCGGAATGCGTCCCTCGGGATCGTCGTACTCGCTCCTCGGCATGGCGATGCGTTGCGGCTTCGACCATGTCTTGCCGCGGTCGTCGCTATACACGCCCGCCATGTGGCCCGTGTGCATCTCGATCCAGCCCTTTGAGCCGTCGTTCTGGTTGTAGACGACGTATATGCGGCCGCGCCGGGACACCATGGGAAACGCCCAACTGGCCATGTGTTCGGGATCGTCCTCGGTGCGCGGCCCGACCACATGCGCCGGCTTTGCCCACGTGCGCCCTTCATCCGCCGATTGCGAAAACACTATGCGATTCTTCTGCCGCGCTCCCGCCATGCCCGCCCCCCTGTCCGACTGCGTCCAGATGGCCATCATCGAGTTCTCCGGACCATCGAACACGAGAAAGTGTTCGTTCAACCCATCGTGCGTCGACCCGTCCCAATGGCCGGGCTTATAGGCGACGTAATCCGGGTTGCTGCGGCGCATCTCCCGCTCCAGTTGGCTTTCGATCGATTGGGCATGCAAAGGCCCCGCTGCGGCGAAAAGAAAACTTCGGCGATCCATGTGGACTGCACTGTATCACACCGGCCCAAACCGCTACCGCATGCGCATCGCGGCGATACAATGGGCGGATCATGCAACGCAGAGGTTTTCTTGCAGGGATGGGAATGGCGCGGGCCGCCGCCGCCCAAGCCCCCGCTCCCGCGCCGCTTCGCGGAATGGGCAAAGTGACCATTCGCCGCGTCTACCCCATTCTCACCAGCGCCGGCGGCCGCTATCAGTGGGTCATCGTAAAGGTGGAAACCAGTGAGCCCGGCTTGTATGGCATCGGTTCGGCCAGCAACGTTCATCAAGCCTTCACCGTGGCCGCGGCCATTGAAAAACATCTCGCCGCGTTCTGGCAGGGGCGCGATGTGGATCGCATCGACGATATCTGGTACGCCACCAACTACCGCAATTACCGGCGTTCCGACACCGTCCTCAACAATGCCCTCAGCGGCCTCGACATGGCCCTTTGGGACATCAAGGGCAAGCGCGCCGGCATGCCTGTGTACGCGCTGCTCGGAGGCAAAGTGCGCGATGCCGTCCCGTGCTATGGCCACGCCGACGGCCGCTCCTTCGAGGAGGTCACCGACAACGTCAAGGGCTTCATGGACCGCGGCTTCCGCCACGTCCGCGCGCAGATCGGCGGCTACGGCGGCGGCGGCATGACCGCGCCCGGAAGAGGAAGCCGCGTGCGCGGCGGTTTCAACGGCCCGGCCTTCGATGAGGAGGATTACGTCGAAACCATTCCGCGCCTCTTCGAGCACCTCCGCGTCGAACTCGGCAAGGAAGTGAAACTCTGCCACGACGTGCATGAACACCTGTCCCCCACCATGGCCGTCGAACTGGCCAAACGCCTCGAGCCCTACCGCATGTTCTTCGTCGAAGACCTGCTGCCCCCGGAACTGGTGCAGTGGTTCGCCAACATCAAGCAGGTCACATCCACCCCCATCGCCATGGGCGAGATTTTCACCAATCCACAAGAGTGGGTGCCCTGCATCGTCAACCGCTGGATCGATTTCGCGCGCCATCGCGTCTCCACCATCGGCGGCATTACACCCGCCCGCAAAGTGGCCGCCCTCTGCGAGGCCTTCGGTGTGCGCACCGCGTTTCAGGAAGGCGGCGATAATGACCCGGTGAATTTCGCCGCTGCCTGCCACATCGATCTGTCTTCCTCGGCATTCGGAATCCAGGAAGAGAATCGCTGGCCGGAATTGGTGCATGAACTGTTCCCCGGAACCCCCAAACTCCCCGATGGATACGCCTACGTCAACGAAGCCCCCGGCCTCGGCATCGACATCGATGAAGCCATGGCGCGTAAGTATCCCATGTCGCCTCCCCCCGGGCGCGAGGATGGCTTCACCGTGCGCGCCATCGATGGCTCGCTCGTGCGTCCTTGAGTTTTGGAATACTCTTGGTTGTGCGTACATTCATTCTTCTCGCTCTGATCTCCGTCGCACAGGGTAAGGAAATCGCCTCATGGCTGCCCGCCAAATCGAACGGCATCACGCTCGAAAAAGCCGGCGATTCTCCCTGGCGCATCGAAACCATCTCCGGCACCGCGATGGCGCGCCTTGCGCCATCCAAGGACTACTACCTCCGCTCGGCATTTCATTTGAACATCGCCGTCCCACCCGCGCCCAACCGCTATCTGGTGCTCGAGTTTCTCGACCGCGGCATCGCCCTCATCACTGTTTCCCCGGGCGTTCCCGAGTCGCGCCAGTGGGGGCCCACGCGCGTCAACTCCGGACGCGTCCGCCGCGCGGTCTTCTTATACGAACAGCCGCATGCCGCCAAGATCCGCGTCGAAGGTCTCGACTACCTGCGCTCCGTCACATTGACGGAAGACAAGCCGCCCTTGGAACACGCCCCAATGGTCGAACCCGCAATGAAATTCGCCATCCCCAGCGAACGCGTCAGCTCTGTCCCCGGCGACGCCATGTCGCCGAAAGCCGTCGCCGAATCCATCGCCGGAATCCGCAATCAGGCTCCCCTGCTGCGCGCCATGGGCTTCAACGGCGTCGAGACCTACGTGCGCTGGGGTTACGTGGAGCGCGAGCGCGGCGCCTACGATTGGAGCTACTACGACGCCATTCTCGACGAAATCGAAAAACAGGGGTTGCAATGGTTCCCCATGCTGCTCGCCGGATCGGGCTATGCCATCCCCGCATGGCTCCACGATGGCCCCGACAATTACGGCTTCAAATGTTTGGAACATGGAATCGTGCACGACACGCAATCCATCTTTCATCCTTTCCAGACAGAATACGCAAGCCGTTTCATCGCCGAATTCGGAAAACACTACGGCAACCGCAAATCGCTCCTCGGCATCCGCCTCGGCCCCAGCGGCGATTACGGCGAGGCGCAATATCCCGCGCGCGGACCCGGCTACGGATTCCGCCAGCATCACACCCACATCGGCTATTGGGCCGCCGACGATCTGGCGCAAGCTGCGTTTCGCGCGGCGCTCGAAAAGCAGTATGGCGGCGACATCGCAAAGCTGAACGCGGCGTGGGAAGAGAAGTATTCCTCCTTTGACCAGGTGCGGACCTTCTTGCCCGAAACCGCCGTTTCGCGCCGCAAACGCCTCGATTTCGCCAACTGGTACATGGGCGCCATGAGCGACTGGTGCGAGAAGTGGGCCCTCTGGGCGCGCGCCGCGCTCCCCAACACGCGCATTCATCAATCGTCGGGCGGATGGGGTCCGGTCCCCATCGGAACCGATTACAGCTATCAGGCCCGCAGCATGGCCAAGGTCAACGGCGGCATCCGCCTCACCAACGAAAGCGATGATTTCGCCGACAACTTCACCATCACGCGCATGGCCTCTTCCGCCGCGCGATTCTACGGCGCCGAGCTGGGTTATGAGCCCGGCGGCTTCGGCAGCAAGCGCGGCGTGATGGCCCGCCTCTACAACGCCGTCACCACCGGAGCCGTGCATCTGTTCTACTACATTGGCAATCTCGCTGCGAACGACCAGGCCATTGATGCCTGGGTCCGTCATGCCACACTGCTCGATCAGCGCGCCAAACCGCTCATCGATGTGGCGGCGTATTATCCGGACACCTACCTCAAGCTCGACGACGAAGTGCTGCGCTACCGCTGGGCGTCCACCTTCTTCACCGTCGGACGCACCCTCCGCGAGCAATTCGATTTCGATTACGCCAGCGAACAGATGATCGCCGATGGCGCGCTGTCCCGTTATAAGGTACTGCTTCTGCTCTGGGGAGCCGTCATCGAGAAACCCGTATTGGAGCGCATGGACCGTTGGGTTCGCGGCGGCGGCATTCTCGTCTTCTGCCCGCGCGCCCGCGGCAATCCCGTAACCGTCGAAGGCGACGCCTCCATCTCCAACCGCTGGCTGCAAGGCGACACGGGAAAAGGAAAAGTCATTGTCTGGCGCGGCGAAGTCATTCCCGGACTCGAGTTCGCCGAAGCCATGAAGGATCTGCTCCTGCAAACGCCGTCCATTCATCCGCGCATCCGCTCGGCATTGCAGATGCGCAAACCGGCCACCGTGTATTGGAGCGTGCTCGAAAACGGCAAACTGGCGCTGCTCAACTTTAGCCGCGCCACGGCCACCGTACACCTGTCGAACGGCAAAGTGCTGACGATTCCACCGTTCGAGCCACACATGGAATAAGGGGGATTATGAAACACGTTGCAATTCTTGTTTTCTTCTGTGGATGTGCGGCGCTAGCACCGGCGCAAACCATCCGCTCGGTCACCAATGCAGCCAGTCTCATTCCAGCCGACGCTCCCAACGCGGGCGTGGCCCAAGGGGCGCAGATGGCAATCCTCGGCGCCGGCCTCGGTCCGGCGGAGGCTGTCGAACACAAGGAATATCCGTATCCATCGGCCGATGGGTTGGGCGGCGTAACCGTAAAAATCAACGTAGGCGGGACGGCCGCCGACGCGATTCTGATCTCCGTATCGGACCGGAAAGTGGTGGCCGTCGTGCCCTCCACAGTCCCCGTCGGTACGGGCGAGGTCACGCTGACTTACGGCGGCAAAAGCGCCAAGGCCCCCATCCGTGTTGTGGCAACTCAGTTCGGCGCATTCACGGTCACCAACCAGGGCACGGGTCCGGCTCGCTTGCGCAACGCCGATGGCGAGCTGATCACGTTCGCTGCGCCCGCCCGTCCCGGCCAGCAAATTACGCTCCTCGGTACGGGACTCGGAGCCGTCACGGGCGATGAAGCCGCCGCCGCACTCACCGATGAACTCGCCGCCGAGGTGGACTTGTATCTCGGCGGAAAGAAGGCGAACCTCGTTTCCAAGACCCGCGCGGGAGCCGCTCCTGGCGTCGATCGCCTTGTCTTTGAAGTCCCCGAAGGCGTCAGCGGCTGCTTCCTCGGACTCGCCGTCGTCGCCGCCGGCAAGACCAGCAATATCGTCACCGCCCCGGTGGCCGCCGAAGGTGCATGCACCGATCCCGGCGGATTCACCCCCGCCGATTTCGAACGCATCGGCGTGCAGGAAGAGTTCCGTACCGGCTCGGTCTTCATCAGCCGCCTCGCGCAGTCCGTCCAAGGCTTCGAGATTGCCTCGGAAACCGCCTCCGCAAGCTTCAGCAAAGTGAAAATCTCCGGAACCCTCGCCCTCCAGAATTTCGGCGGCAACCCGTCCGCCGGCTCCTGCGTGGTTTCCTATTTCACCGACCTCGATTTGGAGAATCTCGAAGTTGAGTTTGAATCCTTGGACGCCGGCCCGGCGCTCACGCTCACCGGACCCAAGGGTACGAAGCAATTGGAGAAAAAGGACGGCGTATATAGCGCAACGCTCAGCCAGGCGCTGCCGAATATTCCCGGCCTCCCTTCCATCCCTGGCGCCAGTGGTCCCTATCTCGATCCCGGCGAGTACACCGTAACCGGCCCAGGCGGCGCCGACGTCGGAGCCTTCAGCGCCAAGATCCGCCTCGGCGCACCCCTCAATTGGACCAACCGCAACACCGTCGGCAACGACGGACCCAATACCATCGACCGCACCAAAGAGGTCACCTTCACCTGGACCGGCGGTCTGGAATCGGAGACCGTTGCCATCACCGGTACCAGCGCCACACGGACCGATCCGTTGTTGGCCGCCACTTTTCGTTGTTTGGAACGAGCGCCAGTGGGCACGTTCACCGTACCGGCCTGGGTGCTTTCCGCGCTACCGCCGTCCCAGAATGCCACCTTGAATGTCAATATTCAATCCGAACCGGTGCGTTTTGAAGCGAGCGGCGTGGATACCGCCATATTCGGGACTTCCTCCGGATCGGGCCGAACCATCGCCATCCGCTAGGAAGGCGATGGATCGCGCCGAACACCTCAACCACCACGACCCCGGTAATCCGCATCGTTCCCCCGAGAGCCCGTCCAGCGGTGAATCGCACCTCGGCCGCCGCATCGGAAGGCGTTCCACAACCGTGCCTTGCATCGTGCCGACAGGCAAGCTTTCGACGTCAAAGATGTAGCGCCTCGCGCTCCCGGGGACAGCGCACAGTTGGCGGCGTAAACGGTAGGGGGAAAATGGATTCACCGGCCACACACACGGCGTCCCATGGCGGAATCCGGGGGCTGCGCGGAATCGTTCGCTGGCGTGGTGCTGGAGGTGGGGGTCGAACCCACATGCCAAGTGAATGGCGCGGGATTTTGAGTCCCGTGCGTCTGCCAGTTCCGCCACTCCAGCACGGCTTTCCCATCCTACCAAACTCCCATCCCCCTCATCCACAATTTCCCCCATCCTCGCTAGAATTGAACGAACCCGCACATGCTCGGCCCCCTCGATTCCCTCATCATCCTCCTCAGCCTTGTCCTCGTCGTCTGGGCTGCCTCGCGCAAACCAAGGAAGACACTGCCTACCGCATCTGGGCCGCCGTCCTCTTCCTCTGCACCCTCATCCTCTGGTGGACCTTCCGCTAGCGCAGGTGCGCGTCATCGCGAAACAAAGTACGGCTCCGCGCTCTCCAGGATGGCCCTGCGGCGAATCCAATTGGTGCTCCGCTCGATCGCGCGTTGGGACACAAGATCCACCTTGCGCCCAACGATGCCGGAGAGTTCCTCCTCCATCGACACGTGATCCAGCAGGCTCCAGTCCGCCTCGCTGGTGTCCTCCCCCAGGCAGTACACTATTACTTACGCCCTGCGTATCGCATCCCATGACCGCAAACATACTCCTTGAAAGCAACCTCCCCGGCATCCCCCTCATCGCCCGGGGCAAGGTCCGCGACATCTACGCCATCGGCGATGACAAGCTCCTCATCATCGCTACCGACCGCATCTCCGCCTTCGATTGCATTCTCGGCTCTCCCATCCCCGGCAAGGGCCGTGTCCTCACCCAGCTCTCCATGTTCTGGTTTGACTTTTTCGCGAACGACGTCAAAACCCACATCATCACCGCCGACGTCACCCAATACCCCTCCGAGTTGAAGCCCTTCCAAGCCCAACTCGAAGGCCGCTCCATGCTCGTCCACCGCGCCAAAATGTTCGACGCCGAATGCGTCGCCCGGGGCTACGTCTCCGGCTCCGGATGGAAAGACTACAAAGCCACCGGCGCCATCTGCGGCATCCCCCTCCCCGCCGGCCTCCGCGAAAGCGACCAACTCCCCGAACCTATCTTCACCCCCGCCACCAAAGCCCAGTCCGGCCACGACCTCAACATCTCCTTCGACGAATTCCGCCGCATCACCGGACCCATGGCCGAAACCCTCCGCGACACCACGCTCCGCATCTACTCCCGCGCCGCCGCATACGCCCGTACCCGCGGCATCATTCTCGCCGACACCAAGTTCGAATTCGGCACCGTCAACGGCGAACTCGTCCTCGCCGACGAAGTCCTCACCCCCGATTCCTCCCGCTTCTGGCCAGCCGACACCTATTCCCCCGGCGGCCCCCAGAAAAGCTACGACAAGCAATTCGTCCGCGATTACCTCGAAACCCTCGATTGGGACAAACGTCCCCCCGCCCCTGCCCTGCCCGACGACATCGTCGATAAAACCCGCGCCAAATACTACGAGGCCTACCGCGTCCTCACCGGCAAAGATCTCGCATGAACTGGCTCGATATCCTGCTCGGCGCCATCCTCGCCGCATCCACCGTCGCCGGCGTCATGAAAGGCTTCGCCCGCACTGTCGTCGGCATCACCGCCACCATCCTCGGCTTCCTCCTCGCCATCTGGTTCTACGGAGCCGCCGGCTCCATCTACGCCGAATACGTCAGCTCCCGCGCCGTTGCCAATTTCCTCGGCTTCGTCACCGTCTCCACCCTCGTCATCGTCGCCGGAGCCCTCATCGGCAAACTCCTCGCCATGCTCTTCAAATGGGTCGGCCTCTCCTGGCTCGATCGCACCCTCGGCGGCTGCTTCGGCCTCCTCCGCGGCCTTCTCGCCGCCACCGTCGTCGTCATGATCCTCATGGCCTTCAGCATCAAGCCGCCCCCGCGCTCCGTCGTCGATTCCCGGCTCGCCCCCTACGTCATCGAAGCCGCCCGCCTCTTCTCCCGCATGGCCCCGCACGACCTTACCCAGGGCGTCGCCGAAAGTTATGAAAAAATCCAGGGAATTTGGAACGAAACTCTCGGAAAATCGCCACGCCGCCCCAAAACCATTCAGAATTAAATGGAACTCCTCATCTTCGATTTAGACGGCACCCTCATCGACTCGCGGCTCGATCTCGTCCACTCCGTCAACGCCACCCGCCAGAACATGGGGATGGCCCCCCTTCCCCCCGAAACCGTAGCCACCTACGTCGGCAACGGAGCCCCCGTCCTCGTCCGCCGCGCCCTCGGCCCCACCGCCGGCGACGAAGACGTCGCCCGAGGCCTCGCATTCTTCCTCGATTACTACTGGAACCACCTCCTCGACTACACCACCCTCTACCCCGGCGTCCGCGAAGCGCTCGATGCGTTTCATTCTCATTCCATCCCCATGGCTGTCCTCACCAACAAGCCCATCCGCTTCAGCGAAGCCATCGTCGACGGACTCGGCCTGCGCCAATATTTCTTCCGCGTCTATGGCGGCAACAGTTTCGAACAGAAAAAGCCCGATCCCTACGGCATTCACCGCCTCATGCAGGAGCGTAATGCCCCGCCCCACCGCACCATGATGATCGGCGACAGCGCCATCGACGTCCGCACCGCCCGCAACGCGGGCGTCAAAGCCTGCGGCGTCACCTACGGCTTCCAGCCGGAAACACTCGAAGCCGATCCGCCCGACATCCTCCTCGACAACCTCGCCGCCCTCGTCCCCCTCGTCCTCCCATAGCTTGTGGGACAGCAGCCATCGATTGTCTTGGGGGCCAACTCACCGCTTCTTCTTCCCCTTCTTCTCCCCCCCGCCACCCAACCCCCGCACCACCGTAATCGTCCCCGGATACCGGTCGAAATCCTCCCCGTTCACCACACGCGCATCCCCCGTCTCCCGCAAAGCCGCCATCAACTGTGCATCCAGCTTTTGCAGCGTCCCCGCATACGAAGGGTCCCCCGCCACGTTCTTCATCTGATACGGATCCTTCCGCAAATCGTACAACTCCTGCGCCGGCCGCTTCCCGTACGTCAACTCAAACAGCGGGCGCACCGCCGCCTCCGCCCGCCGCATCACCATGTCTGCCTTCGTCGGCCCCGCGTCCACATCCGCGAACCCTACCCGCGTGTTCCCCGCCAGTTGCTCGTAGGTCGCCTTCTCCGCGTCATCCGGATCCCCCGTCGGCCACCGCTCCGGCCGGAAATTCCGGATGTAATGAAACTCATGATTGCGCAACGCCCGCATCGGATACCCGCCGCTCGTCGCCTCCCGGCATGGCACATGGCGCTCCATCCCCGTCAGCACGTACCCCCGCTTCGCATCGATCCGCCCGCTCTTCGATGACGTCAGCAACGGCATCAGCGACCGCCCCGTCATATCGGCCGGAACCTTCAACCCCGCCGCTTCCAGAAACGTCGGAGCCAAGTCCGTCAAACTCACGAAATCCTCCACCTTCCGCCCGCCCTTGATGCGCGATCCCCACTGCACCGCCAGCGGCACATGCGTCCCCGCGTCATACAACGATGCCTTCCCCCGCGGAAATGGCCATCCATTGTCCCCCGACATCACCACCAGCGTATTCTCCAATTCCCCATTTTTCTCCAACATCTTCAGCAACTCACCCGTTTCCTCATTAAACCGCTGCACTTCCCAAAAATAATCGCACATATCCTTGCGCACAATCTCCGAATCCGGCAGATACGGAGGCACCCGCACATCCTCCAGCCGCATCCCGCTCTTCACCCCGCTCTCCCACGCATACCCACGGTGCGGATCCGTGCTCCCAAACCAGAAACAAAACGGAGCCCCCGCCGGCCGCGCCTTCCAAAACGCCGCGAAATCCTCATACCGCGGCCCCGCCGGATTCCGCTTCCGCCCCCCACCCAGCTCATTCCCCGGACCCCACCCTTTCCGCGTCATCCCCACGTGATACCCCGCCGCTTCCAGCATGTCCGGATACACGCCGAACTCCGCCGGCAAATCGCCACCCAAATTCGCTCCCGACCGCAGCCGCCAGTGATACTGCCCCGTCAGGATCGCCGCCCGCGACGGCGTGCACGAAGGCGCGCTCACATAGGCGTTCGTAAACAACACGCCCTTCTTCGCGATGCCGTCGAACACCGGCGTCTTCACCACCTTGTCCCCGAAGATGGAGGCCCAGGGCATCCCCCAATCATCCGCAAAAGCAAACAGAATGTTCGGGCGCTTCTTTTGCGCCCGCAGAATCGCCGGTGCGGCGATCGTGGCCATGGCTTGACGTCGATTGAGCATTTCAGCGTTATGATACACTCCCCCACGGATGCAGCGTCGAACCCTACTTGCCACCCTCGCGGCCGCGCCCCTTTTCTCGCAACGTGCCGCCGCCCGCAAACCCAATTTCATCCTCCTCCTCGCCGACGATCTCGGCTACGGAGACATCGGCTGCTACGGCTCGCCCGATGTCCCCACCCCCAACATCGACGCACTCGCGAAGAACGGCGTCCTCTGCACCGACGGCTACGTCTCCTGCGCCGTTTGCAGTCCCTCCCGCGCCGCCATCCTCACCGGACGCTACCAGCACCGCTTCGGCCACGAGTTCAACTCCGGCCCGCCGGCGCGCGAAGCCGAAATCGGCTTCGGCCTCCCCCTCACCGAAACCATCGCCCCTGTCCATCTCAAACGCGCCGGCTACCGCTCCGGCATGTTCGGCAAGTGGCACCTCGGCGTGCGCCCCGCCTATCACCCCATGGAACGCGGCTTCGACGAATTCTTCGGCTTCCTCACCGGAGCGAATGCCTTCGCCATCTCCAAAACCCCCGGCACGCACGCCGTGGAAACGAGCGACGCCAATTCCACCATCCCCGATACCCGCCCCAACCCCATCTACCGCGGCCGCCAGATCGTCGAGGAAACCCGCTACCTCACCGACGCCTTCGCCGATGAAGCCGCCGCCTTCATTGACCGCAACCACAGCCGGCCCTTCTTCCTCTACGTCCCCTTCAACGCCGTGCACACCCCACTGCACGCCACCCGAAAATACTGGGACCGTTTTCCAAAAATCCAGAACCCCAAGCACCGCGCCCTCGCCGCCATGACCAGCGCCATGGACGACGCCGTCGGCCGCATCGTCGCCAAAGTCCGCGAACACAAACTTGAGCGCGATACCTTGATCGTCTTCCTCAGTGACAACGGCTGCCCCGCCATCACCGGAGCCGGCACCAACCACCCCCTCAACGGGGAAAAGGTGACCTACTACGAAGGCGGCATCCGCATCCCCTTCATCCTCCAGTGGACCGGAACCCTCCCCGCCGGCAAAACATTTTCCCACCCCGTTGTTTCCCGCGATCTCCTCCCCACCTTCCTCACCGCCGCCGGCCTCAAGCCCTCAGGCATGGATGGCGTCGACCTCATCCCCTACCTCACCGGCAAGCAAACCGGAGCCCCCCACGACGCCCTCTACTGGCGCGGCGGCAAAGCCCGCGCCGTCCGCATGGGCAAATGGAAGCTCATCGAGTTCGGCGGCAGCTACACCAAGCTCTACGACCTTTCCACCGACATCGGCGAGAGGACCGATCTCTCCGCCAAACACCCCGACGTGGTCAACGAACTCCGCCGCTCCTGGAAAGCCTGGAACGATACCATGATGGCCCCCCGCTGGCCGCCCCGCTACCGCGAGCTCACCGTCAACGGCGAAACCATCAACTGGGAACTGTAGCGAATCGTTTTTTTTTGACCCACACCCCGGCTCATGCTACACTCCTCAGTAGCTGCTGCAAGTGAATTGCATGACACAAGAACCTCGGCACACCCTCGTCATGATTCGCACCAAGTGCTGCGAAAGCTACAAATGCGGCGACCGCTGTTCCATCTGCCCCCACCGCCCCGAAAACCGCGAAGCCGTCCGCATGCTTAAGGTGCAACTGCACGCACAACCGCAACCCCGGCAAACCTCCGTCCCGCCCGTTCTCAATCTCCCGACCCCCGTCAGCCGCATCCGCCACCACGCCCCGCACTCGAGTTGAGGGCTTACGCCTCCTCCACCAACGCGATGCACCTCATCGCAAATTTCCGTTCACACACACCACAACCCTGCATCCTCAATCACTTACAGCAATCGCCCGGTCTGCCTGTGCTACCATGCCGACGGGCGGCAGAATTGCCGCGCCCCCGGCACTTTACAAAATTTGACACATTTTCCAATTCGCCAAAGGCAGCCTGCTTGACAAAATCTGACACGTTTCACGTTTCCCGCAGGAAAAAATACGTGCCAAACAACCCGCGTTCCGACCCGTTCAGCCTCCCCTAGGAACCGCTGAATGAAAATCCGACCAAAACGGTCGCACCATACTTGACCATTTTGGTCGTATTGGCTACACTCGATCTAGGACCAAACTAGTCGTGTTGAAGCTGACCAAAAAAGCGGACTACGGATTGATCGCCCTCAAGCATCTCTCCACCCAGGGTCCGTCCGGTTCCTCCAGCGCCAAAGAGATCGCCGAAACCTACCGTATCCCGCTGCCCCTTCTAGCCAAGGTTCTCCAGAAGCTCGTCAAGAGCGGCTTCCTCCGCTCCGAGCACGGCACCAATGGCGGTTATCGATTGGCCCGCGAGGCCACTCACATCAACGCCCTCGAAGTCATCCGCGCCATCGATGGTCCCATTATCTTGACCTCGT
>CAYOBO010000152.1:0-15327 GCA_964402295.1 uncultured Candidatus Solibacter sp. | reverse complement strand
GGGCGCACATAGAAACGGCCTTCCAGCCGCCACGTCTCCGAAACCGGCCACGGCAGCTTGAAAATGAGGAACAGATGCGGCGAGCGGAAGATCGCCAGTCCGCTATCTTGCCCCTTCTCGAGTACCGGATCCTTGCTCAGCCCTCGAATCGGGGCCAGCAGGTCCTCCCGATCCGGCGCCAGCACGCTCCGGTCCACCAATGCCTCCTCCAGCGCCGGCAGCAGCGTACGCAGCCGGTCGGCCGCCGCCGCCGTGCCGCCGCCCTTGGCATGCCCTCCCAGGTAGATCGAAAGGCATGCCCCTTCCTGTTCACACAGTTCGCGGATGTCCGCCCATTCCGGGACCTTCCACTCATGATTCTGTTTTGGAGTTTGGACTGCGGTTTTCATTCCATGGCCTCCTTTCCAAGGCTAATCCCCACTTCGGCGATGACGAATCGTGCCGCCTCAGGCCGCCTCTTCTTCCATCGGCGGACGCGGCGGCTTCTTCTCCGGAATCTCGGTCAGGGTGGCTTCCGTCAGCAGCAATGTGCTGGCAACGGAAACAGCGTTTTCGAGGCTTGTGCGCACCACTTTCGTGGGATCGATGATGCCTGCCTCCACCAAATCGACGAACTGGTTCTTCGACGCGTCCAGTCCCATGTTGGCCTCCGAGTGGCGCATCCGGTCCACCGCCACTCCGTCGTCGAACCCGCTGTTCTCGGCGATTTGCCGCGCCGGCGCTTCCAGCGCGCGGCGCAGAATGCGCACGCCCGTCCGCTCATCGCCGTCGCAGCTTTGCTCGACTTGTTCCACGGCGTCGATCGTCCGCAGCAGCGCCAGTCCGCCGCCGGGCACAATCCCCTCCTCGATTGCGGCGCGTGTCGCGCTGATCGCATCTTCGAAGGCTTCCTTGCGGTTCTTCATCTCCGCCTCCGAGGGCGCCCCCACTCGCAATACGGCCACCCCACCCGCGAGTTTCGCTAACCTCTCTTTCAGCTTATCGCGGTCGTAGTCCGATGTCGTCTCTTCAATCTGCTTGCGCAACTCGTGGCAACGGCCTTCGATCGCCGCCTTCGCCCCGGCCCCGCCCACAATCGTCGTTGTGTCTTTGTTCACCACCACCCGCTTTGCCGAACCCAGATCGGCGATCGCCACATGTTCCAGCTTCACGCCCAATTCCTCCGCCACCAGATGCCCTCCGGTGAGAATCGCAATATCGTCCAGCATCGCCTTGCGCCGGTCTCCAAAGCCCGGCGCCTTCACCGCAACGCAGGGCAGCGTCCCCCGGATCTTGTTCAGCACCAGCGTCGCCAGCGCTTCACCTTCCACGTCTTCGGCCACAATCAACAGCGGCCGTCCCTGCCGCACGACTGCTTCGAGCAGCGGGAGCAGATCCTTCATGTTTGAAATCTTTTTCTCGTGCAGCAGCACCAGCGGATCCTCCAGCACCGCTTCCATCTCCTCCGGATCGGTAACGAAATACGGCGACAGAAAACCGCGGTCAAACTGCATCCCTTCCACCACATCCAACACGGTTTCGGTGGTCTTTGCCTCCTCCACCGTGATCACTCCCTCCGGACCCACTTTCGCCACGGCATCGGCCACCAACTGCCCGATGGACTCGTCGTTATGCGCCGACACCGTGGCCACCTGCGCCTGTTCGCGCGGATCGCGCACCGGGCGCGAGATCTCCTTCAGTTTCTCCACGGCGGCTTTCAATCCGCGGTCCAGCCCATGCTTCAGCTCGATCGCGCTCGCCCCCGCCGCTACGTTGCGGATGCCGTCGGCATACAGCGCATACGCCAGCACGGTGGCCGTGCTGGTGCCGTCGCCCACGGCCGATCCGGTGCGCTCCGCCGCTTCGCGGATCATCCGCGCGCCCAGATTCTCCACCGGATCCTTCAATTCCATTTCCTTGGCAATGGTTACTCCGTCGTTGCACACCAACGGGTGCCCAAAGCGTTTCTCAATCAGCACGCATTTCGATTTCGGCCCGAGAGTCACGCGCACGGCATCGGCAACCGCCGCCGCTCCGTGCAACAGGGCCTCGCGGGCGTTGGAACGGAAGAGTACTTGTTTTGCCGGCATAGCACTCCTTGTCCGTGCAAACGGCCAACCAAAGTAACGCTCATCTCCGTGCCACAATAGGCAGATCTATGGCCACGACAGAGGAAGTTCACCTTCGCCGATCTCTTACATTGGGGCAACTGATCGTCATGGGGATCATCATGATCCAGCCCACTGCCCCCATGCCGCCCTATGGCGCCATCCACGTCGTCGGCAAGGGCCACGTCGTTACCACAGTCTTGATCGCCATGGTGGCCATGCTCTGCACCGCCATCAGCTACGGACGCATGGCCCGAGCCTATCCCGCCGCCGGCTCCGCCTACACCTATGTCGGCCAGGAAGTGCATCCCGTCTTCGGTTATCTCACCGGCTGGAGCATGCTCCTCGATTACGTCGTCAACCCCCTTATCTGCACCATCTGGTGCGCCAGCGCGTTTCGCGATTTCTTCCCCGGCCTCCCGCAATGGGCTGCCGTATTCTTCTTCGCCGGACTGTTTACGGCAATGAACTTGCGAGGTATCCAAGCGACAGCACGCACAAACCAGGTTCTGACGGTGGCCATGGGCCTGGTGATTCTTTGGATGGTTGCCGCTTCCTTGCGCTACGTGTTCGGCCAGCCCGACCCGCAATGGACGCGGCCTTTCTACGACCCGGCGACGTTTTCGTGGAGTTCCATTTCCACGGCAACCTCAGTTGCGGTGTTGACCTACATCGGATTCGACGCCATCTCGACGCTCTCCGAAGAGGTGCGGGATCCGCGGCGCAACATCCTGCTCGCGACGGTCTATGTGTGTCTCATCATCGGAGCACTCTCCGCCGTCGAGGTCTACGTCGCCCAGATGGTGTGGCCCGGTGTCGAACCGTTCCCGAACAACGACACCGCCTACATGCACGTCGCCCGTCGAGCGGGCGGCGAAGCCCTCTTCGTCGTCATTACCTGGACGCTCGTTGTCGCCACCATCGGCTCGGGCAGCGGCGCGCAACTCGCCGGCGCGCGCCTTCTCTACGGCATGGGCCGCGACAACACGCTGCCCAAATCCATCTTCGGCCGCCTCCATCCGAAAACGCGCGTCCCCGCCTACAACGTCGTCTGGATCGGCCTCACCTGCGCCCTCGGCGGTCTGGTCATGAGTTACCAACTCGGCGCCGAACTTCTCAACTTCGGAGCTCTCATCGGATTCATGGGCGTCAACCTCAGCTCCGTTCTCCGCTACTGGGTCCGCGCCGAAGAAAAGCACTGGCTGCAACTCGTCCCCGGCCTCGCCGGACTCCTCATCTGCTTCTATCTCTGGATCAGCCTCAGCCGCAACGCCCAGATTGCCGGCTGGACTTGGCTGATTGTCGGCATCCTCTACGGCGCCTACAAAACCGGAGGCTACCGCCGCCCCATGCCCCGCTTCGCCAGCGGCGGCGAATAATCAGCCTCGATTTGCATCCCACCCCCGTTCCCCCTAGACTAAATAGAAAGTCCATCGCCCGAACCAGCGCCCCAACGCTAGTGTCCCCTGCCTCGTAGCAAGCACCGGTGCGATACCTACGAGGAAGGATGCGTGATGAGCGAAGCAACAGCCGTCCGTGAGGCGGCATACGGACTCACTCTCGAAGAACTATCGGCCCTCGCCGCCGAAGGTGGCAACCCCGCCGAGACTCTCATGAACGTAGTGGCCCTCATTGCCCGCCGTTTCCACACCGATGTTTGCTCGGCCTATCTGCTCGAACCGGACCGCGCCAATCTTGTGCTTGCGGCCACCGTCGGATTGCGCCGCGAATGCATCGGAACCCTCCGCCTGGCGCTCAGCGAAGGGCTTGCCGGGCTCGTCGCCGAACAGGTCCGTCCGGTCGCCGTCGCCCAGGTCAACACGCACCCCCGCTTCAAATATTTTCGCGAAGCCGGCGAGGACGATTATCAATCCTTCCTCGGCGTCCCCCTCATCGACCGCGGCGTCCTCCAAGGCGTCCTCGTCGTGCAGACGAAGGAAATCCGCTCCTTCGGCGAACACGAAGTCCGCACTCTCGCCGAAGCCGCCGCCGAAGTAGCCCCCGTCGTCAGCGAAGCGCGCACCCTCGCCCGCTTCATCGCCCCCGCCCAGGAGCGGCTCTGGTCCCTCGCCCGCAATCTGCGCTGGAGCTGGGATGCCGACACCATCAGCATCTTCCGCGATCTCGACCCCGCCCGCTGGCACACCCTCAACCACAACCCCATCGCACTGCTTTCCGAAATGCCGCTCACCGCCATCGAGCGCCGCGCCAGCGAACTCGTCCTTCACAGCCGCATCAATTTCGCCTTCCGCCGCCAGCGCGAATATCTCGATGCCGACCGCACCTGGGGAGCCACCCATGCCGGTGTCCTCCGCCCCCGTCCCGTCGCCTATTTCTCAGCCGAGTTCGGCCTCCACGAATCGCTGCCCATCTATTCCGGCGGCCTCGGCGTGCTCGCCGGCGATCACATCAAGAGCGCCTCCGATCTCGACATCCCGCTCATCGGCATCGGCCTCTTCTACGGACAAGGCTACTTCCGCCAATCCCTCGACCGCCACGGCTGGCAGCAGGAAGAGTACCTGCACACCGACATCAATCAAACGCCGATGGAACTCGCCATCGGAGCCAACGGCGAACCCGTCACCGTCGAGTTGCACACACGTAGCGGCACGCTGCGCGCCCGCGTGTGGCGCGTCAAAGTCGGCCGTTGCGATCTCCTGCTGCTCGATTCCAACGTCGAAGGCAACGCCCCCGAAGACCGTGAACTCACCTCCCGCCTCTATGGCGGCGACGGCCGAGTCCGCATCCGCCAGGAGCTGCTGCTCGGCGTCGGCGGATTCCGCGCGCTCCAGGCCATGGGCATCACTCCCGGTGTCCTGCATCTCAACGAAGGCCACAGCGGCTTCGCCGTGCTCGAAGCCATTCGTTCGCGCATGGCCGAGGAAGGCATTGGCTTCGAACAGGCGGCCCCCAAAGTGGCCCGCGAAGTCGTCTTTACCACCCACACCCCAGTCCCCGCAGGGCATGACCGTTTTCCTTCCGGCCTCGTCGAAGAGCACCTCGGCCCGCTGCGCGAAGCCCTCGGCCTGTCCCACGACCACCTCATGTCGCTCGGCCGCGAAAACCCCGCCGATCATGGCGAAGAGTTCTGCATGACCGTCCTCGGCCTCAAGCTCTCCCGCCGCGCCAATGCCGTCTCCGCGCTCCACGGCGAAGTCTCCCGCGCCATGTGGACCGGCCTCTTTCCCGGCCGCCGCGAAGACGCCGTTCCCATCGGCCACATCACCAACGGCGTCCACGTGCCCACCTGGCTCGCCCCTCAGATGGCCCGCCTCTATGACCGCCACCTCGGCACCGAATGGCAGGCCAATAGCGGACTCGCCAGCATCTGGGAGGGCATCGAAAGCGTCGACGATGCCGAACTCTGGGAAACCCACCTCAGCCTCAAACTGCAACTGATCGAGTTCGTGCGCCACCGCGCCGTGCTCCAGGCCCAGAAGCGCGGCGAGTCCGCCGAGACCGTGCGCCGCCTCGCCAAAGTATTCAGCCCCGATGCCCTCACCATCGGCTTTGCCCGCCGCTTCGCCACCTACAAGCGCGCCAACCTCGTCCTCAACGACCTCGAACAGTTCGCCTCCATGGCCAACGATCCCAAACGCCCCGTCCAGTTTGTCTTCTCCGGCAAGGCACATCCCCGCGACGAACCCGGCAAGCGCGTCCTCCAGCAAATCGCCGAACTCATGCGCGATTCCCGCTTCGCCGACAAGATCGTCTTCATCGAGGACTACGACATCAACGTCGGCCGCCACCTTGTCCAGGGCGTCGATGTCTGGCTCAACAATCCCCGCCGTCCGCTCGAAGCCTCCGGCACCAGCGGGCAAAAAGTCGTGCTCAACGGCGGCCTCAATCTCTCCGTCCTCGATGGCTGGTGGGCGGAAGCCTACGACGGCCTCAATGGCTTCGCCATCGGCAAGGGACGCACGCATTCCAACGTCCACGTTCACGACCGCAACGACGGCGAGGCGCTCTACCAGACGTTGGCCGAGGAAGTGATCCCGCTCTACTACCAGCGCGACCGCGACGGCTTGCCCCGCGGCTGGATCAAGCGCATGAAACGCACCATCCGCACCTTAGGTTGGCGCTTCAATGCCGACCGCATGGTCATGGATTACACCCTGAAATGCTACGTCCCCGCCGCCGGCGGCACTTCCAGCGACATGAGCCATCCCGTCTAAAGCGCCGTCCCTAACATCCCGGAAGCGGGAGCCTGCCCTCACCGGCGCGTTCCCGCCACCGGTACCTCCACTGCATACACCCCCTTGCCCGCCGTCACATACAACGTCTTCAGATCCTTCCCCCCAAACGCGCAATTCGTGATCGTATCCTCCGGGATCGGAATAAACCGGATCAGTTTTCCCTCCGGCGAAAACACATAAACCCCGCACTTCGTATCCAGCGTTTCGCTCGTCCCGCGCCTCTGGTGCAGGCCCGCCGCCGCATGCACATTCCCCGCCGAATCCATGCACAGCCCGTCCGCGCTCCGTCCCGGCGAGAAATTGTGAAACACGCGCATATTCGTCACTGACCCGTCCGCCTGCAAGTCGTAGGCCCGCAGCATCCGCGCCCCGCCCTCGGCCTGATTCGCTTCCACCAGGTACAACGTCTTATCGTCCGGCGAAATCGCAATCCCGTTCGGCCGCTCGATTTCCGGCCTCCGCAACAACCGCGTCAGCTTCTTGTCCGTATCGATCCGGTATACGGCGCCGCCCGGCAAATCCGTGAAATACAGCCGGTCCTTGGAATCCATCGTCACATCGTTCGGCCCCTCGAACGCCTGCCCCTCATACCCTTCCGCCAGCACCTCCACCTCGCCCGTTTCGAGATTCGTCCGCGTGACCCGAGGCTTCGGCTTGCGCGCGAAATAAGGGCTTTTTGCATTCGACGGCCCACCTTCGCACGCAATCAGCCTTTCCTGCGAATCGAACAATAATCCGTTAGCATTATTCGATGGGTCGCGAAAAATACTCAGCTTTCCATCCGGCGCCATCTTCAATATCTGTTGATGGATATGCTCCGTGAAGAAGATATTCCCATCCTTGTCCGCCGTCGGGCCCTCGGTGAACGCCGTAATCGAGGCCGCCGTGGCTTCCAGGTTCGGTACCGTCTCCGTAACATGCTTGTTCGCCGGCGCGGCATTCCGTTGCCCGCACGACGCAAGCCACACGCCACTCGCGCAAATCAAAATGAGCCGCTTTCTGTCTCGCCGCATTCGCAGCAGTATATCAGGTTGCCTCGTCCTTGCCCCGGATCGGCAGGTCACTCTCGATGCGGCGCCCGAGCCTGCTACAGCCCGAGCCTGCTACAGTAGGACTCATGCTGGCCGGCCTCCCGTTGGCCGCCGGCCCGTCACCGATGCTTTCCTGGCTGATTTCCGATCCACTCCCCATCGGCAGCGAGGCCCCCGCCTTCTCGCTCCCCGATGAAGCCGGCAACGTCGTGTCTCTCCACTCGCTCCGTGGCCGCAACGTCATCCTCGTCTGGTATCCCGGCGACGACACCGCCGTCTGCCGCAAACAGCTCTGTGAATTCCGCGACTCCTGGGCCGGCCTGCAAAGCGAAGCCATTTCCGTCTACGGCATTAATCCGCAAAGCGCCGAAAGCCACTCCCGCTTCCGCGCAAAGTTCCAATTCCCTTTTCCCTTACTGGTCGATCGCGGCCAGAAAGTAGGGCAGCTCTACCATACCCACGGCATCGTCGCCAAACGCACCGTATATGTCATCGGCCCCGATGGCCGCATCCGCTACGCCCGCCGCGGCAAGCCCGCCATTGCCGAAATATTGGCCGCCATCCAACCGCCCCCGCAAACACAGGCGGAAAAATAGCGAAATTTCCTGCTACTATAGTAATAGATGCAGAAACATCACGCAGCCCTCTCTGCTTACCACTTCCGCCGGAACCAAGCCGACGGCATGATCCACGTGCTCAACGAAACCTCCTACGTCATGGCTGAATACAATCAGCGTACCGGAGCCGTTAAATGGATTCGCGTCGTCCTGGCCTCCCAGCGGGAGATGATCGAGAAATGGCTCGGCGAGCATTACCCCGTGCAAGCCGCTGCCGCGGGCCGCTGATTCCCCAATCGGCGCGTTCGTATCGGAAAACGAAAGAAAAGCCTCCTCTTCCCCAGGAGGCTTTTTTCTTTTACTGCTTCTTCTTCCCACCGCCCCGCCCTTCGCTCGACGGCGGCACCTGCCCCTTCAACCGCAGATGCACCGCCATCTGCGCATATTCATGCTCGATGTGCACCGTGTTCCCATACAGCGTCCCCAATCGCGACCGCTGCCCCATCCGCCCCTCGATCATCTCCGCCGCCTTCGCATCCGTCAACGACCCATAGGCCTTATCGCACTCCTCCATCGCCGACCGCAGCGCCGCCACTAATTCCGCCTTCGCCGTCTTCGATGCCGCCCCGGCCATCTTCCGCTCTCCGTTATAGCTGGAGCACACGCCCATCGCCGAATCCGCCGTATGGGCCACCAACTGCCGGAAGCTCTGGCTTTCCGGCGCGGGCTTGAACTCGTAATCCCCCTCCGGCATCTTCTCCGCCGCGGCGATCGCATTGTTCTTCGTTCGATTCCATGCCTGGCGAGCTTCATTGCTCAGCGGATCACCCTGACCCCAAACCAGCGGCACGGCAGAAAGTGCAAACAGGAATATGCGCATGGTGCGTAGTATAGCCCGCTCGCCCGCCGAGTGCACTCACTCACCGCTCATCCGAACCCGTTGGTCCTTCACCCCCGCCAGCATCTCCAACACCGTTTGCTTCGTCACCGGATGCCGCAACCCCGGAGCAATCTCCGCCAGCGGCTCCAGCACAAAGCGCCGTTCCGCCATCCGCGGATGCGGCACCACCAGATCCGCCGTCGTAATCACAAACCGGCCGTACAACAGCACATCGATGTCAATCGTCCGAGGCCCGTTGGCCACCGCCCGCCGCCGCCCCATCTCCCGCTCGATCGTCTGTAGCCGCCGCAGCAGCACCCGCGGCAGTACCTCCGTCTTTCCTTCCAATACCTGATTCAGGAAATCCGGCTGATCCGTCTTGTACATCGCCTTCGTTTCATACACCCGCGACACCGCCGTTACCTCGATGCCCGCCGCGCCAATCCGCTCGATCGCCCGCTCCAGATTCCCCCGCCGGTCCCCCAGGTTCGAACCCAGTGCCAGATACACCGTTTTCATCCGAACAACGATCCCTGATCGTTGGCAAACGCCACCCGCCGCTTCACGCCAAAATATTCGAAGGCCGCATCCGTCGCCTTGCGGCCCTTCGGCGTGCGGTCCAAAAAACCAAGCTGCATCAGGTAAGGCTCGTACACCTCTTCGATCGTGTCCGCCTCCTCATCCACCGATGCCGCAATCGTCTTCAGCCCCACCGGTCCGCCGCCGTATTTCTCGAGCAGCGTCAGCATGATCTTCTGGTCGATCTCATCCAGCCCGTAGCGGTCCACCTCCAGCAAATCCAGCGCCGTGCGCGCCACCTTCAGGTCGATGTGTCCCGCCGCGCGCACTTCCGCGTAATCCCGCACCCGCCGCAACAGCCGGTTCGCGATGCGCGGCGTCCCCCGCGCCCGCCGTGCGATCTCCTCGGCGCCTTCACGATCCACCGTCACCTGTAGCAGCGTCGCCGAGCGCTCCACAATCTTCTGCAACTCCGACACGCCGTAATGATTCAGCCGCAGCAACAGCCCGAACCGTCCGCGCATCGGAGCGCTGATCATCCCCATCCGCGTCGTCGCCCCGATCGCCGTGAACCGCGGAATCGGCAGCGAATGCGTGCGCGCCCCAGGCCCCTGCCCAACAATAATATCGACCCGGAAATCCTCCAGCGCCGAATAGAACATCTCCTCCACATCGGGCAGCAAACGGTGAATTTCATCGACGAAAAACACTTGCTTGTCGCGCACATTGCTCAGCATCCCCGTCAGATCCAGCTTCTTCTGAATCACCGGGCCGCTCGTCAAATCGATGTCCACACCCAGTTCCGCCGCTATAATGTGCGCCAGCGTCGTCTTGCCCAACCCCGGCGGCCCGAACAGCAGCACATGGTCCATCGCCTCGCCCCGCCGCCGCGCCGCCGCGATCGCAATCGCCAAATTTTCCTTCAGCTTCGCCTGCCCGGTGAACTCCTCCAGCCGCCGCGGACGCAGAGCCGCTTCAAACTGCTGGTCGCCTTCCTGGCGGCTCGCCGACGCGATACCCTGTTCCCGCATTCTCTTAGCGTAACCTGAGGCTCACTCTCACGCACCATTGCCGGGCAAATGCTTCTCGAAACTCCTCGCGATTTCCTCGAGCGTCGCCGCCGCCTTCTCCCCATCGCCCGCCGCCAGAGCCTTCAGCAGCTTGTCGTGCTTCTTCACTTCCTGCGGCAGGTTCAGCTCCCCGCTCTCCTTCCCCCGGATTACCCCAGACGCAAACAGCGACCCGATTGCCGAATGCAGCGCCTTCGCCGCAAACCGGTTCCCCGCAATCTCCCAAATCCCGGCGTGAAACCGCCAGTCGCAATGGAAGAACTCCGCGTGATCGCCGCTTGCCGCCGCCTTCTCCATCGCCGCCAGTTCCTCGCGCAACCGCGCCACCCCGTCCTTCGTCATTCGCGCCGCCGCCCAGCGCATCACTTCCGGTTCCAGCACCCGCCGCAGTTCGCACAACCGCCCCGCATCTTCCGGAGCCAGCGCGATCACCGAACAGCCGTAGTTGTGCCGCTTCATCACCAGCCCGCGGTTCTCCAGGTCCTGTAGCGCCTCCCGGATCGGGATGCTGCTCACGCCGAATTGCCGCGCCAGATTGCGCTCCACCATGCGCTCGCCCGGCTGATACTTGCCGCTGATGATCTGCCGCTCCAGCACATCCGCAATCTGCTCACGCAACGATGCCACCCGCACCGAGGCCGCGGACGGGTAGTCCTTTCGGGAATTTTTTCCAGTGCTCAAACTATTAGAATATCCGCTTCCCAGGCGGGCCGGACACTCGCGCCCGGCCCCTTCCCGTGATCCCGCTTCAGGCCGTCGCCGCCGCCAGCGCCTGATCCAGATCCCACAAAATGTCGTCCAGATCCTCCAGCCCGATCGACAACCGGATCATGTCCGGCTCCACACCCGCCGCCACTTGCTGCTCCGCCGTCAACTGCTGGTGCGTCGTCGATGCCGGATGAATCACCAGGCTCCGTGCATCGCCCACATTGGCCAGGTGCGAAAACATCCGTAGCGAATCGACGAACTTCTTGCCCTTCTCGTAGCCGCCTGCAATGCCGAAGCTGAACACCGCGCCCGCGCCCTTCGGGCAATACTTCTCTGCCAGCGCCCGATACGGACTCGATGCCAGCGACGGGTACCGCACCCACTTCACCTTCGGATGCTTCTCCAGCCACTCCGCCACCGCCCGCGCATTCGATAAATGCCGGTCCATGCGCATGCCCAGAGTTTCGATCCCTTGCAGGAACAGGAACGCGTTGAACGGGCTGATGCACGGCCCCAAGTCGCGCAATCCTTCCACCCGCGCCCGCAGAATAAACGCCAGGTTCCCGAACGGGTCGGAAAATTTCAGCCCGTGATAAGCCGGCGAAGGCTCCGTCAACATCGGGAATTTCCCCTTCGTCCAGTCAAACTTCGCCCCGCTCACGATAATCCCGCCGATCGACGTCCCATGCCCGCCCATGAATTTCGT
The DNA here is from genome assembly GCA_964402295.1 of uncultured Candidatus Solibacter sp. GTDB lineage: Bacteria > Acidobacteriota > Terriglobia > Bryobacterales > Bryobacteraceae > CADEFT01. Next base: position 3,573 of record CAYOBO010000152.1, on the reverse strand, counting down.
CAGCGAGTGCACCACGATATCGGCCCCATGATCGAGCGGCCGGCATACATACGGCGTCGCAAACGTATTGTCGATCACCAGCGGAATATTGTGCTCATGCGCAATCGCCGCCACGGCTTCGATATCCAACACATTGCCCCGGGGATTCGATATCGTCTCCCCATACAAGCACCGCGTCTTCGGCGTGATCGCCTTGCGGAAATTCTCCGGATCGTCCGGATCCACGAACTTCACGTTATAGCCCATCCGCCGGAAGCTCACGTCGAACTGCGTGTACGTCCCGCCGTACAGCGTGCTCGCCGCCACCATCTCATCGCCGCTTTCGAGCAAGCTGTTGATTGTCAAAAACTGCGCCGCCTGTCCACTCGACAGCGCCAGCGCCATCGCCCCGTTTTCGAGCGATGCCACCCGCTGCTCCAGCGCATCCGTCGTCGGATTCATGATCCGCGTGTAAATGTTGCCGAACTGCTGCAAACCGAATAGCGCGGCGGCGTGGTCGGAGTTATCGAACGTGAAGGACGTGGTTTGATAAATGGGAACCGCTCGCGCGTGCGTGGTCCCCTCCGGCGAGTAGCCATGATGCAATGCTCGCGTGTTGAATCCAAATTGCCGTTCTGGTTTGTCTGCCATAAGCTCTCCATCATACAATCCGCCGCATCGTTGTGGCATCATGTTTCCTGCCATGCGATTCACACGCCGTTCCCTGCTTGCCTCGGCCCTTGCCGCGCCCGCCCTCCACGCCGCCGGAAAAACCACCGTTTCCATTCGCCAGGACCAGTTCCTCATCAACGGCAAACCCACCTACGCCGGACGCAGCTTTGAAGGCATGAAGATCGAAGGCCTTCTCCTGAACACCCGCATGGTGCAAGGCATCTTCGACGACGAAAACCCCGAAACCGTCTCCCGCTGGAAATATCCCGACACCGGCAAGTGGGACCCCGAGCGCAACGTCAACGAATTCCTCGCCGCCATGCCCCTTTGGCGCAACCACGGAGTCCTCGGCTTCACCATCTGCCTCCAGGGCGGCAGCCCCGAAGGCTATTCCAAACTCCAGCCCTGGCACAATAGCGGCTACCGCGCCGACGGCTCCATCAAAGCGAGCTATCTCAAGCGCCTCGAACGCATCCTCGACAAAGCCGACTCGCTCGGCATGGTCCCCATCGTCGGCTGTCTCTACTTCGGCCAGGACCAGCGCCTCGACGGCGAAAAAGCCATCCGCAACGCCGTCGAACAGACCGTCCGCTGGATCCTCAACAAGGGTTACCGCAACGTCATCCTCGAAGTCGCCAACGAGTGCGACAACCGCGCCTACGACCACGACATTATCCGCCCCAACCGCATCGACGAACTCATCCTCCTCGCCCGCGGCATCAAAGTCGGCAACCGCGGACTCCTCGTCGGCACCAGTTTCAACGGCGGCCGCGTCCCCACCGCCAACGTCGTTGCTGCGTCTGATTTCATCCTCATGCACGGCAACGGCGTCAAGGATCCCAACCGTATCCGCGAAATGGTCCTCGAAGTCCGCAAGCTCCCCACCTACCGCCCCATGCCCGTCCTCTTCAACGAGGACGACCACTTCGACTTCGATCAGCCCTCCAACAACATGCGTTCCGCCCTCAGCGCCTACGCCGGTTGGGGCTACTTCGATCCCGGCAAAAACGACTACAACGACGGCTACCAATGCCCGCCCGTCAATTGGGGCATCAACACCCCCCGCAAAAAACAATTCTTCGAATTTGCCAAAAAGGTCACCGGCACCGCATGACGCGAGACCTGAAGACGGTTCTAGCGGTCGTTCCTGGCCCACATGCTATACCGTAACGACTATTTCGAAGATGTCGACCTCCACTCAAAATACTTCATGAGGTCTGCCGCGAGGAGGGGGCGAACTTGACATCTCGACACCTTTCGTGGCCAGTCGTTGTTTGGATTGGACTCGCTGAGCCAAGTTGCGAACATGTCGTTCCGAATCCTGCAAATAACTGCTGTAAAAAGCTGCGACTCTCTCATTTCTAATGCGGCTGTAGGCCGCTAGACGATAATAGGGCAACCGGCCCTCGGAGAATTCTGCGAGGATAACCTCTAGCGCGATTACCTTGGTCGCCTTCAGCTTGTATAACCGCACTAGCAGCCGACAGACGCTCGGGTCGACCTTATTACGTGCAATCTGCCACGCCTGAAGGGCATGTTCATTGTCCACCAACTTGGCAAGGATCCGGGCCAGCATCTCAGAGATCTCGCCAGTTGGCTCCAGCCTGCCATCTTTCAAGCAAGAACGGCAGATGGGGCTTGGCAAATACATTGTCAAAATATGTAAGCGCCGCCGCTCGGATGGGCGGACTCCCTTTCTGTGCCCATTCTGCCCAAACCGGGAACAAAAGGTCAGCCTCTTTAGCCGAAGACACGGTGATCGATTGGAGACGGGGAAACTGCCTCCCACATTTTTCCCGTATGTCGGCTAACGCATCTGCTTCTTCGGCGAATGCCAATCGCAAGGGCCTGTTCCGCATTGATAGGCCATCCCTCCTATGGAAGGGGAAATGTTGTCGGCCGCAGCTCCCGCAACGTAACCCCAAGTGTTGCGGCGTTAGATCTGATTGTTAAGGACGGGATCACTTTTGGACGATGCCAAACCGTCATAGCCATCCCCGGCATCCTCGCACTCCTGCAAAATCCTCGTCAAGATGTCGCAGGATTCGACGGGGTCATGCCCAAGACCGCTGCTTTCAGCTCCAGGCACCGAAGTGTCAACAGGAGCTTGTGGCCGCTGCGATTGTCCGCGAGGAAGCTGCACATCCCAGGACAAGGCGGTTCAGCAAAGTCTTTAGAGCCATGGATGCAATTAGAGGCATTGGAGGCACTCGTCCACATCCCGCGAACTGAATCATGAAAGAACCTCTCGGTCCTTCATAGAAATACAACGTTGTCGCAGGTGACCGGTGCAGCATGATCTACTTTTCCGGTAGTCTGGAAGGTAGGCAATTCTCGAAAATGCCTCGACCTACCTTCCGCTTTTGCAACTTGGAGACCCCATGGCCTTGAACACCGTTCGGGAAATAGAACAAGCCATTGCCGCCCTCGATCCGCATCAGTTGCGGGAACTCTATTCTTGGTTGGATCAGAACGCTCCAGAACCGATAGATTCGCACATCGAAGCTGCCCTGTCCGCTGGTCGTCTGGACAGTGCCATCGCCCTAGCCCTGGAGGACGAGAAGAACGGCCGCGTACAACCGCTTTGATCTCGCATGGACCATCGAACCACGGATCAGTTCTGGTGCGAGTACCGAAAACTACCACCGGAGATGCAACGCCGTGCGGACAATAAGTTCTCTTTGCTGAAATCTGACCCGCATCATTGATCGCTCCAGTTTAAGAAAATCGGAGAGCGCCACGGGCACGATATCTGGTCGGTGCGCGTCACCTTGAGCATTCGCGCCCTTGCCATTAAGCGAGCATACGGGATGCTGTGGTTCTGGATCGGAAACCACGAAACCTACGAAACGCTGATTTCTTAAAACTGCGGCGCGAGCCCTTGCCCGCCCACCCCGCCTGATATAATCACCAGTTTCCGTG
>CAYOBO010000151.1:0-15466 GCA_964402295.1 uncultured Candidatus Solibacter sp. | reverse complement strand
CCGCGGGTGCTGATTGTCGAGGACAATGCGGTGAATCAGAAAGTGGCCAGCCGGCTGGTGGAGCGTGGCGGCTTCGATTACGCGATCGCCGAGAACGGAATTGCCGCGCTCGAACAACTGGAGCGCGGCTCGTTCGACGCGGTGCTGATGGATTGCCAGATGCCGCAAATGGACGGCTACCAGGCGACGGCGGCGATTCGCCGCAAGGAGAAGGGCGGCGCGCATATTCCGATCATCGCCATGACGGCCCACGCCATGGAAGGAGACCGCGAGCGTTGCCTGGAGGCGGGCATGGACGATTACCTGACCAAGCCGGTGAACCGCCAGGAACTGATCTCCGTGCTGGAGCGGTGGATTCAACGCTCCGGCAATGGGTTTACGGCTGCCGGGGCCGGAACGTCACCGCACCTTCCGACGCCGACGACACCGTAGCGCAGTATTTCGCAAAGACGCCGGTCTCGTAGCGGGGGGGAGGAGGCGTCCAAGTCTGGAGGCGTGCAGCGATCTCCTCGGGGGGCACTTCCAGATCGATGGTGGCGTTCCCGATGTCGATGTTAACGATGTCGCCCTCGCGGAGGGCGGCGATGGGTCCGCCGTTGGCCGCTTCGGGAGCGACATGGCCGACCATGAATCCGCGCGTGGCGCCGCTGAAGCGCCCGTCGGTAATGAGCGCCACCGAATCGGAGAGTCCGGCGCCGACGATGGCGCCGGTGACACCGAGCATTTCACGCATGCCCGGGCCGCCACGCGGCCCTTCGTAGCGGATGACCACGATATCGCCGGGGTTGATCCGGCCGCCAGTGACGGCCTGCATTGCTTCCTCTTCGCAATTGAACACGCGCGCCGGACCGCGTTGCTGTTTGCGCTCAATGCCGGTGACTTTCAGCACACAGCCTTCCGGGGCGAGCGACCCGCGCAGGATGACCAGCCCGCCGGTCGATTTGATGGGCGCGTGGAGGGGTTTGATCACGTCCTGGCCTGGGGTTTCGCGGGCCTGCGAAGCCTCCTCGCCGAATGTCTTGCCCGTGACCGTGAGACAGGAGGCGTCGGCGTAGCCGCCATCGAGCAATCGCTTGGCGATGACGGGAATGCCGCCTGCCGTGTCGACATCGACAGCGACATACTTGCCGGCCGGTTTCAAATCGACCAGCAGCGGCGTGCGCTGGCTGATGGCCTGGAAGTCGTCAATCTGGAGCGGAACGCCGGCCTCGCGGGCCATGGCCAGCAGGTGGAGCACGGCGTTTGTGGAACCACCGGATGCAGCCACCGAAGCGATGGCATTTTCAAACGCCGCCCGCGTGCAGATGTCGCGAGGCTTGAGATCCTTGGCGATGGCGCCCATCATCCACTTGCCGGCTTCGACGCAGATGTCGAACTTACGCGGGTCCACCTGCGGCACCGACGCGCTGCCGAACGGGGAAAGCCCGATGATCTCCATGACGGTGGCCATGGTGTTGGCCGTGAACTGTCCGCCGCAAGCGCCCGCGCCGGGGCAGGCATGATCCTCGATGGCGAGCAACTCCTCGTTGGAGATCCGGCCGGCGGCATTGGCGCCGACGGCTTCGAAGACATCCTGGATGGTGAGATCGCGGCCCTTGTATTTGCCGGGCATGATGGACCCGCCGTAGAGCACCAACCCGGGCACATTGAGGCGGAGCAGAGCCATGGCCGCGGCTGGAATCGTCTTGTCGCATGCCACCAGCGCGACGATGCCGTCGAACATATAGCCTCGCGCGGCGAGTTCAATCGAATCGGCAATCAGGTCGCGCGACACGAGCGACGCCTTCATCCCTTCGGTGCCCATGGTAATGCCGTCGCTGATGGCGATGGTGTTGAACTCCATGGGCGTCCCGCCGGCCTGCCGGATGCCTTCCTTCACCTTCACGGCGAAGTCGCGCAGGTTGTAGTTGCAGGGCATCGTCTCGATCCATGTATTGGCGATGCCGACGATCGGTTTCCGCAGATCTTCGTCGGTGAATCCGATGGCTTTCAGCATGGACCGCGCCGGAGCACGGTCCCGTCCCTGGGTAATCGTATAGCTACGGAGTGGCAAGATTGTATCCTTGTGGTGCGTTACTTGATTTCCTTGCTTTGCGCGTTGGCCGGTTCCTGGCCCCAATTCTCGCGGATGACGAGTGTTTGATCGGAGAAGAACGTGCGCCTTCCGGTGTTGCCGAAAGCGACGGGCACGGCGACGATCGTGTAGCCTTGCGGGCCGCCGGTCACGGTGAAGTTATAGCCGGATTTCGAACCCTGCGCCAGTTCTCCGGGAATCAGATCGGCGGCCGAAGGTCCGGGCTGCCCGCTCGATGGGGGCCCGAGTTCCTGAAGGGTGGTGGCATACCTGCCGAACTGCGAGAAGTACTGGGTCTGTCCGGTGTGAATGGTGGTGATGGTGCGGATTGCTGCCATTTCGTGCGCGGCCATACGCTGCTGGTTGATCTTCGGGATAGCGATGGAGGCGATGACCAGAATGATCGCGACCACGATCATGATCTCGATGAGGGAAAAGCCGCGGCTGCGGCGCCGGTTCGGTGCAATCGGGCGTAGAGACATACGTACCTCTAAGAGTATGACGTTACCACAGGCCGAGGTGTGCAGGATGGATTTGAGGGGCGGCTGGCGCGTGGCGGCTCGCTGCATCGGCGAACTCGGCGCCCTTGCTTTAAAACACCAACCGCAGACCCAACTGCATCACACGTCCGCCGGAGGTTGAGTCGATGCGTCCCGGGTTCGCCGCCGAGATGTTGGAACGGGGATTGCCGAGATTGGCGTGATTCACCGCATTAAACATTTCCCAGCGGAGATGTAATTTCATCGCCTCGCGAATCTGAAATCCCTTGAACAGGGCGAAATCGAGGTTCCAGCGTCCCGGTCCGATCATGGTATTGCGCCCCGAGTTGCCGTATTCGCCCAAAGCGGGCAGGGCGAACGCCGCCGGATTGAAGTACTGCGCCAGCAACTGATCGCGGCTGCGCGAGGTATCGAGATACGGATTGCCGACAAGGTTCGGACGCTGCGTCCCGACGCCCGCCAGTGCGCGATCCTGCCCGCTGACGACGTTGAACGTCGAGCCCGATTGAATCGAGAGAATACCGTTGGTTTGCCATCCGCCCAGCACCCATTTGGCGATCCCGGCTTTCGGCCCCGGAATCTCATAGAGGAACGAGGAGATCAGCCGCTGCCGCAAATCGAAATCGGAGAGTCCCTTATCGGCCCGCAGATTGCGCGGATCCTGTCCGTTGAAGCCATCCACTTCAAGCGACGACCCGTCGATGGACCGGCTGTAGGTATACGCCGCCAGCAGCGTGAACCCGTTGCTGAGCCGCTTGTTCATTGTGATTTGCAGGGCATTGTAGGTGGAGTTGATCACCGTCTGGTAATCGATGATGCTGGCGAAATCGGGCGCATAGATGCGGCGGGCGTTGATGTTGCCTGCCGTTGCGCCGGCGCGGAATTGAGCGGGATTCAGTTCGTTGCGCAACGGCAGATGGGTTCCCTTCGTGCCGATGTAGGCAACGGTGAGAATGTAGTCCTGGGCCAGTTCGCGCTGGATGTTCAGGTTCCACTGTTGCATGTAGGGGGTGGATTGCTGGGCATTCGGCGAAAGGCCGATGGTCACCGGACGCAGGAAGGTGTAACGCGCCCGTTCGGCATCGGTGGCCGGCGGCGCATACGGGAACGGATTGACCTGCCCGGCATAGGGATCGGAAAGACTGCGCGGAGTATTCAAGGTGATCTGGAGCGAATAGGGCGGCGAATTGACGAAATGGCTGACGGTGTGGAACTTCATCACGTCGTAGAAGAATCCATAGGCGGCGCGAATGCTGGTTTTCTTGCTGCCAAACGGGCTCCAGGCCATACCCACGCGCGGGGCCAGGTTGTTCAGGTCGTTCCGCGTGCCGCCGCGCGGAATGCCGTTATCGCCCACGTATAGCAGGCCCAGCGGCGCCGATGGATACACCGTCGATTGCTGCCCGGGCCGAAACGCCGTGAGTTCGTCGTCCGCTGAATAATACGGATACATCGGCTCATAGCGCACGCCGAAGGTGAAGCTCAAATCTTGCCGCGCTTTCCATTCATCCTGGAAATAAAGGTTGTAGGTCTGCGAGCGGATGCGATTGATGCGCACCGACCCTTGCGTCATGTTGAACGGGCGCCCGATGAGGAAATCGGCGAACGCGTTGCCGCTGATCTGTCCGTTGAAGTTGAACTGCGGGTCGATGCCGTTCGCCGTGACGCGGTCGCTCTTCGTGGTGCGATACTCGCCGCCCCACTTGAGCAGATGCGCTCCGCGGTTGTACGTCATCGCGTAAGTGGCCTGATGCGATCCGCGGTCGATGCGTACCAGGTTGTCCTGCGCCAAATTCCAGAATCCGTTGACCTGACCGCGGAAATGGGGCACGAGCTTCTTGCCTAGCGCATCGGTGCCACCGCGGTTGACCTTGATGCCCATGTCCTGGAAGGACACGCCATCGCCCGAGCCAACGGGGAGGGGGCCGCGGTCAATGATGGATTGGTTCCAGGTGTACTGGCCAACCCCCAACAACGAAGGGGACATTGTCCAGGTGTGCTGGCCGCCGATGTTCCAGGTGTCAAACTTGACGTCGGAGGTCAAGACGGGGAGTCCGGCGGTGAGGAACTCCGTGCTCGAGGTTTCGAACACGCGGCCCGTGAGGCGTTGGCTTGTCGAAAGGCTGTAGTCGCCCCGCGCCAGGTATTGTCCCGTATCCTGGGTGATCGGCCGGTTGAAGATGTGCCGGTTGCCGGTGGAATTCGGGGCGGGGATTTGCAGCAATTCCATGAACTTCAGCGCCGCGGGATCGAAGCGGGCGGCGGGAATGATTGCGTTCGGAAACGGCTGATTGTTGTTGTTCGGATCGCGCGGTTTCTGGGCGGTGGCCGTGAAATCGCCGCGCCGTTCGAGCGCTGTCGGCACGACGAGGCTCGAAAACGTTTCTCCCTGTCTTTGTTTTACGCCCTCATAGGAACCGAAGAAGAACGCTTTGTTCTTGATGACCGGTCCGCCGAAGCTGCCGCCGTACTGGTTGCGGCGCAACTTGCCCTTGGAGAGGGCAAAGAAGTTCCGCGCATCCAGGGCATCGTTGCGCACGAATTCAAAGAGGGAGCCATGGAAGTTGTTCGTTCCCGATTTCGTCACGGCGTTGACGATCGCCCCGGCATTGCGTCCGTATTCGGCGCTGAAGTTGTTGGTGAGCACGCTGAACTCTTCGAGGGCATCCGGATTCGGCGTCACCGCCGATCCGCCTTCCTGCGGGTCGTTGTTGTCGCCGCCATCGAGCATGTAGTTGGTCGAGGTTCCGCGGGCCCCGTTCACGGCGATGCCATTGTTGGCGCTCAGGCTGTTGTTGTTCGATTGGACGGCGCCCGGCACCAGCAGCACCAGTTGCACCGGATTGCGCCCGTTCAACGGCAATTCGGTGATGCGCCGTTCGTCCACCACCTGGCGGATGGTTCCGCTCACGGTATCCACCTGCGCCACGGCGCCGGTCACCGTCACGGCCTCCGTGGTATTGCCGATAGCCAGCGTCACGGTGATGGTGCGCGTCTGGTCGGCATCGAGCCGGAACTGTTCGGTGATAAATTGCTGGAATCCTTCGCGGCGCGCCGAGAGCTTGTATTCTCCCACAGGCAAGCGTTGCACCAGGAATCGTCCTGACTCGTCGCTGGTAGCCGGGAATTGCAATCCGGTGAGCTGATTCGCCACCTGAATCTCGACGCCCGGCACCACTGCTCCGGTGGAATCCTGCACGATGCCGGTTACGGCTCCGTTCGATTGCGCCCACATCGCGCCACACGTCAGCGCGGAAATCCAGACGATCCGTTGTGCAAAGTTCATGGCACCCCTCAACTGGAATGAAACTTGAGACAGCATATATCAAATGCGGAGACAATGGAGGGATGAGTGCAAAACCATACCGCTGGCTGGCGCGCTACTACGACGATCTGTTCCCATTCCATCTGGCGTGGTTTGAGAACGCGCGGCAGGCGGCACTGGGCGACATTCTGCCGCGGACGCAAGTGGCCTGCGATTTGGGCTGCGGCACCGGCACCACGGCGCTGCGGCTGGCGGCACGGGGTATTCGCATGTACGCCGTCGATCTCTCCGGCGAAATGTGTAAGGGCGCACGCGCCAAAGCGCGCCAGGCCAAACAGCGGCTGCGCGTGGTGCAGGCCGACATGCGGGATTTTCAACTGCCTGAACCCGTCGATCTTGTCTTGTGTGAATTCGACGCATTGAATCACGTGCCGGAGAAATCAGACTTGGCCCGTGTGCTCCATTCCGTAGCCGCGGCGCTTGAGCCCGGCGGCTATTTCTACTTCGACGTGAACATGCGCCTGGCACTGGAATCCGTCTGGCCCGGAACCTGGTTTCGCGAGCAGCCCGGCATGGCCGTCGTCATGAACAGCTTTTTCGACGAAGCCACCGAACGCTGCACGACCGACATCCAGTGGTTTCTGCGGAAGGGCCGCCTCTGGCAGCGCGAGCAGGAATCCGTCGAGCAGGTGTGCTGGACCGATTCCGAGATTCGCCAGGAGCTCGCCGAAGCCGGTTTCGGCGAAATCGCTACGTGGGATGCCTTACCATTTTTCACCGGGGATGACAGCATTTTACCGGGGTGTTGCACTTTCTACCGCGCCCGCAAGAATTCCCTTGCTTGAAGCAAAGCAGCAGAAGCATTTGCCGTCCAGAAGTCCTGTGACCGCTTCCGCGATCTGGGGCCGTGCGTCCTCGATGCGCATCCGCCATCACCTCTTTCGCCAGAGTGAGTATTGTACTGTGAAAGCATGGCTACCACAATGCATGGAAGCGGCCCGCGCCACGGTGCGCGAGACTACAGTCAAACGCCGCTGAACATCTACTGGGAAATGACGCAAGCCTGTGCCCTTGCCTGCCGCCACTGCCGCGCCGAGGCCATGCCCGAACCCCACCCCAACGAACTCACCACCGAAGAGGGTCTCGCCTTCGTCAGCCAGATCCCCAGCTTCGGCGATCCCATGCCGCATCTCATCCTCACCGGAGGCGATCCGCTGGCCCGCAAAGACCTGTATCAAGTCATTGACCACGCCCGCTCGCTCGGCATTGGAGTCTCCATCACCCCCGCCGCCACGGAAGCCCTCACCCGGGATGTCCTGGTGAAGCTGAAGGAGCACGGAGTCGATGGCCTCGGCCTTAGCCTGGATGGTTCCACCGCCGAGCGCCACGACGCCATCCGCGGCGTACCGGGCACGTTCGACCGCACCATGAATGCCATGCGCTGGGCTCAGGAACTGGAGATGCCGCTTCAGGTCAACACGCTCGTGGCGGAACAGACCGCCGGCGATGTGCCGCAGATTTTCGAACTTCTCAAGCCCTACGGGGTGGCGCGCTGGAGCCTGTTTTTCCTTATCTCGGTCGGCCGCGGCAAGGTGCTCGCCGCACTCACACCGGAGGAAGGCGAGAAGCTGATGCAGTGGATCTACGACATCTCCCAGGATTCGCCGTTTATCGTGGCCACCACGGAAGCGCCTTCCTACCGCCGCGTCGCGCTGCAACGCAAGCGCGAGCAAGGCCAGGACGCCGCCGACATGAAGAAGAGCCGCGCCACCGGAGCTTTCGGCATTCGCGACGGCCACGGCATCATGTTCGTCTCCAACACCGGCGACATCTGCCCGGCGGGTTTCCTGCCCATCGCCACAGGCAATGTGCGGCAGGACCGAATCGTCGATGTCTACCGCGAGTCGCCGCTCTTCAAGCAACTCCACGATCCGAAGACCTTCGAAGGCCGTTGCGGCGTGTGCGAGTATCACATCCTGTGCGGGGGCTCTCGCGCACGAGCCTACGGCGCCACTGGCAATCCGCTCGCCGAGGATCCCTTCTGTCCCTACGAGCCACTGGTGCCCATTTCGCGCACCTGAGTGTCTAGGCGGATTAATTAACGCCCCGCCACCGCCTTCCACATCGCCCGCACCAACTGCGCCCCGAACTGCAACCGGTCCTCCGGCATCGGCAATCGCCCCAACCGCTCGTTATAGGCAATCCGCTGTTCCATCAAGAAACCTGGAATCTGGAATTCATGCCACAACCCCTGAATCACGGTCATGCGCCCCTTCATCCCAGCCGTAGTCGTCGGTTCCGCATAGAACAGCTTGCGGGAAGGATGAAACGTCGACTCCTTGGTGAGCAGTTCAAACAGGCGCTCCGCCAAAGCGGCATGATGCTGCGCCCCACGCGGAGGCCCCTCCAGATACTCCCCGGTCTCCGTATTGTGCAGCGAGTAAAACAGGTCAATCCGATTGCCCGCATCCAGCCACTTTCGAATGGCATTCCGCTGCGCCGTAATCTCCGGCATTTTCACCGGATCGTGCACATCCCAATTGCGATTCAGATCGTAGCCATGCACATTGAAGCGCACGCCGCCGCGAGCGACGCCATCCGGATCGCACATCGGAAATACCTTCCAGGTCACAGCTTCCCGTAGCGCCGCATTCGCCACCAATTCGAGCACGGCGCCCTCGCCGGTCCAGGAACTCCCAGCCTCCCAGCTATGCTGCCGGAACATCAACCACACGGTCTTGGCGGCCTTCTTCGGTCCGATCGTCCACAGCACGAGATCGCGCCCGTTCACCGTCTTGCCGATCGTTTCCTCGGCAAACACTGGGGATCGGGCCACGCGCCGCCGCAGCGCCGCCAGATTCTCATTCGTGTACGGCACCACATGCGCGACATGAACGGAGCTACCCCCGGCACGAATCCGCAATCGCAAGCGCGGTTCGGCCGGATCGTACTCGAATGTCTCCAGCCGCTTCCAATTCTTTCCATCGAAGCTGACCACGGGCGGAGTATCCTTGGTAATCGCCCCGCGGTTGGGCTTGTAGTTGTACTCACCGGGCAAATCGACGATATCGAACATCAAATCCTGCCCAGTGCGCACACCGTCGGCCCGGAAGAAATACCAGTTGGCCTGGCGGTTTCGCCCGTCCTGATCCTTCTCGCCCTTCGATGCCAGCCGCCAATGCGTTTCCGTTACCTTTTCCACGCGTCCGAGGCTGCCGCCTTCGAAGTTCGCCGCAATCGTAATGGCCGCCAGTACGGGAATCAGCACAGCCCCTCGAATGTATCAAACCCCTCGCGCGCTGCGCTATCCTGAGATGTTCCCCATGAGCGAAATCGTGAATGAGTTCACCATCCAAGTGCGCCAAGTCGATGGCTACCAATTTCTGGTTGAATTCGACAAGGAGAGCATGGGCGATTTGCGCACCGACGAAACCGCCCCGCTCGGCAAGGAGATGGGCCCCAGTCCGGCCCGACTGCTCGCGGCTTCCGTTGGCAACTGCCTCGCCGCCAGCCTGCTGTTCGCATCGAAAAAAGCAGGGTTGGCGCTTGGCCCCATCGAAGCCGGCGTCAAGGTACAAGTTGTACGGAACGAGAAGAAGCGTCTCCGTATCGGAAGAATGGAAGTGACCCTCGATCCCAAGCTCAGCCCCGCCGACATGGAAAAGGCGCGCGGGCCGCGCCAGGCGTTCGAGGAGTTTTGCACGGTCACCCAAAGCGTTCAGCAAGGGTTCCCCGTTGCAGTAAAAAGGTGAAAGGAATCGATGGCGAATAAGCGAATTGCAATCCTGACGGGCGGCGGCGACGTGCCCGGCCTGAATTCGGTGATCAAAGGAGTGGTCTACCGCGGCAGCGAGATCGGCTGCGACGTCGTTGGCATCCGGCGCGGATGGGAGGGGTTGACGCACATCAACTTCGACGACCCCGCCAGCGTCGCGCGGTATACCATCCCGCTCACGCGCGAGAACACGCGCACGATCGACCGCACGGGTGGCACGTTTCTGCACTCCTCGCGCACCAATCCGTCGCAGATGAAGAAAATTCCGGCGTTCCTCGCCGACAAGACGTTCCCCTCAAAGGAAAAGACCGCCAAGGACGGCACAAAGTCCATCGTCTACGACGTAACCGACCAGGTACTCAAGAACCTCGAAGCGCTCAAGGTCGATTACCTCATCGCCATCGGCGGCGACGACACGCTGAGCTACGCCGCGAAATTGGACAAGGTGGGGGTGAAGGTCATCGCCATCCCGAAAACCATGGACAACGATGTGCGGAATACCGAATATTGCATCGGCTTTTCCACGGCCATTACCCGGGCCATGGACGCCATCCAGCGCCAGCGCTCCACCGTTGGTTCCCACGAACGCGTCGGCATCTTCCGCGTCTTCGGCCGCGACGCAGGCTACACAGCGCTCTACACCGCCTACGTCACATCCATCCGTTGCGCCATTCCCGAATACAAATTTGACTTGCAGAAGATGATCAAACTGCTGGTCGACGAAAAGCGCTCCAACCCCAGCAACTACTCGCTCGTTATCCTGAGCGAGGGCGCCGAATGGCAGGGTTACAAGGTTCGCGAGTACGGAGAGCCCGATGCCTACGGCCACCGCAAGAAGATGAGCGTCGCCGAGGATTTCAGCGACGAATTGAAGAAGGCCACCGGCGAGGAAACCATCGTCAGCGACCTCACCTACGATCTCCGCGGCGGGGAGGCCGACTTCGTCGACAAGATGGTGGCCACGACCTTCGGCAACATGGCCCTCGATTGCATCCTCACCAACCGCTTCGGCAAGATGATGGCGATCGAGAACGGGATGTACGCCACGGTGCCCATCCCTGACCCGGCGCTCGGGCCACGCAAGGTGGACATCGAGACGATGTACAACACCGAGCGCTACCGCCCCAACTACGCGAGCAAAGTGGGCCTGCCCATTTTCCTCACGCGGGCGTAATCCAACCCCGCGTGAAGTCCTGGCTCAAAAACCTGTTCGGCGGATCGAAGCCGGAAGGGAACGCTTCCCTTCGCGAGATCCGCCGTTGCTTCGATGAGGCTTCGGCCGATGAAGAGCACTTCCCTTCCACCATTGACCCGCGCATTTATCACGTTCAACTGATTCTGGATTGGTTTGGGGCGCAGGCCGGCGGCCGGGTTTTGGACAACGGCTGCGGCAAGGGCCGTTTCGCCCGAGTCCTCCGTGACCGGCACCCCCAGGCGAACATCGTCGCCTTCGATCTTTCCGAAGCCATGCTGCGCTTTGTACCGGAGGGCATCGCCCCCTGCTCGGGCACGATGACGCAGCTTCCCTTCGCCTCCAATTCTTTCGATTGCGTCTATGCCACGGAATCGCTGGAACACGCCGTGGCGATCGATGTCGCGGTGGCCGAGATGTGCCGTGTGCTGAAACCCGGGGGACGCCTGGTGATCATCGACAAGAACGCGGAACATTGGGGGCGATTCAAAACCCCGCAGTGGGAGAAGTGGTTTCGCCGAGACGAGCTCGAAAAACTACTGAGACGTGATTGCCGGGACGTATCCAGCCGATTTATTTCGTATTGGGAAGATGTGGAACCGGATGGTCTATTTGTGGCTTGGCTTGCGCAAAAATAGCGCACAAGCCTCTTTCTTGTTGTTCGTACTGCTTTCTTATTCCTGCTCCCAGCCAGCCCCGCCACCCAAACCCAACTCTGTTGCGATTGTTCCGGTTCACGCCGTCAGTTCCGGCGAGTCCATGGATTGGCTGGCCCGCGCCCTGACGGTCGATTTGATTGACGCCGCGGGCACCATCCCGGGCCTGCACGTCGCCGGGCCGGTGAGCACGCTGGCCGCTGCCACCCACAAGGATCCCGCGGCCGCACTCTCCGTGGAGGCTCTGCTGCGCACCGAGATCGACGAGAAAAACGGCCTGTTCCGGTTCCGCATCCAACTGATTCGCGCATCCGACGGGGAACCGATCGGAAACCACACCATGGCTCGCGGCTCGGAAGAGATGATCCGTGTGCATCACGAGATCGCCAGGCTGATGGCCCGCTGGCTTGGCAAGGATGCGCCGGAACTTCCGGTGAAGAGCGGCACCAGCGACCTGGAGGCCCATTACCTGTACTGGAGGGGCCTGTCCGAGCGGTACCGGCCAGGGGGGAACCTGGAAGTTGCCGCGCAATTCTACGGCCGCGCCGTGGAGCGCGATTCCTACTTCGCGGCCGCCCACGCCCGGCTTGCCGAAGCAACAGTTGCCCTCATGCGCACGGGCCGCGGCTCCGGCGCCGATGCCGGCAGGGCGCGCATGCTCGCCCGCCGCGCCGTCGAACTGGGCGGCGATTCCGCCGCTGCTCATGCCGCCCTGGGAGCGTTCCTGCTGTGGATCGACTGGAAATGGGCCGAGGCATCGATGGAGTTGCGCGAAGCCATTGCGCGGCAACCCTCTCACGCCGCCGCCAATCAGGATTACGCGGTGTTGCTCACTGCCAGCCGCCGCTTCGGTGACGCATTGTCCCAACTCGAGGCAGCAACCCGCATTGAACCCCTGGACGTGGCCAACAATCAGTCCAATCAATGGCTGCGCCTGTATGCCGGAGGGTGGAGTCCGGATCAGGCACGCGCCGTGCCCGGAGTTCCCGCCGCTTTGCTATCCGCCATTTCCGAATCCTATGCGGGCAACCACGCCAAAGCCACCGAACTGGCCACATCCGTGGAAGAGCATGGCCTGCGATCTCCCGTGGAACTGCTCCATGCCGCGCAAGTCTGGCGTCGAGCCGGCCGTCAGGACCGCGCCGTGCACCTGCTCGAGAAATTTCCAGAAGGCGGCCCGTTGTTTCATGCCGCGGCAGCCGCTCTTCGCTCCTCCAGCCGCGATGAGGTCATCCGCCTGATCCGTCAGGCCGTCGCGGCGCATGACCCCAACATCGTCTGGATCCACCTGCTGCCCATGTTCGATTCGCTCCGCACCGATGCCCGTTTCCTCGAGATCGCCGCTCGGATCGGTCTTACCGCGGAAGAGAAGCCCGCCTCGGACTAGCCGCCGGTTGATATCATCGGACGAATGATCATCGCCAATCCGCGAGGGAATTATTCCTTCATCCGTGGCATCAGCCCTTATTCGGCCGGCGCTGTCGCCGCCCCTGGTTACGGCATCGAGCATGCCCGCTTCCAGCAGCCCATTCCCCTCAAAGCAGGTTTTGCCGCCGTCGCGGCGCAACTCCAGCGTGCCGGCCGTCCCAAGCAAGCGCTGTGCGGCATGGAACTGCGCTCCCCGAAGCCTTTCACATTTGCCGGCTTCAGCCAGTTCAACGCCGGATACGTCGACGTTCTCAAGGAGTGGGACATTCTCATGGAAGGCGGCTTGAACCCGGTCGCCCGCACCAATATCGCTCCCGCGGTGCGTCCGCCCGCCGAGCCATCCATATACGGGTTCAGCTATACCGTACCCGCGCCAGGATCGCCGAAGACATTCGTGGTGGCCGGCGCCGGTGAGCTTCCGGAAGGTTCACTCGACCCCAAGGATGTTGTGCGCCGCGGAGAAACATCGGCTGCCGCTCTGGTTGAAAAGGCTCGCTTCGTCATGGGACTGATGGAAGGCCGGTTGAAGGAACTGGGCGTCTCCTGGGCCGAATCCACGGTCACCGAAGTCTACACCGTCTTCAATCTGCACGCCTTCATTGAGCAGGAGGTTCTGGCGCGGATGGGCAAGGGCGCCGCCCACGGCATCACCTGGCACTATTCGCGCCCGCCCATCGAGACCATTGAGTTTGAGATGGATGTGCGCGGCTGCCGCCGTGAGGTCGTCCTGTAAGGCATTACACTCTAGCCAGGTGTAGCGCCACAATTCCAAACGTCATCCGTTCAAACTCCACATCCGCGAACCCGCATTCCTTGAGAATCCGCGCCAGTTCCGGCGCGTCGGGAAACTTGCGCACGGAATCGGGCAGGTACTCGTAGGCTTTCGCCGATCCTGACACCATGGCCCCGATCCTTGGCAGCACCTTCCTCGAATAGAAGTTGTAGAGCCGCGCAAACCATGGATTCGGGGGCTGCGAGAACTCGAGGATCGCCGCCACTCCTCCGGGACGCAGCGCACGCCGCATTTCCTCGAATCCCTTGCGGTAATTGGCGAAGTTGCGCACGCCGAAAGCCACCGTGATCAGATCGAGCGACGCATCCTTGACGGGCAACCGGAGCGCGTCCGATTCGAACAGGGCCGAGCCAAAACGCCGCCGGGCGATCTTGGCGTGGGCTTCGCGCAGCATGGGGTGACAGAAGTCGCTGCCCAGCAATCGCCGTCCGGCGGCTTTCTCCAGTTCGATGAGCAGATCGCCCGTGCCGCAGCAAATATCCAACACCCGCGCGTCGGGCCTGCTCAACACGGGCATGACGCGCCGCACCGTGCGTGCACGCCATCGCTTGTCGATGTTGAAGGAGAGCACATGGTTCAGCAGGTCATAGCGTCCGGCTACCCCACCGAACATCTCCCGCACCCAGCGCGCGGCTTGCTCTTCTCCCTGAACCCCCGCCGGTGTCGTGCCGGCCTGCTTCATGCCAGCGCCGCCTCGGCCGCGGCCAGTATCTTCTCCTCCGGCAGTCCCGACAGGATCTTCACCGCACCGATCCTCTCCGGCAACACGAAGTGCACCTTGCCTTGGATCGTTTTCTTATCGGCGCCGAGGCGCGCCACGAGATTCCGCGCGGTGATTCCCTTCAGCGACGGGATCGGCCCATACATCCGTACGCAGTCGAAGATGCGTTCCGCTTCGCTAGCCGGCAGCAATCCCGCGAGCCCGGCCAGATGCGTGGCCGCGTTCATGCCGAAGGCCACAGCCTCGCCATGCAGGAAGCGCTTGTATTCGGTCTCGGCTTCCAGCGCATGCCCCATCGTATGGCCGAAGTTCAGAATGCGCCGCAGGTCTCCTTCTTTTTCATCCGCGGTGACCACCTCGGCCTTGATGCGCACACTCTCGGCGATCAACTCATCCACCGCATCCGGCGCCTGCGCCAACACATCGGCCCGCCGCTCGAAGAGCAAGTCGAAGAGGCGAGGGCTGCGAATCACTCCGCACTTGATCACTTCGTACAACCCCGCGCGGTACTCGCGCTCAGGTAGAGTCGCCAGGACATCGGGATCGATGAGAACCGCCAGCGGCTGATGAAAGGCTCCGAAGAGGTTCTTCCCGGCCACCAGGTTCACGCCGGTCTTGCCACCCATGGCCGCGTCGACCTGCGCCACCAGCGTAGTAGGGATTTGCAAAACGGGAATGCCGCGCATGAAGGCCGCGGCCAGGAAGCCTCCCACGTCCGTGACGATGCCGCCGCCGAACGCCACCACGATGCTTGACCGGTCCGCCCCCGCCTGCACCATCTGCTCGGCGAGCGATTCCACTTCAGCGAGCCGCTTGTGATCTTCGCCGCCCGGAAAGAACAGCACCTTCCGCAGCCGGCTACCGAGAGCGGCCTCCAAAACGGCGCCATGCAATTTCCAGACGTCGGCGGTGGTCACCACGAAAACCGCGCCACTCGTGGCCGGCAGATACGCGGCGGCGCGCGACAGGATTCCCCTCTCGACCACCGCATCGTAACACCTCTGCGGCGTCTCTACTCGGAATGAGGCCATATTTTCCCTTGTACCACTCCAGTCGACACGC
>CAYOBO010000150.1:0-16114 GCA_964402295.1 uncultured Candidatus Solibacter sp. | reverse complement strand
CCGATGAGTTCCGTGGAGGGCAGCAAGTCCTGCATGCTGTCGCGCAATTGGGCCAGTTCCCTCCGCGCCCGTGTATGCTCGATCGCCTTGCCCACGGCATGCGAGAGCACATCGGGATCCACCGGCTTGGTGATGTAATCGTAGGCGCCTTGCTTGAGGGCCTGCACCGCCGTCTCCACCGAGGCATAGCCGGTCATGATGATAATCGGCAACTCGGGGTCGGCCTCGTGCAGCCGGGCTTGCAGTTCCATGCCGTCCATGCCGGGCATTTTGATGTCGAGCAAGGCAATGTCGAATCGCTGGCGGGCTAGGGCGGCAAGCGCATCCTTGCCCGAGGGCGCGACGGTAACCTCGTAATCTTCATCGGTGAACCACTGTTCCAAGGATTCTCGGACCACGCGCTCATCGTCAACAATCAGGATGGAATTGCGCTGGGCGCTCATGAAATGGCTCCTTCGGTGGACGGAACCCGGGCGAGCGGCAGGCGGATGTGAAACTCGCTGCCCTTGCCCGGCGCGGACGTGACGGCGATGGCGCCATCATGCTGCTCGACAATGCCCGAGGCGATCGCGAGACCCAGTCCCGTGCCCTGGCCGTCTTCCTTGGTGGAAAAGAACGGCTCGAAGATGCGTTGTTGCAGGTCCTCGGGGATGCCGGGGCCATTGTCGCGGACGCGCAGCGAAACCCGCTCGCCCTCCACAGCCGCGGCGACCGTGACCTCGCCTCCCTGCGGCATGGCGTCGCCGGCATTGACCAGCAGTGCGAGCAGAACCTGTTGGATCTGGCCCGGATCGCCCCGCACCCAGGCCTTCTGGGGTTCCGATTCCACGCGGAGCTGGATGCCCTGCAACTGATAGGTGTGCTGGATGAGATTCACGCAGCGCTGGATGATTGTGTCGATGTCGACGATTTCCAGATGCGGCGGGGTTTGCCGCGAAAAGGCCAGCAGATTCTTGACGATTTCCCCACAACGCTGGCTTTCGTGTTCAATGGTGCCGAGCTTGGCCGTGAGTTTCTCCTTTTGTGTGGCCTCGAGCGGGGATTTCTCCACCTGGCGCTTGGCCAGCCGGGCGCTGGTGAGAATTCCGAACAGCGGGTTGTTGATCTCGTGGGCGACGGTGGCGGCCAGCTTGCCCACCGATGCCAGCTTCTCGGTGTGAAGCAGGGAATGGTGGGCCTGCTCGAGTTCGCGGGTCTTGCGCTCCACGCGCTCCTCGAGTGTGCGGTTCCAGCCGGTGATCTCCTGCCGCGCTGTCTGCAACTCGTTGGTCATGTGATTGAACTCCGCGGCAAGCTGCCCGATTTCATCCCGCGAACGCACAGGGATGGAACCCTCCAGGTCTCCCGAGGCCACCCGGCGGATGCCGCTCATCAGGTCGCGCAACGGGCGGTAGACAAGCGCCCAGAGAAAGCTCATGCTCAGAAGGCAGACAATGACGACCGCGCCGCCGGCAAAGCGCGCCACCATGGAATCGTGCCGCGCCATCTGCTCATCGACGGCAGCCAGCGAGAGATGGGCGTCGATCACGCCAAGCACCTTTTGCGCCGGCGGATGGACGTGGCAGGCGGCCGAGGAGCAATCGGGCTGGTTCTCAATGGGCAGGATGACACCGAGCACGCGCTCGCCCTTCTCGTTCACGAAGATGCGGGCGCGGTCGGAGCGGTGGAGCTTCTCCAGGGGAGCGGCTTGGGCATGGCAAGCGTAGCAGGCCTCGGCCGTCTTGTCGACGACATGGTGGATTTCATCGTCGCTGGTGGAAAAACTGATCTCGCCGGTTTTGCTGAAGATGCGGATGCGCCGGATGCCGGGTTCGCTGCCGATGTCGCGGATCATGCGGTAGAGCGCTTCGCGGTCATTGCGCAGCATCTGGAAACGGGTGCTGCGGCCGATGATGTTGCAAACGCGTTCCGCGCTGGCGGTGACGAGCTGCTCGGCATTGCGTCTCTGGGCGAGACGCAGTTGCCAGGCGAGCCCGCTCACTACCAGCGCGGTAGCCAGCATGAGTCCCAACGCCAACTTGACTGCGAGTTTCATTCTTTCACTGCCTTCAGGCAGCGATCGTACGCCTGAGTTCCCGTGCACGCGGTGTGCCAATCTCCTCGACACCCGGCTCCTCGAACACCGGCAGGTAGCGCACCGCCAGCCGGAACAGCCAGAAACCGAGCGCCACGATGAACAGCGTCACGGCGATCTCCGTCCACTTGGGGAAGTAAGAAACGCCCGAAGCCCGTTCCATTCCGGTGAGGCTGACGTTCATCCGGTTGGCGATGAAGCCGAACAACACGAGCAGACTCGACCAGTAGAGGGCGCGTGGGTTGTTGCGCACTTTCTCTCGATAGAGGAACACGAGCGGCAGGCCGATGAGGGTCAATTCGAGCAAAAAGAGCCACGTTTCCGGCCGCGATTGCGCCAAAAGCCCCCATGCTTTCCGGTTGGTCATATCCATCAGCCGCATGGCGAAGTAAGTGCTCTGCACCACCACCAGCACGCGCGCCAGGCCCATCAGAATCGGCTTCTCCAACTGCCGCCCAAAGGCTTTCGACGAATGCCAGGATTCGAAAATGGTCATCGCCATCCCCACGGCAATCGCCGAGGTGAAGAAGAACAGCGGCAGGTAGGGCGAGTACCACAGCGCATCCAGCTTGTGCGGCACCAGCAGGTAGAGGCTGCCCAGCGAAGACTGGTGCAGGGTGGAAAGAATGACTCCGGCGATCATCAGCGGAACCGAGATAATCCGGAACCATTTGAGCGGCGTGTGCCAGCGGAATTTCTCAAACACCGCGGGCGAGAACTCCAGGAACAGGACGGTGGTGTACAGCGTAACGCACCAGCCTACTTCGAACATCACCGAGCGCGGGTTCCACATGATCAGCGGATGCCAGATGCGGTGCGGCTGGCCAAGGTCGAACATCAGCCCGAGCACCACCAGCAGATAGCCGAGGAAGGCCGTCAGGATGGCCGGCCGCAGCACCGGTTTGTACTTCTCGATGTTGAAGATATGGACCGCCGCGACGAGCGTGAAGCCGCCGGCGGCAAGGCCGACGCCGCAGAGCACGTCGAAGCCGATCCACAGGCCCCAGGGAAAATTGTCGGAGAGGTTCGTCACCGCTCCCAATCCACCCGTGATGCGCATGTAGGTGGCATAGAGGCCGGTGGCGCAAAGGGCATAAAACACCAGCTTCCAGAATGAGAATGCGCTACGCACGTTCATGACTTTCTCCCTTCTTCCTTGGCCACTTCGGCGCGGCGGTGCGTGATCCAGTAGACGCCGCCCAGCAGCACGCTACCCACCGAGACCAGGCTGGGGATGGTTTCGAGCGCGCGCCAGGTGAGCGCGGGCAGGGCCACACCCGAGAGATTCGCGGGCATGCCGAGCGTTTCCAGCGGCACGTCGGAAATCATCAGCACCGAGGTGCCGCCGGCTTCCTCGATCCCGTAGATCTTCGAGTGGTAGCCGGAGGGGTTTTCCGCCATACGCTTGCGCGCCAGAGCAATCATGGCCTCGCGCTCGCCGCACACCGTCGCTTCGTTGGGGCAGGCCTCGGCGCAGGCCGTGGGCTTGCCGGCTTTCTGGCGCTCGATGCACATGTCGCATTTGCGCAGCAGCGGCAGGCGTGCGTTCCACTCGTAGGCGGGCGCGGCGAAGGCGCAGGCGGTCATGCAGTACCGGCAGCCGATGCATTTGCCGGGGTCATAGGTGACCGGGCCGGCGGCGGTCTTTTGCAATGCGCCCACCGGGCAGGCCGACGCACAGGCCGGCTCCAGACAATGCATGCACATGCGGCGGATGTACCGCTCTCCCTTCGTCTGAATGGTGGTGAGCTTTTCGGCCGAGATTCTTTCCTGTGCGGCGATGGCATCGTTGTAAGGGTTGCCATTCTTCTCCGCGCAGGCGCTTTCGCAGGCCCGGCATCCGATGCACTTCGTACTATCGAACAAAATTGCGTAGGCCATGGTTTTGCTCCGCTTACAAGAAGAATTCGTTGGTCAGTTCCTGCCAGTTGGATTCGCCGAGCGCTTCGGCCAGATCCTCCACCGGCCGGCCGGCATCGGCGGCCACCGCACCGGCCAGAGCCGGCTGCCGCATGTACAGCTTCTCGGCAACGCTCTCCATCCAGCCGCCGATGAGGTCGCGGGGGATGAAGTTGCGCGACGTGCCTTCCTCATCGGGGACGTGCAGCGTCATCAGCCAGCCTTCGCCGTAAGGATCGCGGCGCAGCAGCGACGGATCCTTGATCACTTCCGGGTTCACTTCCAGCACCTCGCCTTCGATGGGCGACACCATCTCGGCGGCTTGGCCGTTGCGGAACAGCTTCCAGGAGCGCTGACCCTGACGTAGCCACTGGCCCGGCTTGGGCAACTCGATGGCTTCGATCTTGCCGGCCAGGCGGGCGGCAAAGTCGTCGATTCCGACGCGGACCACATTCTTTCGTTCGCGCATGGCCCAGCCATGGCCGGGGTGGTAGCGCCGGTTCTGGGGAATATGGAAGCCATACACGTAGTCTTCGCCAACAGCGGCGGGTTCGGCGGCCGTGGCCGCGACTTCGACCTTGCCGCGGGACAGAACCCAGTCGATCATGGCGAACACGAGAAACATCGCCAGTACAAATAGGACGGTCATTGGGATTCCTCCTGGGGAGATTTGCTCTCCCCGCTGCTGGTACCGCACGGCGGTTGCCATCTTGTATGTAATTGAAACTGAATCCATTTAGTGATTTCGTGGGAAGCTGCGGCGTTGGAGAATCCTACAGTCCAGTTGTTGCGAAATGCAACGGGGAAGGCATTTTCAAGCACTTAGCAATGTGGGAAAATCCTGCGGTGCTGTGTTGCGATATCCTACACAAGTGCGCCGTCCTTGACACAAACCGATTGGGTTTCGAATTGCACTTCACAGGAAGCGAGTAACCATTCTGCCAATGAAACTACAGTCCTTCCAGCAAGTTACGTTTCGGGGATGGGGTTTCCCAACACTCTGCCTGGCCCTCGTTGGGCTATTTGCCCCTATCTCGATAGCCCAGGAGAAGGCAGATTGCAGTTCCTGCCACGATTCCGCCGAGAAGGTATCCAAGTCGGTGCATGCCGGGGTCTCGTGTATCTCTTGCCACGAGAAGCGCGATACGTATCCGCATCCGGAAAACCTGCCCAAGCCCGAGTGCCGCAGTTGCCATCCGAGGCAGGCGGCGGAACAAGCCAGCAGCGTACACGGGCGAGAGGCCGCGAAAGGGAACGATGCCGCGCCGGGCTGCGCTACCTGCCACGGGACAGCGCATGAAGCGGCCCGAGCCACCACGGCCGAATTCCGCAAGGCGGTTCCCGAGACGTGCGGGATGTGCCACTCCGAAATCACCGAGAAATATAAGACAAGCGTGCACGGCAAGGCCATCGAAGCCGGCGAATTGGGATCGGCCGTTTGCACGGATTGCCACGGTGAGCATGCCATCCTCGGAAAGAACGAAGCCGGAAGTGCCGTGAGTCAGACACAGGTGAGGGAAACCTGCGGGCGCTGCCACGGCGACGTGCGGCTGGCGCAACGGTTCGGATTACCGACCGACCGGCTCGTTTCGTTTGACCAGTCGTTCCATGGCATGGCCTCCAAGTCCGGGTCGCAGACCGTGGCCAACTGCGCTTCCTGCCATGGCTTCCATGACATCTTGCCGTCCACGGACGAGAAGTCCATGACGCACACGAACAATCTGCCGAAGACGTGCGGACAATGCCATCCCGGAGCGGGGTCGCGATTTGCCATCGGCACCATCCACTGGACGGAAGGCGGACAAGAGCCAACGCCGGTCCGCTATACGCGAATCATCTACCTATCGCTGATTCCGGCCACGCTGGGGCTGATGTTCCTGCATCACATGGGGGACTTCATCCGCAAGTTCATCGCCTTGCGGGTGCGTCCGGCGCTTACCCCGAAGCGCGACACGCGCGTGGCGGGCGCACTGCGCATGTACCCCTTCGAGCGCTTGCAGCACGGGCTGCTGGCGGTTTCCTTCCTTGTGCTGGGATGGACCGGCTTTGCGTTGAAATATCCCGACGCCTGGTGGGCGGCGCCCCTGGTGGCCTATGAGTCGTCCTGGCCGGTGCGCGGCACGGTGCATCGCGTGGCCGCTGTCCTGTTTACGATCTGCTCGCTGATGCATGTGGGCTCTCTGATTGTGAACAAAGCGCTGCGGCAGCACTGGATGGAGATGATCCCGAAGATGCGCGACATCCGCGAAGGTTTCGCCTCGATGGCCTACAACCTGGGATTACGAAAGACGAAGCCGCATGTTTCGGCGCACGGCTACATCGAGAAAGTGGAATACTGGGCCGTGGTCTGGGGCGCGCTGGTGATGGGCCTGACGGGCTTCCTGCTGTGGTTCAATAACTGGTCCCTGCGGTTCCTGCCGAAGGTTTGGCTGGATGTGGCGACGGCGATTCATTTTTACGAGGCCGTGCTGGCCTGCGCGGCGATTGTGATCTGGCATTTTTATACGGTGATTTTCGATCCCGATGTGTACCCCATGGATACGGCATGGCTGACCGGACGGACGGTGCGCAAGCGGACTCCGGAGCATGGCCATGGCGAAGGCGGACAGACGCCGGCGGCGGGGGATTAAGCCACGATGACCGGATGGGCGCCGATGGTCCGCGCGATGATCTTTGCCTCAGCGGGAAACGCGGTTCCGGTCCTGCCATTCCCTCGCTCGAAGCCGGACTGATGCGGCGCGCGCCATGCGCCAAGCGGCCACGGCCACACCAATCCCGGCGGCGGCGTCGGCGGCGTAGTGATACCTGCCGTAGACCGTCGCGGTGGCGATACTCACGGCGAGAACGAACAGCAGCCGCCACACCCATGGCTCCTCGGGCAGGATGTCGCGCATGGCGAATGCCGCCGCGAAGGCGCCGGAGCAATGTGCGCTGGGAAATACGCTCATGTGGATGCCGTAGTTTCCCACCAGGCCGAGATTGAAGCGGCGGAAAACGGTGAGAAAGCCCGGCAGATCCTCGCCGGGAAACACCGTGCGCGGCGGCTCGGAAGGAAAGAATGGAAAGAGAATATAGGAGAGAAAAATACCCATTAGAAACGTCGTCAGGAAACGGTTCATGCGCTCCACGCGCCGCCGGTAATAGAGCCAGCCCATGCAGAACGGGGCAATCGCATACACGAGCGAGTAACTGATCTCCAAGAGCGAAGGCAGCACCGGACCCGCTGCTTCGATCCACTGCCGCATACCCCAATCGTTGAGCAGCAACCGGTCATAGGCCACCCAGCCGCGCTCCAGTTCATAGGTGTGCGTGGCCGGGGCGAACCAGCCCATTTCGCGATAGGCGAGCAGCATCAGCGGGAGCGGATACCAGTCGCGCATGATGCTGAGAATCCGCTTGTGGCGCAGGTTCTCGGCATAGGCCAACAGCAGAAGACCGCCCATCACCAGCATGTTCAAGGCGATGGTGACCGGCATGACTCCGGCGCGCACCGGCAGGACCATGCTGCATGCGATGCAATAGGAGTAATAGCCGAGCAGCACCCATTCCGACGAACGAAGCACTCAATTCACCCACACCGGACTGGACCAAGCCTTGTTCGTATCGAGCTGCTCCACGCGCAGGTAGTAGAAATCGCCGGGCTTCGGCGCCGTGCGGTCGACGAACTGGAAGCGGGCGTCCATGGGGGCCTTGTCGTCGACCAAGTCCAGGTCGAGGAAGAACGCGGGCTCGACGCCCATCGCCTTCATATAAGGATTCTGGATGCGGGCCGGGACGCGGTGGCGGAACCGGCCTTCGGCCCGGAGCTTGTCGACAGGGATTTCGACATCGATCTCTCCAAACGTTTCCGGATCGAATTGTTTGAAACGCAATGTGCCGCCGGGGATTTGGGAGATATCGAGCAGGAAGCCGTCGCGGTCGTTGGAAACGGCCGCCGTGCGCCAACTGACGCGGCTTGCCGAAGGCTCCACCATTTCGAAACCCTGGTCGATGTTCACCTTCGAATGCAACCGCAGGCTGCCTTGCGCCGCGGTGAGTTCGCCGGCGCGATAGCCCGTGGCCGCGCGCCGCTGGTAGATGTTGTCGCCCCAGACGACGCGCACCAGGTTGCCGTTGCCGCGCGCGGGCCATTGCGATTCGATCACCCGGTTGTTCTTGATGAGGTCGATGCGGAGCAGCGGCGCCGTGCCGGAGGCGCGGGCTTCGATGCGCGCATCCTTGTGCAGGCCGGAGGAGAGTTCGCCGCCCATCTGCTCGCCATTGACGGTGAAATCCAACAGCATGCGCTGATTGCCCGTGGTGGCGAAGGTGCGCCGTTCGAACAACGCTTCCCAGATCTGCGCGCGCGTCTTGCCCGAGGCGAACACCCCCGCAAGCCCGTTCTGATTGACGTAGATGAGGCCCGGGTAGGCGATGCCCATCGATGTGGTATGTGTATCGCCGGCGGCGATGGCCCCCAGCCGGACGCCGTTTTCGAGGTGCTTCCGCCAGGATTCCTCGAAGACTCCGTGCACGCTGGCGACTTCAAAGAGCCGCTCAATGCGCGGATCGGTGGCATGCGACCAATCCGGCGGTGAGCCACCGATATGAGGGATGACCAGCGTCGGCACACGCGCCAGTCGCACCGTTCGCAACATTTTCGCGATCGGCGCGTTCTGGTCGGCGGGATCGAGTTCCATCGTTGTCTTGGCTTTGTCGGAGTTGTAGAAAATGTTGTGATGCCCGCCGGCTTGCGTACCGACACTGTACTCGTAGCCGAGCAGCGAAACGAAATCCTGCCAGCCGTTGACGGCCTTGGTGGTCGATTGCAGCTTCGGCCATTCATCGACGGGAAACTTCCGGTTGCCGAGATAGAAAGACGGTCCGTTGGGCCCGGTGAGGAAATTGTGATGCGGAGTGACGGAGCCGAAATCGAGCAGGCCGACGCGCCGGCCGTAGAGATACAGTTCCTCGAACACGCCGCGCCCGTCGTGCAGGTAGGTGTGCTGATGCAGTTCGCCGTAGTAGATGCGGCGCAGCGGGTCGGCCTCCACCCAGATCGGGTTCGATATGGCCGTGAGGCGACCATCCGCCGTGGCTGCTTCCAAGCGCAGCACTCCCGTATTGGCGGCCTTCACGTCGCGGGCGATGTAGTGTTCCAGCGCCTCATCGTAACGGAACGAGCCTCCCGTGACGCCCGCGCCCTTCAGCCGCAGTTGCAGACCTTTGCCGTTCTTCGCCTGCGAGACCCATTCATCCATGGGAACAACTTCCACCGAAAATGTTTCGCCGGCCTTCACCATGCTCGGCGCCTGCACGCGCAGTTTGCGCAACTCACCTCCGGTCACCTTGAGCGCCGCGTCGCCGATGTAGCCCGCCACTTCGGTTCCCTTCAGGATCACGAAGCGGAAATTGAACAGATTCTCCTCGTAGTACTGCATGCGCACGCCCTGCGCCCCGCCGAGGTCGAAGCGTACGATATCGCCCGGTTTCAGCCGGCCCTCGGTGACCGTCACGCCCGCAGCCTTGCGGTAGGGGAACACGGCAGGAGTGTTGCGCTGCACCCAATTGGTGACTTCGTAGGACTTGCCTTTCACCCCTTGCGGCAGCGTGGCCTGGAACCAGGCCGGTGCGTTCGGATCCTTTGTCTGAAACTCCTCCATGTCGCTGGTGAAATGCTTCCAGATCTCGATGCTCATCCCGGGCTCGATGGCGATATCGCCGATGCGCACCTCCACCTGATGCCGGTGCCGCGCGCCCATCTCCACCACCGGCGCCGACAACAGGCGCACCGATCCATGCAGGGGAAAGCCGTTTGGAAAATAGCCGCCGGGCCGGAATTCCACTTTGCCTCCCAGCGGGGACGGCATCGATCCATACTGCGAGCGGAGCTTTCCGGTGAACAGCCACGCCGCGCTCAACACGGCCGCCGCGCCGATCCAAACGCGCATTCGCATCATGCGATTATTCTAATCGACACGGCGGCAACAGGTTTTGGGAAAGACGGGAGACCAGTTACGCCTCGGCATTGGGGCCGAAGAGCTTATCGCGCGCCGCATCGCAAATGGTGACCACTGCCGGATGCTTCAGCTTGCGCTCAATGGAAATGGCGTAATACCGCTCCACGACACTCGATGCCCGGCCCACACGGCTCACCTTATACAAGTCCCGGACCTCTTTTTCGATGGCTGAGGGCGCAAAGAACAAGCCCGCGCCGGCTTGTCCGAACGTCTTCATCAGCGCGCTGTCCTGAAACTCGCCCACCACCTTCGGCCGGATGTGCTGCTCGTCGAACCAGTGCTCAATGGATCGCCGCAGATTCGATCCCTCCAAGGGTAGCAGGAACGGGGCTCCATCGAGGCTTTTGGGAAAATCGTGCCGGTAACGCGCCGCCAGCGACGCC
This sequence comes from uncultured Candidatus Solibacter sp., assembly GCA_964402295.1. Lineage (GTDB taxonomy): Bacteria > Acidobacteriota > Terriglobia > Bryobacterales > Bryobacteraceae > CADEFT01. The sequence continues at coordinate 5,759 of CAYOBO010000150.1, read as the reverse complement.
GCGCCCAGCACGGAGGCGCCGCATGAGCCCAGCAGGTGGTTGTACGCCTTCACCTTCACGTTGGCCGAGATGGGGCTGTCGAGCAGAACGACATCCAGGCGATGCTCGGCCAGATCCGCCAGCAGCCGGTCCGGAGTGTTCTCATCGCACACCATCTGCACCTGCTCGCCCATGGCCAGCACCGGCGCCAGCACGCGGTAAGCGACGAGTTTCGGAACCAGATCGGAGATGCCCACCAGCAGGCGCAACGGACGCCCGCGGGGACGCCCTTTCAGCACATCCTGGAGTTCGCGGCCCAGCCCGAAGATCTCATCGGCGTAACGAAACACCACCTGGCCCACCTCCGTCATCGCCAGGCCGCGCCCCGATTTGGCGAAGAGCTTCTCGCCCAAGGACTCCTCGAGCATGCGCAACTGCCCGCTGATGGTCGGCTGGGCCAGCCGCAGCTTCTCGCAGGCGCGTGCAATGCTGCCCTCCCGGGCCACCGTCCAGAAGTACAGCAGGTGGTGGTAGTTGATCCATTCCATGCTTCCAGGATACATCGATTAAATCGATGCAAAGCTACCGAACTATCTATTTGTCTAGGGAATGAAAACCGGCCATATTGGGATTGTAGAGGAGAACGGCAGAGATATGAAGCTCCAGATCAGCGGCACTGGCATCGCGGTGACGCCGGAACTGCGAAGACGCATCCGGCGCCGCGTCGATTTCGCGCTCGGCAGATTCGGCGGCACCATCAAGGTTCTGTCCGTCCGGCTGAAGGGCGAAGCGGGTCCGCGCGGAGGTCTCGATCACCATTGCGAGATCCGCGTGGAAACCGATTCGCACCGTCCGCTCGTTGTTCACGACTTGCAGGACGATGTGGAATCGGCGACCGCGCTTGCCGTCGATAAAGTGCAACGCGCTCTGGAGCGGCAACTTCCGATAAAAGAAAGGTCAAACCATGGAAAATACCAGAATTCACGTTTTTGAAGAGGCGCTGCGCAGCAAGGCGCGGGAGTTGTCGGAAGTCTTGCGCGACCGCAGCCAGATTGCCATCGAGCCCACGGCGGAGCCGCTCGAAGGGATGGTGATGGCGGCCAATCGCGAGATCGGAGTGCTGGCGCTCGACCGCGATACGCGTATTGCCCGGCAGGTGCAGGAGGCGCTGGCGCGCATTCGCGACGGCAGTTACGGCATCTGTTTGCGCTGTGAGGAGCCGATCAAGCAGCGCCGCTTGGAAGCCGTCCCCTGGGCCCGCTATTGTGTGCACTGTCAGGAAATGCTAGAACAGGAGCGAAGCGACGAGTCCGGGCAGGTGGACTTTCGACTCCTGATGGCTGCCTGAGGCTACCGCGCACGAGGGGATTTCAGCTCTTGTCCTTGCACACATCCGAACCGTTGATAGCCACAGTGGAAACGCTGGGCGAATGCACAATTCCTTCTCCCATCGGCCGGCGGGTCACCGATACCATTACGCTCCCCGGAGTGGAAAGCGGCCCGCCGGTCACCTTTGAAAAGGCCGGACCGCGCGAGAAGATCTTCTTCGATCCGGTGCGCACGCGGGCGGCCATGGTCACCTGTGGGGGGCTTAGTCCCGGGCTCAACAACGTGATGCGCTCCATCTTTCTGGAATTGCATTACCACTACGGCGTGCCGGAAGTGCTGGGTATCCGCTACGGCTACTCGGGCCTCGATCCCGCCAATGGCCACGAGCCCGTGAGGTTCACCAAGGAGTTCGTGCACGGCATCCAAAATAAGGGCGGTACCGTGCTGGGGACTTCGCGCGGGCCGGTCGATCCGGGCGTCGCGCTCGATTTCCTGGAGTCGCGGGGCATCAATGTGTTGTTTTGTATCGGCGGCGACGGCACGCAGCGCGGGGCGCATCGACTGCATGAAGAAGCGCAGCGGCGCGGCTACGGGCTTGCGGTGGTGGGCGTGCCGAAAACCATCGACAATGACATCGACTTTGTATGGAAGACGTTCGGCTACTCGACGGCCGTCGAAGAGGCGGCGCACATCATTGACAGCGCCCATTCGGAAGCCAAGAGCGTCCTCAACGGCGTGGGGCTTGTCAAGCTGATGGGCCGCGAAGCGGGCTTTCTCGCCTGCGGCGCGACGCTCGCCAGCCAGGAAGTGAATTTTACTCTGATTCCCGAAGTGCCGTTCACATTGGATGGGCCGAACGGGTTTCTGCAACATTTGAAGCGCCGTTTATTGGCGCGCCGCCATGCCGTGGTGGTGATCGCCGAAGGCGCGGGGCAGGATTTAGTCGACGGTGCGCACGAGTTCGATAAATCCGGCAATCTGAAGCTGAAGGACAGCGGCCGCGAATTGCGCCGCCGCATTCAGGAGTTTTTCGCCAAGGAGAACATACCGGTCGACGTGAAGTACTTCGACCCCAGCTACATCGTGCGCAGCCGTCCCGCCAACAAGGACGACGCGCTGCTGTGCGATCAATTCGCGCGTTGCGCGGTGCATGCGGCCATGGCCGGACGCACCGATATGCTGATCGGGCTTTGGTACAACATGTTTGTGCATGTCTCCATCCCCATGGCCACGGCTCACAAACGCCGCGTCAATCCGGCGAGCGAAGTATGGTCGGCTGTCCTTTCCTCCACCGGGCAGCCATCGGAAATGTGCTCGGCCACGCCGGCATGATTCTCGAAACCGGCCGCCTCAGCCTGCGCCCCTGTAGCATGGACGATGTCGACGCGCTGCATGCCTTGTGGACCGACGCTGATGTGCGCCGCTATCTTTGGGACGGTGCCGTCATCGACCGCGAGACGGCGCAGGAAGCGGTCCAATCCGCTCTGGAGGACTGGGCTGACTACGGAGTCGGGCTCTTCTGCATCCGCTTCCGCCGCGAACCGGCCATCATTGGTTTCTGCGGCCTTCGCCGTTATCCTCCCGACGATGAATGGGAACTGCTGTACGGGCTCGGTCCGGCGCATTGGGGGCAAGGCCTGGCGGTGGAAGCGGCGCGCGCCGTGCTGGACTTTGCTTTTTCCGCGCTTCCCGTCCATCGCATTGCCGGCCGCACCGATCCGCCCAATACGGCTTCCATCCGTGTGCTGGAAAAACTCGGCATGCAACGGGTGGGCGCGGCCCACGTGGATGGACGCGCCATTGTGTGCTATAGCATGGCCCGTCCGGCGGTATCCTGTAACGAATGAACAGGCAAATTCTGCTGGCCGCACGGCCCACCGGGTTCCCCAAGGAATCCGATTTCCAATTGCGCGAGGCCCCCATTCCCGAACCCGCCGATGGCGAGATGCTCGTGGGCATACGCTGGCTGTCCGTCGATCCCTACATGCGCGGCCGCATGAATGAAGCCCGCTCCTACGCCGATCCGGTGCAAATCGGCGATGTCATGGTGGGCGGCGCGGCGGGGCGTGTCCTGCGATCGCGCCATCCGCGCTTTGCGGAGGGCGACTACGTGATGGGCATGTTCGGCTGGCAGGAGTACGCCGTTTCCGATGGCCGCGGCGTCCGTAAACTCGATCCTTCCATCGCTCCTGTTTCCACCTCCCTCGGCGTGCTGGGCATGCCCGGGCTTACTGCCTACTTCGGTTTGCTCGAAGTGGGACAACTCAAGGGCGGCGAACAAGTGGTGGTATCGGGCGCCGCCGGCGCGGTCGGCTCCTACGTGGGGCAGATCGCGAAGATTCACGGTTGCCGCGTCGTGGGCATCGCCGGCTCCGAAGACAAAATCCGCTGGTTGCGCGACGATCTCGGCTTCGACGCGGTGCTCAACTACAAGACCACGTCCGACTACCGCCGCGCGCTCGCCGAACTCTGTCCCCAGGGCATCGATGTCTACTTCGACAACGTCGGCGGACCAATCTCCGATGCGGCGTTCGCTCTGCTCAATCCGCGCGCCCGTGTGCCCGTCTGCGGGCAGGTCTCGCTCTACAATCTCGAACAGCCTGAAATGGGGCCGCGCCTGCTTATGCAGGTTCTCACGCGGCAGGTGAAAGTGGAAGGCTTTCTGGTATTCCAGTTTGCGGACCGCTACGCCGAGGGACTCGCCAAACTGACCGAATGGGTGCGCAGCGGCCAACTGAAGTATAAGGAAACCATCGCCGATGGCATCGAGAACGCCCCCAAGGCCTTCTTGTCCATGCTCTCCGGAGGCAATATCGGCAAGCAACTGGTGAGGATTGCGGCGTCATGATGCGGCGCGGCTTTCTTCGTGGCGCGCTCGCCGCGCCCCTTGCGCTTCCGGCATGGGTGTGCGCCCAATCCGGCGGCTTGAAGATTCGCCGCGTGGAGCCGCATGTCCTGCGCATCGGCGCGCGCAAGGACATCGTATGCTGCCGCGTCGAAACCGAAGAAGGCATTCATGGATGGGGGGAGGGAACAACGCCGCCGAACGTTGCTCCCGTGGTTGCGCAGATCCGGTCCTTGGCGACTTTGATGATCGGCGAGTCGGCATGGGACATCGAACGGCTGTGGCGCAAGATGTACATCGCCGAGGAAAACACGCTGGGTGGAACGCTCTTTGCGGCCATCAGCGCCATCGACATCGCGCTTTGGGATATCGCCGGCAAGAAGCTGGGCGTGCCCGTCTACAAGCTGCTCGGCGGCAAGGTGCATGCGAATATCCGCATCTACACCAGCTATCGTTGGGGAAATATTCCGCGCACCCGCGATGCCTATTTCCAACGCACGAAGGAACTCATTGCCGGAGGCGCGACGGCTGGAAAGTGGGATCCGTTCGGGGCCTATCCCGGTACGGACCGCCAACTATCCACGGCAGTGCTCAACGAAGTGCGCGAGATGGTGCGTGGTGTGCGCGAAGCCGGGCCGTCGTTCGACATCTGCGTGGAAGCGCACGGCAAGTTCAATATGGCGAGCGCCGGCCGCATCGTGAAAATGCTGGAGCCGTTCGATCCGTTCTTTCTGGAAGAGCCGGTGCCGCCGGAAAGCGTGGAAGCAATGGCCGCGCTACAGCGCTCGACGAATATTCCCATTGCGACGGGAGAAGGACTGCAATCGCACTTCAATTTCCGCGAATTGCTGGCGCGGCAGGCGGCCCGCATCCTGCAACCGGACGCCGCGCGCACCGGCGGCATTACCGCGATGAAGAAGATTGCCGCCATGGCCGATGCCAACTACGTCACCATCGCGCCGCATAATCCCAACGGCCCGGTTTGCACGGCCGCGTCGATTCATCTGGCTGCTTCGATTCCGAACTTCCTCATCATGGAGGAGGGCAATACGCGCGTGGAGGAATACAAATCCATTTTCGTGGACGGATGGAAGCCCGCGCTTTCGCATTGGGATATTCCCGAAAGCCCGGGATTGGGCGTCGATATTACGCCGGAATTTTTGCGCAGCAACGAAGTCAGGTTGTAGCCATCCCCAGCGCGTACAGGATAAACGCATAGTCGAAGGCCGTTTCCTTCATGCGTTCGTAGCGTCCCGAAGCGCCGCCGTGTCCCGCATCCATGTTCGTCTTCAGCAGCAGCATGCTGCCGCTGGTGTTCAGCGTGCGCAGTTTCGCGATCCACTTGGCCGGCTCCCAATAGGAAACCCGCGGATCGTTTAATCCCGCCGTCGCCAGCACGTGCGGATAGGGCTGCGCGCGCACGTTGTCATAAGGCGAATAGGAACGGATATACTCCCAATATTCCCGTTCATTTGAATTGCCCCATTCGTCGTATTCAATCACCGTCAGCGGCAGCGTGGGGTCGGTCGCCGTGTTCAGAACGTCGACAAACGGCACCTTCGCCACCACGGCCCGGAACAGATCCGGTCGCTGGTTGATCACCGCG
>CAYOBO010000149.1:0-16671 GCA_964402295.1 uncultured Candidatus Solibacter sp. | reverse complement strand
GCCACTCCTGGCAACCTTCTCTTGTTCATCTCGTATGTATTGACCCCCACACCGCAGCGTTCACCTACACCATCTCCAAACAGCTTTTGACCGATTCCACCCCCATTCTCCACTTGTATAGTGGACGACGACCCGTAACCCGCGCACCGCCAATCGCCGGATCTGCTCGTCGAACACCCAAAGCCCAATGGAATTCGCCAAGATCACACCGTACGAAAATATTTTCACCCCGCCCAACCCGTTGAACCCACACACCTTCCCATTTCCCCCACACCATTTCCACACATTCCCCGAAAACTCCTCCATATTATCCTGAAATCGCCATGAAGCACTTTACCCCTGCTCAAATCACGGTCCTCCAGGCCCTCGCCGCAGGCGCCACCGTGACCGCGGCTGCCCAGCTCGCTTCCGTTTCCCGCCCCACCGTCTACCACTGGACCGATGACCCCGCCTTCCAGCAAGCTCTCGCCTTCGCCGAACAGGAATACGCCCTCACCATCCGCGATCGCATGCAATCCCTACGCGCCAAGGCCCTCGATAAACTCGAACAGGTTCTCGATAACCCGAAGTCTTCCCCCTCCGTCCTGCTCCGCGCCGCCGTCCTCCTACTCACCAACAAGAAATGGAACCTCCCCGCCGCCGATGTCGAAGATTGCGCCGCCGCCATCAACGCTGCCGCCGACCGCGTCCAGGCCGACCCCGAAATCATGCAAAACGAAGAAGCTTACGAGCGCCAGTTGACAGAACTTTACACAAATTCGCAACCCAAGCCCGCCCCGCCGCAAACCCCGCGCAACGCCAAATGTCCCTGCGGCAGCGGCGTAAAATTCAAGCGCTGCTGCGGCAAGGATGCGCCTCCCGTCCTTCACAACAACGCCGCTTGACAAAATTTGACATCATTCGCTTCGCCTCAGGAGTAACCCCGCAAACACTGCGTGTCAATCCTGTGCTATCGTTTCTCCATTATTGCCCCTACACCGGGCTACGCAATCTCTCTCTCCGTTCTCCCCAATAGTACTCGTAAGGCGAAAGTTTGATCCCAGAGGTAGGGCAAGATTTCCCCCTCTCGCCCTGCACACTTCTAGGACTACGCGCCCGATAGTAACAGGAAAACCGGAGGCAAACACTTCGAATGTCATCTACAGTCCAGCGGTCCGGTTGTCTGCTCACGACAGCCGGCCTCATCATCACCTTCGCGCCGTTATGCGCGGCAGCTACCGTCAGCATCAGCCCCTCGTCCCACTCCATGCGCGTGGGCGCCACCAAAACTTTTTACGCGTCCGTTTCCGGCGCAACCAACAAATCCGTCACTTGGTCGGTGAACGGCATCCCCGGCGGCAATGCCACAATCGGGACGGTCTCCACCACCGGACTCTACACCTCGCCGGCCGTCGTTCCGGCGCCGAACATCGTCAAGGTCCGCGCCACCAGTGTCGCCGACGCCGCCGCCTTCGCCGAAGCGACAGTCACCCTCCTCAATCCGGAGCCCGTCCTGAGCACCGTCGCTCCGAACCAAGTCAACGTCGGCACTTTCACCGTCGTTCTCACCGGCCGCGGCTTCATCGCCCGTTCAATCGTCAAAATCGGCGATGTCGCCGTCCCCGCAACCTACGTCTCCCCCACTGAACTGCGCATTACGCGCACCGACAACACGCCCCGCGAAACCACCATCTGCGTTAGCAACCCCGACCCCGGAGCTGCATACTCCAGCCAGAAGTATTTCAAAATCATGCCTCCGGTGACCGTCAACGTCTACCCCGACACCTACACCATGCGCATCGGCACAACCAAGCAGATGAGCGTCAGCGTCGGCAATGCCATCGACAAGTCCGTCACCTGGAGCGTCAACGGGGTCGCCGGCGGCGATGCCACCTTCGGCACCATCAGTGACACGGGCCTCTATACGCCGCCCGCAAAGCTGCCCCCCAATCCGCAGGTCGCCATCAAGGCCACCAGCAAGGCGAACCCCGCCATTAGCGATACTTCCACCATTTCGCTACAGAATCCCATCCCGGCCATCACCAGCGTCCAGCCTGGAGTCTTCTCACCCGGCGCGAACGTCGTCTTCCGCGTCGATGTAACCGGGCTTGCCTCGGGAGCCACTCTGTCCGTCGGCTCCACGCCGGCCACCATCCTCATCAATGCTCCCAACTACCTCATGGCCATGGTCAAGGTTCCCTACGGCATCGGCGGCGTCACCACCGTCAGCCTGCGCAATCCCGACCCCGGCGCGGTATCCTCGAACTCCTTCATCGTGCCCGTCCGCATCAACAATGCGCAGCTCACCCCGCAAGCCGCCGCACGCTTCCTCCAGCGCGCCTCCTGGGGACCATCGCCCGAATCCATCGTCGATCTACAGCAAAAAGGGATTGCCACCTGGCTCAATGAGCAACGCACCGCGCCCATCTCCCCACTCCCTGATCCGGTCCCCGATTCCAACTCCATCACCCCGGCCCAGCGCGCCTTCTATCGCAACGCCATGACCGGCCCCGATCAGTTCCGCCAGCGCATGGCTTTCGCCCTCAGCCAGATCCTCGTCGTATCCGGCGTCAAGACCGGATCCTCGCATCAACTGGTTCCCTACATGCGCCTCCTGAACCAGCACGCCTTCGGCAACTACTTCACCCTGCTCAAAGAGGTCACCCTCAGCCCCACCATGGGCCGTTTCCTCGACATGGTGAATAACGTCAAGGCGAACCCTGCCAAAGGCCTCGAACCCAACGAAAACTACGGCCGCGAATTGCTTCAGCTTTTCACTGTCGGCATCAACCTGCTCAACATGGATGGCACAAACCGCCTCGACGCATTCGGCAAGCCCATCCCTGCCTACACCGAAGAGAACGTCAAGCACTTCGCCCGCGCCCTCACCGGCTGGACCTTTCCCACCAAGCCAGGCGCAACCCCAAGACCCATCAACCCCGCTTACTACGTCGGGCAGATGATCCCCTTCGACGAAAACCACGACAAGACGCAGAAGACGCTGCTCAACGGCTTCATCATCCCCGCCGGACGCACCGCTCCGGAGGAGTTGGATATGGTGATCGAAAATCTCCGCCAGCATCCCAACGTGCCGCCCTTCGTCGCCCTGCGCCTCATCCAGCGCCTGGTCATGGGCCAGCCTTCCCCCGGCTACGTGCAGCGCGTCGCCCTGCGCTTCCAGCAAACCAACGGCGATCTCTGGGAAACCGCCAAGGCCATCGTCACCGATCCCGAAGCCGATGCCATCGCCCCCAGCACCGGCAAGCTCCGCGAACCCGTGCTCTTCATCCTCAGCTACCTGCGCGGGCTCAATGCCACCGTCGCCGCCGAACACGGCCTCAACGGCTACGCCAACAATATGGGCCAAAACCTCTGGTTCGCTCCCAGCGTCTTTAATTACTTCTCGCCGTTCTTCCGCGTCAACGGAGTCGTCGCCCCCGAATTCCAGATCAATACTCCGTCCGTCGCCCTGAACCGCGTCAACTTCATCTACCGCGCCAGCCGCAATGGACTCGGCTCCACCGTCTCCATCGATCTGGCCGAACTCGAACGCCTCGCCTCCGATCCGCCCGCGCTCGTCGAAGCGCTCAACCAGGCCCTCATGCACGGAGCCATGTCCCCCGCGATGAGAAACAGCATCCTCACCGCCATCAATGCCACCACCGACGTGCGCACCCGCGCCCGCAACGCAGCCTACCTGGTCGGCTCTTCCAGCCAGTACCAGGTGGAACCCTAACCCATGCCGAGACAGAAAGGAGAACCAATATCCATGACTTCCAGAAGAAACTTCCTCCGTTTTGGCTGCTGCTCGGTGAGCACACTGACCGTAGCCAGCCAGTTCAGCCGCCTCGGCATGATCAACGCCCTGGCTCAATCCACCGGCGATTACAAAGCCCTCGTCTGCATCTTCCTGTTCGGTGGCAATGACGCGAACAACACCGTGCTGCCCGTCAGTTCGCAGTACCCGCAATATGCCACCGTCCGCGGCTCGCTCGCCATTCCGCAAGCCAACATCCTGCAATGTCCGACATCCTCCGGCGCGGTCTACGGACTCCATCCGTCGCTCGCCGCCATCCACCCCCTTTGGGCGCAGCGCCGGCTCGCCATCATGGCCAACGTCGGCATGCTCGTCCGTCCCACTACCCGCCAGCAGTACCAGGCCGGCGCACAGGTTCCCAGCAACCTCTTCTCGCACTCCGACCAGACCTCCCAATGGCAGACCGCCATGCCCCAGGGCGGTACCACCGGTTGGGGCGGACGCATCGCCGACAAGCTCACCCAATACGGCATCAATCAGCCGTCCACCTTCCCCTTGGGCGTCTCCGTCAGCGGCGGCGCGCAGTTGCTCAACGGAGTCACCACCAAGCCGGCCACTGTGTCTCCCGGCCAGACCAGCACCGGACTCGAAGGCACCAACCCCAACAACCCGGCCATGGTCGCCCGCGATGTATCGGTGCAGGAATTGCTCCAGATGGATTCCGGCCTCGCCCTCGTGCAGGCTGCCAGCGCCGGTACCAGCGAAGGCATCCGCATCGCCCAGATCGTCAGTCAGGCCACTTCCAGTAATCCGCTGGCGACGCAGTTCCCCGCCACCGGCTTGGGCAACCAGCTCGCCCAGATTGCACGCCTCATCCAGGTCCGCGCCCAACTCGGCATGCGCCGCCAGATCTTCTTCGCCTCCATGGGCGGCTTCGATACCCACAGCAATCAGTTGCCGGATCACATCAACCTGCTCTCGCAACTCGGCGACGCCATGGCCGCCTTCCATAACGCGACCGTCGAACTCGGTGTCGCCAATCAGGTCACCACCTTCACCGAATCCGAATTCAGCCGCACCTTCCAGCCATCGCAAGGCGCCGGCACCGATCATGCCTGGGGAGGCCATCACTTCGTCATGGGCGCCGCCGTCCGTGGCGGCGAACTCTACGGCACATTCCCCACGCTCGCCCTCCAGGGCCCCGACGATTCCGGCAACCGCGGCAACTGGATCCCCACCACCTCCCTCGATCAGTACGGTGCGACCCTCGCCACATGGTTCGGCGTCCCACCCAGCGATCTTCTCAGTGTGTTCCCGAACCTGGCCAACTTCACCAGCCAGAACCTCGGCTTCATGCTGTAACCGTTTCTCCACCCAACACCCATACTCCGGCGGCCCTTCGCGGGGCCGCCTTTTTTTTCGTCACCGAACAAAACGGCTTCCGCGGTTCCTGCCCCAAGTTGCCGCACCGGGACGAACCGTCCTATACTGGCGGAATCCGCAACTCTAATAAGGAGGTCTCGGGGATGATTCGCTCATTTTTCCTTTTCCTTGCCTGCGCGTCCATGGCGCTCAGCCAGGAAGTCACCGCCGGTATCTATGGAGTCGTCCAGGATGCCACAACCGCAGTCGTGCCGGGCGCCACCGTGCGCGCTCGAAACATTGGCACGGGCTTTTCCCGCCAAACAACCACCGATGAGTCAGGCAACTACTCGTTCGTGCTCATTCCCATCGGAACCTATGAGGTCAGCGTCGAAGCCCAGGGTTTCAAGAAGGCAGTGGTGTCCGACGTGGTTCTCCGCGTCAATGACAACCGCCGCATCGTATTCACCATGGAAGTCGGCCAAGTTGCGGACCAAGTTACCGTGGAAGCCAGCGCGGTGGCCGTGAATACCGCCAGCGGCACCACCTCGCAGTTGCTCGATGGCAAGGACATGGTGCAGTTGCCTTCGCGCGGCCGCAACGTGTTGCCCTTCGCACTGCTCATGCCTGGCGTCGTATCCGATACGCCCTATGACCGGCGCAACAACCGTTCCTCGGTGAACGGCATCCGCCCGACGCACAACGCCCTATTGCTCGATGGCGGCTACAACGTCGACACCGGCGGCAACTGGGGTGCGCCGCTTGCTCCCAACATCGAATCCGTCGCCGAGTTCCGCGCCATCCGCGGCAACTACTCGGCCGAGTTCGGCGTCGGCGGCGGCTCGCAGTTCAACGTCATCACCAAGGGTGGAACGAACGATCTGCATGGCTCTCTCTACTATTTCCACCGCAACGACAAATTCAATGCCCGAAACTTCTTCCAGCCCACGCGGTCCACGTTCCGCGGCAACGACTTCGGCTTCACCGTGGGCGGCCCCGTCTACATCCCGAAGGTCTACAATGGCAAGAACAAGACGTTCTTCTTCGTGCTGATCGGGTTCATCAAGGAGCGCCAGCAGCAGGCCTTCTTCAATATCGTGCCGGAAGCGCCTTACCGCACGGGCAACTTCAGCACCCTCGGCCGCACCCTCTATGACCCCACCACGGGCCAGCCCTTTGCCGGCAACATCATTCCAACCGCCCGCATCGACCGCAACGCGCTCGGCTATACGCGCATGTTCCCCGATCCCAACTTCCGCGATGCCGCCGGCCGCAACTGGTTCAGCCAGGGATCGCGCCGCGACGACACCAACGAGAAGAACTTCCGCATCGACCACATCTTCAACGACAAGCATCGCGTCATGTGGCGCTACACGCCCGAGTTCCGCCTGAACAACTTCCTCACTTCCTCCGGCTTCGACTTCTTCCGCCAGCAGAATGAAACCCCGGCCCGGAACATGACCGTCAACTATAACGCCACCTTCCGGCCGAACCTCATCATGGACGCCACCTTCGTCCGCAGCCACAACCGCATTATGCAGTTTCCGCCGGACTTGAGCGGCGCCACCTGGGGCATCAACATCCCGCAGTTGTTCCCCGACAACGAAAATACCTATCCGCTCCAGAGCCTGAACCTGTCGAAGGTCCCGGACCGTGTGCCCACCGTGACCCTCACCAACTACGCCGCCCTCGCCCCCGGCGCACCCTGGAGCAACTACCAGACCATCTACGAGATCCGCGACACCTTCACCTGGATCAACGGGGCGCACACGATCAAGACCGGCTTCAACTACTCCAACGAGATCAAGTTCGAGCCCACCAACACCAACGTCTTCGGCGGCTTCAACTTCGACGGCCGCTTCACGCGGCAACCGGGTGCATCGACCGGCGGCGATGCCTACGCCGACCTGCTGCTCGGCCGCGCCGCTTCCTACAACGAGACGGATACCGTGGCCTTCAATGACAACCGCCGCAACTCCGTCGAGATGTTCGTCGACGATAGCTGGAAGGTGAACCGCCGCCTGACCGTCAACATCGGCGTGCGCTACTCCTACTTCCCGCCGGCCACCGAACCCGACAACCGCTTCCGCGTGTTCATCCCGGACCAATACAATCCGGCGCAAGCGGTGACTGTGAACAACTCCGGGCAGGTGCTACGCGGAAGCGGCAACCGCTTCAACGGCCTTGTCGATCCCACCAACTTCTGGATCAAGCACAAGAAGAACTTCGCCCCGCGCTTCAGCTTCGCCTACGACCTGTTCGGCAACGGCAAGACCGCGCTCCGCGGCGGCTACGGACTCTTCTATAGCCGCGAGATCCTGGGCGCGTTCATTCTGATGTCGGGCAACCCGCCCTTCTCGGAATTGCTCACCGTCGAGAACACGAGCCTCTCGAACCCAGGCGGCGGCACAACGCGCAACTTCGATCTGCCCATCACGCTCGGCTCCATCGACATGAACCAGCTCAATCCCTACACGCAGCAATGGAACCTGAACATCCAGCACGGGCTCGGCAACAACATGGTGCTGGAAATCGGCTACTCGGGAACGCGCGGTTTGCACTTCATGCGCACGCGCGATCTGAACCAGCCGCTGCCCGATGCACGCATCGCACAGGGCTTGCAGAACGCCAACCAGGCCCGCCCCTACAAGGGCTGGTCCATCATCAACCACCGCGAGCAAAGCTATAGCTCCAACTACCACGGACTCCAAACCAGCCTCAACCGCAGCTTCTCGAAGGGTCTCTTGTTCCAGACCTCCTACACCTGGTCGAAGAACATCGACAACGCGGACTTCTCGGGCGGCATCTACGGCTTCTATCCGAACACACAGGATGCCAGCACCGAACGCGGCCGGGCGAGCCTGGACTCGAATCACAACTTCGTCGGATCGATGGTCTATGACCTGCCCTTCCTGCGGGACAACAAGAGCCTGCTCGGAAAAGCCTTCGGCGGATGGCAGGTGTCGGCGATATACAACGTGCGCACGGGTCTCCCCATCAACCCGCTCGTGGGCCGCGATAACGCCGGCGTGGGCGCCGCCAACGGCCAGCGTCCCTTCGCTTCCGGATCTCCGGTGCTCGGACGCAGCGAGCGCTCCATCAACCGCTGGTTCGATACTTCGGTCTACAGCGCTCCCACGCTCGGAACGTTCTCTCCGGTGGCCCGCAACATCATGTCGGGTCCCGGCTGGAATCAGTGGGACGCCACCTTCATGAAGTACTTCCCGATTCGCGAAGGGGCTCGTTTCGAATTGCGCGCGGAGATGTACAATCTCTTCAACCACACGCAGTTCAACGGCATCGGCCAGGCGCTCACCACCCCATCCACCTTCGGCCGTGTCACGTCGGCGCGCGACCCGCGCTCGATGATGCTCGGCGCGCGACTCCAGTTCTAACCGTGCGCGGCGGGGCGCTCACGCTGCTGTTGGTTCCTCCTTTGTGGGGCGCCAATGAGGAGTGCAAGCCCTGCCACACGGCGATCGTGGAATCGTTTGCTCAAACCGGAATGGGCCGCTCGATCGAAGAGCGGCCCGTTCCTTTTCAGGCCGAGTATTACCACCGCCTGTCCAACCGCCACTATAAAGTGGATGGCGGCACGATGCGGCGCTACCAACTGGATGCCCAGCGCCGCGAGATCAATGTCGTCGAGAAAGCGATCCACTTCGGCATCGGCTCCGGCAATCATGCCGTCACCTATGTGAACCGCACGGAGCAAGGAAGGCTGCTGGAGCTTCCGCTTTCGTGGTATCGCAGCTTGAACGGATGGGCGATGTCGCCGGGCTATGAATCGGCGTCGCACATGGACATGCGGCGCGAGATCTCCGACGCCTGCCTGTTCTGCCATGCGGCCTATCCGGCATCGCCCGGGGAACGGCTCACGCCGCGCAGCATCGATTGCGCCCGCTGCCACGGATCCACCGCGGCGCACCTCGCCAAACCCGGACGCGGAACCATTCTCAACCCGGCGAAGCTATCGAATGAGAGGCGCCTCGAGGTGTGCTTGCAATGCCATCTGGAGACCGTTTCGCAGGGCATCGCCGATTCTTACCGGCAGCCGGGGCGCGATGTGTTCTCCTACCGGCCGGGCGAACCGTTGCAGGCCTACAAGCTCTACTTCGACCGCGCCGATTCGCCGGAGCCGCGTCTGGAGGTGAACCACGCAGGCTACCGCATGCTGCAATCGGCTTGCTTCCAAGCCTCGAATGGCAAGCTGACCTGTACGACCTGCCATGACCCGCACACGGCAAAGGCTCGCAATGCGTGCCTCGATTGCCACGCAGCGCCCAAGCATACACAGCAGGTGAGCCAGGACTGCACGGGCTGCCATATGCGGAAGCGGCCCACCAACGATGCCGTCCACGTGACGATGACGGACCACTGGATTCGCGCCAAACCCGCGGCCACGCATGCCGATCCTGCGCCTTATCAAGGGCCGGTTGTTTCTTTCTACACGAAGGCCGATGCCGCCACTCTGGCCATGGCGAACGTCCGTGTCCCGAATGAAGAGGCGGCGGCGCTTTATCGCCGGCGGCTCCAGCGCGATCCGAAAGACACGGCAACGCGGGCGGCGCTGGCGAATACGCTGCTGCGGCTGGGCCGCGGCAAGGAAGCCATCGCCGAGGCGGAGCGGACATTGAGCCTCGACCCGAACCATTCGAGCGCGCTCAATACGCTTGGCGTGGCGCATGGCATGAATGGAGACCATGAGAAGGCGCTCGCCATCTTCGAGCGCGCCAAGGCCGCCAACCCCGATCATTCCCTGACGTGGCTGAATCTGGGAACAACGTATGGCTCACTGGGGCGCAAGCAGGAGGCGGTGGCCGCATTGCGCGAGGCCATCCGTTTGCAGCCCGACTTCGCCGAAGCGCGGCAGCGGCTGGCTGCCTTCATCCCGTAGGGTTCGCTATCCTCGAAGAAAGGCCATCTTACACCGAGGAGGATTTTCGCTGTGTCTCATAGTCTGGGATTTGTGTTCTCTCTGTTGTTCTGCGCGGCAATGGCGGCGCAATCGGGAGTGGAGGTCTATCGCGCCGAGTTGTCCGTTTCCTTCGGCGCGGTTCCTGGGAAACTCGTGTTGCATCCGCAGATGCTCACCTTCGTCGACGATGAGCGCCCGGCCTCGTCGTTCACCTTCAGCCGGGACAAGGTACGCGACTTCAGCGAGGACAAAGGCATGTTGGTGTTGCAACTCTCCAGTCCCGTGAGAGACAGGTCGGGGGATGTGGTTCGCATCGCCTTCCGCATGACACCGGACACCGACGTGGCCGCCGTGACGCGATGGCTGCGGGATGCGCCCAAGGCGGCCGAGGGCGAATCGGCGCCTGGCGTGGACATGACCTTCGACGCCAAGCACAGCAAGATGTTCGGCGGCTCCCGCGGCAAGCTGATGGCCACACCCACGCAGTTGATCTATGAAGCGGTGGACAACGCTTCTGCCTCGCGGCGCTGGGAATACAGGGAGATCAAGAAGTTCAAACGGCCGAATCCCTATAAAGTGGAGATCGAACCGTTCAGCGGCTCCAAATTGGAATTGGAGTTGTTGGGCACGCCGATGGACAATGCGCAAATGAACACTCTGTCGGACCGCATCGCCAAGGCCCGCACCGGCAACTAAACCCGCTCCCGAGCAGGGAGCAAGAAGAGTGGGATCGTGCCCAACGAACAAGACCCGAGATCGCTCTGATTCGATTGGTGGGAACGCTTCCTGAACGCCAAAAGCGAAGCCTTCGGAGGCCGCGAATTGACCGTGCTGTCCGATAAGCTCGACGAAGTGCGGCGCGGGCGCCGATGAGAAGGCGGTGGATCTGACCGCGCTGCGGGCAGCCGGTGTGCCGGGGAATCCACGGGAGTACAACCATCCAATCGGCGCAGCATTGCAGTTCGGGCGCGGGCCGATGTGATGGGAAGAGATACGGGACGTAAGCAGCGGGCAGTAAAGGCGGGGCTCAGCAGCGGCCGCTAGACGCGGTCGCCGATTTCGCGGGCGGCCCAGCGCGCTTCGAGGTGAATGAGGCCGGTGTTGGCGCCAGTGGGTCCGATGACGGCGAGAACGGCTTTGTTGCCGGCGTTGTACAGGAAGATCTGGCCTTCGCTGGCGCTGAGGCTGATCTCGTTAAGGACTCCAGTGCTGAGACTGTCGCTGACACGGCGGCCGAGGCTGGAGGCGGCAGCGGCAAGGGCGGCAATGCGGGCGGGGTCGCTGTCGTGATCGAGGGAATGCGCGATGGGCTTGCCATCGTAGGACGCCAGCAGAACGCCCTTGAGTTCGGGCACGGCGGCTTTCAGGTTATCGATGTCTTTTTGAATTTGTTCGAGCGACATGGTGCCTCGCGGTGGATTACGTTTCGATAGCAATTCATCGACACATGCACTCAAAAACTTTATTGTGGTCCGAGGGTTTCGCCGGACGGGGATTTAAGTAGAGTGGCGGTGGCGGGTAGGGGTGGGGCGGATGACTGGGACTAGGTGCTTTTGAGTACTAGTCAGTTTCTCATTTCGCCACTAATATAGATGCGAGCTATCGGCAGATCTGTTATGCAGTGCAACTATTGTGGGACCTGGCATGAGGGCGGGACGTGCTCGCGCGTGGAGATTGGGGTGGCGGGACTGGGGGGATTGCTGGCGCTGGGGGAACCGAGTGGGATGAGGGTGGGGAATGGGCGAGGCCGTGGTTATCCGGAACTGCCGGTGAAGCGTTCGCCACTGCCGAGGTTGCCGGAGTTCCGCTATGCCCTAGACGGAAAGGAGAGCAAAAAAGGGAATCGGGAGGAATCTAGAGCCTTTCCCCCGGAAGACCCTAAAGGTTTTCCCTCGGAAATGCCGATTACAAATGTACAGCCTAGTTTAAGTTCGCAGACTGGAGACCACTCAATGGCTGGCACTCTCAGCACCAAGAAGCCAAGTCCGCCGGCGGCGGGAGCAGGACGACCGAACATGTATTTGTCGGTGGTCCGGCAAAGCGCCTTGCAGCTAGCGGAACGGAGCTGGAAAAATCTGGACAAACCGCAAGCGGAGACGACGGCGATGGAGTTCGCTCCGCCGCTCGAGTGGGACCACATCTGCGGCCTGCATTACGAAGTTTCGGGATTCGATTTCACGGGAGTAGGGCCGAAGGAGAAAGCCGGCAGAGCGGTATCCGACGGGAAGATTGTGGATGTAGCGGCGCTGCTGGCGGAGGTGGATCGGCCACGGCGGGCGGAAGCAGGGACGCCGGCGCCAATCCATTGGGACGAATTGGATGTGGCCGCAGCGCCACCGCCGAATGACGATGTCGCGGTGTTGCACGCGGCGCTGGAGTTGTACGAGCCGCCGGAAGAGCCGAAGCCGGCGCGCGGGAAGACAGTGCAGACGCCACCACCGGTGGTGGAGGTGAAAGCCGCGGAAGCCATCCTGGAAGCCGTGGAGGAAGAGCCGGCCTATAGGCCGCCCGAGATGGCGGGGCCGCTCGACTACACGAAACCGGAAATGAAGACGCCGCCGGCGGCAGCGGCGGCCGCGCAACCGGATCCGCTGGCCGCGCCGGGACCGCGGCTGCATATGCCCGCAGTGACGGTACTGCCGTTGCGGCAGACGATGGTGGCCGGACCGGCGCCGGAAGCAAGTGCCGCTCCGGTGAAATCGGTGGCGGAAGCCGTGGTGGAGCCTGCCGTGGAGAAGACGGAGGCGGTTCGAGCGGCGGCTGCGCCTGCCGAGGCGAAGGCAGAGATTAAGGTTGAAGCCAAAGCGGCTGCGCCGCAAGGGAAGAAGAAAAGGAAGCATCAGAAGGGCAGCCATCGCGGACCCGTGGAAGAGGCCATTGAGGAACCGGAGGATCTCGGCGAGGAATTGGAAGCGGAGATCGCCGCCGGACAGAAGCCGGCCGAAGAACCGGTGCGCACACTCGAACCAGCGGCTGTTGTGGAGCAGGCGAAGGAGCAGGCTCCGGAGCGAAAGTTGAGTTTCGGAGGGATGGCGGATGTGCCGGTAGAGGCGCCGAAGTCGGCGAGTCTGAGCCTCGGGCTCAATTCGGAGGAGACACCTCTACCCGCATCCGCTGGAATGAGCACGGGATTGAAGGCGGGAATCGCGGTGGCTGTGCTGGGAGTCGTGGGCACAGTTGCGGTATTCACGATGGGCGGAGATTCCAAGAATGCGCCGGCAGGGAAAGCGGCCGCGGTGAGCGTATTGGAAACAGCGGGCGTAGTGGCCGGGGATGCCGGCTGGAGCACGGACTACACCACCGACGCCAAGGGCAAGCGGGTGCGGCAGATGTCGTTCTACCGGCCGTCGATGCAGATCTCGGACTATCGCGTGGAGTTTCAAGCGGAGATCGAGTACAAGGCGGTGGGCTGGGCGGTTCGGGCATCGAACACGAAGACCTACTGGGCGCTGAAGCTGTTCCAGGAAGGCGGGCGAGTGAAGCTGCGCCGGTTCACGGTGACGGATGGAAAAGACGGTGCACCCACGGATGTGGCGCTGCCCTTTGCGAGCAATGCGGGGATGGTATTCCGAGTGCGTACGGATGTGGTGGGCGGAAGATTCGTGGTGACGGTGAACGAGCAGAAAGTGGACGAATGGCACGATGCGCAGATTGCGATGGGCGGCTTTGCCGTGGCGAATGAAGGAGCCGAGCGCGGGCAGATCCGGTCGATTCAGTTGTGGCATCTGCGCGAACGGCAGGTAACGAAATAAAGCGAAGGTCACGCGGGAGACAAGCAAGTTATGCCTGAGATTAAAGATCAGTGGATCTGGCTGGTGGACGATGAACTGATTCCGGCTCTGCTACAGTTGGAGCCGAACGACCCGCAGTTCAAGAAGCGGGCTGCGTCTTCGGAGGCGTTTGTCAAAGCCGTCAACCAGCATCTGGAAGGGAACACCGAACAGGCGCTGGCGGAACTCTCGCGCGGGACCTCGAATCCGAAGCATGCGGCGGAGTGCTACGCGGCGATGGGGCATATCCAATACGAACTGGGGCGGTATGAGGAGGCGGCGGCGAGCTACGGGAAAGCAGCGGCGGCCGATCCGCGGCACAAGACCGCGGCGTTCAATCAGGGATTGTGCTGGGAGAAATTGAAGCGGTATAAGGAAGCGGCGATGGCGTTTGAGAAGGCGGCGCAGGCGGATCCGAACCGGCCGGAGCCGCGCTTTGCGCTCGGCACGTGCCTGCTGCATTTGAAGAAGCCGAAGCAGGCGCAGGAGACCTTTGAGCAGTGCCTGAACCGCGATCCGAACAATCCACAGGCGTTGTTTGGGAAGGCCGTGGCGTTACAGCAGTTGTGGCAATACGACCAGGCGGGGGACATTTACCGGCGCATTCTACAGCGCAATCCGAATGCGGAGGAAGTGCTGGTGAATGCGATTGCGCTGGGCGTGGCGCGCAAGGATCCGACGAATCTGAAGGAGTACTGCGAGCGGCTCCAGCGGATACGGCCGAAATCGCGGGCGGTGGTGGAAGGGCTTGCGACGCTGGCGCTGGCGAACCAGGATTGGGAGGCCGGGGCGCGCTATTCGAGCGAACTGGTGGAAATTGAGCCGGAAATGATGGAGGCATGGTTCAACCTGGGCGTGTGCCAGCAGCGGCTGGGACGGCACGATGCCGCGGCACAGGCATTCGCAAAGGCGGCGGAACTGCGGCCGGATCACAAGGCGGTGCATATGGCGCTGGCGGCGTCGCTCGAGCAGAAGGGCGACTGGGGCGCGGCGCGGCGGGCCTATGAGAAGGCGGTGCAGGCGGCTCCGGACCAGGCGGGACCGCTGTGGGCGCTGGCGTTGGGATTGGAAGATCGCCAGGATCTGTTGGAAGCCGAGAAGGTGTACATGCGGCTGGTGCGCGTGGCGCCGGAGTCGGCCGAGGCGTGGTTCCGGCTGGGGCACCTGCGCGCGCTCCGAGGGAATTGGAAAGCAAGCGCGGAAGCCTTCGAGCAGTGCACGCGGATCCGGAGCGATTGGACGGATGCGCTGTTGAACCTGGGCGTGGCGTACTGGCAGTTGGGGGACCGGGATACGGCGACGCAGGCGTTCGAGATGACGGTGGTCGCGGATCCGAAACATCGGGAGGCGCTGCGGGCGCTGGCGTATCTGGGGCTGGAGGCGAACGATCTAAAGAAGGCCGAAGACGCGGCCATGAAACTGGGGCAGTTGGGGGAATCGATTCCAGAGCTGCTGTACCAGATCGCGCTGTTGCGGCAGAAGTCGGGGGAACATGAACTGGCCTCGAAGATCTACCGGCAAGCGCTGAATCAGAAGCAGAAGTTCCCGGAGGCGCTGGTGAATTTGGGACATGCGCTGCGGGCGATTGGAGAAGAGCAGGAGGCGAGGAAGGTGTGGCGGCAGGCGGTGGAGATGGAGCCGCAACTGGCGGACCGGATACGGTAGTCTTTTTTCGCGCATTGATAGGTTTCTCACCCAACCAAACCAAACTTGGAGCCGGGGTTCGAAAGGACACCGGCTCATTTTTTTCGGACCTTGACGGGTTGCATGCCGCGGCCGTAAGCTAAGAATTCTTAGTATGGGACGCAAGCCGCAAAAGAACGACTCATTGCCCGGCTCGCTGGACATGTTGATTCTGCGGACGCTATCGCGGCGCAATCTGCATGGGTACGGCATCGTGCAATTTATTCAACAATCGTCCGACAACGAACTGCTTGTCGAAGAGGGCTCGCTGTATCCAGCGCTACAGCGGCTGGAGTTGAACGGCTGGATCGACGGGGCGTGGGGGGTGACGCCGAACAACCGGCGGGCGCGGATCTACAAGATCACGGCGGCAGGGCGCAAACAACTGGCGGTGGAAACGCGGAAATACGCGAAGCTCACGCTGGCGATCGCGCGTGTGATGGGGGCGGAGTGACGGACATGTTGCTGCGGCGGCTGAAGTATTGGATGGAGAGCGGCAGGCGCAGCGAGGCGCTACGCGAGGAAATGGAACTCCACGTTGCGGAGCGAGCGGCTGAGTTACAGGCAGACGGCATGACGGCGGAGAGCGCGCGGGCGGAAGCGCGGCGGCGGTTTGGCAACATCGGACAGAAGCAGGAAGAGTCTTGGGAGATCTGGATGACACGTTTTGGGGGAGAACTTGGCCAGGATATCCGGTATGGCTGGAGGACGATGGCATCCAACAAAGCGTTCAGCGCACTGGCGGTGTTGTCGCTGGCGCTGGGCATCGGGGCGAACACGACGATCTACAGCTTCATGGAGGCGATTCTGTTGCGGTCGCTTCCGGTGACGGACCCCGAGTCGCTGGTGGTATTGAACTGGCGAAGCCGGCCGCCGCAGAATGCCGACAAGGAATGGGTCCACGTGGTGCACGGGATACAAGGCAGGTTCTGGCCGGGGGACCGGGGCACGCTGGTGAGCGGAATTTTTCCTTACGCCGCGTTCGAGACGATGGGCGAGGATAATCCGGTTTTTTCGCTACTTTTCGGGTATTTCAACGGACATCACCGCACGCTGGCGATCGGCGGGCAGGCGATGAGCGTAAACACGGAGTTCGTCACCGGCGAGTATTTTCGAGGCCTGGGAGTGGCGCCGGCGGCGGGACGACTGATCGAGGCGGGAGACGACCGTGCCGGTGCAGCGCCGGTGGCGGTGATCAGCTT
>CAYOBO010000148.1:0-17083 GCA_964402295.1 uncultured Candidatus Solibacter sp. | reverse complement strand
ATCAACGCCCTCGAAGTCATCCGCGCCATCGATGGTCCCATTATCTTGACCTCGTGCTTCACTGACCACGGAGCCTGCGGCCAGTCGAAACTGTGTAACGTCCGCGAGCCGCTCCGCAAGATCCATGAAGGCATCCTGGGGCTCCTGGCGAACATTACCATCGCCGACATGAACGACGATAACCCCGATTCCCGGCTCTATTCGCTCGAGTCCACCCCCGCTTCTAATTTGCAGGAGATGTCGATATGAACTTTCCTATTTACATGGACTACCATGCCACCACGCCGCTCGATCCGCGCGTGCTGGATGCCATGATGCCGTTCCTCACCACGAAGTTCGGCAACGCCGCCAGCCGCAATCATTCCTTCGGCTGGGAAGCCGAAGAGGCTGTGGAAAAGGCCCGCAAACAGATCGCCACCCTCATCGGCGCCAATGCCAAGGAGATCGTCTTCACCAGCGGCGCCACCGAGTCCAATAACCTCGCCATCAAAGGCGTCGCCGAAATGTACGCCGAGCGCGGCAACCACATCATTACCGCCGCCACCGAACATAAGGCTACGCTCGACACCTGCAAGCGCCTCGAAAAGCACGGCTACCGTATCACCTATCTGCCCGTCCTTGCTTCCGGCCTCATCGATCTGGACATGCTTCGCGAGTCCATCACCGACAAGACCATCCTCATCTCCATCATGTACGCCAACAACGAAATCGGCGTCATTCAGCCGATCCGCGAAATCGGCAAGCTGGCCAAGGAAAAGGGTGTGCTCTTCCATACGGATGCCGTTCAGGCGGTCGGCAAAGTCCCCGTCAACGTCATCGAAGACAACGTCGACCTGATGTCCATCTCCGGCCACAAGCTCTACGGGCCCAAGGGCATCGGCGCCCTCTACGTGCGCCGCAAGAGTCCGCGCGTGCAACTCACCGCGCAAATCGACGGCGGCGGCCATGAGCGCGGCATGCGCTCCGGCACCCTCAATGTTCCCGGCATCGTCGGACTCGGCGAAGCCTGCGAACTCTGCCGCAAGGAAATGCCCGCCGAATCCGAGCGCCTCCGCGCCCTCCGCGACAAGCTCCGCGCGAAGCTCGAATCCGCCCTCGACGAGGTGTACATCAACGGCACCATGGAATCGCGGCTGCCCCACAATCTCAACATCAGCTTCGCTTTCGTCGAAGGCGAATCGCTGCTCATGGGGATCAACGACGTCGCCGTTTCGAGCGGCTCGGCCTGCACTTCGGCCACCCTCGAGCCCAGCTACGTCCTCAAGGCGCTCGGCGCCGGCGACGACATCGCCCACTCCTCCATCCGCTTCGGCCTGGGACGCTTCACCACGGAAGAAGAAGTGGACTACGTCGCGCAAAAAGTCATCAGCGTCGTCCAGCACCTGCGCGAACTCTCTCCGCTCTACGAAATGTTCAAGGAAGGCGTGGACCTTTCCAAAGTGCAGTGGACTGCACACTGAGGATTCTGATTCTAGGAAGGAACGATCATGGCTTATTCCGATAAAGTTCTCGATCATTACAACAACCCCCGCAACGTCGGGTCGCTGGATAAGAGTGATCCCAACGTCGGCACCGGGATGGTGGGCGCGCCCGAATGCGGCGACGTCATGAAGCTTCAGGTGAAGGTCAACCCCGACACCGGCATCATTGAGGACGCCAAGTTCAAGACGTTCGGCTGCGGCAGCGCCATCGCCTCTTCATCGCTGGCCACCGAAATGCTGAAGGGCAAGACCGTGGATGAGGCCCTCGCCATCAAGAATACGGAGATCGTGAACGAACTGGCCCTCCCGCCGGTCAAGATTCACTGCTCCGTCCTCGCCGAGGATGCCATCAAAGCAGCCATCGCCAACTACAAGGAGAAGGCAGCCAGGGAACAGGCGGCTGTCGCACAATGAATATGATCCAGGTGACGCCGAAAGCCGTGGAAAAAATCCGCGCAGCCTTCCAGCGCGAAGGCGTTCGCGAGGGCGGGCTGCGCCTGGGTGTGCTCGGCGGCGGTTGTTCCGGGCTGAGCTATCAGTTCCGCTTCGACCCCAAACCCCGCCCCACGGATAATGTCTACGACTACGACGGGGTCAAGATCTACGTCGATCCCAAGAGCTTGGTCTTCCTCGATGGAATGACCCTCGATTGGAAGGATTCCCTCATCCAGTCGGGCTTCGTCTTCGAAAATCCGCATGCCAAACGGAGCTGTGGCTGCGGCACTTCGTTCTCCGCCTGATGGACTATTACTCCTTCTTCGGTCTGGAGCGGAAGCTCACCCTCGATGCAAGCCAATTGCAGAAACGCTTCTACGAGCTGAGCCGGGAATACCACCCTGACCGCTTCGCCCAAAAATCGGCTGAGGAGCGGCTCAAAGCCGAGGAGGCTTCGGCAATTCTCAACGACGGCTACCGCGTCCTGCGCGATCCCGTGCAGCGCGCCGAATACGTCCTCAAACAGGAAGGCTTCGATGTGGGCGAACAGCGCTCCAAGGATGTTCCTCCCGAATTGCTCGAAGAGGTCTTTGAGCTCAACATGGCGCTGGAGGAGTTGCGCCACGGTGACGAAGACGCCCGTGCCTCGTTGCGCGAGGCGCACGGCAAGTTCATTGGCATGCGCGCGGCCGCCGACGAGGAACTCGCCTCGCTCGGCAAGCGGTTTGACGAGACGCAGGATCGCGCCCTGTTGCAGCAGATCCGCGGCGTTCTCAACCGCCGCCGCTACATCCGCAATCTCGTCGCGGAAGTGGAAAAGGAATTGGCATGAGCCAGGTATTTGATATTGATTTCGAATCGCACCGCAAGGGGCGCATCGTCGGCATCGACCTTGGGACCACGAACAGTCTCATTGCGTTCATGGATCTCACCGGACCCAAAGTGATCCCTGCCCCGGATGGCGGCAATCTTGTCCCCAGCGTTGTCAGCTACACGCCCGAAGGGCAGTTCGTCGTGGGGGCGCCCGCCCAGCGCTTGCTCATCGACTCGCCCGAGCGTACGGTCTACTCCGTCAAGCGCCTCATGGGCCGCGGCATCGCCGACGTGCAGGAAGAACTCGCCTTGTTCCCCTTCCGCATCGCGCCCGATTCGGAGTCGGTCATCCGCCTCCAATTAGGAGAGAAGACACTCACTCCGCCGGAGATCTCGGCCAAAGTGCTCGCCGAGTTGAAGCGCAACGCCGAGGAGTACCTCGGCGAGACCGTCACGCAGGCTGTCATCACCGTGCCTGCTTACTTCAACGATGCGCAGCGCCAGGCCACCAAGGACGCGGGCCGCATCGCCGGCCTGGAAGTGTTGCGGCTCGTCAATGAGCCGACGGCCGCCGCGCTCGCCTATGGTCTCGATAAGCGCGAAGACGCAGTGGTCGCCGTCTACGACTTCGGCGGCGGAACCTTCGACATCTCCATCCTGCGCCTGCATGGCGGCATCTTCGAAGTGCTCGCCACGAACGGCGATACGCACCTGGGCGGCGACGACATCGACAACCGCTTGCTCAAGATCGCTCTCGAAGACGTGGCCTCGGAATGGGGCGAGGATCTCTCGCACAACGGCGAAGCGGTCCAGACCTTACGCCGCGCCGTCATCGCCGCCAAGGAGCAGCTCTCCTATGTACCCTACACGCGCATCGAGTTCACCTACCGCGGCAAGACCTACCGCCGCGAGATCACCCGTGAGCTCTTCCGCAACCTCATCTCCGACATCGTTGAGCGCACGCTGGAGCCTTGCCGCAAGTGTATCGCCGACGCCGGCCTCACGGTCGAGCAGATCGATGAAGTGGTGATGGTGGGCGGCTCCACGCGCATCCCCATGGTGCGCTGCGCCGTCGAGACATTGTTCAAGGCCAAGCCCCACACCGAACTGAATCCCGACGAAGTGGTGGCCCTCGGCGCCGCCGTGCAGGCCGGCATTCTTTCCGGTTCCGTCGATGACAAGCTGCTGCTCGACGTGACCCCGCTGTCGCTCGGCATCGAGACCATGGGCGGCGTGGTGAGCAAGCTCATCCACCGCAACTCCACCATTCCGGCCAGCGCAAGGGAAGTCTTCACCACGGGCGTCGATGGACAAACGAACGTCCTCATCCATGTGGTGCAGGGCGAACGCGAGTTGGTCAAGGACTGCCGCAGTCTCGCCCGCTTCGATCTGGTGGGCATCGAGCCCATGCCCGCCGGCGCGGCCCGCATCGAAGTGAAGTTCCTCATCGATGCCAACGGCATCTTGAGCGTCTCGGCCCGCGACCTGCGCACCGGCAAGGAACACACCGTCGAGGTGAAGCCCTCCTACGGGTTGAACGAAGACCAGGTGGAGGCGATGATCTCCGAGTCCATCGCCAAGGCCGAAGAGGATTTCCAGGAGCGCCAGGTCCGCGAAGCGCGCCTCGAAGCGGACACCATTCTCGCCGCCACCGAGAAGGCGCGCGCCAACGACGCCTGGTTCGACCTCACCGATGACGAGCGCAAGAAGATCGGCGACGCGGTCAATCAACTGCTGCTTGTCTACCACTCGAACGATCATCATCTGATCCGCGCCAAGATCGACGAGTTAAACGAGGTCACCATGAAGCTCGCCGAGACCATGATGAACACCGCCGTCCGTTCGGCCCTGAAAGGAACGCATGTCTGATGGGTAAGCTCACCTGGAACCAAGCCGAAGACATCGGCATCGAGCTATACGAGAAGTTCCCGGATATAGACCCGCTTCAGGTGCGCTTCACCGACCTGCACAAGTGGGTGACGGAACTCGAAGGCTTCGACGACGACCCCGCCAAATCGAACGAGGCAAAGCTGGAAGCCATCCAGATGGCCTGGTATGAAGAGTGGAAAGACAATCGGGACTAGCTCACCACGCCACGGTTGTCCGGCTGGTGGCTTGTAGCTGGAGCCGCTTTTTCGCGGCGAACAATACAGGGTTGGTGCGCAGCACCTTGAACCCGAGTTCGTCCACGCCTTCCACCGCAATGCGGTAGCGCGAGGCGCCATCCGACCGCCGGCCCGAGGCGTCCACCTCATACGCGGTCACGCTGCCCTGGAAACCCTCGGTGCGGATGCGGAGCCGGTCGTCCTCATCGGATATGTGAACCGCGATCTTTGACTGCACCAACACGCTGAAGATGAACAGCCCGTTGCCCGAGAGCCGCACTTTCCACGGCCCTCTGCGGGGAGTGTCGATCTGGAGGATACGGCCCGATTGCAAGTCGACGTTGCGCGTCGCCTTTTCGGCCGCGAGCGGAGACCCCGAGGGATCGATCACCGCCACTGACTCCCGGCATTGCACCGAAGCCATGACCAACATCGACCGGACCGTGGAATCGACCGGAAATTCGAAGGTGTGTTCGCCGCTTAACTGGCCCACGGCGCGCATCAGGGTCACCGGGTGTGAGTTCGGGGCCTGCATGACGGCAGCGGCTTGCTTCATCTCGCCCTGCTGGAAGAGAAAGAGTTGACCGCCGGTGCTCTCGCTGAGTTCAAGATACGTGCGATCGACGGCGCGTCCCGCCACGCATGGCTGGGAACTCTGCGCCGCAAGCGGCAGCGCCAGCAACAGGGCGGCAATCGAGCGCATGATGGTTGTATCGGCCCACTCGCGGAGGGGAAATAGGTAGGGCAGGTGTTGCCCCGATCCGTACTAAACGAAAGGCTGTAGATTCCGAAAATGCTGCGTCGTTCCTTGCTGGCGATTCCGTTCGCCGCGCCCGGTTGGGCGAAGAAGAAGTTCTCCGAAGAACTCTGGGCTGCCATCGCCAAGCTATACGCCAAGACACTGCGGCACCCGTTCCTGCGCGGCTTGGCGGACGGCACGCTGCCCCGCGCGAAGTTCCAGCATTACCTCGTGCAGGATGCGCTCTACCTCGGCGCCTTCTCGAAGGCGCTGCTCGATCTGGCCGAGCGCGCCCCGCGTCCGGAATGGAAGCAGCAGTTCACGCGCGATGCCACCGAGGCCATCGCCGTCGAAAAGCAGATGCACTCGGAGATCCTGGCAAGCTACGGCGTCCCGCCGGACCCGGCAGCGCGCATGTCGCCGGTCAATCGAGCCTATACGGTCCATCTGTTGGAGGCCTGCCGCAATGCCCCGTTCGCCGCGGGCGTGGCGGCCGTGCTGCCCTGCTATTGGATCTATTGGGAAGTGGGCAAGGAGCTGAAACAGCGCGGATCGGCAAACAAAGACTATCAGCGCTGGATCGATCAATACGCCGGCGAAGAATACGGAGACACCGTGCGGCGGGTGATCGCCATCCTGGATGAAGCCGTGTCCGGCTTGAGCCCCCGCGAGCGGTCGCGCTGCCGCAAGCTGTTCCTCGAGTCGTCGCAGTTTGAATACGACTTCTGGGACAGCGCCTGGCGCAGTTCCTGACCGGGCGCCGGCGTCATCGTCCCCGGAGGGACGTAAGGCGCCTCCAGGTCCAGTAGGCGAGCGCCAACGGCAGCGCGCACGCAGCGAGTCCGGCGATGGCGGTGAGCCACTCGGGTAGCGTGATCATGCCGTGCGGACCCACTACCGCCAGCAGCAGGAAAAGACAAACAGCGAGTGAGATCAGCAACACAGCCAGCGCCGCCAGCGCCGCGAGAATTGTGCGCAGTCTCATGGCTGCTGTTGGAGCAGGCGCAGGACTTCGGCGGCTTCGCTGCGCACCATGGGATTCGCGCTGGCTGCGGCTTTGGTGAGGTAATCGCGGGCGGCGGATGGGTTGCCCGTGGCGGCGAGAGCGGAGCCCATGCCGAGCAGAGCGCGGTCGAAGTTGGGCCGCGCTTGCAGCGCTGCTTCGTAGTGGCGGATGGCGATCGACCAGCCCCCGCGAGAGGCAGCGAGGCTGCCCAATGCTTCGTGAGCTTCGGGGTGGCCGGGCTGAAGGCGGACGGTGGCTTCCATCTGCTTCTGGGCTTCGGCGAAACGCTGCGCGCCCATCAGCAGGGCGGCGTAGTTGAAGCGCGCGCCCGCCGAGTTGGGAGCAAGGCGAATGGCGGTCTGATGATGATAAATGGCTTTGTCCAGCCGCCCCGAGACTCCATAGGCGTTGGCGAGATTCGAATGCGCTTCGGCGTAATCGGGACGGTGCCGCAGGGCTTCCTGCAAGGCGGCGATCGCCCCGGCAGTGTCGTCCTTCTCCATCAGCACAAGGCCGAGCGAGTTGTGCGCTTCGGCGAAGTCGGGGTCGCCCGCGACGGCCTGGCGCAACGAGGCGAGCGCATCGTCGAGGCGGCCCAGGTCGCGGTAGGTCTGGCCGAGGATATGGGCGATCGAAACATTTTGGGGTGCTAATGTTTTGGCGGGTTCGAGCACGGCGAGGGCCTCGGCGGCGCGCCCCATGGCGTGCAGCAGTTCGCCGAGGTTCTGCATGGCGGGTACGAATCGCGGATCGAGGGCCAGCGCGGCGCGGTAGGCCGCGACAGCCTTCTCGCGCCGGCCGTCGACCGCGTAGGCTTGGGCGAGTCCGAAGACCACGCGCGGATGTTTGGAGCCGAGCCGTTCCAGGCGCTCGATGCCGGCTTTCAGATTGCTGCGCTGCACAACCTGGGCAAGAGCGAGATAGGGTTCGTCCTCCGCGGTGGCGGCGCGCGGCGGATAGAGAATCACTTCGCCGCGGTAGCCCTCACCGGGACGCTCGTGGCGCTCCTTGCGCTCGGCCATCGGGTGGGCCACTTCCGGGCGGCGCTGGATTTTGTGGTCGGTCACCGAGGCATGCACCACATCCTCGGTACGCCGTTTGGGCATATGGCAGGAAGCGCAGTTTCTGTTTTGGGCGTGCGCAAGGGAGGCGGCGTGGCAGGACGTACAGGCTTTCTGTACGCGTGCCGTATCCTCGCGCGCGGGGCGGTGCGGATCGTGGCAGGTGGTGCATTGCAGCTTGCCGCTTTTGACGAAACAGGCCGATTGGCGCAGGCGGTAGACCGAACTGACGATCTCGAATTTGTCCTGGCGGCCTTCGCCATGATCGAAGTGGAGCACAAACTCGTCGAGCGGCTTGCCCACATCATGCGAAAACGCGCCGCGCCCGAAGCGGACCAGCGAGTTGGGCAGAGGGAAACTGGTGGTTTCAAGGTGGCACTGCATGCACACTTCGAAGCTGCGCGCGAAGGGAAGCTTCGCCGGGTTGACGATGCCGGTGCGTCCGCCCGCTGCCACATGCGCGCGGCCGGGGCCGTGGCAACGCTGGCAATCGATGCCTTCGGGAAGCTTGCTATCGAAGATCGGTTCGGAGGTGGGCGGGACATCGCGGTTGGCGGGATAGGCGTTGTGGCAGAACATGCAGTCGGTGGAGATCTTGCGCCGAAAGCCCTGATGATCGGGACGATCGTAGCCGGGGCTCATGGCGAAGTAGCCGCCCTTTTCGGCGTACCAAGCGACGGGGAGTTCGGCCAGCCGCCCTTGCGGCGTGCGGTGCAGATAGCTGCGGGCGGCGTTGCCGGAGCCCATGACATAATGGATCTCGGCTTCGAGGACATTCTCTTCGGCGCCGGCAAAACCCTTCTGCCAGCGCTTGAGGAAATATTTCCCATCCCGCTGCTGCATGGAGTAATAGCGCTCCGAAGGAGCATGGAAGAAGGTGTTGCCCTTGGTCCAGTTTTCGCGCTGCATGCGATCGGGAGTGGCTTTGTAGAACGCCTGGGCCATGCCGCTGCGGGCATAGGTTTTGGCGATCTCGGCGTGGCAGGAAGTGCAGACTTTGCTATCGACGTAGGCTGAAACGGGGGCAGGCGAAGGGGGCTTGCGGCAGGCGGCCGAGAGGAGTATCAACAATGGGACAACCCAGCGCATTAGAGTCAGGGTAGCACCGGGCGTTGAAATCTGAAATCTGAAATATTTTACTTGCTTCCGCCCAAGCGCCTATGACAACATAGTTAACTACAGAATCACCTTCTCGCCATGAAGCGCCGTCAATTCCTCTCTGCTACAGGGGCCGGCTATTCGCTGGTTGTCTTAGCCGACAAGCTGCCAGCCGCTCCATATCAGGCAAGCCCATCCGAAATACGGAAGGCGTTCGAACGTGTCGCTCCGCCCAAGGCGCGCGAGCGTGTGCTGCCCAACGAACCGAACATGACCCTGGTCGAACTGGAGACCGATGTGCTGGTGGCGGGCGGCGGACTGGCGGGCGTGTGCGCGGCGATTTCCGCGGCGCGGCATGGAGCGAAGGTCGTGCTGGTGCAGGACCGTTCGCGGCTGGGCGGGAATTCGTCGAGCGAAGTGAAGATGCACGTGGTGGGCGCGAACAGCCATAAGGGCCGGCCGGGCTGGCGTGAAGGCGGGCTGCTCGAAGAACTGCGCCTGGACGATGCATTCAATAACGAGCAGCGCTGCTGGGAGATGTGGGATCTGCTGCTCTACGACAAGGTCGTGAGCGAGCCGAACATCACGCTGTTGCTGGAGTCGACGCTCTACGCGGCAACGACGAAGGACGGCCTGGTGCGCGAGGCGCTGGTGCGCTGCGACAAGAGCGAACACATCTACCGCATCCAGGCAAAGACGTTTTGCGATTGCACGGGCGACAGCCGGCTGGGGTTGGAATGCGGCGCGGATATGGCGGAAGGGCGCGAGGCGCGCTCGCAATATAACGAATCGCTGGCGCCGGAGAAGGCGGACAACGAGACGCTGGGGTCGAGCATTCTGTTTACCTCGCGGCTGTATCCGAAAAAGGTGCCGTTCACGCCGCCGGCATGGGCGCGCAAAGTGACCAAGGAGCACCTGAAGTTCCGCGGCACGAGTTCCTGGGAGTACGGCTACTGGTGGATTGAATGGGGCGGCAACCGCGACACCATTCGCGACAACGAGCGCATCCGCTTTGAGCTGCTCTCGATCGTGATGGGCGTGTGGGATTACATCAAGAATTCGGGCGATCATCCGGAGAGCAGCCACTACGGGCTCGATTGGGTGGGCATGATGCCGGGCAAGCGCGGCAGCCGGCGCCTGTTGGGCGACTATGTTTTGAAGCAGCAGGATCTCGAAAGTTCCCACCCGTTTGAGGACGCGGTATGCGTGGGCGGCTGGCCGATGGACGATCATCCGCCGGGCGGCTTTGACCGGTCCGATCTGCCGCCGGCGACGCAGATCCGCACCAAGGAAGTGTACACGATTCCGCTGCGCAGCCTGTACAGCCGCAACATCCGGAATCTGTTCATGGCGGGGCGCAACATCAGCGCCACACACGTGGCGTTCACCTCGACGCGCGTAATGGCGACCTGCGCGGTGGAAGGGCAAGCCGTGGGAACAGCCGCTGCGATGTGCGTCAAGCACAAACTGCTGCCGCGCGATCTCTACAACGACAAGAAGAAGCTGCGGGAACTCCAGCAGACCTTGCTCAGGGACGATCAGACGATCACGACCATTCGCAACGAAGACCCGCTCGATCTGGCGCGGCAGGCGACGGCGAAGGCATCGGGCGAGCGCGACAATACGCCGCCTTCGAACGTGCTGACGGGCATTACGCGCGATATTCCGAAGGGGGCCGTGCACCAGTGGAGCGCGAAGTTGGGCGAACAAGGGGCGTGGCTCGATCTGGAGTGGTCCAAGCCGCAGCGCATCGGGCAGGTGCAGATCACCTTCGATTCGGGGTTCCAGCGAGAACTGACGCTGACGAGTTCGAATTCGATCAACCGCGGGATTGTCCGCGGAGCGCAACCGGAAACCGCGCGCGACTTTCAATTGCTGTATCGCGACACAAAGGGCGCGTGGAACAAGTTGGAGGATATCAAGGGCAATCATCAGCGATTGCGCCGTTTTCAGTTTTCGGCCGTGGACGCAACGGGGATTCGCGTCCACATCACCGCCACCAACGGCGATGAACTGGCCCGGATCTTTGAGATCCGGTGTTATGCTTAACGCAAACAGGGACTTTCGTAACATGCTTCTGGGAAAAACTCGCACTCTCCTTTTGGCCGCACTGTCGGCGCTCCCGGTGTTTTCGCAACAAGGCACCGGCACCATTTCGGGAATCGTAACGGACGCGCAGAACGCGGTGGTATCGGGGGCGGACATCACGGTCCGCAACGTGGGCACCAACTTCACGTTCAAGACGAAAGCGAATGAAACGGGCTTCTACACGGCTCCGGGTCTGGCCGTCGGCGAATATGAAGTGTTGGCGGAGATGGCCGGCTTCAAGCGTTCGGTGCGCAGCGGTATTACGCTTCAGGTGAACCAAAACGCGCAAGTCGATCTGCGGCTGGAAGTGGGGCAGGTGGCCGAGACCGTGGAGGTTTCGGGGCAGGCTCCGCTGGTGAACACGACAAACGCCACGGTGGGCGAAGTGATCGAGAACCGGCGCGTGGCCGATTTGCCGTTGAACGGACGCGGCGCGCTGGCGCTGACGCTGTTGACGACGGGCGTGATTTCGAACGCGGGTCCGACGAACTCGGGCTTCGGCGACCGCGGCATCCAGATCAGCTCGATCAGCATCAACGGCAGCCCGAATTCGATGAATGCGCAGATGCTGGACGGATCGAACAACATCTTGAGTTATGTGGGCGAGGTGGGCGTGCCTCCGGCAGTGGATGCAGTGGAAGAGTTCAAGGTGCAGTCGGGCAGCATGTCGGCCGAGTTCGGATTCACGGCGGGCGGCACCATCAACCTGGTGACGAAGTCGGGGACCAACCAGATTCACGGTTCGCTCTATGAGTTCCTGCGCAATGACAAGTTCGATGCGCGGAATTCGTTCGCCCCGAACAAGCTGCCGTTCCGCTACAACCAGTATGGCGGAACCGTGGGCGGGCCGATCCGCAAGGACCGCACATTCGGGTTCTTCAATTTCGAGGACTACCGTTCGCGGCGCAGCAATCCGCGCATCGCCTCGGTGCCGCTGCCGGAATGGCGGCAGGGGGATTTCAGCAATCTGCGCGCCGTGAGCGGAGCGCTGATTCCGATTTACGATCCGGCGACGACGCGGGCGAATCCGAACGGGAGCGGGCAGGTGCGCGATCTGTTTCCGGGCAACGTGGTCCCGCGCAACCGTTTCGATCCGATCACGCCGAAAATTGTGGATTTGTGGCCGCTGCCGAACCGTCCCCCGCAAAACGCGTTCACCCAGGCGCTGAATTTCCAGGATGCGGCAAAGAGCACGATCGACTGGCGGCAATGGAACTTCAAAGTGGATCACCGGTTCAGCGAACGCAATTCGATGTTTGTGCGCTACACCTCGGCGCAACACCAGCCGTTCTCCGATTCGTTTTTTCTGGACCCGACGGCGGGAGGCAACCGGCGCGACAACCAGACCAACCGTAACGCGGTGGTCAGCGATACGCACACGTTTTCGCCGACCTTGATCAATGACCTGCGTGTGGGTATCATGCGGCAGTCGTTTATCTTCGTGGCGGTGAACTTTGGAGAAGGTTGGCCGCGCAAACTGGGGCTGCCGGCGATCGTGCCGAACGATCAGATGCCTCTTATCAACTTCGGATTTGGGGAGGTGGGCGGCGGCGCGGCGGGCAACCGCGGCTCGTTGAACTGGGACATCCAGGACATGGTGACGAAGATTACGGGCAACCACACGATCAAAATTGGATACAACCACCGCATCCTGCAAGGCGGCAACCTGCAAGGCGCGGCGCTGTCGGGCAACTATGCCTTCGCGGGGCTGACCACGAATCCGCAAGTTCCGGCGGGAACGGGATCGAACATGGCACAGTTCCTGCTGGGCGAGGTTTCAAGCGCCTCCATCAACCGGATTCTGGGCAATAGCTGGCACGGTTTCTCCTCGAGCGCGTTTGTGCAGGACGATTGGAAAGTGACCCGGCGGCTGACGCTGAACCTCGGCTTCCGTTATGACTTCCAGCAGAAGCCTTATGAACGGCACAACGGCCATATCAACTTCGACTACCTCGGGCGCGATCCGGTGTCGGGCTTCCAGGGACGCGTGGTGTATGCGGGCGTGGACGGCCAGCCGCGCAGTTTCCTGAACGAGGACTACAACGACGTTGCCCCGCGGTTTGGGTTTGCCTGGGACATTTTCGGCAGCGGGAAAACGGTGTTTCGCGGCGGATACGGGATTTTCTACCCGCCCATCTTCTGGCGCAACTTCCTGGGCGACACGAACTTGTTCTCGACGAGCACCACCACCTACGCGGCGCAGGGAGCCGGGTTGCGGGCGTTCATTTTCTCGCAGGGTTTCCCGTTTGCTCCGATCGAATCGCCGGGGGCGAAAGCGGGTCCGAGCGCGCTGCTCGGGCAGGGCGTAGCCACGACCGAATCGGACAAGACGACGCCGCTGACACAGCAGTGGAACGCGTCGCTACAGCACGAACTGCGCGGCTGGCTCTTCGATGTGACCTATTCGGCGAACAAGGGCAACCACTTTATTGCTTCCGGTTATAACCTGAATGCGCTTTCGCCGGAACAGCGGCAGTCCTTGGGAAGAGTGTTGCTCGATGTGGTGCCGAATCCATTGCGGGGCCAGGTGCCGGGCGGACTGGGCGCGGCCACGGTGACGCGTGAGCGCACGCTGCTTCCCTTCCCCCACTACCAGGGCGTGAGCATCCGCAATCCGCGCTACGGCAACTACCTGTCGCATCAGTTGCAGATCAACGCCAAGAAGCGCATGACGAACGGGCTGCTGGTGCACTGGGCCTACACCACGGGCAAGAAGATGAGCGACGGCGTGGCGGTGCCGGTGGACTTCGGCCCGGTGGAGCAGACCAACGAGAACGGGTTCCAGGATGGTTTGTTCAACCGGAAGCTGAACAAGGCGCTGGACCCGGCCGATGTTTCGCAACGCAGCGTGGTCAGCCTGCTCTATGAGCTGCCGTTCGGCAAAGGGAAATGGTTCAACCCATCGAGCGAGGTAGTGAACAAGATTATCGGCGGATGGCAGATCAACATGATCAACGTGATTCAGACGGGCATCCCACTGACCGTGCGCGGGGCCAACAACTTCGCCGCCGACCGCCCGGATTCGACGGGGCAGAGCGCGAAGATTGACAATCCGACGCGCGAGCGCTGGTTCAACACCGAAGTGTTCCGCAATCCGCCGGACTTCTTCCTGGGGAATGTGGGCCGCACGACTCCGGATGTACGGCATCCCGGTGCGGTGAACTTCGACGTATCGCTGATTAAGAACACGTACATCAAGGAACGGTTCCGCGTGGAGTTTCGCGCCGAGTCGTTCAACATCGAGAACCGCGTGAATCTCGGCCTGGCGAATGACACCTTCTCGGCGGGACCGGACCGGCGGAACATCAGTTCGACGTTCGGGACGGTGAACTCCTCGCGCGATGCCCGCATCGTGCAGTTGGCGATGAAGGTGATCTTTTAGGGCCGTCATGAAGATCCCCAATATCCGGTGGTGGATCGCGGGGCTTCTCTTTCTTTCGACGGTGATCAATTACGTCGACCGGCAGACGCTTTCGATCGTTGCGCCCCAGCTCACCAAAGAGCTGGGGCTTTCCGCATTGGAATACTCCTACATTCTGAATGCGTTTCTGGTGGCGTATACGTTGATGTACCTGGGGTCCGGGATACTGGTGGACCGCTGGGGCACGCGCAAGGCGCTGGGCGCGTTCGTGGGCTGGTGGTCGGTGAGCAACATGCTGCATGCGTTCGCGCACAACGCGATGCAGTTGGGCTTCTTCCGGCTGCTGTTGGGATTGGGAGAACCGGGCAATTTCATGGCCGCGGCGCGGGCGATTTCCGAGTGGTATACGCCGAAGGAACGCGCCTTCGTCAATGGCTTGGTGCAGGCGGGGGCTTCGGTGGGAGCGGTGATTGCTCCGCCGGTGGTGGTGTGGTTATTGAAGGCCTATGATTGGCGCACGGCGTTCGTAATTACGGGCGCGCTGGGGTTGTTCTGGCTGGCGGCGTGGATGTGGCTCTACCGGCTGCCGAAGGAGCATCCGCATATTACGGCGGAAGAGCTGCGTTTGCTCGAAGCGAATCAGCCGAAGCATCCTCCGGCGAAGGCGCCGTGGCGCTCCTTGTTGGGGTACCGGCAGACCTGGGGATTGCTGCTGGGACGGTTCTTTTCCGATCCCGTGTGGTGGTTCTATTTGTTCTGGTTGCCGAAGTTTCTGGCCGATAAACGCGGGTTCACGATGGAGCAGATCGGGATGCTGGCGTGGCTGCCATATCTGACGGCGGACTTGGGTTCGGTGAGCGGAGGCATCCTGTCGGGCGCGCTGGTGAATCGGAAGTGGGCAGTACTGCGGGCGCGGGCGGCGGGCATGTGGCCGTTTGCGATGCTGATGCCGCTGAGTATTCTGATTCCGTACGCGCAATCCGATACCGTGGTGCTGGGGATCATCTGCGTGGTGACGTTCGCGCACATGGCCTGGAAGACGAACATCATGACCATCACCAACGATATCTATCCGACGCACGTGGTGGGATCGCTGGCCGGGATTGTGG
Organism: uncultured Candidatus Solibacter sp.; assembly: GCA_964402295.1. Classification (GTDB taxonomy): domain Bacteria; phylum Acidobacteriota; class Terriglobia; order Bryobacterales; family Bryobacteraceae; genus CADEFT01. The sequence goes on along the minus strand of CAYOBO010000148.1, from coordinate 1,787 downwards.
CGTTTGGCAACGGGCTGGGCGGGACGCTGTTCACGTGGCTGGTGGGCTGGATTGTCGAGCACTATTCCTACGATGCGATTTTCATCATGATGGGGTTCATGCATCCGCTGGCGTATGTGGTGTTCCGGCGGCTGGTGCGGGAACCGATTGTCTTGAAGGGAGCCTAGCGTATGAAGCGGCGCGGATTTCTTTCGGCGCTGGCGGGCGGAGCGGCGTATGCGGCTTCGGGTCCGCTGAAGATCACCAAGGTGGAGGCGTTCGTCATTCGCACGCCGAACACGCCGGCGACGAACGAAGACCTGATGACGATGTATCCGCGCGGGACGATGACGGGCGGCGTGGGCCTGTTCAACCGTTTGGATCATGCTTCTCCGTCGCGGTCGAAGCAATTTGCGCAGAGCGTGCTGGTGCGCGTCACGGCGGGCGGGATTACGGGGTGGGGCGAATGCCATGCTCCGGCGGCCCCGCGGGTGCATCGGACGGCGGTGACGGATATGCTGGCGCCGGTGATTCAGGGCGAAGACGCGCGCGATGTGGAAGCGCTGTGGGACCGCATGTATTCGACGCAGCGGCTGCGCGGGTATTCGAGCGGGTTTTATACCGAGGCGATCGCGGGTGTGGATCTGGCGCTGTGGGATATTTTGGGCAAGTACACGGGGCAGCCGTTGTACCGGCTTTTGGGGGGAAAGTACCGGGATCGCATTCCGACGTATCTGGGCTTGGGCGGGGCTTCGATTACGGCGCTCAAGGAGAATACGGCGAAGGCTCTGGAGCAGGGTTTTACCGCCGTGAAGATGGGGTTGGGGAAAGGCGCGGGGACTCGCGATATGGCGCGTGTAGCCGCGGTGGTGGAGGTGATCAAAGGGAAGGGGCAATTGCTGCTCGATTCGCTGGGGGCCTTTAAGCTGCATGAGGCGATTGTGCTGGGGCGGGAGTTGGACCGGATGGGTTCGATCGGGTGGTGGGAGGATGCGCTGATGCCGGAGGATACGATCAGCTATCCGCAACTGGCGGCGGCGCTCGATGTGCCGATCGTGGCGGGGGAAACGTTGTCGAATCGTTTTCAATTTCGGGATTTATTCATGAATAAAGCGGTGGATATGATTAATCCCGATGTTTGCCGGGCGGGCGGAGTGACGGAGTGCCGGAAGATCGCGATTCTGGCGGATGCGCATAGCGTGCTGTGGTCGCCGCATGTGAGCATGGGGACGGCCCCGTATATGAGCGCGTCGGTGCATCTGGCGGTGGCGACGCCGAATTGCGTGATTATGGAGGGCGGGAATAAGAATCTGGGGCCGATGGGGAATGAATTGCTGAAGGAGCCGCTGGAATATACGCCGGGGTATGCGGTGGTGAATGACCGTCCGGGGTTGGGGGTGGAGTTCGATGAAGGGAAGCTGGAGAGGATTATCGTGCGGGGGTGAGTGGGTTACCACTCCTCAGCAAGGCGCTTGACCTGCTCGGGGTTGATCGGGGGGAAGCTTTTCGGGGGATCGAACACCAGGAGTCCTGCGTTTCGGCGGACGGGGGTCAGTGCCTGAGTAGCGGCTGGTGAGATGGGTGAATCTGGCTTGGGGTGGAGCGATTGGGTGGGCCTTGTTGATTTCTCTACGGTGCGGGGGTCCGGACGGTTCTCGATCATTTTGTCCATCGACCTTGCTCTCTTAGGTCTTAATTGATCCCCTTCTCTTCGGGGCGGGGGTCCGGACGGGGTATCTTCCGAACCAGCTTCCGAGCGGACTCAATGTGGGTCTCAATCCCCTTCTCTTCGGGGCGGGGGTCCGGAC
>CAYOBO010000147.1:15716-17164 GCA_964402295.1 uncultured Candidatus Solibacter sp. | reverse complement strand
TCGAATGCGCGCTTCCAGAAGCAGCGCCGGGCCGTAGTCCGCACGTATTCCGCGCAGCTTGGCGATGAGTTCCAGCGCCCGCGGGGTTCGCAGCGAATAGTTGGCCAGCGCAGCCAGGTACAAGCGATGCGGATTGTCCGGCGCCTGCGCCAGCCGCTTCTCCGCCTCCAAGGCCAGCGCCGGCCTGTTCTCTTCGGATCGGCCTAGATCGAACTCCAGCCGCGCCGCGTGCAGAAACGGATCGTCCGCGTGCGTGCGGAATCCCCGCTCCAACACTGCATGGACCGCGGCCCGGTGCTCATCCAGACTGCGCCGCAGATCGTGCGGCCGATCGGCCTCGCGCAATATAGCGCCGATTTCCTCGGCCGGCTCGCAAACCGGCTGGCCGTTCAAGGAACCGGCAACCGCCACCAGCAACCACGCCAGGTTCATTTGGCGAATTTCTGCACGCGCCAGTTCTTGATTTCTGCCACGTAGATCGATCCCTCACTGTCAATCGCCATGTGATGCGCGAAATCAAACGAGCCCGGCGCCTTGCCGAACTGCCCCAGCACACCCAGCACCTGTCCATCGAGATTCGTCTTCACCACCCGGTTATTCAACCCATCGGCGATGTACATGGCGTTCTCCTTCTCGCTGTAAGCGAGACCCCAGGGCTGCCCGACATCGGTCCACTTCGCCAGAAATTTTCCCTCGCCAGTGAACACCTGCACTCGCGAATTCGCTCGGTCCGCAACATAGACCTTGCCCTGCTTGTCCAGCGCCACATCGTGCACCAGGTCGAACTCGCCATCACCCGTGCCCTTCTTGCCCCACTGCCCCAGATACTTCCCGTCCTTGCTGTAGCGCACCACGCGCGTATTCACATACCCATCGGAAACATAAAAATCGCCATTCGGCTGAAACGAAAGTCCTGTCGGGCGATTGAACGCGTACTGCGTCGTGTTGTCTCCCGCCGTCCTTCCGGCGTTCGCAAACACCATCAGCAACCGGCCGCCCGGAGTGAACTTCAGCAATGCATGTCCAGCGACGTCCACCAGCCACACATTCCCATCCGGGTCCGCCTTGATCCCGTGCGCCGAAAGCACGGGCACATCTTCCCAGCCACCCAGAAACTTGCCGCTCCGGTCGAACCGGATTACCTGGTGCTTTCCGCGGTTGAACACCCAAACGTTGTCGTTCTTGTCCACCGAGACGCCGCTTGTTTCCCCGAAATTCCAGCCTGCCGGCAACTGCGGCCACCCGCTGACAAGCTTATGCGGAAGCTTGGGAGCCTTCTCCCAATCCATGGCCGAAGACAGACAAGCGAAAGAAAAGGCGAGTGCCGCCGTGCGAAGGGTCATACGCTGAGACTATTGAATTGGCGAACGATTGTCAAAGCCGAACACCGCACATGGGTACGGCCCTCCGGATTCCCGAGCAAGGCCCACAACTCCCGCGGCCGCGGC
>CAYOBO010000147.1:0-15616 GCA_964402295.1 uncultured Candidatus Solibacter sp. | reverse complement strand
GCCTTGGCGTAGACATCCTTCAGGATCCGATCCGCCCGCTCCATCTCCGGCACGGTGAATAACTGGTCTTCCCGATTATTCAGCACCATCACTGGATTCGGCGCGGCAAGGCCAAGAATCTCCGGGTAGTCCAAATCCCGGGGCAAACTGGGAATGTAGATCATCCACGTGTGCGTATAGCACTTGTTGAGAAGATAATCGCGCCAGGTGCTCATCATGCCCACGCAACAGGCGCACTTGATCCGCTCATCGATGCCGGTGAGATACACCGTACGAAGGCCGCCTCCGGACAGCCCACAGCAGCCGACGCGGTTCTCATCGACGTCGGGACGTGAGCATAGGTAATCCAACGCCCGTTGATCCTCCGCCGTAAACACGCCGGGCCATGTCGTGCCCGCGCAGAACAGACTCTTCGACATCAGGTGCTCATGATCGCCGGCCCAGCGGTTGTAGGCTGCGATCTCGCTCTCGGACTCCGGATCCACCTCCACCAGATCGCGCTTGATGATCATGGGCACATCTGCGGCGCGCACCCGGCGGCTGGCAAACGCAAACGTATCGTGCACCAGAACGGCATACCCGCGCTTGGCAATCTCATTCGCCCAAGCCGTCCCGCCGTAGTAATGATCCTGATGCTTCACCATGAGCGGGTGCCGTTCATTGCTGATCTGTGTAATCTTGCGGTAGCCGAAATACTTGTTTCCGCCGTGGTCGTGCAGCCCGACAATGCCCGGCAGCTTTCCCTTTGCACCCAGCGGCTTCAGCAACACCGCTTCCGTCGGCGGACCAACAGGCAGTTGCCACTGCAAATGCTCAACCGAAAGGCCATCGAATTCAAACCGGTGCATTACGGTGGCTTTCGGCGTCCGTCCCAGATCGGGTTGCATCAGCGCATTGCGGTATCGCTGCCGCGCCTGCTTGCGCCAATCATTGATATTTTTGAACTCGCGGCGGCGAAAGGAAAATCGCGGCGGATCCTCCGCCAGTTTCGCGGCCCAATCGCCGTAAGCGCCGATCATATTCTCCATAAGGGAGAGAGTAGCGTATCCACACGCCTATTGTTCGGGATTCCGCGGAAATTTCCAATACGGAATGCGCACCCCGCGAATGAAGAACTCATCCGAACGCAGCGCCGGCGGCGCGTCGAAGCCTTGCGCGCCCGCAGCAGTGACCCAATCGTCCTGCTCTACTCCATCGCCCGACACGCCCAATCCGCCCACCAGCGCATCGCCACGATACAGCGGCGCGGACCCAGGGAAGAACACGATCCCGTTCTGATTCGGATTCTTCGGCTGCGAACCTTGCGTGCACGGATTCGCCAGGTCGTTCAGATACAATTGCCGGAACGGCCCTGCTCCGGAGTTGGCGATGCCCGATGGGAACATCGACTGCGCCCCAAATCCGATGCTGCGATTCGTTACCGCCGCACCCACGGGCAACTCCGGCAGATCGCTTTGCGGGCGGTCTGTGCTGGAAAAATACACAACGTTGCGAGCCTTTGCCACAGCCACATCCAGCGAGAACACCGTCGAATCCGGCATCCGGTATAGCGCCAGTACCGTGCCGTCGAGATCGGTCACCGAGATCGCCATCCGCGCGCGGCTCCCCAATGGCAAGCGAATGACCGCCCGCGTCCGGTTGGCTCGATCCACCGCCCGTTGCACGATTCCCTCCACGTCCGCCTGCGACAACGAGATCCCCGCGCGCGGCCCGATGAGATACCCGTCCGGCACAGCCCCGCCATCGCGTGGCGCCAGCGTATACTCCCCGCCAGGATTCGCCGCGGGTTGCGTCCCTGCCGGCCGTGTTGTCTGCGTGACGTACGGCAACCGGATGCCATCGATAAACACCGCGCCGGGTTGCGGCAACGGCAGCGGCACGAAAAACGGAGTCCCAGCCGTCGCCGCCACAGTGGCGAACTCGGCCGCGTCCGGATCGATGCCCGCCACTCCAATCCCACCCACCATCAGGCCGTTTTTGAAGAGCGGCAAACCGCCCGGAACCGTCGTTATACCCAGTGAAGGACCGTCATTGGCCAGATTCCGCGCCGCGGGCACATCCTTGCCCGGCAGAAACGCCGCATTGAATCCGCACCCCCGGTTCGTATTCTCAATGCCAAACAGCGCCGCCGCCGGCTGATTCGGAACCTGCGGAAAGTTCTCCCGGCTGAGCGTGCGAATCGTGCGCGAAGAAAGCGGCGCTTGATTGTGCGAAAAGAACGCCCCGGTCCGCGCCAGGGACAACGCCGTCTCCATGCTCTCCGCCGAAGCCGCTGCTTTTCGGTACACGGCCAGCGGACGCCCCGCGCGATCCACCACCACCACCGCCATCCGCACATCGTCGATGGCCCCGGCCGCCCGTTCCACCAGCCCTGCCACCTCAGCAGCCAGCAGTTGCGATGGATCCGGCGTACCCGCAATCGCTGTCGTCGCCACGTTGCTCCGCCCGCCTTCCGCATCCCGCAACGAGATTTCCACAAAACTCCCGGAAATGTTTGGCGGAACCCTGAACTCCACGCGGCCATCCACCACCGTTCCAGCCACAACATCCGTGTTGAGGATCACCTGCACCCCATCGGCGACGTGATCCGCCAGCGCCAGCAGCGACTCGCCAGGCTGCCCCGGCGACTCATCCGTTACCGGCTCTCCGGAAAGCGCATGCAGCAACACGGCCCGCGTGATGCCGCCTCTCGATTCCGTACGCAGCACGGGCTGCGCGAATGCAGCCATCGCCATCGACAGCAGGAGGACGCAACGCATCTACTTGCCTCCCTTCGGCGGTCCGGGCGGCGCGTCCTTGACAACGTACAGCTTCCCGTCCCGCAGGTACAGCCGCTGCATTTCCTTTTCGTTGAACGGCCGCGATCCACGCCGTCCGAACACCGCTACTTGATTTCCCGATTCATCCACCGCCCGGTCCCGGTCCAGGCCCTTTGACAATGCAATCGCCTCGCCCTTCGTCTTGAACGTCGCGATCCATTCCGGCTCCAGCGTAGGACTGAATCCCCACATGCCCGATGTCTTCACCGGCGACGTCATCTGCAACACATGCAACCCGTTTTTCCCATCCGCCAAATACGCAAACACACTCGCGTTGGTCATGCCCACCCGCACGGCATGCGTGTCATTGATCTTGCCCCCGGCATTGTAGAAACGCGGCACACCCGGCTTCTCCGGATTCTCGACATCGACAATCGCAAGCCCGCGATGTCCCGCCGCAATGTAGGCATACGTGCGGGCGACATATACGTCCTTGGCATCCTGCAAAGCCACAGCCGCTTTCACCACGGGTGCGGCGGGGTTCGTAATGTCCACCGTCTTCAACCCCTCGCTATCCAGGACGAAGGCGTAACGAAATTGAATCGCCGCGTGCCCGGCCCCCTTCATCGGCAGCGTGGCCACAATCTTCGGAGCGAGCGGCTTGTCCACATCCACAACCACGAATCCCCGATCGCACGAAACATAGGCATAGCGCCCGGCCAGCACCACATGATTCGCGCCACGCAGCGCATTGTCCGGATTGAACGTCACGGCCCGTTTCAGGAAGTTGTTCCGCGGATCCCCATCGAGCAGCGTCGCGGCATTGATCAGAATTAACCCCTCCTGCCGGTCCGCCACATACAGAAAGGCATACAGCAAATGCACCGGCTGTTCCTCATTCTCCGGATCGCGCTTGCGCGCCGGATCCACGCCCAGCGTTGTCGGCGAAGCAATCCAGGCCGCGTCCTTCGTGGGCACGCGGAAACGCTGCCCCAGCGGAGAAACCGGAGCCGTCACTATCCGCTCCGCGATGGCCTTGTTGTCGATGTTCGCCACATCGTAGATCTCCACGCCATGTTTGCCCTTGGCCGCGTACAGGTACTCCCCGCGCAATTGCACCGATTGCACATCCTCCCCGTGATGGTGATGGTGCTCCTTCAATTGCCTGCCTTCCTTTTCGAACTTCGCAAACTTCTCCGGATACGCCAGCTTGTGCAGGTAGCTTCCGATCACGGCCTGCGGTTCATCCCGCTCCGTCACCACCGCCGCTTCAATCCCGTGCTTCCCCTCGCCGATGTACACGTACCGCCCCAGGAAGTTGACGAAATTTGTCCCTTGCAGCAGCAGTTGCGCCATCCAGGCATTGTTGTCGTTCTTCTCCGATACGTGGCAATCCGTGCACGTGCGCGTTTCCTTCGTGCGCACCGTATGCGGGAAGTGCGGATTGAAAGCCTGCCCCGAATACCCTTCCGCCGAAATCGTCTGCTGCTGCGAGTACAGCCACTCGCGATTGGCGTTCTGCGATCCCACCAGCACCGCACTCGACGAACGCACCGGCGCAATCTTATTGCCCTTCACCGTGGAATCCAGTCCGAGCATGAACACGTCGTCGCGCAGCACCTGGAAGTTGTAGCTCGTGAAGTTGCGCGTATCCGGATCGCCTTCCCAGTGCAGTTGCGGCCGCTTCGCGTTCGCCTTCATCGTCAAATGGCATCCGAAGCAACTCGTCATCCAAGACGTGTGGCAGGCATAGCACGACATCTTCTCGTTGGAATGCGCAAGGTCGCCTTGCGCCTCGCCCCAAGTCTTGTTGTCCCTCTGAATCGTCTTGGCGAGCCGCGCCTTCTCGTTGTAGTTGTAACTGCCGGGCCGCAGCGAATCCATCACCTGCGAAACAACCCACTCCTTGTCCGCATCCACCATGGAGCGCTGGATCAGCTTCCCGCCGGTCCATTCAAACCGCTTCGCGCCGAACGGCGTCCGCAACAAAGCGAGATTGTGCGGTGGAACCGGCGATGCCGGGCCGCTGGTCTTCAGCGAAGCCTTCGCCGTTGCCGTGCCGTGGCAATCCACGCATTCGATCTCCACGGCGGCGCGCGCCTCGCCATACAGCTTCCCGTTCCCATGTACATCCTGCTCGAAATGGCAATCCGTGCAGTGCATTCCTTTTTCGAGATGAATGTCCTTCAAGTGCACGGCTTTCTCGAATTTCTTCGGATCGTCCGCCGCCACCGGCCTGTCTTCGCCATCGAGCAGCGTCCCCTTGCGGTCATGTTTGAACACCGCCCGGTACACCCATCCATGCCCGTGAAAATCGGCAAACTGCGTCTGCCGCAGCTTCGGGTTGAGATCCGTCAGATTGCGCAGAAACTCCTGGTCGGACCAGTTTCCCTTCAGCGACGCCGCCTCCGGATTGCGCGCCAGCGCCCGTGCTTCCTCTTCCGCCGACAGCTTCTTCCCCTTCGCCGGATACATCAGGTCGCCATCCGTCTCGTTGTCCCACCACATGTAGCCGAGATACTGGAACGCGTACGAAGTGCCGGGATGAATATGGCACACCACGCACTGGCTGGAAGGAATCGACCGCGTGAACCGGTGTTGAATCGGATGCCCCGATTCGTTCTTCGGAATCGTCGGATCCGCCGTCGCCGAAAACCCGCGGTTGCCATACTTCGCATAAGGCCCCGAATGCACGGGATTTCGATCGTTGGCGTACACCACGTGACACGCCGTACAGCCCGAAGACCGGTAATCCCCCGGATGGTCGTTGGTTCCCAGCATCGACAGCAGCGGGTCCAGCAAGCGAGTGCGCTGCAATCCCTGAAACACCGGGTCAGTCCGGGTCAACGTGCCGAAGCCGCGATTCGACAGCCGGTTGTCTCCACGTTCAAACACCCGCAGCGTATTGCCCGGCTGCGTGAATTCAAACTGCGGCAGGGGCTGTATCCACGGCAGCAGTCCTTTGGTGCGGATTTCTTCGGCAGTCGGTTCCGGCAGCGTGAACAGTTTCCGCGCAACGCCGTCGATGCCGTAGCTCTCCCCGAACAGCGGCCGTTTGAAGGGCACGCTGCCGTTGTTGTAGAGCGCGGCGCCCCACAGAAACGCGCCGTGGGTCATGAGGCTGTGCTCCACCTTGTACACCGTATCCTTGTGGCACATGGTTGCGCCGCACGTCTGCGGCGCTGCCCGCAAGTCGCCCGGATTGATGAACCGCACATACTCCAAAGACTCGCGCAGCGATAACGTATACGCCCGCTCTGGATTGGCCGTCGACGGCCAGTTCCACTCCCGCGCGAATCGCGGCAGCACGTGTCCCTTCCGCTTCTCCGTGGTCGACGCATCCCCGCCGTGGCAATCCGTGCAACCCAGCCGCACTGCCGGCGAAGCATGCATCGGTTCCGTGTTCACATGGCATTTGGCGCTCGTGCAGCCTTCGCTCTTGCGCCGTACATCGGCGTCGGATTGGCGCAGCAGGTCCTGTTGGGCCAACAGCCCGGAGGCCGCGAGGAACGTAAGTAATTTGGTGCGCATCGTCAAAACAGAATCCGTAACGCAACAAAGCCGGACAATAATGTTCTCCCGGTGTAGATATCCTTGAACCCCCGCATCGGCGCCAGGAATCCAGCCCCGCCCGTGAATACGACGTTGTCGCTCAGCAATGGCCGGTATTGCAGACCCATGCCGGTGTCCACTCCGATCGCATGCGAGATGCCGCTTTGAAACAGTACCGCCTCCAGCACCGCCGTGCGGTGAAAACGAGCGTAGTTGACGTTGATCGTCGAGCGCAGCTTCGGAGTCAGCTTCGCATCCATGCCCGCGTTCAGTAGCATCATGCCGGGATTGACGAAGTTCGCCTGTCCTTGAAACAGCCCGGCACGCATGTTCGGAATCAGGCTGTTCGGCCCGAACAGAAACACCCCCGTCCCGGTGAGCGGAATCGGTTGCCGGTTGAGAAAATTCGTGCCGCCCCCTTCAAACAGCGGATTGATCAGGCCGCGGTCCGCCAGCGCATTGTTTCCCAAAAACCCGCCGCCGGCGAATTGCTGATTCGGCACAATCGCATCGAATCCGCGCGCCGCGCCGTCCGTGATGTCGTTGTCGCCCGAACTGAAAAACCCCGACACCTTGTAGATGGCCCAGTCCTTCTCGTAGGCAAGCTCCGCTGCCGCAAGCTGCGCGTTGATGTGCAGCGGGCGCGCCGAAATCGTGTTGAAGTCGTGCCTGCCGAATGCCTGGTAGAAGGCGTGCGAAACGTTGAACCGCCCGATGTGGCCGTCCCCCGACACGCCCGCATACCCTGCCCGCACCTTGTTCGGAATCGGAAACCCGATGGGAGCCGGCCGCACCAGAAACCCGTTTTTGTCGATATGAAACTTCGGCTGATCGTTGTTGTAGAGCGCGCTGAAGTTCAGGTTGTACCCCTCGGTGAGGAAATCGTTCCAATATAGATTTGCCGCATAGACGGACTGATTGCGCTGCCGCCACCGGTTCAACCCCGAGTTTGTATCCTTTTCGAGCAGATGGAAGTAGGCCAGGTTGTACTGAAAGATGTTGTTCCGGAACGTGCCGAACAGCCGCGCTCCCGGCTGCTCATCGGAAAACACGAACCCGCGGAAATCCGAGGTGAACCGCTGAATCCCAAACCGCACGGAGGTGAAATCGAAGTGCGCGCTCCCCCGGTCGTCCGCATCCTTGGCTCGCCGCAGCCCTGCCCGTGCATTCGTGAACAGGCGCTTTTCCACGAACATCTCCTGAAAGCCGACGTTCGTATCCGTGCGCCGGTAGCCCTGGCGCACGTCAATCCGCGTCAGTGCGTTCTCCCGTGCCAGCAGGTAGTTGATGTTGAACTCCGGTGTAATCCGGATCTCGAAATCCACCGGCCGGAATCCCGCGCTTCCCCGGAAAAAGTCCAAGGACACACGAAAGGATTCGCGCACCGAAAGCTGCCCGCCGCGCCCGAAGAAGCCGTAATCCCCCGGCGATGCGGCGGAAGCGACCGCGGGCACCGGAATCCTCCGTCCATCCACCGCTGTGTCGCTCAACGCGGTGATGTTCAGGAAATTCCTGCGCCCGAAAATCGGCAGATCGCCCTTGAGGCGGTTGCGATTGAACGGATCCCACCAGCGCCGCGGCGCGTAGATGGCATCCAGTTTCCCATCCTCATACCGCCGCGGTTCCGGCATCTCCACTTCCCAACGGTTCGGCACCGAGGCCTGCAACTTCGGATCCGCTGGATACACGAAAACCGGCAGATCCAATGGTTCGAGATTTGCCTTCGGCAATGGATTCAACGTTCGCTCGGCCCGCGCCGCCAGCGGAGGCACAGGCGTAAACGAATCCACCGACCGCCGCACCAGAGTCCGTACCCTGTCTTCCGGCAGCGCCCGGCGCGGCGCCGCCGATTGTCGCAGCATCCGCTCATAATCGGTCGGCGCCCTCTCCGGAAAGCGCATCTGCTCGGCGGGCGTGCCTCGCCGCGGCAGCACGCGAATCGCTTTCTGTGGCCGGGGCGCACCTTTCTCTTGCCTTCTGCCCTTTACTCCAAGTTGCGCACGTTGGGCGAACAGCGGCAGAATCAGGCCGCAGCCGACAACCCCGACGATGACGCAACGAAGCCCTTGCATGCTTTTCTGCTACTGTAATTGCCCCGCCACCTTGCGGAACAAGGCCGCGAACTCCCGCGCTTGATACGTCGAGGGATGCTCCAGGTATGTGTACAGCTCACCCATCGCCTTCGCGGCGGCCTGCGGATTCGCCGCATACGATGCGCTCAGTGCATCCAGACTCATCGTCGCCTGCTCGGCCGAATGTGGCCCGGACGCCGCAATGCGCCCAACATCGCGCACCAACGCCTGGGCCAAGGATCGCGCCATCGCCACCGTGAAATCCGTCGACTCCCAGCGCGCAGCCAGTGCATCGGCCTGTTGCGCCACCGCCCGAGCCGCGGCGGCAATTGCCGCGCCATTTCCCAAATTGCCGGAAACGGCCGCGGCCAGCCGCTGCAACGCCGCATCGAACTCCACCCGCTGCGCCTCCGCCGCCCCGGCCACCAGCGTGCGCAGCACATCCGTCCGCGCCAGATTCACTTGCGCCGTCCCCGGACGCCGTCCCGCATAGCCTCGTTCTATCCGCCACGACTCCGCGCGCAGATCGTGGTGGCACTGGTAGCAATCCAAATCGGAAAACTCCGGCCATTTCGTCGTTGCATGCTTTTCCAGCAATCGCATGCCCTCAGCCAACGCCACCGCCTGTCCCACGGCCCAGAGCCGGACCTTCGGCAACGAGTTTCCCGCCGCCGGCTTCGGATCGCGATAGTGTGCCGGTTGGGCAAACGAGAATGTTTCCAGTTCGAAGGCCAAATCCGGATGGCCCGCCGCGATCAGTTCATGGTCGACATTCTTTCCCTCCCCGCCCAGATGGCACTCCAGGCAGGTCTTCGCCCGCACCCGCAGATTCTTGGTGTCCACCATGCCCAACGAAACGCTGTTCGAATGCGAGTTCTGCTGCGTATGCGGCCCCAGCCACTTTTCCGCCGGCCCGTGGCAGGCCTCGCACGCCACGCCATCGGACTTGGCGCGCTCCGGCGACCCCGCCACATGGCAACTCGCGCACTTGGCGTCGTTCATTGGGTTGGCAATCCCCAGGATCTCCGCCATGCGTTTCGAGCGTGGCTCCTCCAGTACTTTGGCAGCCCGCGAATGCTTGTCGGCAATGGACCACACCGAATACTCCGTCGTCAAAATACGGCTTAGCTTTTCATCGGCCGGCGCAGTCCCGCCATGGCAATTCGATCCGGAGCAGCCACCGGCGCCGATATATTGCGGTTTCTGCGCCCACACAGCGGCGGCAGCAACAAGCGTGACGAAGAGAATGCGGCTTTTCATGGAAATAGGTTCAATTTCGAGTGAGCAAAACGATAACAACGGCTAGTACGGCAATCCCAATCATTCCGGCAATCAGCCACAGCGGCATGGAGGTTTTCTCGGCGATTGCGGGCAGCTTTGCGGAACTCGCCATCAGCGACGCCCCGCAGTGCTGACAAACCGTGGAGCCTTTCCGATTGGCCTGCGTACAAGCCGGGCAATACACGGTCTGGGGGCGCGGAGCAGGCGCGGGTGGAGGAGATGGCTTGGCGGGCTGCGGAGCAACCGGCGGAGCAGCCTGCTGCATTGCTTTCAGCGCCTCCACATCCGGACGCCGGATCTTGCGTGTCGCCCCCAAATCCGGAGCCTGCACCGGAGCCGGCGCCTGCGGCACAGCGGCCACCGCCGCGCCCAAGCGGCACGACCGTAACATGCCCCGCAATTCCGAGGCATTCTGCGGACGCCGCGCTGGATCCTTCTCGAGGGCCTGCCCGATCACATTCTCCACTCCCTGTGGCGCGTCCGGCGCCAGGTCCCGCAACGGCGGCGGCGAGTGAAACAACACGCTCGTCAGAATTTCCTGCAATCCCGCGCTGCCATGCGAGAACGGATGCCGCCCCGTGATCAGTTCATAGAAGATAATCCCGCACGAAAAAACATCCGAAGCCGGCGTGCACTTCTCCCCGCGAATCTGTTCCGGAGCCATGTAATTCAATGTCCCCAGCGCCACTCCCGCCTGCGTCAGTTTCGAGTCCTGAATGCGGGCCATGCCAAAATCCAGAATCCGCACCCGCCCCGTGTTTTCCAGAAACAGATTGGCCGGCTTCAGATCGCGGTGCACTAACCCGCGGTAGTGTGCGTAGCCCAATCCATCGCACACCTGCTCCATGATCTGCATCCGTTGTTCCCAACTCAAGGGTGTCTTCTGCGCAAGGATCTTGCGCAGATCGGACCCTTCGAGCATCTCCATCACCTGATACAGGTGTGTTTCACCCGCGCCCGAGGCGATCACCTTGACCAAGTTCGGATGATCCAGAGATTTGGCGATCTCCGCCTCGCGGAGGAATCGCTCGCGCTGTTCTTCGGAAGCGGCGCTGAGCGGAATCGCCTTCAACGCCACCACGTGGCCGGCCGCATCCCTTGCCTTGAACAAAGGATGCGTGCCGCCCTGTAGCGGCTCCAACAACTCGTATTCACCGATCTTGCGTGTCTCGGCCATTACCGTTGCGCCCTTAGCCCTCCTTGCCCCACGGAGGGCTGCGCCCATCCGATCAACTCCTCAATCGTCTTTCGATCCCGTTCTTTTTCCAACGCCTTATCGTGATAATAATGGCATTGCGAGCAATTGTCGATAGGAGTTCCGGAACTGCCGTGGCAGGGAAGGCAGGTTTCCATTGCCGGAATGAGGATATCGCTGGTCTTCCGGCTCTCTAATGCTTTCGTGTGACACGATGTGCAAGCCACCATGCGGTGTGCGTGATGCCGGAACTCGGCGTGTTGCAGCCAGCGCGGTCCTTCCACTTTCCCCTTCTCGAAATGCCCCGCAATGCGGTTCACCTTCTCCACTACCGGCAATCCGTTCTGCTGCGTTACTTCATGACAATAGCGGCATTTCTTCTCGAACACAAAACTCGTCGAATCCCGTACCGCCGTCTCCAGCCAAACGCCGCGCGGAGCGCCGCCATCCAGATTGCGGCCGAGGGGCCGTTGCGTCAGAGCCGGATTGGCATCGAGCGCCTTCTGGTAGGCCTCGCGAATGAATCGGCCGATCCCCTCCGGATCCTTGCTGTGCGGCGCAATGCCCGCTTCCCCGCCCAGCACCTGGTATACATCGAATCCAAGCTCTCCCTTATGGCACGACTGGCAGTGCTTCTCAAAGGTCACCGGCGCCGCCGCTCCGGACAAATCGAATGTGTGGCAATCGACGCACTTCATCGGTAGCTTGATGCCACGAATGGTCTTCGCCGCCGAGGGCATATGGATGGCATGGTTCAAGCGCAGCGGCCGGTCGTCACGTAGCAACGCCGCGCTGAATTCGGGATGTTTCCCCTTGGCGAAATGCGTCACCGCCAGCGCCTTGCTTTTCACGTTCTTCCCGTGTGCCGCCAGATCCTGATGGCAGCGCGTGCAATTGGCGTCGCTCACCGAAGCGAGTTGCTCGGAGCCTTTGTGCTCGGTGTGGCACACCGCGCAACGCGGTTCGCCGATGGCGTTTTCCCGATGGCGCGGCCCGTCATGGCATACCTTGCAATCCTGATCCTGTACTTTGGCAAACGAGAGGGAATGGCATTTCTTGCAGTCCTGCTCGAAAATCACATGCGCGCCCGAGATCGGGCCATTCGTAAAGACCCGCTTTCCTCCCCCAACGCCCGCGAGAAAGGGCACAATCCCCAGCGCCGCCAACAGCGGCAATCCATACCCCAGCCGCTTGCGCCACACCCGCAGCCAGTCGCCGTTGTTCTGGTAGGCAAGCAACAGCCGTTGCGCCAGCGTCTTCGTATCCGCCGTTCGCCGTTCGTACTCGAGGGGCTTTTCTTCTCTTGCCATGGCTAATACACCAGCGACACCAACGCGTGAACCATCGTCAGCACCAGAAACGCCATCGAGAGCGGCAAGTGCACCAGCAGCCAGCCGTGCAGCCAGCGATGCAGCTTCACCTGAATCGCCAGTTGCCTGCGCTCCTCCACAATCGCTTCCAGATCGAGTAATACCTCATGAGCTTCAGGCGGCAAGATGGTTCGCAATCGCTCAAAGTAGGCGGCCACCGCCTGCTGTGTCTGAAACAACTGTCTTCCTGCCCGTTCCGTCCGCGGAAATAAATAGGGCCGGATTTCCTTGAGGTAATGCGCCCGCAGCGCAGCTACCGACGCCCCGTCGACGGCAATCTGCGGACTCGCCCGCCGCTTGATCCGCACCGCCTCGATCTTCTCCATCGCGCTTTTGAACTGCGCGGCGTCGAAGTAGTATTTCTTGCCGCCCGCCCGCAGCAGCCGCTCGTCGGGAACTTCCTCGATTCCCATCCCCCCCGTGACAAACTCCGCCCGTTCGTCCGCCTCCAGGCGCAGCGAATCGATCACATTGGGGATCTGTTCGTAGACCGTTTCCCTCTGGACCAGTTCCGTCATCCGCTTTGGGATCCAGTTCTGAAGAGCCAGTCCGGCGATCCCGCTGGCCGTGATCGCCAGAAACAGCAGCATCAACAGGAACGAAAGCCCCTGCCCCCAGCCGAAGCCCGTATGAAACAGGATGAGCAGGAAGCTCAGCAGCCCCAGCCAGATGTGCGCTCGCAGCCACGTTTTCACCCTGCCCAGCGGCGATGCCGGGTACCTCTTGCGCAATCCCAGCAGGCATTCGAAGACGATGATCCCCGTGCCCGCGAATCCAAACGTGAGCCCCATTGCCGATCCGCCCCGTGGGCCGTTCACCGCCACGAGCGCATACACAAGATAAGCCAGCGTGCTCGCCAAAGCGATGGCCGCCGTAGCCAGAATCCACTCCCGGTGTGTGCGGTCGACAATCATTGCATCCGTCCCGATAGATACTCCACATCCACATCGCCGATCGAGATCACATCTCCATTGCGCAACTCCGTTTCGGCAACCGCCTGCCCGTTCACCAGCGTTCCATTCGTGGAGTTGTTGTCGCGCACCACGGCGCGGCTGCGGTCCAAATAAATCGTGCAATGGACACGGGAGATTCCATCATCTTCGAATCGCAAATCGCATTCGGCCGCGCGCCCTAGCGTAGTCGAGGGGAACCGCAACTGTAGGATCTGGCCTTCCTGCAATCCGCTGCGCACACGCAACCGCGGCAGCATCGACAGGAGGTCGCCGATGTTCGTGTGAATCCGCGTCTCTTGCAGGAGCGGGGTCTGATCGAGCGGAGCCGCCGCCGGAGCCGCCGTCGGCACATTCAACGGAACACCCGCCAGATCGCGCGCGAAAAACCGCTTCGGATCGACGCGCAACGCCGCATCGTGCGGACATGCGCGCACGCAGTTCGGTTCGGGGTAGTCCACGCACAGATCGCAAACCGTAGCCTTCGGCCGCGGTTCCGCCTTCTGCCCGTCTCCGATCTTCACCACGTTGATGTTCCCGTAGGGGCAGTCGATGGCGCAGTTGCCGCATCCGATACACCAATCCTCGATGACGATATCCAGTGTCTGCTTGCGGCGGATCGAGCCCACCGGGCAGCGTGTCATGCACAGCGGATCCAGGCATGCCCGGCACGAGGTCGGCACCAGGTACTTGTCAAAGCGCAATCCTTCGCGCAGCAGCCGTGGGATACGATCCGGATGCGTGGCCACGCAAGCCCGCGCGCATTCATCGCAGCGTGTGCATTTCTCCAGGTCGATGAGCAGCAGGTTCTGCCCCTGCATCAGGTCCAATTCTAGGAAATCGTCCAGATAGACGGTGGAGACCCGCGACATCAGTTGGGCATTCATCTGCCGCCGCGCGCGGGCCACTTCGGCGATTGCCGACTCCACCTCGGGATATTCCGCCAGCATGCGGTGGAACTCTTCCGCCTTGATGCGCACCAGTTGGCAGAAGTCCATCGCCGTGCACGTTGCCATGCGCCGTCCGGCCGGGTAGTCGTCTTCCTGGAGTTCAAACACCGTATTGCCCAGTTGAAACGAATCCCCCGGTCCGAGCAGAAACGAATCCGAGTTAAGCCCCTGGAACTTGAGCGGATTTTTGCCGCCGGGCAGCCGCTTCACGCGAACCTTCCCCTCTTCCACCTGCACGCGGAAGTGTTCTCGCGACACATATTCATCCCAGCCCACCGGCAGCGCCTTTTCCGAAGCCGGATTGCGTCCCACGGTCACGGCATCGCGGCCCACCACGGCGATGGCGGTCTGGGGGCCCAGGGTGTTGCGCGCCACCAGGCGAAACACTGGAGGCAGCAGCCCAATCTCGCCGAAGTAGGAGCCTCGCGAGATGTAATTGAGCACCATTTCTCCGCCAGGAAACTGCTGCGAAACCTTCACGAATCCCATGCGGATCAAATAGAAGGAGTCCGCCACGTCGCCCTGTTTGCAGATCACCTGCCCGGGAATGGCATCCACTAGCTCGGCGCGCTCACGAAGGTAGTTCAGAAACTCCTGGGACAGCCCAGCCAGCGCCGGTACGCTCCGCAACTGCGTATCGAGGGCCCGCTCGCGGTAATTCTTGTTGAGCGTATCCTTGAAAGCCGGCGAATTGTAGAGCACGTTGTTCAGGATGTTGGGCAGCATCTCCAACACCACCACATCCGATACGGCGCGGGCCGTGGCCGAGCGCGGATAGAACTTCGCCCGTTTCAGCTTCTCCTGCTTCAATGCCGCCAGCGCCGACAGTTCCCCAAAGATCTCCCCGGCCTTCACATGGGCCAGCGGATTGTCTACCGGCAGATCGACGGGGCCGTCGATCGGGATATGCGTCCGGTCGGTCTTCTCCTCGGATTTGCGCTTGGCCGGCACGCCTTTCAGGTAATTGCCAAGCCGCGTGAGGTTGTGCAACAATCCTCCATTGGAGACGGGGCCGGCCGCCTGGGCCATGCCACGCGCCGCATGGAGCGTCAGTTCCACTTCACCGGAAAGCAATAGAAACGCCGTGTTCCCCGAATCCCCCTCGCGAAAGAGAATCTCTCCCGCACGAAAGGTCTTGCGCGCAATCGCCCCGGGGAACTTGCCCCAAATCTCCTTCCGAATGGTGGAGAGTTCGGGTATCGAGGCGAGCTCATCTGGCGTCAACGGCGTGCCGCCCAGATCCGCCGCAACAATCACGTCTTTCGACATTTCGAACGCTCGATCCTCTTCTCGGTTTTCAGGTGAGCCTCAGTATGGCAGAATGACTCCGGCTCGCGCAAGAACGCGCGCGCGCCCCGTTACCCGTACCATCGGCTGTAGGAAATCTGCTCTTTATATGGTGGCATTGGTGTGTCGCATCGTTTCGTCAACGTCCGCGGTGGCGCTTCTGTCAACCGAGGAGTGCCGAAGGCGATGGCAACCGACCT
>CAYOBO010000146.1:0-17231 GCA_964402295.1 uncultured Candidatus Solibacter sp. | reverse complement strand
TGCTGGCCGCCGGATTGCTGATGCAGACAGCACGGATGCTTGCCCAGGGGAACAAAAGTATTGGCGTTGTTCGATAATTCGATTATAGTAGAAGCATAGGATCGCCATGACAAACGACACTCAACCGCGATTGTCCTTTTTGGACAGATTTCTGACGCTTTGGATTTTTGCGGCCATGGGCCTGGGCGTGGGTGCGGGCTATCTCTTTCCGGGCATTGTTCCGTTCCTCGACCGGTTCAGCGTCGGGACAACGTCCATTCCGATCGCCATCGGACTGATCCTGATGATGTATCCGCCGCTTGCGAAAGTGAAGTATGAGGAGTTGAGCCGGGTGTTCCAGCACCGGCGGGTGCTCTTGCTGTCGCTGATACAGAACTGGTTGGTGGGGCCGGTGTTGATGTTCGTTCTGGCGATCCTGTTCCTGCGCGATAAACCGGAGTATATGACCGGTCTGATTCTGATCGGGCTGGCGCGCTGTATCGCGATGGTCATCGTATGGAACGACCTTGCCCGGGGGGACAGGGAGTATGCCGCCGGCCTGGTGGCCTTTAATTCGATCTTTCAGGTGCTGTTTTTCTCGGTGTATTCCTACTTTTTCCTGGCAACCGTGCCGCGCTGGCTGGGGCTTGCGGCGGTGGAAGTGGACATCTCCATGGCGGAGATCGCCAAGAGTGTATTCATCTATCTGGGGATCCCGTTTCTGGCCGGCATGATCACCCGCTTCACCCTGGTGCGGACGCACGGAAAGCCCTGGTATGAAACGAAGTTCATTCCGCGGATCAGTCCGATTACATTGATCTCGCTGCTGTTCACGATCGTGGTGATGTTCTCGCTGAAAGGGGAGATGATTGTGCAACTCCCGCTCGATGTCATCCGCGTGGCCATACCCTTGACCGTGTACTTCGTGCTGATGTTCTTCGCTTCGTTCTGGATGAGCAAACAGGTTGGAGCGCGTTACGCCGAGGCGGCCACGCTTTCCTTCACGGCAGCTTCGAACAACTTCGAGTTGGCGATCGCCGTGGCCATTGCGACGTTCGGAATCCACCATGGCGCGGCCTTCGCGGCAGTGATCGGGCCACTGGTGGAGGTGCCGGTGCTGATCGGGTTGGTGAATGTCGCCTTGTGGATCAATCGAAAGTATTTTGACGGCAGATTCGAGCAGATCGACACGTGCCGGACGCCCGCATAGTGGCGGGCCAGACGAGGCGTCTTCCGAACGTGGCTTGTGATCGCGCCGAGCGGCGGGCCGCAAGGCCCGTACGCGCATTTACCCCTGTCACCGTTTGGGGTCTGGCAGTGTCTCTATGCACAGAGCGAGCCATGCCTGGGTGGGTGATCTCGCTCAATGGCGGGTAAAGCGGCGGCATGCGTGCCGCGGCACCCGATTCCTAACTTCCACAATTCCAGAAGTTTCGCGCGGGCGCCCTCCAATTGGCATATCGATTGCTTCGACTAACAGCAATCGGAGCGTGATCACTCCGACAGTAACGGCAAAGGAGACGCATTATGGCAGAGGACGCCAACGGGCCGGTTGGTGCGCGGCGCAGATTCTTGAAAGCAATCGCGGGGGTGGGTTCCGGTGCGATGACGGCCGCCGTCGGCGGCAAACTGCTCTTGGAAAAAGAAGCCGAAGCAGCGGAGCTTCCTCCGGTGAACGCGGAAACGCCAGGGGCAAACACCCTCCGCATGCAATTGGAACTCGAAGACACGATCGCCAAAGGGAGAAAACCTTCCTGGTTGATGGTAGTGGACACCCGCAAGTGCATCGGGTGCGATGCCTGTAGCGTGGCCTGCCGTGCGGAGAACCCGTCCGGTCCGGCCGGCTCGTTCCGCCGTGTGATCAAGAAGGATCTGCCCATCGGGCCCACTCCGTGGGCTATCTATAAACCGGCGAATTGCCTGCAATGCGAGGATCCTCCCTGCGCGAGAGCCGTGCCTTCGGGGATGGTGGTGAAACGGGCGGATGGCATCGTGGAGTTCGACCAGACACGGTTGCGCGGCGCCTATGCGGAAGTGGCTGCGCGGGCATGCCCGGTGAAGATGGCCTACGTCGATGACAACGCCACGTTCACGCAATCCACGCCTGCGCCGCAGGCCTACGAAGAGCGGACGTTCGTCGAGGCTGGGAAAACCTACGCGCGCAAACGGGGCGTTAACCCGCTTGCCGGGGCAGCCCGGAAATGCAACTTTTGTAGCCACCTGCTGGACGTCGGCGTGCTGCCGGCATGCGTCTCCACTTGCATCGGCGGAGCCATGTACTTCGGGGATGCGAACAATCCTTCCAGCCTGGTGAACGAAGTGACGCAAGGCCGCAGAGTGTTCAAGGGCCACGAGAATCTCGGGCTGAAGCCGCGGGTGATTTACTTCGAGGAATCCATGCCGGATACGCCTCATATCAACTGTGCCGCATGCCATTAGGACGAAGAGGATCAGCCATGAATTCCCAACATTCCACAGAAACACCCAAGAGGGACGAATTCGCCGGGCGGCGGGAGATGATCCGTGGAGGCGCGCTGCTGGGCGCGGCTTGCCTCACCGCTGCGCTGAAGGGGCAGCAGACCGGAGAGCCGCCGCGGGCCACGCCCAAGCCGGTTACGGCCTCCGATTACATCTACTCCACCTGCCTGCAATGCAACACGGGCTGCGAAATCAAGGTCAAGATCGAGGACGGGATGGCCGTCAAGATTGACGGCAACCCCTACGGACCCCGCGCCATGGATCCCCACATCGACTGGCGCACGCCGGTGACACAGGCTGCCCGGCTGAAGGGCTCCATCTGCCCGAAGGGACAGAGTGGTATCCAAAGCAGCTACGATCCCTACCGGATCGTGAAGGTGCTCAAACGCGCCGGCAAGCGCGGCGAAGGCAAATGGACCAGTATTCCGTTCGATCAGGCGATTGACGAAATTGTCAACGGCGGCGCACTGTTTGCCGCCGACGGCGGCCGGGCCGTGACCGGCCTGCGCGAGTTGTTTGCGCTCAAGGACCGCTCGGTGTTCTCGGCCATGGCGGCCGACGTTGCGAATATCCAGGACAAGAAGATGACCGTGGCGGAGTTCCAGGAAAAGTACCGCGCGCATCTCGACACGCTGATCGATCCCGATCATCCCGATTTTGGGCCCAAGAACAACCAGTTCGTCTTCAACTGGGGCCGCTTGAAAGCGGGACGGCAGGACTTCTTCCTGCGGTTTGTCAAGGACAGCTTCGGGAGCAATAACGCCCACGGGCATACGACGGTCTGCCAAGGCTCGATTTATTTTGCCGGAAAAGCCATGTCCGAACAGCCGAGCGGCGGCAAGTTTACCGGCGGGGCCAAAGCCTACTGGATGGCCGACACCTCGAATGCCGAGTTCATTATCTACTGGGGTGCGAACGTTCTCGAAGGCAACTACGGCCCGCCGCTCAAGGTCCCGAAGATCACCCGTGGACTGGCAACCAAGCGGCTGAAGATCGCCGTCATCGATCCGCGCCACAGCAAGATTGCATCGAAGGCCTGGAAATGGCTGCCGATCAAACCGGGTGAAGACGCCGCCTTCGCTCTGGGGATGATCCGCTGGATCATCGAAAATGAGCGCTACGACAAACGCTATTTGGAAAACTGCAACAAGGCGGCGGCCACGGCCGACGGCGAGCCTACCTGGTCGAATGGCGCATGGTTAGTGAAGCTTCGCCCCGATGGTTCGGCGGCCGGGTTCCTCCGCGCCAGCGAAATCGGACTGGGGGGAGACGCGGACACGTTCGTTTGCCTAAGCGACGGAAAACCAGTGGCGTTCAAGTCCGATGACGCCACCAAGCCCGCTCAGGGCGACCTGTTCGTGGATACCACCATCGAGGGCATTCGGGTCAAGTCCGGGCTTTTCCTCTTGTATGAGGAGTCGGCGCGCAGAACGATACAGGAATGGGCCACTCTAGCCGGCCTCAACGCCAACGACATCGTCACGATGGCCTCTGAGTTCACCTCACACGGCAAGAAGGCCGTCGTGGAAATCCACCGCGGCGTCTCGCAGCATACCAACGGGTTCTACAACGTCCTGGCCACCATGGGCGCACTGAACACACTGATCGGCAACCTGGACTGGAAGGGTGGCTTGGTCTACGGCGGCGGGGCTTACGGGGAAACGGGAGGCGCCGGGAGGCCCTTCCAACTGGGAGATCACCCGAGCAAGATCACCCCGTTCGGCCTCGACATCATCCGCGGCGGCGCCAGCTACGAAAAAAGCACGATCTTCGCCAACTACCCGGCGAAACGTCCTTGGTATCCGCTGGCAAGCGATGTCTATCAGGAGGTGATCCCATCGGCCGGCGACGCGTATCCGTATCCCATCAAAGCGCTGTTCCTCTACATGGGTTCCCCCGTGTACGCCTTGCCCGCCGGCCATTCGCTGATCCCGACGCTGATGGATACATCGAAGATTCCCCTCTTTGTGTGCTGCGATATCACCATCGGCGAAACCAGCCAGTATGCCGACTACATCTTTCCCGACCTGACCTATCTGGAACGATGGGAGTTCCACCGCACCCATCCCTCCATCGTTCACCGGGTTTCGCCGGTGCGGCAGCCTGCCATCGCTTCCCCGAACGAGACCGTGCGCGTGTTCAACCATGAAATGCCGATCTCGATGGAAGCGGTGTTTCTGGCCCTTGCCGAACGTCTCCAATTGCCAGGATTCGGCCCGGGAGGGTTCGGAGCCTCCGGCGATCTCAATTGCCCGGAAGACTACTACCTGCGGATGGTCGCCAACATCGCCCACGGCGATTCATCCTCGAGTGCCGACGTTTGTCCCGATGCGAGCGACGAGGAAGTAAAAGCTTTTCTCGATGCCCGCAAACATCTGCCGAAGTCCATGTTCGACGAGGCCCGCTGGCGCAAGCCCGTCGGCGACTGGTGGAGAAAGGTCGTCTACGTCCTGAACCGCGGAGGAAGATGGTGGAGCTACAGCGAAGCGTGGACCGGCGAGCAGGTGAAGAACAAGTACGGCAAGCTTGTCAATCTCTACCACGAAAAGGCGGCCACAACGCGCAATTCGATGACGGGGGCGTATTTGAGCGGCACGCCCACCTACCTGCCGCGCCAGGATGCCACCGGGAACGATCTGGAGCATGGTGGGGCCGCGCTTTCGCTGATCACCAACC
Source organism: uncultured Candidatus Solibacter sp. (assembly GCA_964402295.1). Classification (GTDB taxonomy): domain Bacteria; phylum Acidobacteriota; class Terriglobia; order Bryobacterales; family Bryobacteraceae; genus CADEFT01. The sequence goes on along the minus strand of CAYOBO010000146.1, from coordinate 12,098 downwards.
GCAGTATGCTCGCCTGTAAGAGCCGCACCATTTCGAACTATTGGCTGACCGCAATCCAGCCGGAGAACTATATCGAGATCAACCGCGCGGATGCCCAACGGCTTGGCCTTAGGGACGGAGATCAGGTGCGTGTCACTTCGGCCGGGAACCGAGAAGGCGCATGGAGTCTCGGCAACGGGCAATCGAAGGCTCTGGTGGGGAAGGTACGGGTCAGCGACCGCATCCGGGTTGGCGTGGTTTCCTTCGAACTCGGCTACGGGCACTGGGCCTATGGAGCTTCGGATCAGATCGTTGACGGGGCGATTGTTAAGGGCGATGCGCGGCGGGGCGCGGGATTGCACGCAAACTCCGCCATGGTGGTCGATCCATACATTCGATCTCCACTGAGCGATGTGGTCGGCGGAAGCGCAGTGTTTTACGATTCCCGAGTGTTCCTCGAGAAAGCCTGAGCGGCGGAAAGGCCCCATGCGGCGGACATGGGGCCTTCGCAATTACGGATCTCCGCGATGGCCTTGGCTGCGGTATACTGGCAAACAAAAGGCGAAGAAATGAACCTGAATTTGTTTGCGGATGAACCGGAATCGTCGTCGCTGGTGCACAAGCCGTCGCTCGATGCCGTACTGGCGCGCATGCAGGAATGGATGGCGCAACCGAATTCGCCGATTCGGGCGTTGCGGCATCTGCCGGCGAAGGCGGGGGAGTTCGCGGATATCCCGGCGTCGGTGGCGGAACCGCTCCAGCGGATGCTGCGGGGGCGGGGGATTACGCGGCTGTACTCGCATCAGCGGGAGGCGTTTGACCGGATTGCGGAGGGGCGGAATACGGTCATCGTGACTCCGACGGCGAGCGGGAAGACGCTGTGCTACAACCTGCCGGTCTTGAATCATCTGCTGAGCGATGCAAATGCCCGTGCTTTCTATCTATTCCCGACAAAGGCTCTAGCAGAGGATCAACTGGTCGAGTTTAACCTGGCTGTGGACGCGATGGGGTCCGGGATTCGGGCGTTTACCTATGACGGGGATACGCCGCAGGATGCGCGGAAGGCGATTCGGGAGCGGGCGAATGTGGCGTTTACGAATCCGGATATGCTGCATGCCGGGATTCTGCCGCACCATACCAAGTGGGCGAAGTTTTTCGAGAACCTCAAGTATTTCGTGATCGATGAGCTTCATTATTATAGAGGCGTCTATGGTTCGCATCTGGCGAACATCATCCGGCGGGTAAAGCGGCTGTGCGAGTTTTATGGATCGAAGCCGCAGTTTATCTGCTCGTCGGCGACGATTGCCAATCCGAAGGAGCTGGCCGAGCAGTTGATGGAGGCTCCGTTTGAGCTGATTGCGTCGAGCGGTGCGCCGACGGGGGAGAAGTATGTGGTGTTTTACAATCCGCCGGTGGTGAATGCGCAGTTGGGGATCCGGCGGAGCTATCTGCACGAGGCGAAGCGGATAGCGGTGGAGATGATCGATCGCGGACAGCAGACGTTAGTCTTTTGTAATAATCGGCTTGCGACCGAAATTTTGATTACCTACTTGAAGGACGCCTGTGAAAAGGGGTTGGCGGCTCCGGGCACGATTCGGGGGTATCGGGGCGGGTATCTGCCTCGGGAGCGGCGGGAGATTGAGCGGAAGCTGCGGGATGGGGAGATTCGGGGTGTGGTGGCGACGAATGCCCTAGAATTGGGAATCGATATCGGGACGCTGGACGCGGTGGTGATGGCGGGGTATCCGGGTACGGTGGCTTCGACGTGGCAGCGCTCGGGGCGCGCCGGGCGGCGGCAGAATACGTCGCTGGCGGTGCTGGTGGCTTCGAGCGCGCCGCTCGACCAGTATATTGTGGAGCACCCGGATTATTTCTTCTCGCAGGCTCCGGAACGTGCGGCGATCCATCCGGATAACCTGGAGATCTTAGTCAATCACTTGAAGTGCGCGGCGTTTGAGCTGCCGGTGAAGGATGGGGAAAAATTCGGGCCGCATGAGACGGGGAAGCTGTGCCGGTTCCTGGGGGAGTTGGGGTTGCTGCACCATTCGGCGGGAGCCTGGCATTGGACGTCGGATACGTATCCGGCGGATGCGATCAGTTTGCGTGCCGTGACGAGCGATAACTTCGTGGTGATCGATATTACGGGGGAGCCGAAGGTGATAGCCGAGGTGTCGTTTCCGGCGGCATTGGTCGAGCTGCATGAGAAGGCGATCTACCTGCATGAGGCGCGGCAGTATCAGGTGGAGAAGTTCGACTACGAGCAGCGGAAAGCGTTTGTGAGACGGGTGGAGTGCGATTACTTTACCGATGCGATCGATTACACGCAGGTGAAGGAGCTGGAGCGGTTTGCTTCTTCGCCGATGTGCGACGCCGTCGCCGCCCATGGAGAGGTGCGGGTGAACCGGCAGGTGGTGGGGTTCAAGAAGGTCAAGTTCTATACGCTGGAGAATGTGGGGGCGGGGAACTTGTCGATGCCGGAGCAGGAGATGCATACGACGGCGTTCTGGCTGCATTTTCCGGAGAAGTTTTGGGCGCGGTTTCCGGATTTGCCGCCGTCGGAGAAGTTGAATGGGCTGGCGGGGATGGGGAACGCGATGCGGGCGATCGGGGCGATGTTGCTGATGTGCGATCCACGGGATTTGGGGGTGGCGCTGACGGAGGACATCGCGGAGGGGAAGACGGTGTTTGAGCCGGATTTGTTTTTGTACGATCCGTATCCGGGGGGGATTGGGCAGAGCGGACCTTTGTATGAGTTGCGGGGGCGGTTGGTGAGTGGGGCTCTCGACTTAATTGCTCGCTGCCCTTGTGAATCCGGTTGTCCGAGTTGCGTGGGTCCGGCGGGGGAGACGGGGGATGGGGCGCGGGGGGCGGCGGGGCGGTTTTGGACGGCCTTGGGGGCGGGAATCGTAAATTAGAGTACCGCACTCTGGCGGACCCTGATTTTGCGGGCATGTGTCGAATTGCGTAGCCCCCTCGAAACCCCATGGGCTACAATACGCCCATGCTCTCACGCCGTTCGATGCTCGCCATGCCGCTCTCCGCCTCCCTCGCCCCATCGCAACCCGCGAACCTCGACGCCCTCAAGCAGGAAGGCCTCGCCGCCGTCGATCGCCGCCAGAGGCTCGTCCAGCAGATGGTCGACCAGATCTTCAGCTTCGCCGAACTCGGCTTCCACGAATACGAAACCTCCAAATACCTCACCGCCCTCCTCGAAAAGAACGGCTTCCAGGTCGAGCGCGGCGTTGCCGGCATACCTACCGCCTGGGTCGCCACCTGGGGCTCCGGCAAGCCCGCCATCGGCTTCATTACCGACATCGACTGCATCCCCCGCGCCTCCCAAAAACCCGGCGTCGCCTACCATGCCCCCATCGTCGAAGAAGCCCCCGGCCACGGCGAAGGCCACAACTCCGGCATGGCCGTCAACGTCGTCGCCGCCCTCGTCCTCAAGGAGATGATGCAGAAACACGGCATCCCAGGCACCCTCAAAATCTTCCCCGGAGTCGCCGAGGAACTCGTCGCCACCAAGGCCTTCATGGTTCGCGCCGGACTCTTCAAAGGACTCGATATCATGCTCGGCGTCCACGTCGGCAACGAATTCGCCAGCAGCTACGGCCAGCCCGCCTCCAACAGCGGACTCGTCTCCGTCATGTACACCTTCCGCGGACAGGCCGCTCACTCCGCCGGTGCTCCCTGGCGCGGCAAAAGCGCCCTCGACGCCGTCGAGCTGATGAACATGGCCTGGAATATGCGCCGCGAACACATGCGCACCGAACAGCGCTCCCACTACGTCATCACCAACGGCGGCGATCAGCCCAACGTCGTTCCCAGCGAAGCCACGGTCTGGTATTACCTCCGCGAACTCGACTACAAGCGCATCACCGAAATGTTCGAAGCCGCCAACACCATCGCCAACTCCGCCGCCACCATGACCGGAACATCCGTCAGTTGGCGCGTCGTCGGCTCCGCTTGGCCCAATCACTTCAATAAGGTCATCGCCGAAGTCCAATCGAAAAACATCGCCACCGTCGGCATGCCCCAATGGTCCGAAGCCGACATCACCCTCGCCAAGGCGCTCCAGAAAGAACTCGGCCAAAAACAGGACGGGCTCAAAACGAAGGTCGAAGAACTCGCGCCGCCCAAGGAGTCCCGTGGCGGCGGCTCCGACGACGTCGGCGACATCTCCTGGATCATGCCCATGACCTACATGCGCTATCCCGCCAACATCCCCAATCTCCCCGGCCATCATTGGGCCAACGCCGTCGCCATGGCCACTCCCATTGCCCACAAAGGCTCCACCGCCGGCGCCAAGGCTCAAGTGCTCACCGCCCTCGACTTCCTCACCCAACCCAAGTTAAGCGAGGACGCCTGGAAATACTTCAACGAAGTCCAGACCAAGGACCAGAAATACCAACCGCTCATCGGCAGCACAGACCAGCCCGCCACCTTCCTCAACAAGGAAAAAATGGAACGGTTTGCACCGCTGCTCAAACCGTACTACTATAATCCCGCGAAGTACGAAACGTACTTGGAGCAACTCGGCATTCAATACCCTACGGTTCGCTGACGCTTTTCTAAAGGAGGGCGACATGGCACTGAACGTTCGTAGCGTGGACTACTTCTATACCAGAGTGGAGGACAAGCCAGGCCGTGCCTACGAGCTACTGGCGAATCTGGCCAGCCAGGAAGTGAATCTGCTGGCCTTCAGCGCAGTCCCCTACGGGGCCAATTGCGTGGAGCTGACCATCTTCCCCGACAACAGCGCCAAACTCACCGCAGCCGCGAAACAAGCAGGGTGGAACATCACCGGACCGCAACACGCCTTCCTCATCACCGGCGACGATGAACTCGGCGCACTCGCCGCCATCCATCTGCGCCTGCTCGACGCCAAGGTCAACATCTACGCCTCCACCGGCGTCATCGATGGCAAAGGCGGCTACGGCTACGTCATCTACGTCAAGGACGCCGATTTCCCGGCCGCCGCCAAAGCGCTCGCTGCCTGACCGGTGCGCAGGTCGACGAATGGGAAGCGCCGGCGTCCTCCGCAGGCGTGGCGTCGACTACGCCGATTTCAACCGCGCCATCGGATTCGAGCGTCCGTTCCGTTGCCTCGCCCGCAGGCATCGGCCGCATCGTCGCCGCTTTGGCACGGACTCCCATCGGCCAGTTCCTCGTCCACATCGCTCCGTCCCGGCAGCAGCGGCAGCTCCGCAAGTGGGCCGCCGCCGCTGGCCTGAGCCGAAACGCGCCTGGGTCAAACTCTTCCGCCACACCGCGCCGCCCGATGCGCTGGCCACCGAGTTCACCGTCCGCGAAGCGCTCCCGGCCGAAGCCGCGCACCTCGGCCAAGTCGCCTGCGCCGGCTTCGGTATGCCCCCCGCTCTCTCCGAGTGGTGGCCGCTCTAGCCGGCCGTCCCGGGTGGCGGCTTTCTCGCCTGGGATGGCGATATGCCGGCCGCCGGAGGCTCGCTCGTCCTCCATGGCAAAACCGCATGGCTCGGCTTGGCGAGTACCCTGCCGGAAAAACGCCGCCGCGGCGCGCAAGGCGCCATCATGGCCGCCCGCATCGGCGTCCACAACATGCTCCGCGCCGGATTCTCCGCCGCTTATGTCCGCGCAAACTACGGCCTCAAGGAACACCCTTAGCGGCTGCCGTGGTCCTACTGCTGGTTGCCCATGGGAACCGTGCTCGGCGGCTTCGACACCGAACCCTTGCGCGCTTCGTCAATCGACACGTTGTTGACTTCCAGTGTCACGCCGAGCGCCTGATCGAGCGAAACCCGCGCCCTGCTATACGAACTCAGTGCATTCACTTCCGCCGCCTGCGCCACCGCCAGGTCGCGTTGCGCCTGAATCACCAGGAAGATGGTGGATGCTCCGAGCGCATACTTCTTCTGCTCGGCATCGAGCGTCTGCTCGGCGAAAATGCGCGACTTCATCGCCGACTGGTATCCCGCCCGCGCCTGTTGCAATCCGATCAGCGCGTTCTGCACTTCCACGCGCACGTTGTTGATCGCCGCCTGTTGCCGCAACTCCTGTTGCCGCAGCCGCAGCAGGTCATTGGCATAATCGGCCCGCGCCTGCCGGTTGTGAATCGGAATATTCAACTGGAACTGTACGTTGTAGTCGGGGAAGTTGCGCCGGAAAATCTGCCCCAGCACGCCCGGATATCCGCCCACGAAGAACGGATTCGCCTGCTGCACCAGCCCGGGAACCCCCGGCACGGAGATCAACTGCGGCGTGCCCGACAGCCCGTTGTTGCGCATCGAGGCCACCAGATCGAGGCTCGGCTTCAACTGCGATTTCGTTCCCTCCAGGCCGATCTTCGAGGACTCGATGCTCAGCCGGATCTGCTGCATGTCCGGCCGCCGCTCAATGGCCGTGTTCACCAGGTCCTGGATGGGGCGAACCGGCTCGGTGTCCGGGATGCGGATGGAATCGGTCGGCACGATATGCACATCCGAGATGAGCGGGTTTGAGACGCCCGTGCGGCTGAGTGCGTTCTTCAACACCGTCTCCTGCTGGAGCACGCGCGTTTCGGACACGGTCAGGTCCTGCTGGTTGCGCGCCACTTCGGCTTCGGCGCGCACAATCTCGATCGGCGCCAGCGTTCCGATCTCCACCTGCTTCTTGTTGTCGCTGAGCAGCTTTTCGGCCAGCGCCAGGGCCTGCTTCTTCACCTTCGCGTCTTCGTTGAAGCTCACCAGATCCCAATAGATATTGATGATGTTCGAAATCGTTGTGATCACCTGCTGCTGGAATACCAGATCGCTCACCGCGATTTCATTCTTGGCGATCCGAATATTACGGTTGTTCACCGCCATTCCGAATCCGCGCAGCAGGTTCTGGCTCACCGTGAATCCCAAATTGCCCGTGTAGTAAGGGTTGATTTCGGCGCGGGGCACGGTGCTGCGCACGTAGCTCGTGTTCATGTCGAGCGAGATGTTCGTTCCGTAGAGGAAGCCCTTCTGAAAGCTGAAATAGGGAGAATTATTGCGCACGGCGAATGCCGGCACGCCCGTGGCGAAGGAGTTCGAGTTGATCGTCGTGCGGTGGAAGAAACCGTAGCCCATGCTGACCACCGGATCGAGAATCGGAATCGTGGTGCCGGTCTGCTGGAACACGAACCCGCCGGCCGACTGCGTATCCGTGCCGCCTCCGCCCGTGCCGCCGCGCCCGACGCTCGATCCGAGTCCACCCAATCCCGATACCTGGTTGGCCACGTTCGTCGTCGTCGTCGTCAGCGTGGTGGGAATCCCGCGGATAAAACCGCCCGCCTGCGCGCGCAGCAGTTCCGTGTCCGCCAGCAGCGGCCCGTAACGCTGCACTTCAATGTCCAGGTTGTTTTCGAGCGCCAGCGCAATGGCGTCCTGGAGCGATAAGTACAACCGCCCGGCGCGCACCAGCATGTCCAGCCGCCCCGAATTGCGCAGGTTGATCGGATCCACGCTTTGCGGCTTGTAGCGCTCGAGCCATCCCCGCACTCCGCTCATTCCCCACCCCGGGGTTGCTGTGGGGCGCTCCTGCGGTTGCGGCGTACCCGTCTGCGCGGGCAGAAACGGGGCGCACAACAACATCCAAACGGCAAATAAGGCAATCTGCTGGTTCACTGGAAATTCTCCAAAGCTGAAACGGGGCACTCGCATTCGAACGACGGAACTAAGACCCGGAATGTTCCCTAATCTCTCATGTTACCTTACTGCTTCTCCGCATCCCGAGGGCCATTCGCATTTGGCGGCTAAATCTATCAGAATCAGGCCATGCCTTGCATGCGAAGTGTCCGTTTCCGGGATTCGGTGCAGCGCGGATGCAACGAAACCGAATGGTATACTGATGTGCGTTTACCCAACGTGACCAACATCCAAGAACGCACCCTTGCCCTGTTCGAGCAAACAGGCGCTTACCTCACCGGACACTTTCGCCTCACCAGCGGGCTGCATAGCCCGGAATACCTGCAATGCGCTCTCGTCTTGCAGCATCCGCAACACGCCGAGGAACTCGGGCGCAATCTTGCCGCCGCGCTGCGCAAACTCGAGCCGATGCGCAACATCGATGCCGTCGTCTCCCCGGCCATGGGGGGACTCATCATCGGCCATGAAGTCGCCCGCGCCCTCAACGCGCGGCACATCTTCACCGAGCGTGTCGACGGCAAGATGACGCTGCGCCGCGGATTTACGGTCAAGCCCGGCGAAACCGCCGTGGTCATTGAGGATGTCATCACCACCGGCGGCAGTTCCGCCGAGGTCATCCAACTCTTGAAGAGCGCGGGCGTGCGCGTGGTGGGCGCAGGCTCCATCATCGACCGCTCGGGTGGCCGCGCCGACCTCGGCGTGCCCCGCGTGGCCCTGGCCGTGATGCACGTCGTCACCTACGATCCTTCCGTTTGCCCGCTCTGTGCCCAAGGCTCGCAGGTGGTCAAACCCGGTTCCCGCGCGAGCGTCTAATGGCGCGCCGCCTGCGCCTGACGCTGGCCTACGACGGCACGGCCTATCATGGCTGGCAAGTGCAACCCGGGCTCGCCACCATCCAGGGAACCATCGAAGCGGCCATGGCCCAGATCGAAGGCAAGCCGGTCAGCGTCACCGCATCCGGACGCACCGATGCCGGCGTCCATGCCCTGGCGCAAGTGGCCGCCTGCGATCTCGACAATCCGATTCCGCCCGCCAACCTGCGCAAAGCGCTCAACCGGCTGCTGCCCGCCGATATCCGTGTCACGGCCGTGGCCGAAGCGGCGCCCGATTTCCATCCGCGCTTTCAGGCCGTCGCCAAGACTTACGAATACCGCATCTGGCGCGGGGAAGTGTGCCCGCCCTTCGAGCGGCAATACGTCTACCATCATCCCTACGCGTTCGGAGAGGACGCCTTCATTGCTGCGGCGGGAGTCTATCGGGGAGTACACGATTTTTCGGCCTTCGCGGCGGCCGACGAGAAGGATGCGCTGGGGGGGTCGAAGGTGCGGGAGGTGTATGCCTCGGAAGCTTGGCGAGCAGGGGAGCGGCTCGTTTACCGCGTGCGCGGCAGCGGCTTTCTCAAGCATATGGTACGGAACCTGGTGGGAGGGTTGATGGAAGTGGGGCGCGGAAATCTGTCCGCGGCGGATTTGGCTGAGCTGCTTAAGCCCGGATGCCGGCGCAAGCTGGGCCATGCGGCCCCGGCTCGTGGTCTGTTTCTGGTGAGTGTCGAGTATCCGGGCGAGGCCGCTACACCAGATTCGGAATCTTGATGATCTTCTTCTGGATGGCGTACTGCACCAGTTGCGCCTTGTTGTGGATGTCGAGCTTGCGCATGAGGTTGAACTTGTGCGCTTCCACCGTCTTCACGCTGAGGTTCAGGTCGCAGGCGATCTCTTTGACCGAGTTGCCTTCGGCGAGCATCTTCAGCACTTCGCGCTCGCGCGTGGTGAGCGTGGCAAAGCGCGGCAGGCGGTTGGCCGATTTGATGCGCGAGCGGAAGTCGTCCACCAGTTGCGAAAGCATGCGCGGGCTCAGATAGCTGCCGCCGCGCGCCACATCGCGCACCGCCGCCACCAACTGGGCCGCCGGCGAGTCCTTCAGCACATAGCCGCTGGCGCCGACTTCCATGCCTTCCACGAGGTAGTCTTCGTCATCGTACATGGTGAGGAAGAGAACCTTCGTTTCCATGCGGTTTTTCTTGATTTGCCGCGTTGCCTCGAAGCTGCTCAAGCCCGGCATGCCGATGTCCATCAGCACCACGTCCGGACGGACTTCGCCGGCTTTGTCGACGGCGTCGCCTCCGTTCGAGGCTTCCCCCACGACTTCCATATCCGGTTCAGCCGCGATGAGGGTTCGGATTCCTTGGCGAAACAACGTGTGGTCATCTGCCAGCATGATTCGAATTTTTGCCATAAAAGTTCGTCCGACTTTGCTTTCGTAAAGTTTTCTAGCGGGCCTGTTTTCCTGCGTGGATGGGGAGTTCAATGCGAATCCGCGTGCCGTGCGGCAGCCGGGCTTCCTTCGATCTCTCCCCCGCTGCTTGTCCGGCCGGGTGGCTATCGATCTGGAACTTGCCGCCCATGAGAGCGACCCGCTCGCGGATCCCCGCCAAACCGAACGAATTCCGTTTCGCTAACGCTTCCTCCACATGAAAACCAACTCCGTCATCTTCAACCTGCAATCTAAGTATTCCATCGGCAGTTGTTGCCGAAAGGTTTACATGCGAAGCCATGGAATGCTTGGCGATGTTGTTGCAACATTCCTGCACGAGGCGGTAGACAATAATCTCGGTTTTCTTCGGCAAGTGATGTAACTTACTGATTTGCAACCGCACTTTGGCCGGATGCATCTGCCGGAAGCGGTTCACCAACTGCCGTAGCGCGGCGCCCAGCCCAAGCTGCTCGAGAACGGCCGGACTGAGGGCGGCAATCAACCGGCGAATCTCCAAGATGGTGCGCTCGGTCATTTCTCTTACTTCGGCGAGCCGCGCGCGGGCCGGTTCGGCTTCGTGCAAGCCCTGCTCGATCATCTCCAGGTTGAGGCGCACGCAGAGCAGCGACTGGCCGGCTTCATCGTGCAACTCGCGGCTGATTCTGCGGCGCTCGGCCTCCTCCACATGCAGCATGTGTTCGGCCAGGGCGCGCACCTGTTCCTCGCGCTTGGCCAAGTCTTCCACGAGCCGCGCTTTCTCGGCCGACAGCAGGCAGCGCTCGGCGGCCGCGGCCAACAGTTCCTGCTCGCGCGGCAACCACTCGTAGAATCTCTTGAAGCCGAACTGCATGACGCCGGCGAGCCCGTTGCCCGTGGTGAGCGGGACCGACCAGCAGGAGCCGTAGCGCTTGCGCCAGGCCGGATCGAGCAGCACGGCGTTATCCGCGCCGCTGCCGTCCCAACTCCAGCAATGGCCGGCCTTCAGCCGCGAAAGAACCTTGCGGTCCTGCATCATGCCATTGAGATGAGGCGCGGCCTGTTTGCGCGGCGCCGCCGCGAAGCTGCTGCGGCATTGCCACTCGTGGGAAGCCGGATCGAGCAGAAAGAGGTGGGCGGCATCGGCGCGGCAGAACTGCGCGAGCGAGGCGAGGAAACGGCGCAGCAACTCATCGAGGTTGCGCGATTCGAGCTCGACGCGGAACAGCTCATAGAAGGCCTGCGTCTCGGATTCGCGCACCTGATAGTAGGCGTTGTTCAAGGTCAGGATGACGCAGAAATGCAACTGCTCGCGCACCCATTGGAAGTTGGCGTACTCTTCCGGAAAGAGGCGGGCGAGCATGGGCGCAAGCAGTCGGTCATACTCCTCAAGGGCAGCCAGAATCTGCCCTGGGGGGAGATTGAGCTTCGCCAGCCGGCGTCCGTGGTATTCCACCTGTTCGAAGAAGGCGGACATGGGGCGGCCGGCGGTGACCGTTCGCGTGACCGCGCCCGGCGTGATGGCCTGAAGCGCGGTGCGTTCCTTGGCCCCATAGCGGAGCGCTTTCAGCCGCTTTTCAAAGCGCGCATCGATGGCGGCCGCATGCGGCCCGAGATGCCCGGCAAGCTTGTGAAGATGCGTGCGGAGCTGATCGCTGAGGACGTCCGCGGCATCGGCTAATACTGGTGATTTCTCTGGTCCCGCCACTCCCCCTTACTATCGTTCGTAGGGGGTTTCTTCTTTAGGGGTGATGCGAAGACCTTATGCTCGCCGCCATAATTCAGTACAATATCGGCATCACTTGTTTTATGTCCCTGGCTGAGGCGTTCGCCGATTTCGAGGTGGCCACGCGGCAGGCATTCGCGCAGACCGAGCATGCGCTGACGAGCCGGCTGGCCGAGTTGTCGGCGCGCCTGGCCAAGGAGCTGGAACGGCGCGAACGCACGCAGCAGGAGCGGCTGAATCAACTGGCGCGGCGGCTGCGGCTGGCCGAGTCCGAAGCCGAATGGCGGAGCATCCTCGAAGAGGGCGCCTCGGCCCATGCCGCGCGAGTGGCCGTGTTCGCGGCGGAGGAAGTGGCGGAGGCGCCGGCCTTTGCCACGGCCATCGAATCGCGCGATACGGTGGTGACGATGCGCACGGCCGGCGAGCTGAGCGAGGCCGTCGCCGAGCGCTTGGGGGAGCCGCTGAGCGAGCGCTGCTACCTGATTCCGATCCTTTCGGGCGATGCGGTCCGGGCCGTGCTGTATGCCGAGGACAAA
>CAYOBO010000145.1:0-17277 GCA_964402295.1 uncultured Candidatus Solibacter sp. | reverse complement strand
CTCCTTTCGGCTTCTCGGAGAACATTGCTTACACAAACCTTTTTACACCCTCTCGCCACTAGACAAAATCAATTTGGAAAATCCACCCCGCCGTCGGGCTGTCGTAGTTCTCCCACCCCGGATGAATTCCCGCATCGCACCCGATCAGCTTTCCATCGTGCATCGCCAACCCATGCGGATCGCACGAGCCCGGCACAAAATCCACCACTTCGACGACTCTGCCCGTCGCCAGATCATACCGTGCCAGCGCCGGACGGTAGTCCGCCCACCGCTTGCAATCGTTCCCCACTACCTGCCACATCGAGCCATTGTCGATCGTAATGTCGTGATACCGCACCCGGTCGGGAGCCTGATAAAACGGGATCATATACTCGGGCTGAAACGTCTTCGGATCCACGCGCAAATTCCCCCGCAGCCGCAGCGATGAGATCCACAGCTTCCCGTCGTGCCACGTCCCGCCATGCGACCCGCCGCCGTCGCCTCCCGGCGGCCCCAGAGGAATCTGCCGGTGGCTGACCAGCTTCGAATTCATATCCACTTGAAACACGCCCTGCGGCGGAGCATTCGCAATCATCCACACATATCCGCCACCCACGGCCATCCCGCTTGTATTGCGCGATGGCGTCTCCACCGTCTTCAGCACCTTGCCATTCCAATCCACGCACCAGGCGTTCTCCACGAGCGACTTCGGCTCCGGCAATTTATAGGACTTGGCCTGCGCACCCGAGAGCTTCTGTTCCCCAATCCACAGCCCTTCCGGAGTCACCGCCAGCGCATTGGGGAATCCCGAGGGCACCTTGAACAGCTTCGTCGTTTTCGCCTTCCGCGCCGCGCGCTTAGCGCCTTGAAACGCCGAAGCCCCACACTGCGCCGCCAGTGCCATTCCTGCCTTGAAGAACTCCCGCTTCGTCATGGATACTCTCCTTCCTACCGTCGCGGATTATACAACATCCCACTCGTCTCCTACCGTCCTTCCGCCTCCACCCGCCGGTACCACGCGAGCGCCTTCCCAAACAATCCCAGCACCTCCGCCTTCCGCTCCGCGTTTGCAAACCGCCCGCTCTTTTCCACCCGAGCCATCAACTTCTCCACCCAGTCCCGATAGAAGGCAATATCCTCGCGAATGCGCACCGGCTTCCCGCCCACGGTCACATACACCGCGCTGGTATGGGCGTACGCCTGCGTATCGTTCAGCACCAACCGGTGCCGCGGACCCAGCGCCCGCAACGCAATCCACGAACTCTCTTTCACCGGCAACGTGAAACTCGCAGAAGCGCCCTGTAGCGTGCGCACAGCCTTGCCATTCACGATTACCTCCACACGATCCAGTGGCACCTCACTCGCTACTTCCGCCTTCACCTGCACCTCCACCGGCCCACCGGCGCGGATTTCCTCCCCCGGACCCTTCCCATTCACCGTCAACGCCACCACCGGCCCGTTCGATGCAAACGTCCGCCCGCGCCGGAATCCATCGAGCCACGCCGCGTAATCGAAGCGGTCCCCCATCTGCACATACACACGGTTGGCGCCCGCCAGATAATGATCCACCACATTGGTGAAGGCATCCGTGCCCGCCGAAATCCCCACCCGAAAGCCGCAATTCAACAGCCGGTACCACATCTCCGTCGTCGCCGTTTCGTCGTTGTTGCTCAACACGTCCATCGCCATCTGCTGCCCCAGCGCGAGATCCACCGGCAACTCCCGGATACTCGCCCCTTCGAACACCGGCTTCATCCCCGGATGCGCGTAACTCACCGCACCGCCCTGATCGAACACCTGTTGCGCCAGCGTGTAGTTCGACGGGTAATCGTCCCAATACGGCGTATTCCGGAACCCGTTGTAGAACGGCTCCACCAACGTCTTCAGCCCCAGAAAGCACATGTGCCCGTAAGCACTCGACCGGTTTTCCTCATTCCAATAGATGAAATGCTCGGGCGAAGACAACCGGTGCGGGCGCCCTTCGAAATACTGCCGGTCATGAATGAACGCCCCCGAGGAATTCGCCACCATCATGTTTGCGTAATTCAATCCCTCGCCTTCCACCTGCAACCGCACATCGCGCGGCTCAATCGTCTGATGATGCGGCGACGTGTAATTGGCATGGATATGCACATCGCCCGACCACCACCCCTTCGAGGCCGGATGTGTCCATCGCCGTAGCGAGAGCACCGCCTCGGCAGGCACACCCGGAGTCAACGTTACACGCTTCGCCTCCAGCTTATACTCCGGCCCTTTTGTCGCCTCGATCGTCGTTTCTCCCGCGGGCATCTGTAGCGCAAACTCCCCATCGGCATGAAAGAAATACTCCGCACTCATCGCCGCGATGCGCGCCGAAGATCCACTCGGCGCATACGACATCCCATCCGAGCCCGTCAGATACACGCGCGCCACGGTAGCCCTTCCCCGTTCATCCATCACGCGAACGCGCAACGGCACAAGCGGCCGCACATCAAACTCCACCGCAGTCTCAATCTGTTTGCTCGCCACGTCCACCGTCAGCTTCCCTGTCGAGGCGCCCAACGCAGTCTCCACGGCGCGCAACACCACACCCGCCGCGTCTCCCGCGCCCAACGTCACCTGCGCCGCGCTCTCCATCGAGGCATTGGCGAATCGCAGCCGCACGGCCCGCTCCGGTGCATCGCGATTGCGCACCACCACCGGAATAAGGAACGTCCGTGACGAACCCGCCACGAACCGCGTCCGTGGAGCCGCCACCCATCGCAGTTCCCCGTTCGCAATCTCCACCCGAAACAAGTCCGGAGTCTCCAGAGCCGCCGCATCCTTCACCGCGAACGTGAACCGGTCCCGCAGCGGAGTAATCGACGGCGCATTCGAGCGCCGCCGCAGCAGAATCCTGGCCATATCTCCGAACCCAACTTCGCCTTCCGCATCGAGTTGCAGCAAGCCGTTGTGGTTCACCCAGAACGAAAGATCCTCCTGCCCGGGGCGCGATAGCGGCACCGCGGCCTGCCCCGCCGCCTCGCGCCGTGTCGCCACCCCGGCCACAAAGAGTAAACCCGCCGCGGAAAGCGCCAGGACGCCGCGCACCAAAGAAGGAGAATGGAAGGTCACGTCCTCACCAACCTACACGATTTCACTTCACACGCCTAGCGGCGTGGGAACCGGACCCAGCCAGGGAGCAGTCCCGGCACCCGCGAGTTCTAATCCATCCCACCGAGCCACTTCATCCGCGCCAGAATCCACACCTTCCGCCACGCCGGCACCGCAATCCGCCGCGCCAGCACCTCATATTCCGCCTCCCGGATCCGTTCCAGCAGCTCATGATAAATCGCGATGATCGCTCGCAGCATTGCCCGCCCCGATGGATCCACCATCCCCACCAGCGGCATCGCTTCGCGAAACAACGCCTCCGCCCGCTCCGCCTCAAACGCCAGCAACTCGCGCAGCGCGCTCGACACCCGCCCCGCCCCCAGATCCGCCGCCGTCACCCCAAATCTCCGCCGGTCCTCCGCCGGCAGATACACCCGCCCATTCCCGAAATCCTCCTTCACATCCCGCAAAATATTCGTCAGTTGAAAGGCGACCCCGCATTTCTCCGCCAGCCCCAGCGCCCGTTCGTCCTCGAACCCCAGCACATGAATCACTGTCAACCCCACCACGCTGGCCACGCGGTAGCAGTATTCCTCCAACTCCACAAAGCGCTGCATCTCGCGAAAGTCGATGTCGCTCTCTACTCCATCGATCATGTGATGAAAATATTCGTGCGGAATCCGGTACCGCGCCGCCGTATCGTGAAACGCCGGCCACAGCGGATGCTCGTCGTAGTTCCCCTCGAGCGCCGCCATCGTCCGCGCACGCCAATCCCGAAACTGCGCCGCCGTCTTCTCCCCCGGCTCATCGCTCAAATCGTCACAGATGCGCATGAAGGCATACACCGCGCACATCGCCCGCCGCCGCGCCCCATCCAGCAACAGAAAGCTGTAGTAGAAATTCTTCGCCCGCTTGCGAGCCACCCCCTCGCACCAGGCATAGGAAGCCGCCAGATCTGTTTTCATGCCGCCCGTCGAAACGTCACGCCCACAAGCGTTCGCAGCAGCAGCCCCACCCGCTCCATCTTCGAAATCACCGGCCGTTGCGCCAGCACGTTGTAATCGAGCGCCTCGATTTTCTCCAGCACCTTCATCCCGCCGCGGCTGAACAGTTCGATATCGATCGCCAACCGCCGGTCCAGCATCCCCGGCAACGGCAACCCCTCCAGAAACAGCCGCCGCGCTTCCTCCACAATCTCCCGCATCACCTCGCGAAACGCGGCATTGAACCGCAGCGCCCGCAGATCCTCTTCCCCGTACCCATGCTTCCGCATCACCCCCAGCGGAATGTAGATCCTGTCCTTCTTCAGATCCACGGTCACATCCTGCCAGAAATTGGCCAGTTGCAGCGCCGTACATGTCGCATCGGAAAGCCGCTGACGCTCCGCATCGCGATATCCGCACAGATACAGCACCAGCCGTCCCACCGGATTCGCCGAATAGCGGCAATAGCCTAACAACTCTTCCCACGTCTCATAGCGAGTCACCGTCTGATCCTGCACAAACGCGCGAATCAAATCGGCAAACGGCTCCCGAGGCAGCGCGTGCCGTTCCACGGTCTCGCGCAGCGCCACAAATACCGGATGCGCCACCCGCCCCGCATACATCGCATCCAACTCCCCGCCCCACCAATCGAGCAGACGCAGGCTTTCCGCCGGATCCCCGATCTCGTCTCCCAGATCGTCGGACCACCGGCAGAAGGCATACACGTTGAAGAAATCCCGATGGAGTTTCTTCGGCAGCAGAATACTGACCACGTGAAAATTCTCGTAATGAGAATTCGCCAGCCAGGAAGTATAGGCCTGCGCCTCCACCGGAGTCCACGTCCAGTCGCGCGCCTGTGGATGAAAGACGTAATCGCGGGGAGAGAGAAACCTCTCGTTGTGCGTCTCCCCTGCCATGCGCCTACGGTATGATCGCCGTCTTCAGGTGGCCGTTATGGCTCATCAGGTGCCGCATCACTTCGAGCAGGTTCGCAAGCGGCTCTTCGCTATTGACGAAGTCCCGCGCCGAAACATCGCCCCGGCTCACCGCATCGAGCGCCTTCCGGATATATGCCGGAGTATGGTGGAAGCTCGCCTTGCAGGTGATCTCGGAATAGTGCAGCGTATTCGTATCGAGGGCCACCGCGCTGTCGTTCGGGCAACCGCCGAAGAAGTTCACCACGCCGCCCCGCCGCACCATGCGCGCCGCCAGTTGCCACGTCTCGGGCGTTCCCACCGCCTCGATGGCCACATCCACCCCGCGCCCGCCGGTCATCTGCTTCACCGCCGCCGCGTGATCGACCGCATCGGCCGTGCACAGCAACTCCGATGCACCCATCCGCGCGGCACGGTCCAGTTGCGTCTTGCGCCGTCCCAGCGCGATCACTTTGGCTCCGTATACCTTCGCCAGCCGCACGAACATCAGCCCGATCGGACCGAGCCCGATCACCGCCACCGTGCCCACACCCCGCATGTCGCACTCTTCCAACCCGCGAATCACGCAGGCCAGCGGCTCCACCAGCGCCGCGTCCTGATAGCTGATGTGGCTCGGAATCTCGTACAGGTTCTTTTCCACTATGCGCGACGGGATGCGGATGTACTGCGCATACGCCCCGTTATTGAACAGCAGATCCTCGCACAGATTCTCTTTGTCCCGCACGCAATAGAAACACTTCCCACAGGGCGCCGAGTTCGCCGCCACCACACGCATGCCGACAGCAAACCGCGAGACGTTCTGCCCTACCGCTACCACGTCCCCGGCCAGTTCGTGTCCGAACAAGGCCGGTGGCACGATCATGCGGGCGTGGTAACCGCGCTTGAAGACTTTGACGTCCGTACCGCAGGTCAGCGCCGCACGTACGCGCACCAACACATCGTCAGGACCAATCTCGGGAACGGCAACCGGCTCGACCGTGAGGCTCTCCTTACCGTGGAGCACCGCCGCCATCATCTGTGTATTCACTTTGTCGTCCTCTGGGGCTGAACAATAATTTTCAACGATTTGTCATCCGGATGCAAAGCCAGGCTGATCCCGTTCTGGATTTCCTCGAGCGGCAACCGGTGGCTGATCAGTTTCTCCACCGGCAAATCGCCGCTGAACACCAGCCGCGCGGATTCGGCCTGCAAGTCCACATCGGCGCTATAGGCGCCAAACAAGGTTCTCTCGCCGACACAGATGTCGGCTCCGGAGACTTCGATTCTTTCTTTGTGTGAGGTCTGCGCGAACAATAAAATTCTGCTTCCCGGCCGGGAAGCGCGCACCGCCTGCTCAACGATACCCGGAGCCGACGCGCAGACGAAAACCACATCTGCGCCACGCCCACCCGAGTATCGCGCGGCTTCCTGTGAAAGATCCACTTTTAGCGGATGATACGACGCTTCCGACCCAAACTGCAATGATAGCGCGCGGCGGCTCTCCATCGCATCCGTCGCCAGCGTCCGAACACCCTTATGCTTCAGCAACATGGTGAAGATCAGCCCGATCGGCCCCTGCCCCAGCACCAAGGCCAGTTCCCCAGGCTGGGGCGCCGCCGTCTCCACAGCTTTCAGGCACGTATTCACCGGCTCGACGAAACACGCCCGATCGAAACTCACTCCATCGGGAATCTTTTCCACCCCGTCCCGCACGATCCAGTCCATCACCCGCACGTACTGCGAGAATCCGCCGCCCGCCGGCTCGAATCCCGCCGTCACCCCCACTTTCTTGTACACCGCGCACTGCGCATACAGGCGCCGCTCGCAATAAAAACACTGCTTGCACGGAATGTGATGAAACACGATCACGCGGTCGCCCGGCACATATTTCGTCACCCCTTCCCCCACCGCCGCCACCACTCCCGCCGTTTCGTGTCCGTACACCCGCGGCGGCGGCAGCAGATTGTACTCCACCTTCTTTAAGTCCGTGTGACAAATGCCACAACTCTCCACCCCAATCAAAATCTCCCCCGGACCCACCTCCGGCGTAGGGATCTGCTCCACGGCAATCGCGCTGTTGCCCCGGTATACGGCGGCGCGCATGGTGGCGGGCGGCGTCGGATTAGAAACGGCAGTCGGCAAGAAAGGCTCCCAATGTCTCACTGGCTATCTGGCAATTGCGCTGCAAGCGACGCAACGCGGGGATTCGGCGAAAGGGACGGCGCAAGGCCGCCAGCGCAATCGCCCGGCGGTCGAAATCTCCATCCTCCGTCCGGTATTCATTCAAATCGAGCGGCAACGCGTCGTCTACGGCATCGCTCACCACCCGGATGCAATAAAACGGCGTGCGGCACTCCTCGGCATAGGCAGCCACCGCGGCCGCCTCCATTTCCACCGCAATCGCCCCCGTCTCACCCAACCGCTGTTTCTCTTCCACCGTCACGGCCACCCGGTCCTGGCTCACCACCGGACCCGTCATTGCCGGCTTCGCCCCGGCAGGCAGCGCCGCCGCAAACCTACGATCCGGTCCCCGCACTTCCGTCCCCGCGGCGATATCCCCCACCCGCAACGCCGCATTCGTCCCCCCGCAAAACCCCGTGCTCACAATCGCGTCGAAGCGGCCCTCGGCCCGGCACCCAGCCGCGCGCCTCGGCCCGGGACCGTTCGCCAGCAGCGTCACCTGCGTATCCCCCAACTCCGCCTCGGCCGCGAAACGAACCGCATGCGCCATCGGCCGCATTCCGCTCACGCGGCGAAGCAGTCCGTCGAATTCCATCTTTTCCGCGGCTATCATCAGTACTCGCGCCACTCAGCAGTATCC
This sequence comes from uncultured Candidatus Solibacter sp., assembly GCA_964402295.1. Lineage (GTDB taxonomy): Bacteria > Acidobacteriota > Terriglobia > Bryobacterales > Bryobacteraceae > CADEFT01. The sequence goes on along the minus strand of CAYOBO010000145.1, from coordinate 9,508 downwards.
GTTCCGTTCAAACCAGCCAATCGCCTTTTTCAAGGCCTGCTCGACGGGAGCGGCATCGAAACCCAGATCCCGTTTCGCCTTATCGCAACTCACCCACATTTTCTTCCGCGCCATCCGCACGCCTTCCAGCGGCGCGCGCGGTTCCTTGCCGGTAACGTACGCCGCGCCGGTCGAACACAGCCCCGCCACATACGCCACGGCGTACGGAATCCGCACCTTCGGTGCGGGCTTGCCGCTCAACTGCGCCAGTTGTTCCAAAATCTGCCGCAACGTCAGGTTCTGCCCGCCCAAGATATACCGTTCCCCAACCTTGCCCCGCTCGGCCGCCAGCACGTGCCCGCGCGCCGTATCCGCCGCATCCACCAGGTTCAGCCCCGTATCCACATACGCCGGCATATTCCCCTTCAGAAAATCGACGATAATCTTCCCGGTCGGCGTCGGCTTCACATCGTGATCCCCCACCGGGGCCGTCGGATTCACGATGTACACCGGAAACCCCGACTGCGCGAATTCGAGCGCCACCTGCTCGGCCAGAAACTTCGAGCGCTTGTAATGCCCCGTCATGTCGGCGAGGCTCACGGGAGTCTCCTCGTCGCCAATCCCACCCGCGGGAATTCCGATGCAGCCCACCGTGCTCGTGTACACAAAGCGCTCCACCCCGGCCCCCCGGGCCGCTTCCAGCATGTTCCGCGTTCCGTCGACGTTGCTCCGGTATAACTCCCGCCAATCCTTCGCCCAAAGCCGGTAATCGGCGGCCACGTGGTACACCGCGGAACATCCGGCCACGGCCCGCCGCAACGAACCGGCATCGCGTAAGTCGCCCTCCACGGTCTCCACGTCCAGTTCACGGACACGATTCGGTGGACGCACCAGCGCCCGCACATGTTCGCCGCTTTCCACCAGCCGTTTGGCCACATGCCAGCCGAGAAAACCCGTTGCTCCCGTTACCAGTACCGCTTTCATCTGCCTGCTTAGCGCAGCATCCAGCTCAGCACGCGAAATCCATCGGTCATCTTCGAATTGATCCCAAACGCCGCCGACGGCTCAAAGCCGCAGTGCATCATGCAATGCTCACAACGCGGATCGTTCCCCGGTCCGTAATTCTCCCAGGGTGTCTTCGTCATGAACTCGGTAAAGGTTTCATGGTGCGCATCCGTGATCAGATAGCAGGGGCCTTTCCACCCCTTCACGTTGTAGGTGGGGTTCCCCCAGGCCGTGCACGGCAATTCGCGCTTCCCTTGCAGAAAATCCATATACACCGGAGACGTTTGCAATGGATATTCCCGCGACAATCGCTCAATATCGGCGAATTTTTCATACACATCCTCGCGCGTCATGAAAATCTCGCGGTCGTTCACCGCCGAATATCCATACGCCGGGGCGATCGTATGCCCATCCACCGGAAACTGCCGCAAATACTGAAAGAGCGCTTCAATCTCTTTCATATCCGTCTCTTTGTAGACCGTCGTGTTCGTAACCACCTTGAACCCGGCCGCCTTCGCCGCCTGGATTCCGGCGATCGCTTCCCGGAACACTCCCTTGCGCTCCACCGCCAGGTCGTGGGTCTCTTCCATCCCGTCCAGGTGCACATTGAAGAAGAAATGATCGTGCGGCGTGAAGTCCTTCAGCCGCTTCGCAAGAAACATGCCGTTCGTGCACAAATAGCAGCTCAGCCCGCGCGACATGATTCCGTCCACCAGCGGCCCGATCTCCGGATACAGCAGCGGCTCTCCCCCGCAGATGGATACCATCGGCGCTCCGCATTCATCCACCGCCCGTAAACATTGCTCCAGACTCAGCTTCTGCGCGATCGTCGACTCGTACTCGCGAATCCGTCCGCACCCCGTGCACGTCAGGTTGCAGGTGTGCAGCGGCTCCAGCATCAACACCAGCGGAAACCGCTTGTGGATCATCGGATGCGGCTCGCGATTCTTCGCCGTATTCATCGTGTAGATGATCTTGAACGGATTCGACGCGTCATCGCTCACACTGTTGTCCACTTGCCACTCCGGCCTCGGGTTCATCTTGTTCTTCATGATGTAAGTGGCCAGATTGGCGGTCATCGACAGGGGAAATCTCATGCGGAAAACCTCGCTATGCTCCCTTCCCGTTCAGAAACGCGGCCAGAGCCAGCGTCGGGAAGGAGTTCCGGTAAAGATGATAGGAAAGATAAAAAACACCGGGAAATCCCGTGCCCGTGGCGAGTTCCTCGTCCCACGTTCCATCGGGTTTCTGCGTCTCGATCAGATATTCGATGCCCTTGCGCACGCTCTCGCTCGCCGCATCCCCGCTCGCAATCAATCCCAGCACCGCCCACGCCGTCTGCGACGGAGTGCTCGGCGCCGGCACATACGAGTGCGCATCGTAGCTTTCGCAGCTTTCGCCCCACCCCCCGTCCGCGTTCTGAATCGCCCGCAGCCATTCTCCGGCCCGCAGCACGTGCGCCTCGCGATTGTTCTCGCCCGCCGCGCGCAATCCGCGCAGGGCCAGAAACGTGCCGTAAATGTAATCCACACCCCACCGCCCGTACCAGCTCCCATCGGCTTCCTGCGTCCGCCGCAGATACTCCGCTCCGCGCACGATCGCCGGATGCGTCGCCGGAACGCCCTGCGCCACCAGCCCTTCCATCACCCGCCCGGTAATATCCGGACAAGTCGGATCGAGCATCGCATTGTGGTCCGCAAACGGTACATCCGCCAGAAACTGCCAGTTGTTGTCGACATCGAACGCCGCCCAGCCGCCGTCCTTCGATTGCATCGCCAGCAGCCAGTTCACCGCCCGGTCAATCGCCTTCTGCTGCTCGGGAATGCTGCTCGCCCGCGCATGCCGCATCGCCAGCAACACCATCGCCGTATCGTCGATATCCGGATAAAATTCGTTGGCAAACTCGAAATACCAGCCCGACGGCTCCACGTCCGGCCGTTTCACGCACCAGTCGCCCTTTTTCCGTACTTCCTTCGTCAGCAGCCAGTCCGCCGTAACCCGCAGCGAGTCCGGCGGAGCCATCATCGTCTCCCCCACCGCGAACGCCGCGATCGCCGTGTCCCAGACCGGCGAAAAACAAGGCTGGAAATAGAATTCCCCGTCCTTGTTCACCATCAGGCTATCGAACTGCTTGCGCGCCTCCACATGATCCGGATGCTCGCGCGGCACTCCCATCACGTCCAGCGCCATGATCAGATACATCATCGGCGGATAGATTGCCGCCAGCCCGCCCGAATCCTTCGTGTGCTCCAGCGACCACCGCAGCGCCTTCTGGAGCGCCTTCCGCCGCAGGCTCTTCGATCCGTGCCGCTCCCACAGTTTGAATACACGGTCCACCGCATAGAAAAACTTCTTTCCCGAAAAGAAATGCGTGGCCCGGTCGAATCCAAAGCTCACCCCCGGGGCATGAATCTCATCGAGGCGGAATCCCTCCGGCACCGGACGCATCGGATTCGCCGCATGCACAATCGACAGCGGAATCACGATCGCCCGCGTCCACGACGACATCTCGTACAGGATCTTCCCCATCAGCATCAGCTCTGGTGGAATCGTCGGGACATGCTCCCGTGGATACAGCCCAAACAGGCTGAGGTTGATCTTCACATAGCTGTTGGCCCGCTGTAGCCCGCCCATCGCCAGGATGCGGTCCCGCAGACGCTGCATCCGCGGATCCTCGGCCGGCACGCCCGCCACCTTCAGCGAGAAATAGGCCTTCACGCTGGCGCTGATTTCGCTCGGCCCGTGCGGATAAATATTGAATCCGCCGTCCGCCAGTTGCCGCCGCAAGATCGATGCCACGGCTTTGTCCACCAACTCCCGCGTCGGTGGATTCCAATTCTTGCCCTCCGGCGGGTACATCCACAGTTGCAGCAGGATGTAATCCGACTCGAGTGTGGTGTCGGCGGTCAGGTCCGCCCACCAATATCCGTCCCGGTGGCGCATTCGAAGCAGCGCATCGACAGCCTTGCGGGCTGCCTGCGCGCTTTGCACCAACAACTCGTCGGCGACTTGCAGGCTTGGACTCATAGGCTAATCGTCGTCAGGCGCGCCGCGTAGGGCGCCAATTCTCCAGGCAGTGAGAATCGCACGTCTTCTTCCTTAATCTCGACCGGTTCGCACCGCTGGAAGCCGTGATGTTCCATCAGCGAATCGATCAGTTGTTGGACCAGGTTCTCCGGGGCCGATGCACCGGCGGTAACGGCAACTGTTTTTGCACCGCGAAGCCACTCTGCTTGGACTTCGCCGGCGTCGTCAATCAGGTAGGACGGCACTCCCGCGTTGCGGCACACTTCCACCAGCCGCCGCGAGTTCGAACTGTTCTGCGACCCCACCACCAGCAACACTTCGCACAGCGGCGCAACCGCCTTCACTGCCAGTTGCCGGTTCTCGGTGGCGTAACAAATATCCTGCGCCGGTGGCGCTTCAATATGCGGAAAACGCTGCTTCAGCCGGGCGATGATTCCCTTCGTTTCATCCAGGCTCAGCGTCGTTTGCGTCAGGTAGCAGATCTTCTCCGGTTCGGAAATCGACAACCGGTCGACATCTTCTTCGGTTTCCACGAGAATCGTCGACTCGGGCGCTTCCCCCAGAGTCCCCACCACCTCATCGTGATCTTTGTGTCCGATCAGAATAATCGTGTAGCCGCGCTTGGCGAATCGCACCGCTTCCAGGTGCACTTTCGTCACCAGCGGGCAAGTCGCGTCAATCACCTGCAACTGGCGCGCCTTGGCTTCGGCGCGCACCGCCGGCGATACTCCATGCGCACTGAAGATCACCCGCCCACCGGCAGGCACTTCGCTCAGTTCTTCCACGAAGATAGCGCCCGCGTCGCGCAGATCCTCCACAACATGCCGGTTGTGCACAATCTCTTTTCGCACATAAATCGGCGCGCCGTGAATCTCCAGCGCGATCTTTACGACATCGATGGCCCGCACAACCCCTGCGCAGAATCCGCGAGGAGTGAGCAGCAAAATCTTACGCTCCTCGCACCCCTCGTCAATCCCAGAACTTGAGTGCATATTACTTGTTCATTATAGCAACCGCCGCGCTTCGAGCCGTGCCCGCGCTGCCCGGAATGTAACGGCGTCCGTCTCGTGGCGTGCGCTCTTAGCGGGCCGAAACGCACTTGTGCCGGTTCTTGCTCGTTGTGCCCTGCTGCATTCTGACTCCTTTCCTCCTCACGCCAAGCCCCGGCTGCGCCCCGCCTTCCGCACTGCCTCCAGCTTCGCCCGCAGCCGGGCCACCACCTCGGGATGCTCCAAATAAACGTTCTTCGTCTCCTGCCGGTCCGTACGCAAATTGTACAATTGCCCCGCGGCCTCGCCGTCCTTCACTTCCACCGTGCGCGGCACGGAAAACCCGCCCGATCCCCGCTCCACAATCAATTTCCACTCCCCGCTCCGGATCGCAAACTTCCCCTGAAGCGTGTGATGCACCACGTGATCGCGCACCTCGCGCTTCGGGTTCGCAAACACCGGCAGCAAGCTGAAGCTGTCCTCTCCCGCATCCGCCGGCAGTTTCCGCCCCACCGCTTCCGCGCACGTGGCAAAGAAATCCGTTAAACAGATCGTCGAATCCGAAACCGTTCCCGCTTGGATTCGCCCCGGCCAGCGAGCCACAAACGCCACGCGGTGCCCGCCTTCCCACGCATCCGCCTTCGTTCCCCGCATCCATGCGTTCGATTGGTGCCCGTGGTCCTTGTTATACGCCCCCCGCGGCGTCGTTTTCCCGCCCTGCACATCGTCCGCCTCCACAAATTCCCACCAATGCCACAATCCCCCGTTGTCGCTCGAAAAGCACACTAGCGTATTCCCCGCCACGTCCGCCCGGTCCAGCGCCTCCAGAATCTTGCCGACCGCCGCATCCATCTCCACCACAAAATCCCCGTATCTCCCCGCCCCGCTCTTGCCCTCGAACTCCTTGTTCGGCACCACCGGCAGATGCGGCGACGACAACGGCAGATACAAGAAGAACGGCTTCTCCGCATTGCGCTCGATGAACGACACCGCCCGGTCCGTCACCTCCGGCACGACATCCTCCAATCGAAATCCTTCCGCCGCCATTCCCTCGGTCTGATTCAAAAATAGAGTCATCCCCCTCGGCAACCGCGCCGTCATCTTTTCCACCGCCCGCCCGTCTTCCACAAAGCAGTACGGCGGCATGTCGAGCGACGCCGAAATCCCGAAAAATTCGTCGAACCCCGCCGCATTCACCCCGTCCGTCGCCGGCTTGCCGAAATCGACATCGTCCCCCGAACGAAATCCGCCCGCACTCCGCAGCGGCATCGGAGTCCCATCCTTCCGCGTCCATTGCATCCCCAGATGCCACTTTCCGAAGCACCCCGTCGCATATCCGCGCTGCTTCAGCATCGACGCCACCGTCATCCGCCCCTTTTCAATCAACGGCGGATCGAACCCGTCCTGCACCCCTTGCTTCAGCCGCGTGCGCCAGCAATAGCGCCCCGTCAACAATCCATACCGTGTCGGCGTGCACACCGACGACGGCGTATGCGCATCCGTGAAGCGAATCCCTTGCGCCGCCAGCCGGTCCAGATGCGGCGTCTTGATCTTCGACTGCGGGTTGTAGCAACTCACATCCCCCCACCCCAAATCATCCGCAAGGATAAATACTATGTTCGGCAGCCGCTGCTGCGCCGCCGCACAAGTCGCCGCGCTCAAGGCAAGGAATTCCCGTCGATGCATAGACTGCATCCTATCGCGCCTACCTACTCTGATTCATCCCCGTGCACAGTCAGGCAACATCGCACTCTACGGCAGCGCAAAGGCCACATACGTCCCCCCCGACGCCGCCCCCGACTTCCCGCCCCCTGCCCCAATCACCACATACTGCTTCCCTTTCACGTGATACATCGCCGGGGTCGCATTCCCCGACGCCGGCAGTTCCGTCTCCCAGAGCAGCTTCCCCGTCAATTTATCGAAAGCCCGGAATTTCCGATCCAAATTTGTCGCCCCAATAAAAAACAACCCGCCCGCCGTCACAATCCCCCCGCCGTAATTCTCACTGCCCGTATCCTTGCGTTCCAGCTTCGGATGCTCCCCAAACGGAATCCGCCAGGCAAACTTCCCCGTATCCAGGTTGATCGCCGTCAACGTCCCCCACGGCGGCTTCACCGCCGGATACCCATCCGGATCCAGAAACTTGTTATACCCATCGATCGTATACTTCAGATCCGTCGGCCCCTTCGGAGCCTCCGCCACAGACGCCTCCGTATCCTCCCGCCGCAGCAGAAACCGCGCCAGCGCCGCAATCCCCGCATCGCCGATCGATGCAAATCCCGGCATCCGGCCCGTCCCCTTCCGGATCACCTCCTCCAATTGCACTTGCGTGAATTTCTTCTCCAATCCCTCGAGCGGCGGAAACTGCGGCGGACTCCCCTTCTTGTCCTCCCTGTGGCAACTGGCGCACCGGCTCACATACAGCCGCCGCGAGGTCATCACCCCCCGCGAGGCCCGCGCCGGCACTAATCGTAAAATCCACGGCATTTCATTCGCATTCACATAAAACAACCCCGTCTCCGGATCGAATGCCTGTCCGCCCCACTCCGCCCCGCCGTCAAATCCCGGAAACACAATCGACCCCTCGAAACTCGGCGGCGTAAACTGATCCCCCTTCCGCAACGCCTTCCATCGCTCCAGCACAATCCGGTGCGCTTCCGGCGTCCGGTCCGTCACCAGATCTTCCGTGAACGCCTGCCGCGCAAAGGGCGGCGGTGCGAGCGGCAACACCTGCGTTGCCGACAACAGCTCCCCATCCACCGGCGATGCAGGAACCTTCCGCGTCTCGAGCGGAAACAGCGACTTCCCCGTCTCGCGCTCGAACACAAACACATGCCCCGACTTGGTCGCCTGCGCCACCGCATCCACCAGTTTCCCGTCCCGCCGCACCGTCACCAGCACGGGAGCCGTGGGAAAATCGCGGTCCCACACATCATGCTTCACCGCCTGGAAATGCCAAACGCGCTCCCCCGTATCCGCCCGCAAGCATAGCAGCGTATTGGCGAACAAATTATCGCCATGCCGGTCCGCCCCATAAAAATCGAACGCCGCGGAACCTGTCGGCACAAACACCAGTCCGCGCCGGTAATCCACCACCATCCCCGCCCAATTATTCGCCCCGCCCGTATACTGCCACGCATCCTTCGGCCACGTTTCGTACCCAAACTCGCCCGGCCGCGGAATCGTGTGAAACACCCACCGGATCTTCCCCGTCCGCACATCGAAGGCCCGTATGTCGCCCGGCCCCGACGGATGCGCTTCCCCCGTCAGCGTCGGCACAATCAGCATGTCTTTGTACACCGGCCCGGGCGTCGTCGAACTCATCGGAAACCGGTCCACCGCCCGTCCCAATCCCTCCCGCAAATCCACCCGCCCCTGCTTCCCAAACCCAACGTCCAACCGCCCCGTCTTCGCGTTCAGCGAATATAAATGAACCCCCGCCGACCCGAAGATGCGCGCATCCTTCCCATCCGTCCAATACGACAACCCGCGGCTCCGCCTCCCGCTCTGCGGCTTCCCATCCCACGGATCGAACGACCACAGCAACTTCCCCGTCGCCGCATCCAGCGCAATCACCCGCAGTTTCGGCGTCGTCGCATACAACACGCCATCCACCACAATCGGCTGGCACTGCATCTCAGACCCCTCGAACGCATCGCCCGTATCGTAACTCCAGGCCACTTTGAGCTTCGCCACGTTCCCCCGGTGAATCTGCTTCAGGCTCGAATAATGGATATTCTCGGCGGATCCGCCAAACCGGTCCCAGCCATCGTAACCACCGGGAGCAACACGTTTCTGGCCCCAACCCATCGCCGCTAGCAAGAACAACCAAGACAAGGCACGCATAAGGAATGCCCACATTGTACACTTACGGCGGCGGCGGCCCGGAAACCCATGTCCTCTGTGCGAAACCACACATCTCCCGCCCAAACGGTGGTTTTCCCCCAAATCCATCCCCCAGCCTTACACCACGCAAAGGACTTACCGAACGGCACGCCACGTGCAAGATATCCATGCCAGGAGGCAACTTCGATGCGCATGATTGCGTGTTTTGCCGCGCTATTATTGTTATCCATCCCACTCGCCGGGCAGGAAAAGAAAGTGCAAGTCAAGCAAGTCCCGCCCAGCGTCACCAATCCCACTTCCGGCGCCGAAATGTTTAAGGCCTACTGTGCGTCTTGCCATGGATTGCAGGGCAAAGGCGATGGGCCCGCCGTTCCGGCCCTTAAGGTCAAACCGCCCGATCTCACCATGCTCGCCAAGGCCAACGGCGGCGCTTTCCCCTCGATGAAGGTTTATAACAGCATCGAGGGCGATTCGATGATGGCCGCGCACGGCTCCAAGGACATGCCCGTTTGGGGCGACGTCTTCCGCAGCATGAGCCGCGATGAAGGCACCCGCCGCATGCGTTTGCACAACCTCACCAAATACCTCGAAGGGATGCAGGTCAAATAACCACTCCCGACTCTCCGCCCGCAAAGCTCATGGGCCCGTTCGCGCGGGCCCAA
>CAYOBO010000144.1:4877-17403 GCA_964402295.1 uncultured Candidatus Solibacter sp. | reverse complement strand
TGCGGCGCGAGCCCTTGCCCGCCCACCCCGCCTGATATAATCACCAGTTTCCGTGTCCCTCATCCAGCCCTCCCAGTTCGCCAGATTCGCCGGCCTCATCGCCATCTACCTCACCGTCGTTTACCTCATCCCCCGTCCCGATGCCGTCACCCCCGAAGGCTGGCGCCTCTCCGGCATCTTCTTCGCCACCATCGGCGGACTCATGCTCCAGCCCATCCCCGGAGCCGCCCTCGTCCTCCTCGCCGTCACCCTCTCCGTCCTCTCCGGAGCACTCACCATCTCCTCCGCCCTCCAGGGCTACGCCGATTCCTCCGTCTGGCTCGTCGTCGCCGCCTTCATGATCTCCCGCTCCCTCCTCAACACCGGACTCGCCCGCCGCATCGCCCTCTTCTTCGTCCGCATGTTCGGCAAAAGCTCTCTCGGCGTCAGCTACTCCCTCGCTTTCTCCGACGTCGTCCTCGCCACCATCATCCCCTCCAACGGCGCCCGCTCCGGAGGCGTCGTCCTCCCCATCGTCCGCTCCATCGCCGAACTCTACGGCTCCAAACCCGGCGCCACCGCCAACGTCATCGGAACCTTCCTGTTCGGCTCCGTCTACCAATCCATCTGCATCAGCGCCGCCATGTTCTACACCGGCCAGGCCAGCAACCCCCTCGCCGCCGATATCGCCAACAAAGCCGGCTACCCCATCACCTGGACCAGTTGGCTCCTCGCCGGCATCGTCCCCGGACTCTGCTCCCTCCTCATCGCCCCCTTCCTCGTCCGCCTCTTCCTCCCCCCCGTCGTCAGACACACCCCCGAAGCCGCCGCCTTCGCCCGCAAAGAGCTCGCCGCCATGGGCCCCATGAGCACCGCCGAAAAAATCCTCGCCACCGTCTTCGCCGGCGTCTGCCTCGGATGGGTCACCAGCGGCACTCTCCACAAAGTCGATATCACAACCACGGCCCTGATCGGTAGCTGCATCCTCCTCATCTCCGGCGTCCTCACCTGGGAAGACGTGAAAAGCGAAAAATCCCTCTGGGATATCTTCATCTGGTACGGCGGACTCGTCCGCCTCGGCCGCGCCCTCAACGAAACCGGCGTCACCGAAGTCTTCGCCAAGAACGTCGCCAACGTCTTCACCGGCGAAGGTTGGGTCATCGTCTTCGCCCTCGCTCTCGTCATCTACTTCTACGCCCACTACGCCTTCGCCAGCATCACCGCCCATATCCTCGCCATGTACCCCCCATTCCTCGCCGTCCTCCTCGTCAAAGGCGCCCCCATCGGACTCGTCGCCTACGCCTTCGCCACCTTCGTCAATCTCGCCGCCGGACTCACCACCTACGGCACCACTCCCTCCCCCATGTACTACGCCATGGACTATGTGTCCATGAAAGACTGGTGGAAGGTCGGCTTCTTCATGTCCCTTGCCAACATCGCCATCTGGAGCACCATCGGCTTTGCATGGTGGAAGCTCATTGGGATATGGTAGAGGGAGAAATTGCGCGCGTAAGTGTTTTTTCTACCTCAAGTTTCTGCCCCGGGAGGACGAACTGAAGTATGAGGCGAGTCCAGCACGAAGGTAGCAACAAGAGAGATATGGCAGGCAATTTGGCCAAGTTGGCCACCGCATTAAGCCGCGACGGCGGCGCCAAAACGAAAGCTTCGTTCCAGGATCGGCGAAGCGAGCAGCGCCTCTGGTGCTCCGATTTGGTCAACATCTGGGCGAAAGACGAAACCCGCTGGAAAAAGCGCGGCGTCGGCGTCCTCGAAGATATCTCCCCCTCCGGAGCCTGCATTCAACTCGAAGAGCCCGTTACCAAGGGCGCACGCCTCCGCCTCAAACATCCCGAATGGAAAGTCGAAGGCGAAGTCCGCTACTGCATCTTCCGCGACGAGGGTTACTTCGTCGGCATCCTCCTCGACGAAACCAGCAAATGGTCCCGCGGCGTCTTCCAGCCCAAACACCTCATCGATCCCAGCAAAGTCCGCCCCAAAAAGAAATAGCCCCACCCCGGGTTGCGCTACCCTGGTGACTTACCCCATGTCTGAACCCGCTTTGCTCGAATTCCGCAACATCACCGTTTCCCACGACGGCCACATCGGCCTCGATGACTTCTCCCTCACCATCCGCGCCGGCGAACATATCGCCCTCCTCGGCCCCAACGGCAGCGGCAAGTCCACATTCATCAAAACCCTCACCCGCGATTGCTACCCCCTCTGGCGCCAGCACTCCTCCGTGAAAATCTTCGGCCGCGACACCTGGAACATCTTCGACCTCCGCCCCCTCTTCGGCATCGTCCACAACGACCTCATGCAGAGCTATCTGCGTTACCCCTACTCCGGCCGCGAAGTCATCCTCAGCGGCTTCTTCTCGAGTGTCGGCATCTGGCCGAACCACAAGGTAACCCCTGCCATGGAGGAACGCGCCCAGGAAATCCTCGAACTGTTGGAGATCCCCCATCTCGCCGATCGCACCGTCAGCCAAATGTCCACCGGCGAAGGCCGCCGCCTCCTCATCGGCCGCGCCCTCGTTCATCGCCCCAAAGCCCTCATCCTCGACGAGCCCACCGCCAGCCTCGACATCCGCGCCACGCACGAACTCATCGAAATCATGAGCCGTGTTGCCCGCGAAACCACCATCATCCTCGTCACCCATCACCTCTCCGACATCATCCCCGAAATCCAGCGTGTCGTCCTTCTCCGCAAAGGCCGCCTCTTCCTCGACGGCCCCAAGCCCGACGTCCTCTCCTCGGAAGCTCTCTCCGCACTCTTCGAAATGCCCGTCGAAGTCCTTGAACGCCGCGGCTACTACCACCTCATCCAAAGCTGAACCACTCAGGCCTTCACGCCGGTATAGATGGTCGAAACCGAGACATAGTGCAGGTCGTCGCGCCGCAAGAAGTACAGTTCGCTGCTCCTGTCGGTGATGCGGCGCACAAGCTCGCGGTCCGCCGGATCGATACCTTCGATCTCCTGCTTCCGCTCCAGCCAATAATGCAGGTACTCCCGCTGTGGAGTGCTGAAAGGCGGAGTCGCTTGATGCAGAAACGAGTGTGCCGTAAGCTCTGCAAAACCGGTTTGCCGCAGCAGGTGCAACCAGCCATGAGGATACCGCCCGCGCCGGACCCGGTCCCGCTGGAGCCATCGCTCAAAGGCGGCGTTGAGGCGTGTCTCCAGGCCCGGTTCGCCGAATCCAATATCCGGTGGCAGCAACGTGGCGGTCACCCGGTTCTCCCGTAAGGCGAAACGGCCACCCCGCCGCAGCGTCCGGTGCACGGCCGCTGCCGCCCTCACAACGTCCGGCAAGCCATGAAATACGTGGCTGGACCATACCAAGTCGAAGGATTCGGCGGGGAACGGCAAACCGTACAGGTCGCCCTGCCGCAGAACGGCCCGTCCCGACCATCCCCGTTCCTTGAGCCGCGCAGCCGCAAAGTCCAGCGACTCCTGCCGCAGATCAAAGCCGGTCACTGCCGGGCCACCATCCAGCATTTCGGCAAACAGCAGCAGGTGATCGCCGCGGCCACAACCGAGGTCGAGCACACGGCCCGGCGGCGTCATCGGCAGCCAACGCAGCATCTCGCGATCATGCGGCTCCCAGAATGCGGTAATCGATGCATACAGCGCGGCGTCCACGTTGCTGGCGTTGCGCTTTGGCGCCACAGGATCCGGCTGAGCCTGTACCGCCGCCAACGGGGCGGCGAGAACCGTTCTCCGCCCGATCTTCTCTCTATTCTTCACGTAGCACCTCCAGTGGAACCAGATTGCGGATTCGCAAGTATCCGGGCAAACCGCAAACAACAGCCGCAACCAGTAACGCTGCCGCCGCCAGAACGGCAAATACGAAGCCGGGTGCGGGAAGCGCAAATGTGAAACGCTCCAGCGCCAGCGTGCACCACAAGCCGCCGATCAATCCAACGCCGGCGCCCGGCAGCACCAGCCATGCGGCCGAGCGCGTGTAGGTTGCGGCCAGTTGGGCGTACGATGCTCCCACCGCCGCGCGGATTCCATACTCCCGCCAGCGCCGTGCCAGTGCGGCCCGCACGCTTGCCGAAATCCCCGTCGCCGTCACCACCAGGGCCAGCACCAGATACCCACCCAACAACTGAGCCAGAAGCCTTTCCGCCGCGGCATGGCCTTGCAACAAGTCGTGGCCTGTTTCGAGCGTTTGCGGCGCCAGCGAAGGATCCACGGCGCGCACCAGCTCCCGTAGCGTTGTGTCCTCCAACCGCGCCGCTCCCTGCATCGACAGCGTAAAGGTGATGTTCGACCCCAGCGTGGGAAACTCCCGGTACACCGAATATGGCTGAAGCAACTCCGGCTCCGGCGCCTCCCGTAGGGAGCGCTGGCGCGTGTCGGCGATCACTCCGGCCACTTGCAGCCACTCTCCGTCGCGGCGCAGTTTGAAGCGCTTGCCAATCGCCGGCTCACCTGGCCAGAACTGCCGCGCCATGGCTTGGTTGACCAACGCAACCCGGCTGCGCTGCCAGTATTCCGCCTCCGTGAATTGCCGGCCCGCAACCAGGGGAATGCCCATGCTTTCCAGATATCCCGGTCCGATGTAGCGCGTGAGCACGAACGTTTCCTGTCCCACTGGCGGCAACGGGCGATTTTCCGGAAACACCATCCAACTCCCTAACGCGCCAGAAAGTGGCAGCGCCCCGGCTCCGCCTGCCGCCCGAACCCCCGGAATCGCGGCCAACTCCTCGAGCAGCCGGCGGTAGACCGAGGCCTTGCTTTCGTAATTGTTGTATCGCTGCGCCGGAAGCGTGATGCGGAAGGCGTACAACCCGCGCGGCTCGAATCCGGGGTGCACCGCCTCCAAAGCCATCACCGTGCAGCCCATGGCGCCGGCCGCCGCCAGCAGGATGATTGTGAGTGCTGCCTGTACGCCCAGCGTCAAACGTTCCAACCGCCCGGACCGTGGGGTGTTCCTCGATCCGCGCGTCTGAAGCAATCTCGTGGCCTTGCCTGTTGTCGCATAAAAGGCCGCTAAGGCAAGGCCAAACGTCAGGAGCAAGGCTGCGCCGGCAGCCAGTGCCGCCACTGGCGCTGGCATCTCTAATGTCGCCACGCGTGGCAGATCCGCCGGTGCGATGGAACGTACCCATGCCATCGCCCAGGAACTGGCTGGAAAGGAAAGCAGCGCTGCCGGCACGGCCAGCACCAGAGCTTCGACGCAGCGGTTTCGCAACAACTGTCCACGGCTGGCTCCCAGAGCCTCCCGGATGCCCGTCTCTCTTGCTTGCTCCATTGCTTCCACCGAGAGCAGGCCCATGCCGTTGGCCAGCGCAATCCACGCCACAGCCATTGCCCCCAGAGACAGTACCAGCAGGGCTGGGCGGTAGCGGCCGAACAGCGCTGTTTCGAGCGGTTCCAGCACCACTCCGTAACCTTGGTGCGTATCCGGATACTCCGCTTCCAGTGCCCTTTGCAGCGCACCGAGTTGACTTGCCGCCTCGGACGCACTCACGCCTTGCGGACGCCGGACGATTCCTCCCAACACCCGCCTTCGGCTCTCCAACGCCTTGGCCCGGTCCGCTTCCGGCATTGGAATCCACCCGTCGTGCCACCCCACAACGGGATACGAATTCCGTCCGGCAGCCACCCCGATGACTTGATAACTGTCGCCATTTACCGGAATCATCCGGTTGATGATGTCGAAACCTGCCGAAAAATACCTCCGCCATGTGTCTTCCGATAGGACGATCTGTTTCTCATGTCCCGTCCAGGATAGGCTTCCGGCCAGCGTGCGCACCCCGAGGCAGGGAAAGTATTGGGAATCCACCGGTGTGACCCATAATTGGACCGGGCCGCTCGGGGATTCCAACGAAACCGCTTGTGCCGGTGCGAACGCCGCCACCTCCAGCGCCGTCTGCGCCCTCCGCCAACGTTCCATGCTGCGATAGGAAACACTCAACTTCTTTCCCTGAAACGTTTCTCTCGCAAGGGAAATGGTATCCGGACTCCCGAACGGCAGCGGTGCTCCCACCGCCTGCCAGATCGTGCGCAAAAGAGCGGCATTGACCGAAACGCCCAGCACGATGAGGACGATAATTGCAATCCCCGCCGCTGGCCGGCGCAGTCTTTGTCGTAGTGCAATCCGAATCATGGGGAAGCTGTGAGGCGGGGCTGCGGCCGTACTGGCCGCAACCCCCTTTCCACACTCACTTATTCGCAGGGGTCGTACAGCGACATGCGGACGTAGCCGCTTTCGCTGCTCACCAGAGGCAGGAGGTTATTCACACCCAGTCCGCCCGTCGGTTCGCTTGGCGTCAGCAGCATCCCGCGCGCCTCCAGATCCGACTTCAGGTCCGCCCCCGCGCAGGAATTTCCACGGCTCTTGAGAATCTTCTCATCCCATTCCGCCCGCATCGATCCCACGTCGGAGCCTTTCCACTGGGCCGTCGTGTAGGTTCCTCCTTCCTGCCGTTCAAACACGTGGACGCTGGCGCCGGAGGCTGACTCCAGCACCACAACCCGGACCCGGCTCGTTACCGGATGGTCTCCCAGTTGACTCAGGTACCGCTCCATGTCCGCGGTGCGTCCGTAGAATGTGTGCACCGAAACACCCTTGGAATGGCAACCCGGCACGATCGGCTGCGGGCTGGGCTTGGCTGCCGAGAGAGCATCCGTCGCGTAGAGGCCGGCGGCCCCGGCGAGCGCGGTCAACGTCAGCATGTATCGTCTTCGCAATTGCATCGCAATAGCTCCTTCTTATGTGATCGCCTGGCGGATAGCGCGAGGCTTATCGTGATTTTATGCTGGGTTTTGCAAAATATGCCGCCATTTTGATCAACGGCGGATATGGGCCGGTGAGTGGCCGGCCCACGACAGCCGGTGGCCATCTGGCATTTGCGGGTTGCTTCGGGGTGCCACCCCTGCTCCCTTCGTCCCGTGAATTCCTCCGCTGACCGTCCGGACTTACCCGCTCGCCGGAATTGTCATCTTCCCTTATCCACCATGACCTTAAAGTTGGGACTATGCACACTGTTTGGCTGGGTTTCACGCTGGCAACACTCTGCTTCGGGCAACAGGACGGAACGTATCTGTGGGGCGAGATCCACGATCCCCAAGGTAAGGCCATAGCTACAGCCAAGGTTACGGTGGAACGCTCGGCAACGGGCCGCCAGTGGCAAGCCGAATCGGGTCCCGATGGCATCTACCGCTTTCCCCAACTGGCCCCCGGCGAATACCGCCTCATCGTCTCGGCGCCCGGATTTCAAACCCTCGAACGCGCTCCCGTCACCTTGCAGGTCCGTTCGCCCCGCCGGCTCGACGTCCGGCTCGACCTCGGTTCGCTGGAGCAGAAGGTGGAAGTGGCCGGCCAAGGGCCTCCCCTCAATACTTCCGATGCTGCAATGGGAAACGCCTTTGAGGGCAACCGCATTGTCCAACTGCCCCTGGAGGGACGCAATGTCCTTGCATTGCTCAGTTTGCAGCCCGGTGTCACCTACACTAGCGATACCAACATCATCTTCCGGACCAACTTCGGCGAGGCCGATACCGACGCGCGCAACGGCGCCGTCAATGGCGGCCGCAGCGATCAGGCAAATGTCACTCTCGACGGCGTGGATGTCAATGACCAGCAAACCGGCTTCCCCCTGCACAGCGCCTTGCGCGTCGGCGCCGAATCCATCCAGGAGTTCCGCGTCACCACGGCCGGCGCCAACGCCGACCTCGGCCGCTCCTCGGGGGCGCAGGTCGCCTTGGTCACCCGTAGCGGCTCCAACGACCTCCATGGCGCGCTGTTTCACGCCCACCGCAACACCCTTACCAGCGCCAACAGCTTTTTCAACAACCGCGCCGGCCTGTCCCGGGCCAAACTCGTGCGCAACACCTTTGGAGGGGCCCTAGGTGGCGCCATCGTCAGCAACCGCCTGTTCTACTTCGGATCCTACGAAGGGCGGCGCGACGCCAGCGAAACCACTGTCATCCGCAACGTCCCCACACAGGCGCTGCGCGACGGCTTCATCTCCTATCGCAACCGGAGCGGGCAGGTTGTGACGCTCTCCCCGCAGCAAGTGCGCGCCATCGATCCCCTCGGTATCGGCGCCAATAGCGGCGCCATCGAGCTGATGCGCCGGTTTCCGCTTCCCAACGACACCCCCAACATCGATCCATTGAATTTCGGCGGCTATCGCTTCAATTCGCCTTTGCGCGACTCGCTCAATGCTGGCACGGCTCGTTTCGACTACCACCACTCTCCGCGGCACTTGTTCTTTACCCGCGGCAACCTGCAAAGCGACAGCGGCCTCACGGCGCTCCAGTTTCCCGCCACCGAACCGCCGTTTCGCAATCGCAACACCAGCAAAGGACTCGTGATCGGCCACAACTGGACGGCCACGGCTACAGTGGTCAACGCGCTACGTTATGGTTACCTGCTGAACAAAGTGGAAGAAATCGGCACCACCACCGGCCCGCTCTTCAGTTTTGGAGGAGGCATCGGGGCGCCCGTTCCCCTCACCTATAGCCGCGGACGCATTGCCCCGGCGCACAACTTGGTCAACGATACCACCTGGACCCGCGGACGCCATACGCTCCAGGCCGGTATCAATTTCCGCTGGCTCGGCAACTCCCGCTATAACGTCGAACCGAACCGCGCCCTCTATGTCACGCAGGTCTCCCGTCTCGCCGGGCGCGGCGCCGAAATCCTTCCCCCCGATATCGCCAGCCCAAATGACGACTTCGTCCGGGCCGCCATCATGGTCATGGGCGTCGTCTCCCAAGGCAACACTCCCGTCAACTACGATGCCTCCGGCAATCGGATCCCCGCCGGCACGCCTCTGCGCAGACGCTTTGTTACCGCCGAATGGGAAGGGTATTTTCAGGATTCCTGGCGCCTCCGTCCGTCTGTGACCGTTACTGCCGGGCTCCGCTATTCGCTCTACGCTCCGCTGAAGGAAAGTACGGGTTTATCCGTTCAGCCGGACATTGCCATCGGTGACTGGGCGCAGTTGCGCCGCCTTGCCGCAGAGCAGGGACGTGCCTCGACGACGGTGCCGCCCATTTCCTACGAGTTGTCGAAACAGCGCGGCAACCCCGGCTTGTACGATTGGGACCGCAACAACGTCGCCCCCCGCTTGGCTGTGGCCTGGGCTGCCGCCCCGGGGTGGTCCGTGCGCGGAGGCTTCGGGATGCACTACGACCGTGTGGGGTCCGCATCGATCGCCCTTTACGATTCCCTCGGGTCATTCGGATTGAACAGCACCACCATCAACCCGTCTGGCGGTGTATCGCTGGCGACCGCGCCCCGCTTCGTTTCGCTGAGTTCCTCGTACCCCAGCCTGGCGGTCCCCCCGCAGCCCTTCGCCTTCCCGCTGCTGTACCCAAGGGTGACCCCAGGCCTTGTCGGCGCCATCGTCCCGGCTTCCGACCGTACCATGCGCGCCCCCTATTCCCTCCTCACCAATATTTCGGTACAAAAAGAGCTCTCCGGAGGCGCCTGGGTCGTGGAAGCCGCCTTCGTCAACCGGACATCGCGCAACCTGCTCGCCCTCTTCGATAGTGCGATGCCTTTGAATCTCCGCGACCTGCAATCGGGCTCCACCTACTTTGAGGCCGTCAATCAACTGGCTTCGCAAGGAAACGTTCCCTTGCTCAACGTCCGGCCGGTTGCCTATTGGGAGAATCTGTTTCCCGCACTGCGCACCACGGCTGCCGCCTTGAACCGTGCCAACAGCGCATTCTCCCGCCTCAACCCGGGAATTGCCGCCGACACCGTCCTCACTCCTTCGCAGACGGCCTATTTCCTCTTCCAGCAGGCCAACCCCGGTAATGCACTGGCAGCCTTGCGCAGTATCGACGTCACCTGCACGCCTTCCTGCGGAAGGCTTGGAAGGTATTCGATGTACAACGACCAGTTCGCCTCACTGTTTTCCTGGAGGTCCATTGCGCCGGCCTCGTATCATGCCTTGCAGGCAACCGTCCGCCGGCGATGGGGCGGGAACCTCACTCTCGATGCCAATTACACGCTCAGCCGGTCCCGCGACTGGACCTCAGGGGCCGAGCGCGGGGATGCCTTCTCACGTTCGTTTATCATCAATTCCTGGATGCCGGAGCAGATGGAGTCGTTTTCCGATTTCGACCTCCGCCACCAGATGAATCTCAACTGGATCGTGCAACTGCCTTCCGGCAACCGCCGCGGTGGCCTCTTCGATGCGCTGCTGCGCGGCTGGCAACTGGCAGGCGTGTACCGCTGGAGCAGCGGCTTCCCCATCACGGTGCAGAACGGAGTGGGGAACCCGACCAACCACTACTTCCGGGGTTTCGGAAAGCTGCTTGGCGATGCGCCTGAGATGGCGACAAACAAGAATGCGCCCGGCGGCCCGAACCTGTTTTCCGATCCCGCCACTGCCGCGAGCCGTTTTGTGCCCCCCGCCGCCGGTGAGACCGGAGCCCGCAACAATGTCCGCGGCGACGGTATCTTCAACCTCGATCTCGGACTCACGAAGCGGTGGATGCTGCCCCGGCTTGAGAATCACCGCGTCGAACTGCGATGGGAAGGTTTCAACGTCACCAACAGCGTCCGGTTCAATGTTCAGTCTGCCAACCTTACCGTCGGTCAGGCCGGATTCGGCGCCTACTCCGCGCAGTTGGTGAATCCAAGGGTGATGCAGTTTCTCTTGCGCTATTCGTTCTGAACGGTCGGTGGCGCTGAAGTGCTCGGGCTTGAGTCTTCTTATCCCGAGCACTTGATCGCCCGGATCTGCATCCGCGTCGCCCCCGCCCGGTAAGCCACGCGCCCTGTCCCCGGCTGCACCCGCACCGCCCCCGCTTGTCCCAAATCCCACCCCAGCCGCAGCGGCTTCTCCCCGCTCACGAAAATCCGCCACACCGACGGACGCCCGCCCGGAATGCTCGCCAGCAGCGACATCCCATCCCCCTCCCAATCGAGCCCCACCGCGCCGCCTCCCCGCAGCACCGCCGCCTGCTTCGGCATCGATCCATCCAGCCCCATCGTAAAAATCGTCTCCACGCCATCCCCATCCACCGCAAACGCAATCCGCCCCCCATCCTGCGACGCCCGCAGATGCCGCACCGCCGCCCCCGCCGTCCGATACAACTCCCGTTCTCCATCCCCATCCCGCAGCCGGATCGCCGCCCCATTCGTATACGCCACCCCCTTCGCCGTCCGCACCCCCTCCAGCCCCCGATACGTCCCCGCCCGCTCCCGCACAAACGCCCGCGCCAAGCCCGATTCCACGTCCACCGTAAACAACCCCCGCTGCCCGTGCCGGTCGCTCCCGCCCACCAGCAGCCCGCCGTCCGCCTGCCACTCCACATGATCGATGTGCGCCAGCTTCGGCTCCAATATCCGCGTCTTCCCGCTCCCGCTATCCGCCACCGCCACAAAATTCGATTGCAGCCCGAAATTCTCGTTCGCCGCCCGCGTCAGAAACGCCAGCTTCTTCCCATCCGCGGACCACGCCGGATCGCCCGAGCCATTCCCAATCCGCACCGGCTTTTCCCCCATCGCCGCCACGAAAATCCCCGGCTCGCCTGTCCGCAGCGCGTAATACAGCAGGCCCGCGTTCGTCATCCCCAACGGCAACGCCCGTCCCAGCGTCTCCACCCGCGACGCCTCGCCGCCTTCCGCCGCCACAGTCCACAAATCCCCCCGCCGCAAGAAATAAATCCGCTTCCCATCCCGCCCGAACAACGGAAAAACGTCATGCTCCGCCTTGGCGAGCAGCCGCTTCTTCGCACTCCCATCGGCTGCCAGCAGAAACACCGTGCGCTCCCCTTCGCCCTCCGGACGCAAATCGTCGAACACAATCCACTTCCCGTCCGGCGACAAATCCATCTTGTTCGGATACGCCCAATCGAGCGACTGAAGCACCTCCACATCCCCGCCACCGGCCGGCACAAACGCGATCTGGCTCACGTTGTCCTGCCGGAAAAACAGCGTCAGCACGCGCTTGCCATCCGGAGTCCACGCGCACGGCTGCACAAACGGCCGCTCCGCGTTCCGATGCACGGTCACCGCCTCGCCGCCGTCCGCCTCCACCATCCGCAACTCGTAGATCCCATCCCGCGTGCGCCACGCATACGCAATGCGCCGCGAATCTGGCGACACCACCGAGAAATAGGCAAACTCCCCCGGCCCCGCCGCATTCCGCGTCAGCCGCTTCACTTCGCCCGTCGCCGTCATCCGGATCGCCAGGTCCCCGCTCGCCGCATCCACCATCGACACAAACCGCCCGTCCGGCGACGGTGCACCCAGATGGCTCACCGCCGCATCGTCCCAAACCAGTTGCGATCCCCAGTCCCCCGCCTTCCCACACATCCCCGCCAGCGTCCCAAGAAAGGCCCGCCGCGTCAGCACGCCCGCTCCTTAGCGCCCGGCCTGCGCCGCCGCCAGCGGACCCACCACCGGCAGTTCAAACCGCTCCCCGTTGTACGCCTTATACATCAGGAAGAGCCACAACAGGAACGAGCCCAATCCAATCACCAGTTGCAACAGCCCGTACAGAAACGCCAGCGGCCCCGGCAACAGGTACAGCAGAAACATCGAGCCCATCCAGAAGGCGATCGCCGCTAC
>CAYOBO010000144.1:0-4777 GCA_964402295.1 uncultured Candidatus Solibacter sp. | reverse complement strand
CCTGTCCCCCAGGATTCGACTGATACGCCGGCGGCGGCTGCTGCATTCCCGGCGGCGGTCCCCCAATCGTTGCTCCACAAGCCGCGCAGAATCGGCCTTCCGCCTGCGCACCGCAATTCGGACAAAATGGCATCGAATAGTCTCCTCCGGCTTATGATAGGCCCTTTGGGCAAAAATTGCACCCCGCGCCCCCTCAGTACACTTGAAACAAAAATACCTGGTCCGATCCCTCCGGCGTCAGCGCATATTCCCCGTTCTGCAAATACTCATTCGCCTCCAGCCGGTAGATCCCTTCTCCCAGCCGCTTCATGCTCAGATGCAGTGGCCGCGGCGAATCCTTCTTCCGCTTGTTCGCCGGCGGAAACACCACCTCCCGCCTCCCGTTCTTCACATCCAGCTTGTACAACTGTAGCCGGTCCACCTGCACCGTCTTCGCTTCAATCAGAAAAATCGGCTCCGCCAGCGGAGTCTTCGCCGGCGAACTCGCCCCATCCACTACATAGGCGCGGTCGTCCTTGCGCTTCTCCTCCTTCGCCATCGAAACCTCGGTGGGAATCAGGTTGCTCGCATGCAACAAATACACCACATCCGGTTTCGGAGGCCGCGGGCCGTCATACTTCTTCTGCGCCGGAGCCAATGCCGCAACACCAATCAACAGAGCTAGCAATCGCATCGTCAGTGCCCCCTCTCCCTCATTTTACCGCCAACTCCGCCCGCCCCGGCGCGGCGCCGCGCTGCCCCGCTGCGAAGAAAATTTTTATTGCAACTGAGTTGCGTCTTCTGTATACTGGGGACGTTCATGAGCTTCTTCCACTCTCCCCGATCTTCGAAACCGCGCCAGTGGATCTTTGAGCTTCATCTCTACAGCGGGTTGGCAATCGGGCTGCTTGCCCTCGTCGTAGGCCTGTCTGGAGCGGCTTTGGTCTATGCGCCCGAATTCGAAATGGGCGCCCCGGCAGGCCCTGGCCCACGCCTGCCGCTGCCAGTCCTGGCCGCGAAAATCCTGGACAACTACCCCGGCTATGCGCTCCGCGGCGTGCGCTTCGACGCGCAGCAGAACGCAACGGAATTTCATGTACATGCCCGCACGGCAACGCCGGGGAAGGCCGCGGACCTCCATCTTGCCGTCGATCCCGCCAGCGGTGCGGTGCAGCGCGAAGTCAATCGCAAGGCCGGCTTCTGGCACTGGATGCGCGAATTGCACCACAACCTTCTCGCGGGCAAGGCCGGCCGTATCGGGAACGGCATCGGCGCCGCGCTGCTGCTATTCCTTTGCCTGTCCGGCATCGTCATCTGGTGGCCCGGACCGAAGCTGTGGCGCAAGCGCTTGACCATCGCATCCGGTACGGGCTGGAAGCGCTGGAATTGGGATTTGCACAATGCACTCGGTTTCTGGATGGCCGGCGCGCTCGCCTTCTTCTCCTTCACCGGAGTCTACTTTGCCTTTCCGCATGCCGTGCAAGATGCCGTCCGGTACCTCACCGCCAGCCCCCGCCCGTTGCAGAAACATGACATTCCGTTGCCGCAAGCGTCTCGCCTGGACGCGGCCCCGCTCGATGCCCTTCTGCGCGCCGCCCGCCGCGCCGTCCCCGGCGCGCGGATCGCCCAATTGAAGCTGCCTCATGGTCCACTCGAGCCCGTCGAAGTCCGGCTCAAGACCCCGTTCGATCTGCATCGCGACGGCAACAACAAGGTATTCCTCGATCCGCGAACCGCCGCGGTCCTGCACGTGCAGCGCTTCAGCGCCTTATCCGCCGGCAACCGTTTCCTGGCCGTGATCGAACCCCTCCACATGGCCCGCTTCATGTCCCCCGGACTCGATAGCCTCTTGTTGCGCTCCTTCTGGATTGCCGCCGGACTCGCCCCGGGCATCCTCTTCCTCTCGGGATTTTTCATGTGGTGGAATCGCGTGGCCCGCAAACGGATGGCAACAATGCCCGCCCTACGCCCCGTTCCCCTCCGCCGCCTCGCCCGCGGCGCCGCGGCCGCCCTCATCCTCCTCGCCGCCGGATGGCGCGCCGCCGCCCAGCAGCCTGCGCTGGAAGGACGCGTGGCCGACGGCTCCGGCGGAGCCATTGCCGATGCCAAAGTCACAGTCCATGCCACACCCGAAAGAACGGTGCGCACCGACGGCCAAGGCCGCTTCTTCGTCTCCAACCTTCCTCCGTCGTCCTATGCCGTCACGGTCGAAGCTCCCGGATTTGAAGCCCTGCGTGTACGCATCCAAACCGGCGTCGCCGCCGATCTGGTGCTGGTTCCCGCGGTCCTCGTCGAGACAGTGGTTGTCAACGCCGGCACCTTCGACCAGATGCGGCTCGACGAAGCCACGTTTCAGACCGGCCTCACCCGCGATGACATTGCCACGCGCAACAACCGCCGCCTCAGCGACGTTGTCGCGCGCATGCCCGGCGTCTTCCTCTCCGGCCCTCCCGGAGGCGACAAGGACGTCCGCATGCGCGGACTCGACAAGGAATTCAGCCGCACTCAGGTGGACGGCATCGTCATTCCCGACGGCGGTGAAAAACGCGAACTGCAACTCAATCGCATTCCGTCCGCCACCGTCGAAAGCGTGCGCATCGTCCGCAACCCCACCGCCGAGTTCGAAAGCGACGGCCTCGCCGGACGCGTCGATGTCCAGACCCGCCCCATCCCCGACCGGTTTCACCTCGACGCCAGGGCCGGCCATGGCGCCCGCAACCAGTCCTTCCGGAACCCCATTACCCAGGGCCAGATTTCCGGCGGCATGCGCTTCCACCGCAACTTCGGCTTCTTCGGCACCTTCGATTCCCTCCACGACACCCTGCCCATCGAGCGCAACAAGCTGCTTGCCAATGGCGACCTCGAATCCGAATCCGAACGGCAGGATCAGCGCTCCCCCAACTTCTTCGGCGACTTCGGCATCTTCACCCAACGCTTCGGCGAACTGCACCTGAAGCCCGTCATCATGAACTTCCACTCCGGCGTCGGCAAGCTGCGGGAAACCCACAACGGCGCCCACCGGCTGGCCAAGCGCGAAGAAGAAGGCGAGGACAAGAATCAGCTCACGCGCGGCCTCTCGCTCAACCATCGCTTCGCCGGCTCCGCGGGCCTTCTCATCGATACCCAGGCCGCCTGGTTTCGGAGCAGCGAAGACAAGGACAGATGGAAGCTCGCCTACAAGGTTGCCCCGGATGGTTCCTATGCGCCCGACAAGCGCACCCTCGAACCGGAAACCAAGGCCGACCAGACTTGGTCCGCCGCCTCCTCGGCCGCCATCCCCCTTCAGGCCGCGGTCTGGCACGAATTAAAGTTTGGCGCCAGCCTTCGCCTCCGCAATCGCTTTCGCAACAAGGACCGCTTCGAAGTCAGCCCCAACGGCGTTTCCCGCTACACCGGCGAAGCAAAAGACCGCTACAGCCTGGAAGAAAACTACGCCGCCGGCTTCATCCAGGACCGGCTCCGTCTCACGGACCGCCTCTCCCTCACCCCCGGCGTCCGCTATGAACGCGTCAGCCTGCACGCATCCTCTGGCGTCGAATCGGCCGCCCCGCGGACGTTTCTCGACGTCAATCCCTCCGGGCATCTGCTTTACCGCCTCACCGCCAACGTCAGCCTCCGCGCCGCTGTTTCCCGTGGCCTGTCGCGTCCCAAGTTCGACGAGATCTCGCCCTACGAAAACGTCACCGCCACCAAAATCGTCATCGGCAACCCTTCCCTCGAACCGGCCCGCGCCTGGAACTACGACGCCGGTTTCGACTATGCCACCCGCCTTGCCACCTTCTCCGTCAATGCCTTTCGCAAAACTATCCGCGGCGTCATCGAGGAAGTGGACACCGCCGTTGACCGCGACGGACGCGATGTCTTCCGCGTCTCCAATGTCGGCAACGGCTGGACACGCGGCATCGAACTCGAACAGCGCCTCCGCATGCCTTCCTCCGCGCCCCGCTGGGCTCGCCTCTTCTCCTTCTGGGCCAATCAGACGCTGCTCGCCTCCAACTTGCGCGCCTTCGACGGCCAGGAGCGCCCCTTCAAGGAACAGCCGCGCTGGATCGGCAACCTCGGCGCCGATTTCAGCGACGAAAAGTTCGGCACCTCCGTCTCCCTCATGGGCAACTTCATCTCCCGCCGCTACGATTACAAATCGAACGGCGACGTTTCGGCCACCGCCGGCTCATCCAGCTTGGATCTTGCCCTCTACCAGCGCGTTCGTGGAAATTGGCGGATCTTTGTCGAAGGCAATAACCTCTCCAACCGCTACCGGGTTCTCGACGAGAATTTCCGCAATGGAACCACCAACCGCCGCACGGAGCTGTTCGGGCGCACCATGCTCGCCGGAGTCCAGGTCAGCTTTTGATTCGCTGCCTTTTCAAGCGCTCGGTTGCGACACCGCTTCCACCCGCTGCTCAATCCGGTCCAGCAGCCGGTCCATCTCCCCCGCCTCCATCGGCTTGCGCAACAACAAGCCCTCCCCTTCCGGAAACAGCGTCTGCGCGTCGGACTCCATCCCATCGGCCAGCAGCACGAACACCGCCACCTGATTCCGCACCTGGTCGAAAAACTCCACCCAGTTCCCGCCGCCGATCCGCACCGCGCAGAACACCACATCCATCTTGATCCGCCGCAGCAACTCGAGCGCCTCGTCTTCATTCGCCACCGGCACTGCCCGGTGTTTTCGCCCCGCCCAATACGAGATCAGCCGCCGCTGGTTCAATACGTCCGGTTCCACAATCAGCGCCGTCAACGGCCGCGATACCCGCCGCGAACCGTTCTGTTGCGGCGCCGGCGCCTGCTCGGCCGG
>CAYOBO010000143.1:14988-17658 GCA_964402295.1 uncultured Candidatus Solibacter sp. | reverse complement strand
CAACGGTTTTCGAGACCGCCCGATTCAACCACTCTCGCACCTCACCGGCTTATCGGACAGTGGCTCTCATTAGTATACCGCATCCATCAGCAAGCCAGATCTTCCCGTGTCAATTTCAACCCGTTCAACCGCCCCAGCATCGTCAGGTTGATCCGTTCCGGCTGGAAAAACTCGTTCGCCATCCGTTGCAACTGTTCCGCCCGCACGCTTTCAATGTCCGCAATAATATCGTCCATCGTCGAAAAACGCCCGAAATAAATATGCTGCCGCGCCAGGTGCGACATCCGGTTCACCGTCGACTCCAGCCCCAGCATGAACGATCCCTTCAAATTATCCTTCGCCCGCCGCAGTTCTTCCTCCGTCACCGGATTCTGTTTCAACTCCCGAAACTCGTTCACCACCAATTGCACCACCTCGCGCGCCGCCTGCACCGACGTTCCCGCAAACACCGACAAACACCCCGAATCGCGATACAAAAACTGCTCCGAACCCACCGTGTACGCCAACCCCCGCTTTTCGCGAATATTCTGAAACAGCCGGCTGCTCATCCCCGCACCCAGCACCGTATTCAGAATATAGGCCGCGAATCGCTCCGGATGCGGCAGCGCATTGCAAGGCACACCCATGCACAAATGCACCTGCTCGAGCGATCGCTTCGTCTTCAGCGTCACCTCCGCATGCGGCACCGGAGCCACCACCTCCGCCTGCCCGTTCCTCGCCTCCAGTTTCCCGAACCGGCTCTCCGCCAGGCGCAGCAGTTGCTCATGCGTCAAATTTCCCGCCGCCGTAATCACAATCCGCGACGGCACGTACATATTGGAATAATATTGCCGCAATGTATCGGCGTTAAACGACCGGATGCTCTTCTTGCTCCCCAGAATCGGCCGGCCCAGCGCATGGTTCTTCCAGATACTCGACGAGAACAGGTCGTGGACCATGTATTCCGCATTGTCCACTTCCATCTTCAGCTCTTCCAGAATGACGCCTTTTTCCTTCTCGATATCGTCCTCGCGGAACAGCGGGTTCAACACCAAATCGCTCAGTATGTCGAACCCCAGCGGCAAATGTTCGTCCAGCGTCTTGGCGTTGAAGCACACCAGTTCCTTCGATGTGAAGGCATCCAGATGCCCGCCGATCGAATCCACTTGCCGAGCGATATCCTCCGCCGACCGGTTCTCCGTCCCCTTGAACAGCATGTGTTCAATGAAATGCGAGATCCCGTTCTGCGGCAAACCTTCGTTGCGCGAACCCGCGTTCACCCAAACCCCAACCGCCACGGAGCGAACATGAGGCATTTGTTCGCTGATTACGGCAACGCCGTTTGGCAGTGTCGTGAGTTGGATACCCTCCGTCGTATGAGAGATGGCCATTCTTATTCCACATTGTATCGCGCCGCGCCCGCTCCCCCGTTACACTGAGAATGAGCAAATGCCCCAAACCCTCATCGGCATGGAACTGGAGGAGATCGCCGCTCTCTTGCAGTCGCTTTCCCCGACGCCTGTTCCTGCCTTCCGCGCCAAGCAGGTCTTCGAAGCCATCTACGGCCAGCGTGTCACCTCCGCCGCCGCCATCCTCACCCTCCCGCAAGCCCTCCGCGAACGCCTCGCATCGGAAACGCCCTTCGGCTTGCCGACAGCCGTGCAAAGCTTCACGTCCGCCGACGGCACACAGCGCTACCTCCTCCAACTCGAGGACGGCAAATCGGTCGAAACCGTCCTCATGCCCGAAGGCGGGCGCTACACCTTCTGCATCTCCTCGCAGGTCGGTTGTCCCGTCAATTGCCGGTTCTGCCTCACCGCTTTGCTCGGCCTCGAACGCAATCTCACCGCCGGCGAAATCGTCGGCCAGATCCTGTACGTCGCCGCGCGCAACGGCCTGTTCGCCGATCTCAACAAACTCAACGTCGTTCTGATGGGCCAGGGCGAGCCCCTGCTCAATCTGCCCAACGTCCTGAAAGCCACCCGCCTCCTCACCGACCCCAAGGGCGTCGGCCTCAGCGAACGCCGCCTCACTCTCTCCACTTCCGGAATCATCCCCAAGATCGAAGAACTCGGCCGCGAACCCGTCCGCCCGAAACTTGCCATCTCTCTCAACGCATCCACCGAGGAACAGCGCCGCGAGTTGATGCCCATCACCCGCAAGTATCGCCTGCGCGATCTCCTCGCAGCCTGCCGCGCCTACCCGTTGCGTCCTTGGGAGCACCTCACCTTCGAATACGTCCTCCTCAAAGACGTCAACGATTCCGATGCCGACGCCCGCCGGGTCGTCAAGCTCCTGGCGAATCTCCACTGCAAGGTCAACCTCATCGCCCTCAATCCCGGCCCCGGTATCCCCTACGGCACGCCCACCGCCGAACGAGTCGCCAGTTTTCAGCAAATCGTCAAACGATCCATGCCGTGCTTCGTGCGCAAGCCGCGTGGCCGCGATATCTTCGCCGCCTGCGGGCAACTCAAGCGGATGGAAACCGAACTCGTCGCGCTCTCCACCTGAATCACGACGCTCCAAGATATTTCTTTCCCGCTGAATCGCAACCACTTGCAGTCCGCGGCACATCGAACAACCGCCGCCTCCCGCCACCCCGCCTGCTACCCTTTGGCCAGGAGTGCAAACATGCCATCTCATATTTCCGGCCGAAGCGTCACTGCGGCACGCCACCACGGAATTCATCAC
>CAYOBO010000143.1:0-14888 GCA_964402295.1 uncultured Candidatus Solibacter sp. | reverse complement strand
GAATCGCCCTTACGCTAGCGCCCCGTAAACCGAGGTTCCCGTTTCTCCAAAAAGTGCGCCACGCCTTCCTTGAAATCCTCGCATTGCAGGCTGGCCAGCATCTCCTCGATCGCTACGTCCATCGCCTCATCGAGTGTCTGCGATTGCGCTGCGTACACCTGCTGTTTCATCACGCGCAGCGAACGCGGCGATACGTTCGTTCCCAATTCCGCCGCGAACTTCTGTACCGCGGCGAGAAACCCGTCATCGGGCAACACCCGGTGCACCAATCCGATGGCCAGAGCCTCGGCGGCATCCACCTTCCGCGAAGTAAACATCAGGTCGATTGCCTTCGGCAGCCCGATCAGCCGCGGCAGAATCCACGCCAGCCCGTATTCGGCGATCAGCCCGCGCCGCGAAAAAATCACATTGAACACCGCCGATTCCGCCGCGAATCGGAAATCGCAATACAGCGGAATCACGAACCCGAGTCCTACCGACGGACCGTTGATCGCCGCAATCACCGGCTTCGGCAGCGACAGCAGCCACGAATGTTGCCGCTGATTGTCCGGCAGATCGTTGGCGCTCACTTCGCGATGGTCCCGCTCCAGTCCCGATTGCGAAACCGTGCTCAGCAGGCTCATATCCGCCCCGGCGCAGAATCCGCGCCCGGCGCCCGTCAGCACAATGGCCCGCACGGCATCATCGGCCACGGCTCTTCCGATGGCATCGGTCACCTCTTCTTCCATCTGCCGCGTCCAGGCGTTCAGCCGGTCCGGCCGGTTCAAGGTTACTGTCGCCACGCCACCGGCGGCATGGTAAAGGATCTGTTCGTATGCGCTCACTCGAAGCTTTCTCCGTACATGCTGAATTGACAAACGTCGTGGTAGCCCATCTTCCGGTACACCGGATGTCCGGCATCGGTGGCATGCAGAATCGTGCGCCCCGTCCCTGCCTTCGCCAGCGCATGCCGCATGCAGGCTTCCGCGAATCCGCGATTCCGGTAATCGGGCAGCGTGGCCACCAGCGCCACGTACCGCCGGCCGTCTACCCGCAGCGCGGTTGCCGTGGCCACCGGTTTTTCGCCCACATATCCCACTGCCCCATGCATCTTTTCCCACAACTGTTCCAGGTCCATCGAATCGCGCCCCGGGTCGAGCGGCATATCGTAGGCCAGGCAATTGATCTCGTACACCGCCCGCCGTTCGGCCGAATTGGTTACGTCGCGGATCTCCAGTTCCGTTGTCTCCCGCCTTGCCGGCAATACCTCATCGGCTGCCATGCCCGTCCATTGCATGAAGGGAAACAAACCCACATCGGCAAACACGGAATCGGCGGCTTCCGCGGCATCCGCGCTCAGCATCTGCCGGCATATGGAAAAGAAGAATGGGAATCCCGCTGCCCGCGCGTACCGCATCCCGCTGTCGATCCGCGTCCGCAGATCTTCGGCCGACACCACAAACGAGGTGAATCCCAGCGCGTTCAGAAACATCACCGGCACCCTGCTATACAGTGCCGCGACACCGTCGAATCGCGCCACCTGCCCATCGGCGGCGCCTTCGGCAAACACCTTCCATGCCCCCAGGAACTGCTCGTTCGATTCCACGATCTCGTCCCTTGCTGCATCCATGAGGGATACTCTACCATTGCCATAGGGGAACAAAATCGCCGTGTCTGATTTCAGTCACTATCCGGCCATTCCTCATCCCATCGCGGTGCGGTTGCCCCTGCTGCCCGAAGAGCCTTGTCCCTACCTGCACGGACAGCTTGCGCAATACCGCGCCTTCCGCAGCGAGGCGATTTCGCCCCGCCTTTACCATCAGTTGATGGATGCCGGATTCCGCCGCTCCGGCGACGTCTTCTACCAACCCGCCTGCCGCGGTTGCCGCCAGTGCATTCCCTTGCGTGTTCCCGTCAAGACTTTTACACCCTCCAAGTCACAGCGCCGCATCTGGCGGTTGAACTTCGATCTCGCACTCACCATCCGTGCCCCGGAAGCAACGGAAGAAAAATTCGCCTTGTATCGCCGCTACGTCGAAAGCTGGCATCGCCGCGACGCCGGCTCCATCGAGGAGTTCGACCGCTTCCTCGTCCAATCGCCCGTTTCCACCTTGGAGTTCTGCTATCGCGCACCATCCGGGCGCCTGCTCGCCGTGGGCATTTGCGACATCTGCCAGGACTCCCTGTCGAGCGTCTATTTCTACTTCGACCCCGAAGAAAAGCGCCGCTCGCTCGGCACCTTCGGCGCCATGGCCGAGATCTCCTTCGCCGCCTCGCGCGGCATTCCTCACTACTACCTCGGCTATTGGATCGAGCGCTGCGATGCAATGTGTTACAAATCGCGTTTTCGCCCCTTTCAGCTCTTGCAAACCGACGGAAGTTGGGTTTAACATGGGGAACACTCCCTTACTGAAAGGATTTACACTATGCCCATCGCAGCTTCCATGCTCCCGGAATTCGACCAGGAGATGGCTACCACGCGCAAGGTTCTGGAGCGCGTTCCCGACGACAAGCTGAACTATCAGCCCCACGCCAAGTCGATGACCTTCAATCAACTCGCCTCTCACGTTGCCGAGATGGTGGGTTGGATCGCCGACACCATGAAGCAAGACAGCTTCGATATGGCGCCGCCGGACGGGCCGAAGTGGGAAGCCTATGTCGCCCAATCGAATGCTGACCTCATGGCCACCTTCGATAAGAACTGCGCCGCCGCCCGCGAGGCTCTCGCCGCCGGCACCGATGAAGCCATGATGAAGACTTGGTCCCTGCTGTCGGGCGGCAACGTCCTGTTCAGCATGCCGCGTGTCGCCTGCATCCGGGGCATGCTGCTCAACCACGTCATTCACCATCGCGGCCAACTCAGCGTCTATCTCCGCCTCAACGACATCCCCGTGCCGGCCATCTATGGCCCTTCGGCGGACGAAGGCCAAATGTAGTCTCATGGAAGTAGGCGGGTCGCATCCAGGGGTAGGCCCGCCGCTTCCAGCTTCTTCATGATTGATCGCATTACCGTACACGGCGCCAGACAGCACAACCTCAAGAACGTGGACGTGGAAATCCCACGCAATTCGTTCACGGTGATCACCGGGTTAAGCGGGTCCGGCAAAAGCTCACTGGCCTTCGACACGATCTATGCCGAGGGCCAGCGGCGCTATGTCGAGACACTCTCTCCCTACGCCCGGCAGTTCCTCGATCAGATGGAGCGCCCCGAAGTGGACTCCATCGACGGCCTCAGCCCCGCCATCTCCATCGAGCAGAAGACCACTTCGCGCAGCCCGCGGTCGACCGTCGGCACCATCACCGAGATCTACGACTATCTCCGTGTACTGTACTCCTCGGTGGGAACTGCCCATTGCCCCAATTGCAACGTGCCCATTTCGCAGCAGAGCACGCAGCAGATCCTCGATCACATTCT
Organism: uncultured Candidatus Solibacter sp.; assembly: GCA_964402295.1. Taxonomy (GTDB): domain Bacteria; phylum Acidobacteriota; class Terriglobia; order Bryobacterales; family Bryobacteraceae; genus CADEFT01. The sequence goes on along the minus strand of CAYOBO010000143.1, from coordinate 11,494 downwards.
CTCCCTCAGGCAGGATGAGCGCATCATGATCCTCGCGCCGGTCGTGCGCGGCCGCAAGGGCGAATACAAGAAGGATCTGGAGAAGTACCTCAAGCAGGGCTTCGTGCGTGCCCGGATCGATGGCGTGCTGCGTTCGCTCGACGAGGAGATCGTGCTCGACAAGCGCCGCAATCACACCATCGAGGTTGTGGTCGACCGCCTGCTGATCAAGCCCGGCATCGAGAAGCGCCTCGAAGCCTCGGTCGAGACAGCGACGAAACTCGCCGCGGGCCTCGTCGTCATCGCCGTCGTGGACGGCGAGGAGCGGTTGTACTCGCAGAAGCTTGCCTGTCCCGAGTGCGGCGAGAGCGTGCCGCAACTGGAGCCGCGCTCGTTCTCCTTCAACAGCCCCTATGGCGCGTGCCAGACATGTCACGGCTTGGGCAGCCAGTGGTCGTTCGATCCGGGCAAGGTCATCGCCGATCCTTCGAAGCCTCTGCTCGACGGCGGCCTCGCCTTTGCATCGAGCAGCAGCCTCATGCTGCACCATCTCAACGATGCGGCCCGCAAGCTGCGCATCAAGATCGACAAGCCATTTGAAGAGCTTTCCGAGAAGCACCAAAGGCTGCTCATCGAGGGAGGCAGCGGCTTCCCCGGCGTGCTGAAGATCCTCCAGCAGATCTACGATGAGTCGCCCAGCGAGGACTATCGCGAGTGGCTGCTGGAACACATGACGCCCACAAAATGCCCGGAATGCAAGGGCGCGCGCCTTCGGGCAAGCAGCCTCGCCGTCCGCGTGAAGGACGTCTCCATCGCCGAGTTCACCCACTCCTCGGTGGCCCGCTTGTTGCCGATGCTCGCCGGGTGGAAGCTCACGGACCGCGAACAGCAGATCGCCGGCCGCGTGCTCAGCGAGATTCGCAACCGGCTCCAGTTCCTCTCCGCGGTGGGGCTCGATTACCTCAGCCTCGATCGTTCTTCGGCCACGCTCTCCGGCGGGGAAGCGCAACGCATTCGGCTTGCCACGCAAATCGGCAGCCGCTTGCGCGGTGTGCTCTATGTGCTCGATGAGCCCTCCATCGGCCTGCACCCGCGCGACAATGAGCGGCTGCTCGATACGCTCGCCGAACTGCGCGACTTGGGCAATACGGTGCTCGTCGTGGAGCACGATGCCGAGACCATCGAACGCGCGGACTACGTCATCGATCTCGGCCCCGGCGCCGGTCGCCTCGGCGGCGAACTCGTGGCGCAAGGCACGCCACGCGAGATCGAAGCCAATGAGCGCTCGCTCACCGGCGCATACCTTGCCGGCCGCGCCCGCATCGAAGTGCCTTCGCTGCGCCGTCCGGGCAACGGCAATCAGATCGTCATCCACGGCGCCACCGAGCACAACCTGAAGGGTATCGATGTCGCCTTCCCTCTCGGCACGCTCACGGTCGTGACCGGCGTTTCGGGCAGCGGCAAATCGACTCTGGTCAACGACATCCTCTATCGCGCTCTCGCCAAGGCTGTCTATGGTTCGCGAACCGAACCCGGCGCCCACGCCGCCATCAGCGGCATCGAGCAAATCGACAAGGTCATCGAGATCGACCAATCGCCCATCGGCCGGACACCGCGCTCGAACCCCGCCACCTACACGGGCGTGTTCACCCCCATCCGTGACATCTTCGCCATGCTGCCCGAATCGCGTGAGCGCGGCTATAAGCCCGGCCGGTTCAGCTTCAATGTGAAGGGCGGCCGCTGCGAAGCTTGTCAGGGCGACGGACTGAAGCGCATCGAAATGAACTTCCTGCCCGATGTCTTTGTCACCTGTGACGCCTGCCGCGGCAAACGCTACAACCTCGAAACGCTACAGGTGCGCTATCGCGGCAAGTCCATCGCCGACCTGCTGGAGTCGACCGTCGAAGACGCGCTCGGAGTCCTTGAGAACCTGCCGCAAATCAAGTCCAAGTTGCAGACGCTCGTGGATGTGGGCCTCGGCTACATCCACCTCGGCCAATCCTCCACCACGCTATCGGGCGGCGAAGCACAACGCATCAAGCTGGCTCGCGAGTTGAGCAAGCGCCAGACGGGACGTACGCTCTACATCCTCGATGAGCCCACCACGGGCCTCCACTTCGACGATGTGCGCAAGCTCCTCGACGTGTTACAAAGGCTTGTAGACTTAGGAAATACGGTGGTTGTGATCGAACATCACCTGGACGTCATCCGTAGCGCCGATTGGATTGTGGACTTGGGCCCCGAAGGAGGCGAACGCGGCGGGCAACTGGTGGCTTCGGGACCGCCGGAGCAAGTCATGCGCGTGAAGAAGAGCCACACCGGACAGGCTCTCGCGCGAGCATGGAAGACCGAAGGGAAAGCATAGATTGCCGAGCAAGTACAGCCACCAGCCGCTCTCGTTCGCGGCCCTGCAAACGATTCCTATCGCCGACCGCGGCGGCAAAGTGGGCATCCCGCACATGGCCAGGCCCTACACAAAGGGAAGCGGCATCGGCGGGTTGCTGGCCTCGTTGCCCGATGTGCTGGCCGCGCCGCAATTCACCGGCGTAGTCAATGCCGTTTGGCAAGCAAGGGAAAAGCAGCGGGCGCTGTTGTGGGGCTTGGGCGGCCATGTCATCAAGTGCGGGCTTGCCCCCATACTGCTGGATCTGATGCGCCGCGGCTTCATCACTGGCTTTGTCATGAATGGCGCCGCCTCCATCCACGACTTCGAGATCGCCATCGCGGGACACACCAGCGAGGATGTGGAGGCCGTACTCCCCGACGGCCGCTTCGGCGCCGCCGAAGAGACCGGCCGCGAGATGAACGAAGCGATCGCCGAAGGTGCCGCCGCGGGCATCGGCATGGGCGAGGCGCTCGGCGCAAGGCTCGGCCGCATCGCCAAACCGGAGTTCGCCGGCTACTCGATTGTGCTCGAAGCCTGGCGCGCCGCCGTGCCCGTTACGGTGCATGTCGCGGTGGGCACGGATACGCCGCATACGCATCCCAAGGCCGAGGCGGCTGCGATCGGCGCGGCAACGCACCGCGACTTCCGGTTGCTCTGCTCGCTGGTGCGCGGCATCCACGATGGCGGCATCTACCTCAATGTCGGATCGGCGGTGGTGCTGCCCGAGGTCTTCCTCAAGGCCGTGAGCGTTGTGCGCAACCTGGGCTATCCGCTGGGCCGTTTCACAACGGTCAACTTCGATTTTCTCCAGCACTACCGGCCCAAAGTGAATGTGGTGGAGCGCCCCCATGCGAAGAAGGAAGGAAGAGGCTACGCCATCACGGGGCATCACGAATTGATGATTCCCCTGTTGGCTGCCGCCCTCATCGAACGCGACCGATGAACTCCGACTTCGAACCGATGGTGCCCGAGCCTCGGCTGCCGGATACGCCGGCGCCGGAGTTACCACCGTCTTTGTCCTACCCCTTCTGGAACTACGAAGACCTGGCATTGTTCTTCGGCATGGGCTTGCCGTGCCTGGTGCTTTCCGTGGCTCTGATGGAAGGCGTTACCTGGGCGGCGGGTGTCCGTCCGGGCAAGGCAGTCTACTTCCTCATCGCCCAGTTTGTGGGCTACGCGCTGTGGTTCGCATCGCTGGTGCTGCTGCTGCGCGTGCGCTACGATGCGCCGTTCTGGCCGTCGCTCGCATGGATCATGCCGAAGCATGGCTTGTGGCAATGGGTTCTGGTGGGCCCAGTGCTCGCCTTCACCGTGGCGCTGCTCGCCTATGCGCTGCAAACGCCGAACGTGGCCATGCCGTTCAAGGATTTGATGAGCGACCGCTGGTCGATCGTATTGACGGGGCTTTTTGGCGTAACCATCGGGCCGCTCTGCGAGGAGTTGGCGTTTCGCGGCTTTCTCATGCCGTTGCTGATCCGCTCCTGGGGCGTATGGGCCGGGATTCTGATTACGGCTCTGCCGTTTGCTTTGCTGCACGGGCCGCAGTATTCGTGGTCGTGGCAGCACATTGTCCTGCTGGTGCTGGCGAGTGTGGCTTTCGGCGGGGTACGCCACCTCACGGGCTCGACGGCGGCCGCGGCAATGACGCATGCCACTTACAATCTGACCTTCTTCAGCGCGATGGTCATGCAAGGGAACCAATAAAACAAATCATGGTGGAAACGATTCAATGGACCGCGGACGGCGTCGTGATGATCGACCAGACCGTTCTGCCGAGAGAGACGAAGTACGTCACCTGCCGCGACTACAAGGAAGTAGCCGTGGCGATCAAGGACATGATCATCCGTGGGGCGCCGGCCATCGGCGTAGCCGCCGCGATGGGCGTGGCGATCGGGGTGAAGAAGTGCAACCCCGCCGCGTTCCGGGAAGAGTTGGAGACCATCTGCGACACGCTGGCGCGCACGCGCCCGACCGCCGTGAACCTGTTCTGGGCGATCGACCGTATGAAGCGGCTGGCGCTGTCGCTCGAGGGTAAGCCCATCGAGGAGATCCGCGCCCGGCTGGTGGAAGAGGCGCTGCGTGTGTATGAAGAGGACATCGCCATCAACCGGGCCATCGGCGCGAACGGCGCTCCGTTGGTGCCCGATGGGAAGCGTGTGCTGACACACTGCAATGCCGGCGCGCTGGCGACGGCGGGCTATGGCACCGCGCTGGGCGTGATCCGCGCGGCTGTGGAAGCCGGCAAGAAGATTGCCGTGTATGCCGACGAGACGCGGCCGTTTCTGCAAGGCGCGCGCCTGACTGCGTGGGAACTGCAACAGGATGGCATCGACACGAAGATCATCACCGACAACATGGCCGGGCACTTCCTGCGCTCGGGCAAGATCGGATGCGTGGTGGTGGGCGCGGACCGCATCGCCCGCAACGGCGATGTCGCCAACAAGATCGGAACGTATTCGGTGGCAGTGCTGGCCAAGGAGAACGGAGTGCCGTTCTACGTGGCTGCGCCCATCTCAACGCTGGACCTGACGCTATCGAGCGGAGAGCAGATTCCGATCGAAGAGCGCCCGGGAAGCGAAGTCACGCATGTCTTCGGCGTGGCCGTTGCACCGGAAGGAATCGGCGTGGAGAACCCGGCGTTCGATGTCACTCCGAATCGCTATGTAACAGGAATCATCACCGAGAAAGGCGTGGCGACGGCGCCCTACGAGGAGAGCCTGCCCCGTTTGGCTGCGTTGTGAGGTGTGTGAGCTAGAATCGGATCATGGAGCGGAAGACTCTCCTCAGTTTGGCCGAGTTCTTCGCGATGCCGGGCGATGGCGTCAATTATGAGCTTGTGCATGGGGAGTTGGTACGCATGCCGCCGCAACCGTATATCCACGATTTCGTGAAGAACCGGATTCAGGAATTGCTGGTGCTCTATCTCAGCACGAACCGGTTGGGGCGGGTATTCGTGGAGACGGGAAGCGTACTCGATGAAGACTCCTGGCGGCAGCCCGATGTCGCCTACTTCCGCAAGGAACGCTTGGCTTCGCAGGATCCGAACAAGCCGATCCATGGGGCAGCCGATATCTGCGTCGAAGTCGTTTCCCCGTCCAACACGCACCGCGAGATGGACGAGCGGGCGCGGCATTTCCTGGCGACTGGAGCACAGTGTGTGTGGATTGTGTATCCGGCAACCAAGGAAGTGCAAGTCCGTACCAAGAGCGAGACGAAGTGGCTTGGGCCTGAAGACGAGTTGACGCACGATGCCTTGTTGCCCGGCTTTTCCGCGCGCGTGAAGGATCTCTTCGAAGCGCAATAACCTTAGGCGTGAAAGAGCGCCATCTGCCCGCCGGTGTGCCAGAACAGCACGTTCGCATCCTGGTTGAGCTTGCCTTGGCGAATCCAGTCGATGAGCGCGGCCATGGCTTTCGCCGTGTAGACGGGATCGAGCAGAATACCCTCCGTGCGGGCGAGCAGTTCCAGGGCCTCGCGGCCGGCCGTGCTTTCGATGCCGTAGCCCTCGCCAATGTAGTCGTCGAGCACTTCGATATCCGTGTCCACCGCCACGCCCAACCGCTCGGCGATGCCTTCGCCGATGTGACGCACGGTGGAGGCGATGCTCTCTGAAGGATCGTCGGGGCTGACTCCGATGAGGCGCAGGGTGGGGGGAAGGAACAGTTCTTTGCCGGCGGCGAGTCCGGCGTGCGTGCCTCCGGAGGAGGAAGAGAAGAACACGCAATCGAAGCGGAGTTCGCGGGCATCCATCTGCGCGGCGAGTTCGGAGGCCGCCGCAACGAAGCCCATGGCTCCCAGCGGGGCGGATGCTCCCAGCGGAATGATGACGGGGTGGCGGCCTTGCGCGCGAAGCTCCGCCGCGGCCTGTTCCATCGCCTGCCCGCGTTCGGCGCGGTTGTGGACGGAGATGATGCGTGCGCCGGTCATCTGCTCAATGGCCAGACTGGCGGGCGTATGCGTGTAGGGCTGCGCGGGTTGGTTCTGCACCAGCACGCATTGGAGGCCGAGTTTGGCGGCGAGCATGGCCGTGGCGCGGCAGTGGTTGGAACGTACTCCGCCGCAGGTGATGACGGCATCGGCGCCTTCGGCCTGCGCGGCGGCGAGCACGTATTCGAGCTTGCGGATTTTGTTGCCGCCGCAGCCGGGTCCGGTGAAATCGTCGCGCTTCATCCAGAGGCGCGGGCCGCCGCCAAGGGCCTCGCGCAAGCGGGGGAGCTTTTCGATGGGTGTGGGGTAGTGGCCGAGAGCGAGACGCGGGATGGCATCGAAGCGTTCGATGGCCCGTGCGCGGTCGATGGGATGGATCATGGGTTCGCGGGTAAGTCAATGTAGCCGACGAAAGCCACCAGCATTTCCTGTGTCGTGCCCTCGCCCCAGCGGACTTCCTTCAGTACCTTGTGCGGGTTCTTGGGATTCGATTCGGAGTTGTTGTAGTAGGCGTAGGCATCGATGCGCGTGCCTTTGGGGAGTGGAATCGGCTCTTTGAAGCGATAGGATGTCTGCCAGTTGAAATCGTAAGGCTTGGCCCAGACGAGATCCTGCACGCGGCCATCGGGAAAGGTTGCCGTGACGCGCATCTCGACGCCCAGCAGGTGCATGTGCGGCATGATGCTGTTGGCAAGCACGTCGCGTTTGACGATGGTGTGGGCGCGCTCTTCGTGGCGCTCGGCGCCCGCTGGGATGCGGATGCCGAGATTCGCCACCAACAGCGACTTCTGAATGTTCGCCGGCTTTTCCTTGTGCAGCCAGATGCCGAGGCTGCTGCGGTCGGTTTGCTTGAGGCCGTTGCGATGGTAGTGGACTTCCATCACGACGTCGGACTTGGCGGGGAAGAACGTGCCGGTGTGATCGGGGTGCTTGTCGGGGATCATCCCCGGCGCCCAACCGCCGATGCCGATGCGCTTATAGGGGGCGATCATGCCGAGCCCGCAATCGAAGCCGGGCTTGGGGTCGGCGGCATCGAGTTTGCGGGCCTGGCCGGTGATGTCGGCGAAGGCGCGCACATGGTGGACGATCTTGCGATTGCCGGGGCGCACTTCCATGGCTTGTATATAGCGGGTTTCTTCGAATCCGGCGGGCATGACGAAGCAGCGGTATTCATCGACGCCGCTGCCGGCGAGTTCGTAATCGGCATCGGGCGTGAGAATGAGGTCGGGCTTTCCGAAGGCCCAATCGTCGTTGTATTGGATCGGCGGCGGAAGCTGCTTCGTGTCGCCAAGCGGAGCGCCGGCATCCACCCATGCGGCGATCGTGGCGATCTGTTCGTCGGTGAGGCGGCGCTCGTTGCGGAACTCGCCGTGTCCGGGAACCGCGGACCACGGAGGCATGCTGCGCTCCGCGGTGACGCGTTTGATCTCGGTGGCGTAGGCGCTGACTTCCTTGTAGTTGGTGAGCGGGAACGGGCCAATCTGGCCCGGGCGATGGCATCGCTCGCACTGCGACTGTACGATTCGCGCGACGTCCTTTGCGTAGGTCGGTGCTGGTGTCTTCGCGGCGGCGGTCAACAGCGGCAGGAAGAACCCGGCGATGGCGAGACGCATTCTTCCATTCTACTCGTTGAGGTCGACCCAGACGCTTTTGGTTTGCGTGTAGAGTTCGAGGGCGTGTGCGCCAAGCTCGCGGCCGAAGCCGCTCATTTTATAACCGCCGAAGGGCGATGCCGTGTCGAGGATGTTGTAGGTGTTGATCCACACGGTGCCCGCCTGGATGGCGCGCGCGGCGCGGTGCGCTTTCTTGATGTCGCGCGTCCAGACCGCGGCGGCGAGTCCGTAGATAGTGTGGTTGGCCTGCTCAATGGCGTCGTCGAGATTGGCGAAGGTAATGGTGGATAGGACGGGTCCGAAGATCTCTTCGCGGGCGATCTTCATGTCGTTGCGCACATGGTCGAAGATGGTGGGCTTGACGAAGTAGCCTTTGTCGCCGACCGTGGTGCGTTCGCCGCCGGTGACCAGCGTAGCGCCTTCGCTCTTGCCGGATTCGATGTAGCCGAGCACCTTGTTCATCTGCTCCGCGGAGACGAGCGCGCCGAGGCGTGTCTTGGGATGCAGCGGATCGCCGACGGTGAGCTTTGCGGCGCGGTCATGGAGCTTCTGCATGAACTCATCGTGGATGGCGCTTTCGACAAACAGGCGGGAGCCCGCGGCGCATACTTCACCCTTGCCGTAGAAGATGCCGTTGATGGCTCCGCGCACGGCGGCATCGAGATCGGCGTCGGCGAAGACGATGTTGGGGGACTTGCCGCCGAGTTCGAGCGACACCTTCTTCAACGTGTCAGAGGCCGTGCGCATGATCTCCTTGCCGACGGCCGTGCTGCCGGTGAAGGCGATCTTGGCCACCATGGGATGACGCACGAGCGCGGCTCCGGCGGTGGGCCCGAAGCCGGGGACGATGTTCACAACGCCTTCGGGGAGCCCCGCCTGTTGGAGAATTTCCGCGAGTTTCAGCGCGCTGAGCGGCGTTTGTTCGGCGGGTTTGAGCACGACCGTGTTTCCCGCGGCCAGCGCGGGCGCGAGTTTCCAGGCGGCCATGAGGAGCGGAAAGTTCCAGGGGATGATCGCGCCGCACACGCCGAGCGGTTCGCGCAGCGTGTAGTTGAGATAGTTGCCGGGCACGGGGATGACGTCGCCCTGAATCTTGGTGGCCCATCCGGCGTAGTACTGAAAGCACGCGGCGGCAGCGGGCACATCGACGTAGCGCGATTCGAAGATGGGCTTGCCGTTGTTGAGCGTTTCGATCTTGGCGATCTCGTCGATGTTGGCGAGCAGCAAATCGCCGATTTTCCAAAGCAGGCGGCCGCGGTCGGTGGCGGACATCTTCGGCCACGGACCCTCGCGAAAGGCTTTGTGCGCGGCCTTTACGGCGAGATCGATGTCGGCGGCATCGGCCTCGGCCACGGGCATGATCACGCTTTCGGTGGCGGGATTCGAGGCATCGAAGGTTTTGCCGGAAACGGCGTCGCACCACTGGCCGCCGATGAAGAGCTTGCCGGTGACGTTCACTTCGGGTTGAGCGGTTGGAGTCATCAGTGTCTATTGTGTCGCAAGGCGCGGGGCGTTGTGTCTGAACCGGGATTCGGCATATTCTGTGGGGCATGGCCAAAACGATCCTTCTGGGGCGGGGCTGTGGATTGACGATCTGCTGTGGATTGAGATGGAGCACTCGCCGATTACGCTGGAGACGCCGCGCAATATGGTGCTGGCGACGCGCGGGCTGAAAGCGATGCCGTTTGCCCGCGTGCCGGTGAATGAACTGTGGACCGCCAAGCGCGTGCTGGATGCAGGGGCGTTGGGGGTGATCTTTCCGTTCACATCGACAGTGGAACTGGCGAAGCAGGCTGTGGCGGCGTGCAAGTATCCGCCGCCCGGAAGGCGCGGCGCGGGGCCGGGCTTGGCGATGTTCCGCTGGCCGGCTATCCGAGGGCTATTACGATTTCTCCGATCGCAACGCGATGGTCATTGTGATCATTGAAGAGAAGCGCGCGGTGGAGAAGATCGAGGAGTGATGCTGGCGAACGGGGCTCGCCTGCCGCTGGAGTCGATGGGCAACAGCGGCATTGATCCGAAGAAGCAGCCGTTGTACTGAGGAGATGACGATGCGATTTACTGCGTTTCTGTTGGCTCTGCCGCTGCTGGCGGGGCAGATGGATTTGATGGTGCCGATGCGGGACGGCGTGAAGCTGCACACGCTGGTGTTCACGCCGGAAGGCGAGGGGCCTTGGCCCGCGGTGTTGACACGCACTCCGTATGAGATGCAGCGCGGCTCGGATGCGAAGGCGTATGTAGGCCGCGGCTATGTGCGGGTGATCCAGAACGTGCGCGGGCAGTTTCAAAGCGAGGGCAAGTACCGCGCGTTTGTCGACGATATCGACGATGGCTACGACACGGTGGAATGGATCGCGCGGCAGAAGTGGTGCAACGGGAAGGTGGGTATTAGCGGCGGATCGGCGGGTGGCATCACGGCGAACATGGCGGCGATCGGCGGGCCTCCGCATCTGGTGGCGGCGTTCGTGACGGTGGCTACCGGAAGCCTGTACCGGCATGCGGCGTACCCGGGTGGTGTGTTTTTGCAGCATATGAACGAACAATGGATGAAGGGGCGTGGCGTGGAGCCTTCGGCGGAACCGCGTCCTTTGCAGCGTGCCTATGACGATGAGGCGCGGCAGACGGACATGCGGCACTACTACGCGAAGATTTCGGTGCCATTTGTGAATGTGGGCGGGTGGTATGACATCTTCAGCGCGGGCACGGTGGAGAACTTCATCGGGTTGCAGACGCAAGGCGCGGGGAAGGCGCGCGGGAATCAGAAATTAGTGATGGGCGCGTTTGGCCACGGGGCGTTGGCGGGAGACTTGAAATACCCGGCCGATGCGGCGGACCGGCGATTGATGGATCCGTTTCGCTGGTTCGATTACTGGCTGAAGGGTGTGCAGAACGGGGCCGACAAAGAGCCCGCGGTGCGGTATTACATGATGGGAGACACGATGGAGCAAGGGGCGCCGGGAAACGAGTGGCGGAGCGCGCCTTCGTGGCCTCCGGCATCGACGATCACTTCGTATTATCTGGGCGATGGCGGGCGCCTGGTGACGGCTGCTCCGCCCATGGGAAAGAACACGTTCACTTACGATCCGCGCAATCCCGTGCCGACGGTTGGAGGGAATAATCTCACGCTGCCGAAGGGGCCGATGGATCAGCGCGCCGTTGGTGAACGAGCCGATGTGTTGCGCTATCAGACGGAGCCGCTCGCGCAGGCGGTGGAGATCGCCGGGAATGTGGAGGCGGAGTTGACGGTGTCCACCGATGCCGAAGATACGGACTTCATGGTGAAGCTGGTGGATGTGTATCCGAACGGGTATGAGGCGCTGGTGCTGGATCAGGCGTTCCGGATGCGGTATCGCGCGGGGATGGAGAAGGCGGCGCGAGTGGAGAAAGGCAAGCAGTATACGATCAAGGTGAATTTGTGGCCGACGGCGCTGGTGTTCAACAGGGGGCATCGCATTGCGGTGCATGTGTCGAGCAGCAATGCGCCACGCTTCGAACGGCACACGAATACGTGGGCTCCGTTGCGGTCGTACGATCAGGCGGTGGTGGCGCGCAATACGGTGCATCTGGGCAAATCGCGGGTGTTGCTGCC
>CAYOBO010000142.1:0-17794 GCA_964402295.1 uncultured Candidatus Solibacter sp. | reverse complement strand
AACACCAGCGTCTCGCCGGCCACCGGCGTATCGAGCGTTATACCCGCCGCTTGCAGCGCGGCATTGCTGTCCACGGCGGTCTTCAACGCCGAGGCCACCTGCGCCGCCGTCGTCGTGCCCTGCGTGATGCCCAGGGTAAGGTCCACCGGGCTCGCCAGCCCGCTGCCCTGCACCCGCACGATGATGTTCGCCGAACCCGACCCGGTCGAGGTGCCCGTCACCGTGCCCCGTCCCACAAACACCGTCCCCAGCGCATTGCCTGTCGCGCCGGAAACAAAGTTGCCCAACAGCGCGTTCGACAGCCGGTCGCCGGCGGCAACCTGGAACGCTCCCGTGCTCGACGTGAATCCCAGCCGCTCCTTCACCGTGCCGTCGGCCTGCGTATCGCTCACCACCACGGCCCGGATGTTGGCATTCTTGAACGCCGTCGCCGCCGCCGATGCGCCATTGCCGGCCGAATCGATCGCCGCGTTCACCGCTTCCACCAGCGTCGAAGTGTTCGTCACCCCGGCCAGGTTCACGGAAACCTTGATCCGGTTGTCATCGGAAAAGCCCGCGCCGCGGAAGTAGAAATCCGTCTGCCCCGCCACGGCGAGAGAGTTGAGATTGGTCGTGTCTTGGACAATCGACTGCACGCTCGTCGACGCCGAACTCGTGGAAAGATCGGTGCCGGATTTGCTCGCCGCCTGCACGCCGCTCAACCCCAGGCTTTGCGAATCCACCGTCGAAGAGGTCAGATCCACCGAAACCGATCCGTTGCTGATCTGCGACACGCCGGCATTGGCCCGGCCGCCGCCGATAAACACGCTCAGCGATTTCGCAAACGCTCCGCCGCGGTCCAAACCGATCGTCTGCGCCTGCCGGTTGATTTCCGCCAACACGCTTTGGAATTCGCCGTTCAACACCGCGCGCGAACCGGTATAGGTCCCCGAAGCCGACTGCGTGGCCAGCGTTCTGGCACGGTCGAGAAGCTTCGAAATGTTATTAATGCCGCCGTCGATGATCTGGAGCGTGCTGATGCCGTCATTGGCGTTGCGGACGCCCTGCGTCAACACGGAGATGTCGGACCGGAACCCGTTGGCAATGGCCAATCCCGCGGCGTCGTCGCCGCTCGAGGTGATGCGCAACCCGCTGGTTACGCGTTCAATCGTCTTCTGTTGGAAGTTCGCTGCCAACCGCAGGTTCTCCTGCGCCGACAACGAGGGAATATTCGTATTGATCGTGAATGCCATGTTTCTCTCCTAGAAACGTCATGTATTCCGGGCAGTCCTTCCCGGGCCCCCCATCCGCCGCGCCAATTTTGCGCCGCATCGGGAGGCAACATTTGGTCGTTCTCTGCCCTCATCGGAACAGGGGCCGAAGAGTGTGAAACGGAAAGAATCGTAAATCTAGCGGTTTTGGGGTGGTATTGCCGGGCTGGGGAGGAGTGTTACCCTCTTCCTCATGGATTGGTTGCTGCTCGCCCTTGCCGGCGCACTTGAAATCGTCTGGGCCGTGGGCCTCAAGTACACCGCCGGATTCACGCGCTTCTGGCCCAGCGCCGCCACGGTAACGGCCATGCTGGCGAGCATCTTCTTTTTAGGGCTCGCTGTCCGGACTCTGCCCCTCGGCACCGCCTACGCCGTCTGGACCGGCATCGGCACGGCAGGCACGGCCATTGCCGGCATGCTGCTGTTTGCCGAACCGGCTTCCCTCATCCGCATCGGCTGCGTGTTTCTCATTCTGGCGGGCATCGCCGGATTGAAGCTGTCAACTCAGCCCTAGACTGCCCGGCTGCCTTCCCCTTCTCGCGCAGCCGCCCCACCAGCGCCGCCAGCCCTGTTTGAGCGCCCTGGCTCGCCGCCAGGTTCTGCGCCGCCGCCTGCCGCATCTCACCCCGCAGGATCCCCAACTCCCGCGGCGCGACAATGCCGATCTTCACCCGCGACGGGCTCAGGTCCATGATCCGGATCTCCACGTCTTCCCCCAGATGGATCGTCTCGCCGACACGCCGTCCGATGATCAACATGCGCCCTCCCCGCCGAGCGGATGCTCGAAGGAATACCCCGAGTCATACTGAATCACCTGCCGCGCCTTCCGTGTCCGCCGGTGAATCACCACGGGCGCCATCAGGTTCGCCGTCGGCGGCCGCCCTTCGCGTAGGGTAAGGATGGCGAGGCATAGCAGATCGGCCGCCGCTCCTCCGATCGGCTCCAGTTCCGCATCCGTTACCTTCAACTGGAACTCCTTGTCGATGCACACGGCCGGCGCCGTGGTAAAGCACAACTCGGGATGCACCAGGCTCTGGAGAAACACCACCGGCGAGGTTTCCGGCGGCTCGATCAGCACAAAGCGCGTGTCGGTTTCAAAGGCCGGCAATCCTTCGGCGAACTCCACCACGGCTTCCTCGCCGTATTCCACTTTTCCAAACCGCGGGGTTTCGAGAAATGCCATGTTCTCCCTTGGTAAGTAGTGGCCGGCGAAGCGGTTCGCTCTCAGCCTTTCTTTCCAAACATTTCTCCCCGCTTCTGTTTCCGCACACCGTCCGCGCATCGGCGCGTACCCTGCTAAACTATAGATTCGCCGTGACGCGAGCATTCGCTCCCTACCCTTTCGAGTTTCCCCGCGTCTCGACTACTATCAGACGATTTCAATGACACGAGGTGATTCAAACGTGAAACGGTTCGTTCCGTTCCTGGTCTGTGCCGCGATGGCCGCTCTGTTGAGCTGCAAGGAATCCGGCGGCAGCCAAACCAAAGCAGCAGAGGCCGCCAAGGAGCCTCCCGCCTCGGATCCGGAAAAAGTCCAGCCCGCCGGCACGTGGGGCAAACCCAACGAACTCTACCCCGTGCTCAAGGGCGGCAAGTGGGGCTACATCGACAACACCGGCAAGATGGTCATTGAACCCCAATACCTGATGGCCGGACGTTTCACGGACGATCTGGCCATGGTCGTCGAGGCGAAGAAGAAGAAGGTCGGCTACATCGACCGCGAAGGCAAGTTTGTCATCGAGCCGAAGTTCGATGGCGGCGGCCCGTTCAGCGAAGGCTTCGCCGCTTTCTACATGAATCAGAAGGCGGGCATCATAGACAAGACGGGCAAGGTGATTCTCGAGCCCAAGTTCCACCGTATCGGCCGCTTTCACGAAGGCCTCGCCGTGGCCGTCGTCGCCACGCAACTGCGCGACCGCACCGTCTACGATTGCGGCTACATCGACTACAAGGGCAAGGTGGTCATCATTCCGCAGTTCGAATCCGCCTGCACCGCCTACAGCGAAGGCCTCGCCGGCGTCCGCAAGCTCGGCCAGCTCTGGAGCTTCATCGACACGAAGGGCAACACGGCCATCAAGCCGGCCTATTTCGCGCTCGGCCAGTTCGGCGAAGGCATCGCCGCTGCTTCGGCCGAAAACTCCCGCTGGGGCTTCATCGATAAGTCGGGCAATTGGGTCATTACGCCCCGCTATGAACAGGTGGGCTACTTCTCCGAGGGCCGCGCCGCGGCCATCGGCGTCGGCGGCAAGCTCTGGGGCTACATCGATAAATCGGGCGGTTTCGTGATCAAGCAGCAGTTCAACTTCGCCGAGCCTTTCCAGGACGGCGTGGCGATGGTCCAGGTCGGCAAGAAAGTCGGCTACATCGACCGCGACGGCAAGTATGTCTGGACGCTGACGGAGTAAGCCGCGCCGGTCAGCATTGGTGAGCGGAGAAAATGTGCTCCACGGCTTCCGCAACATGGGCAGCGGCAAGGACACGGCACGTACTGGCGGGCAACGCGGCCAGCTTTGGCTCGTGAGCGGCGCCGTAGCCGGTGCGCACGAGGATGGCTCCCGGTAGGCCGGCGTGGATCGCGCATTCGATATCCAGCACCTTGTCGCCGATCAGCCAGGAGCGGGTGAGATCGATGCCGAGCACTTCGGCTGCATCGAGCAACATGCCCGGATGCGGCTTGCGCCAGGGGTGATCCTTGCGAAGCTCGCCCACGCCGCCTTCGCCGTGATAGCCGCAGGCCCAGACTCCATCCACGACCCCGGGCAGCAGGCGCGCTTCGATTTCCGCTTGCACCCGCTCAAACTCGGCCCATGTGTAATAACCGCGGCCGATGCCCGCCTGATTCGTTACCACTACCACCGGTACTCCGGCCGCGTTCAGCCGCGCCACAGCCGCCGAAGCGGATGGGATCATGGCGATGTCTTCGACCTTGTGCAGGTAGCCGACTTCCTCGACGATCACGCCGTCGCGGTCGAGGAACACGGCCGGACGCGGGGAACCTGCCCAAGGTTGGGCGCGGCGGTAGAGGCCGGGGTCGATCGCCGCCATCTATTGCCGCACCTGTAGTTTCAGGATCGTGAGCGAGTGCTTGGGGAAGGTGTACATGCCGTTAGCGAGCGTGGCGCTGCGCGTAGTGGGCCGCACTTTGCGGTCATCGCCGAACATGTGGGTGGTCTTCAGGTCGCCGTGATTCATCTCCCAGACTTCGGCTTTCGGCTCCAGCTTGCCGGTGACGTTCTCAATGCGCGCGGCGATGTCCATCTTCTCGCTGCGGTTGAGCACGTTCAGGTACACCGTGCCGGTGGCCTTATCGAACGTGGCCGAGGTGTCGAGGTAGTTGAGCGGCGCGCGGTTGCCCACGCGATAGGTGGGCGAGCTCACCCACAGATCGAGCGAGAGCTTGCCGCGCTGTTTGGCATACTCGGCAATGGGGAAGTAGATCGGCTGGAGGAAGAGTCCCTTCTCGTTGGTAAAGATGGGGGCAATAACGTTGACGATCTGGGCGAGGTTGGCCATCTTCACGATGTGCGCCTTGCGGATGAAGGAGTTGAAGAACATGCCCATGGCGAGGGCGTCTTCATAGTTGTAGATCTCTTCGAGCCGCGTCTTGCCGATCTCGTGTTCGGTGCTGCCGCCGCGGGCGCGGTACCAGACGTTCCACTCGTCGTAGGCAATGTAGATGGGCCGAGGGTTCGTTTGGCCCGATTGCGCGGCTTTGATGAGGCCTTCGACAACATCGATGCGATGGTCGATGTCCTGCGAAGCGGCGAGGAACTGTTCGAAATTGTTGGCGCGGTTGCCGATGTAGGTGTGGAGCGAGATGTAGTCGATTTCGTTGCCGAGGCCTTCGAGCACCTTGCGGTTCCAGCCGATCCAATCCCAGCCTGGGCGGAAATTGCTCGAGCCGCTGCCGATTAACTTGATGGAATCGTCGACGCGGCGCATGGCCTTGGCGGCTTCGAGAGCGAATTTCACGTAGTCTTCGGCGTTCTTGTGGCCGAGCTGCCAGGGTCCGTCGATCTCGTTGCCCAGGCCCCAATACTTCACCTTGTAGGGCTTGTCGCGGCCGTTTTTGCGCCGCTGATCGGCCCAGTAGGTGTGGCGGGATTCGTTTGTGTACTCCACCCACTGGCGCGCGTCTTCGACCGTGCCGAGTCCGGCGTTGATGCAGATGTAAGGCTCAATGCCCATGCGTTCGGAGTAGTCGAGGAATTCGTCGGTGCCGAACGTGTTGGGCTCGAGCGCGCCCCAGGCGCCTTCGGGACGGACCGGGCGCAAGTGCCTGGGACCGATACCGTCCTTCCAGTTGTAGCCCGAGGCAAAGTTGCCGCCGGGCCAGCGCAGCAGGGTGACGCCGAGCCCTTTGATGGCTTCCATGACGTCCTTGCGATAGCCCTTCTCGTCGGCGAGCGGACTGCCGGGTTCATAAAGTCCACCGTAGATGCAGCGGCCCAGGTGCTCGGCGAAGTTGCCGAAGACGTGGGGGTGGACTTCGCCGATGACGCGGTCGGTGTCGATTTTGATGCGGGCGGCCGGCGGCTGCGCCAGCAACGGAGAGGCGGCGAGCAAAGCATACAAGAGCATGACATTTGATTGTATGAAGTTTTTCCCTTCCCGCTCCGATGAATCGATAAGCATGGAAGGCCACTGGCGCTTTCCCGGGCCCGGTTGGGTGAACTCCCCGGACGAGACAGACTGTTTCCAGTTGCTCGCTGATATCACGGACTACGGCATCTTTCTGCTGGACAGGGAGGGGGCGGTATTGCGCTCGAACCGGGGGGCTGAGCGGTACGGTCGACTGGAAATTGCGCGCGGCCTGCTCGACAAGGCGCGGGAGCAGGGCAAGGTTTCGCAGGAAAGCACCTTGCGGCTGGGCAATGGCGAAATGGCGGACGTTCATCTGTCGCTCCATCCGGCGCCGGTTGGGTTCGTTTTGATCCTTCGCGACTTGGCAGCGGAGAAACAGTTGGAGCGGCAACTGCGGCTGAACAACGCCAAGCTGATCGCCGAGACACAGCGGGCCGAACATGCCAGCCAAGCCAAGAGCCACTTTATCGCTACCGTAAGCCACGAGATCCGGACCCCGTTGAACGCCATTCTGGGGATGGCGGACATGCTGGGGGACTCCTCGCTCGACAGCAACCAGCGGCATTATGTTTCGGTGTTGCAGCACGCCGGTCGCCGGCTTTTGAATTTGATCAACAATCTGTTGGACCTGTCGAAGATTGAATCGGGGCGATTCGAGCTGGAACAGATCGAATTTCACCTCGATGAGGTGGTGCACCGGAGTGTCGAACTGATCGCACCCAAGGCGCAGGACAAGGGATTGGCTGTCGAGGTGAGGATCGCGCCGGATGTTCCCCTGGCACGGGTGGGGGATCCGGCGCGGCTCCAGCAGGTGATTTTGAATTTGCTGTCAAATTCTGTAAAGTTCACCGAGTCGGGGAGCGTTTCCATTGCGGTGGAGCGAGTCGAGGGCGCTGAACTGTCGATTACGGTTACGGATACGGGGATTGGCATTCCCCGGGAAAAACTGCCGGCAATCTTCCGGGACTTTACACAAGTTGACACTTCCACGGCTCGCCGCTACGGGGGCACGGGGCTGGGACTCGGCATCGTGCGGCGGCTGGTGGAACTCATGGGCGGCCGGATCACGGTGGAAAGCACGCCTGGCGAAGGGACGACGTTCCGGATCTGGCTACGTCTTCCCTTGGGAAGTGGGCTTGCGGCGAGAGCGCCGGTACAGGTCTCGACAGCGGAAAATTTGCAAAACGAACCCAAGCTCCGGTTGCTGATTGCCGAGGATTCGCTGGACAACCAGATATTGATGCGGGCGTATTTTGAGCGCAGCCCGTATTCGCTGACATTTGTCGAAGATGGCCGGAGCGCGGTGGAGCAGTTCGCCGCCGGGCGGTTCGATCTGATCCTGATGGACGTGCAGATGCCGGGTCTGGACGGATGGTCGGCGGCACGGGCGATCCGGGCTCTCGAACGGGAACGCGGCGGAGCCACGACGCCGATTATCGCTTTGAGCGCACGCGCGCAGGCCTCGGACGAAGTGTTAAGCCGCGAAGCCGGCTGCCAGGAACATCTTACCAAACCGGTTTCGCGGCAAGACCTGTTGGCGGCGATCCGGCGCTGCTGCCAGGGGCCGGAGATTCCGGCGGCCATCCGCGCGCTGGGACCGGCGTATCTGGCCAAGCGACGGGAGGAAGTGACGCTGATTCAGGAGCTTCTGGGGCAGGGCGAGTATGAGCGCATCGCCACGCTGGCGCACAATTGGAAGGGGACGGGGGCGGCCTACGGATTTCCGCGGATCTCTGTGATCGGGGCGGAAATGGAGGCGGCGGCGAAGCTTGCCGATGAGGAGGCAGTGCGGCGGCAAGTGGAATTGGTGTCAGATTTTGTCAACCGGGGCGCCTATTAGAGAGACGGGGGAGGCGTCAGGCGAAGAGGTCTGTGAGGCGGAGTTCGATGTCTACCTCGGGGAGGCGGGCGGAGGTTACTTCGTGCAGGCCGTCGCGGTAGAGGTAGAGGCAGCGCAGTTTGGGATCGGCGAGCCAGACGTGGGGGACGCCGGCATCGTGGTATTCGCGGAGCTTGGCGATGACGTCGGACATGCGGTCGTCGGGGGAGAGAACTTCGACCACCAGCAGGGGGAGGGATTCGGGGATTTCCGCGGCGGGCTCGTCGGGCCAGAAGACGCACACATCGGGGATCACGTAGCGGCCGGGACGGAGGCGGATGCGCGTCTCGACGGCCGAGTGGACCTTGCGAGTCAGGCAGTGGGTTTCGAAGAATGCAGCCAACCGAGCCGCCATTCTTCCGTGGGCAAAATTGGGCACGCTTCTCTCCACTAGTTCGCCGTCGCGAAACTCGCGGTCAACGCCGGAGTAGCTGGTGCGAAGATACTCCTCTTCACTGAGAGCAGCCTTTGTGGCCATGCTTTATGATAGCTCCGCGGATCAGTCGAGAGCGAAGGTAAACAGCGTGTGGCCGGCGGCAATGGAGACATATTGCTTGCCATTGGCCAAATAGGTGATGGGAGAGGCGATTACCTGGCCGCCGAGGTAACGGCGCCAGAGAAGTTTGCCGGTGCGCGCGTCGAGGGCGAAGAAGTGGCCTTCGCGATTGCCGGAAAAGAGCAGATCGGTGGCCGTGGCGAGGAGGCCGCTTTCGCTCATGTCCTGCATCTTGTAATCCCAGACGATTTTGCCGGTGAGGGGATCGAGGGCTCGCACGGCTGCGTAGCCGTCGCTGGTGTCGCGCGTGACGATGCGTTCGCGGCGGGTCGGGGGTACGGGGGCTTTGACGCCTCCGCCGGCGTACCATTTGCCTTGCTCGTATTTCTGGTCCCAGGCAAAGTAGGTGCCGTGGTAGTCGTCCCAGGCGGTGAGATAGAAGAGGCCGGTGCGCGGGCTGTAGGCGGGAGCGTACCAGTTGGTTCCGCCTTGCACTCCGGGGTAGGTTTTCGTGCCTTGCTTGCTGGGGCCCATGCCGGGGATCTTCATCGGGCGGCCGCGCTCGTCGAGTCCCTTTGCCCAGGTCTGTTTGACGAACTCCTTGCCGAGGAGGTATTCGCCGGTGGCGCGGTCAAAGACATAGAAGAAGCCGTTGCGGCTGGCCCAGAACATAAGCTTGCGCAGGCGGCCGTTCCATTCGCGGTCGACGAGGACGGGGGTCTGTACGGCGTCCCAATCCCATTCGTCGTGGGGCGTGAACTGGAAATACCACTTCAGCTTGCCGGAGTCGGGATCGAGGGCCAGTACAGAATCACTGTACAGGTTGTCGCCGGGGCGGACAGACGGGTTCCAATCGGGCCCCGGGTTTCCTGTACCCCAGTAGGTGAGATTCAGCTCCGGGTCATAGGAGCCGGTGAGCCAGATGGATCCGCCGCCATGTTTCCAGGAATCGCCGCCCCAGGTTTCGTTGCCGGGCTCGCCGGGGGCGGGGATGATCTGGAATCGCCAGAGCTCTTTGCCGGTTTTGGCATCGAGGGCGGCGAGAAAGCCGCGAATGCCCAGTTCCCCGCCCCCGGAGCCGACGATGACTTTGTCTTTCACCACCAGAGGAGCATGGGTGAAGGAGTATCCCTGGCGGTGGTCGATGAGGGTATTTTCCCAGCGCAGGCGGCCGGTGCGGGCATCGAGGGCGAGGACTTTGGCATCGTGGGTGGCAAAGTAGATCAGGCCGTTGGCGTAAGCCACGCCGCGGTTCACCTTGCCGCAGCAAGGGTAGGTGACATCGGGGAGTTTGTGTTCGTAGACCCAGAAGGGGCGGCCGGAGACGGGATCGAGGGCGACGACGGTATTGGGCGCTTCGGTGAGATACATGACGCCGTCGATGACGAGCGGCGTGGTTTCGAATTTTTCGAGCGAGTGGGCCTGATGGGTCCAGGCGAGATTGAGTTTCGCCACGTTGGCGGGGTGGAGCTGGGTGAGCGTGCTGTAGTGCTGGCTGAAATCGGAGCCGTGGTATGTGGGCCAGTCGGCGGCGGGGGGAGTGACCTGGGCCGGCAGGACGGTGGCGGCGAACAGGCAGAAGAGGCTCTTCATGGGAGATCTCCGGAGGTGAGATAGGCGAGCAGGTGATTCCATTCCTCGGGTTGAAGCTTGCCTCGGTAGGAAGGCATGGGCGAGGTGCGGATGATTTCGTAGCCGGCGATGGCGGATTTTTGGGCGCTGCGGAGCTTGCCTTGATTGTCGAGGAATTGGATGGAATGGGTGTCTTCGTTGAGGCGGCGGCCTTCGAGGGATTGGCCATTGGGGAGGCGGATGCGGACGCGCCACCAGGCGGAGTCCACTTCGGCGCCGGGGTCTTCGATGGAGCGGCGGAGTTCGGCGGCGGAGCGGTTGCGGGCGATTTGGGAAAGGTCGGGGGCGTCGGCTTCGTGGCAACGGGCGCAGTTGTGGGAACGGAACAGTTCCCTGCCCTTGGCGGGGTCGCCGTCAATGGCGGCCGACTGGCGGCGGATATGGAAGGAGCGGATGTGGGCGAGGGTTTGCCAGATCTGTTTGCCGTCGAGGTTGAAGGCGGGCATGGTGGTGCCGGAGATTCCTTTGGCGACGATCTGGAAGAGGCCTTCGTCGGAGGAGGCGCGGCGGAACTGGCCGGTGGTGAAGTCGGGAGTTCCCTGCCCTCCCTTGCCGTCGATGCCATGGCAGGAGGCGCATTGGGACTGGTAGATTTTGGCTCCGGCGGCGCGGTCGTCGTCGGTGGTGAAGGGGTTGGCGATGCGCGTGGAACTCTCTTCCTGGGCGGCGGCGAGGCCGGCAATCAGGAGGAGTGGGAATCGATTTCGTCGGATCATGGGGAGAAACCGAATTCGATTGTATCGTGGCGGGGCGGGATGGGCTACTGCGCGACTGGAACGAATTCTGGCCACCGTGGTGATTCGGCGCGGTGGCGATCCGGCGATTGCGAGCCATGACCGCGCTTGGGACGGTTGCCAGCCTGGAAGTATACGCGGATTTCGAAGCGGAGGCTCACAAGCGTCTGGCGGCCCGCGATCCGGAGGACTGGCCGGTTCTGGCCACTGCCCCGGCGCTCGACTGCCCGATCCGGACCAAAGATACGGATTTCTTCGGATGTGGTGTGGCAACGTGGACCTCTGCGAGCATCGGCAGCTTCATCCGTCAGTAGGGTCGCACGCGTGCTTTGATTTTGGTTTACACAAATAGTGCTACTGTGGCAAATTATTCCACAGTAGCAATAGTAACGAGATTCTTGCTTTTGCCGGAGGCATAGCGGAGGCCTTTGGCAAACCAGCGGTCGAGGACGGTTTGTTCGGGGGGAACGTCGTAGACGGTGGTTTGGGAGCGGTGATAACCGGGGGCTTGGTGGATGGAGATGACGGATTTGGCCTGGAGTTCGGCGATGACGTTCTGGATGCCGCGTTTGCTGAGGCCGGTGAGGCGGACGAGGTCGACATAGCCGCCGCGGAACAGGCGCACAGAGTCGTTGGGGCGGGGTTCGCCCTGGTCGAACATGAGGCTATAGACGGAGTACTGGCCGGGGGTGAGGCCGTCGGTGATGCGCTGGATGGGGCGGAGGCGGACGGTGCGTTTGGGTGTTACAGTAGCAGGATTTGCTACTGTGGAATTCATTACTACAGGTGAAGGTGGTTTTACTGTAGCATTGATTGCCACAGATGCAGTTTTTTCTACAGTGGCAATTAGTTCTACAGTAGTATTTTCATCATTTACAGTGGCATTATTTTCTACTGTAGTACTGTCGGTAGCCCCAAATAGTGCACCTGTAGTATTGTCTGCCGCTGTAGCTTTATTTGCTACAGCCGCATTGTTTTCCACAGGCGCATTGTCCGCTACAGGGGCATTTTTTGCCACAGGCGCAGGATGTGCCACAGTGGCAACCGGTTCCACAGTGGCATTATTCTTGTTATCCGATGAAAATACGGGGGTTGCAGTTTCCCTGGGGCGAGCCGCGGGAGGGGGAGGCTCCATCACGGCCTGGACCCAATCGCTCGATATGTCTATTTCGGAACGGTCGACGGCAAAACTAAGCTTGTGCCGCGACTTGGCCGATTTCCGAGCTGCCGGCATCCGCGCTAACCGCCTTTTCCTCAAGGATATGGTCGACGAGCTTCGAGTAGTCTTCGGCGGCCCGGGTACGCGGGTCGTATTCCCAAATGGACTTTTTCGAAGCGGCCGAGTAACTGACTTTGACATCCTGCCGGATATACAGCGGCAGCACGTACGGCCCCAGGTCGGGATCGCTTTTCAGCGCCGTCATGGTTTCGCGCGACCCGTTGGTCGACGCATTGTACATGGTAGCGAGCACGGCGATGTCGAGGGGCGGGGAATCGAAGACGGAGAGCACGCGCTTCAATCCGGCCAGGCTCTGGACGGCGCCGATTAAGGCCATCTGATCCATGGAGACGACGAGGATGACCTTGTCGACATAGAGCAGGGTATTGACCGTGAGGAGGCTCATGGCCGGGCTCGTGTCGACGATCACATAATCGTAATCCACAACATGCCGCATCCGGCGGGCAAAGATTTTCTCGCGCAGCGTCTCGCCGGCGAGGCGATTTTCGAGGCCGAAGGCGAGGTTATTGCTAGGGATGACGTCGAGATTCTCGCGGACGCCGGCGCGGATGACTTTTTCGAGGACCATGTCGTCGGCCATGAGGTCGAAGATGGTGTTTTGAGAGGCTTTGACCTTGAGCGAGTGCGCGACGTTGCCCTGAGGGTCCATGTCGACGAGGAGGACTTTGGCGCCGCGCATGGCGAGTCCGACGGCGAGGTTGACGCTGGTGGTGGTCTTACCGACGCCACCCTTCATATTGGCGATGGCGATTTTCTTCATTTTTTCGCCCCTCTGGACCGAACGACGCCCTGATTGCGCAATTGTTCGAGAGCGACACTGGCATGGCGCAAATCGGCATTGTTCCAGTAGCGCACACCCTGGACTTTCTGAGGTTCGGGGATTTGCTTTGATTTTAGTAATTTGAGGAGTGTGGGATGACTGATCCCCAGCACTGTTGCAACTTCCTGAGTGGAAAGAATTCCGCCAGGATTGACGCCTCGTTTCCCTAACTTCGCCATTGTGACAACTCCGCCCCAGACAGGGACGTACTTAATAGATTATCCCTATCCTATTGACCGCACAAGTCTTTTTTTCATAAAATGAAGCAGCGCGCGCTCGCGCCGCACGTTTTGGGGAGACCAGGCCGCACGTTTTGGGGAGACGCTGCACGTCTTCGGGAGACAGAAAGGCTCGTTTCCGCACGTTTTCGGGAGACGAATTGCACGCATTGGAGAGACGATGTGCACGGTTTGAGGAGACGAAATTCGGCCTATGTCACTCAATCCAAAGACAATCTCCATTGCTGACGCTTTGACGGATTGAGTATATGTTGGAAGACAACAACAATCTGCTGGCTGGCCCGGCCGACCTCGAGGCAATTCAGATCATCCGTACGGAGACGGTGTTGTCGCGATTGCCCGTGCACAGTCTATCGAAGACGGGTGATTTTGACATTGTTATCACGCGCCGCAATGCGCAAGGAGAGGTGGAACTGCACTGGTCGGTTTCGCATAGTGCGAAGTATGGCCCTCCGCGGCAATTGGCCTACAAGCTGGACACGCTGGTGGTGAACCGGAGGCTGGACGAAGTGGGGCGGCCGGTTCCGAAGGTGTTGCGAATCGGGAGCTTACGGGATATTGCGCGGGAGTTGCATCTGGGTGGAGATACAAATCAGATTCGCAAGGCGTTACGGCAGAATGCCTTTACGGGGATCACGGCGAAGCTGCGCTACCGCGCCACGACAGGGCAGGAGAGACGGATCGAGGCGGATTTTACGCGCTATGGGGTGGTCTTTGCGGGTGAGAAGTTGCCCGATGGGGCAACGGCCGATTGCGTCTACCTGATTCTCAACGAACCCTACCTGGAGGTGTTGAACCACGCTCCGTTGCGGCCGCTGAACTATGAGTATCTAAGGGAGTTAACGCCGGCGGCGCAGCGTTTCTACGAGATTGTGAGTTACCGCATCTATGGGGCGTTGAAGCATGGGCATGGGGCGGCGAAGTTGCCATATTCGGACTTTTGCACCTATTCGGCGCTGCAACGCTATGAGGATTACGATCATTTCAAGAAGCAGATGTACAAGATCCACCGGCCGCATCTGGAGTCAGGGTATCTGGAGCGCGTGGTGTATGAGGACACGCGGGATGGGGAAGGGAAAGCGGATTGGGTGATGATCTACTATCCGGGCGAGAAGGCGCGGCAGGAGTTTGAGACGTTCAGTAGCAGGCGTAGGGCTGGGGCTGTGGCGGAGGCTACGGAGTCGGCGAAAGATCCGCTTGTAGAGGAACTTACGAAGCGGGGGATTACCCCGGGCCAGGCGCGGAAGCTCGTTGCCGAAGCCGGTGAAGGGCAGCGATTGCTGGCGCAACTGCGGTGGGGGGATGTGCTGATTGCCCGCAGCCGCGGCCGGATTGAGAATCCACCCGGATTCTATGCCTATCTGATCAAAGAGGATATCGTTCCACCGCCGGAACCCAAAGAGCCCGTGCAACCGCTGCTATCCGAGGCCCTGGAAGCGGAACGCGATTCATCCAGTCGAGAGGCGTACGAGGAACATTGCCGGCAGATTGCCATTGGATGGTTGCGGGAACGCTATAGTGCGGAAGCCTACCGGGAACTGCTGGAGGAGAAGAAGCGGCACATTCGACGGCAGTATCGGGCGGCACAGTTCTGGAGCGAGGAACAGATTGCCGAGGTCGCCGAGGGATTGCTGCGGGGCGAGGCATTGAAACAAGCTACTGTTCCCACGTTTGCCGAGTTCTGTGGCGGTCAGCCGATGGCTTCCTCAAAGGAAGCATAGTCGTTGGCGATGGCTTGGCTGAGGGTGAATAGCTTGGAGAGCAGGTCCTGGGCGGTGGTGAACTGAATGTGGAGAGTGCCGGGATGGAGGGTGACGCCCGGGGGCAGGGAAGCGATGTGGGCGGCGGCGGCCTCCGGTGCAACGGGAATGCGGATGCGGCGCGCCTGCTGTTGCTTGCGGTAGCGCTCGAGATGCTGGCTGACGCGCTCGTGGCGGCTTTGTTCGATGCGAACGGAATCGCCGGCGAGGAGCGCTTCGAGTTTGGCGGCGAGATCGCGGCGTTCGATGAGGAGGCTTTTGCCGGCGGCATAGCACCCGAGCTTGGACAGGATGCGCAGCGCTTGGCGAGGGCTGACGTGGAAGAGGGATTCGATGGTTTGGCGGTCGATGGTGGGGGATGGGATGGCGTGGAGTGCGGCGAGGGCGGCGGGAATGTGGTGAATCCATTCCGGATGGCGGGGCATGAAGGTATGGTAGCGCGTTTGGCATCGTTATGGCATGATCGCGCCAAAATAGGAATGATAAAGGAAGTTATCATACACCGCTGAAGACCATACCCTCCCCTACCCGTATGTGAGAGAATGCCTGTTTAAGAGAGAACCGCAAGCCAACCTTCACATGATCCGTCTGTTTCGTGTATTTATTCCTAGCAGCATACTTGGGTTAGTGCTGACCGAGACGGCGCTGATCTTTTTCTACTACACGGCGGCGTTGGCATGGCAGCTCACGGACACCTTTGAGATCTACATGCGGTATGAGAATGGGCTGATCCGGGTGGGCATTGTGACGGTGACCATTCTGCTGGGGCTGTACCTGAATGATTGTTATGTGCGGGTCCGGCTGCGGTCGCGGCTGGTATTTCTGCAACAGTTATGTCTGGTGATTGGGGTAGCGCTGCTGCTCCAGGCGTTATTGACTTACGCCACGATTGACTTACGGATGCCCAGGCAATCGATGCTGGCGGGGTCTGCCTTGTGTTTGCTGCTGATGCCGCCCTGGCGGACCATTTACAGCAAGGTGTCATTGCAGATACTGGGGGCGGAAAAGATCCTGTTTCTCGGCACGCATCCGCTGCAAAGGACGATGGCGGATCATTTGGCGGAACATCCGGAGTTTGCGATGAAGCCGCTGGGGTTTCTGGTGGAGGAAAAGGCGCAAGGGGAACAACCGCGGGCGGAGGAGGTTCTGGGGACGATCGGAGAAACGCTGGAGGTCTGCAAACGGCTGAAACCGGACCGGATTGTGGTTGGCATGGCGGGCGAGTTTGCGGCGCAAGGGATCCAGCAGATCATTGATTTGCAGCAGCACGGCTATCGCGTCGAGGACTTCAGCGATGCGTTTCAGGTGATCTTCGGGCGGGTGCCGATTTCGCAGATGAACCCGTCGCAGATCGTCTTTCAGAAGAATTTGGCTCCTTCGCGGTTGATGCTCCAGTTACAGGCTGTGTATTCGTGGCTGTTGGCGCTGCTGGGACTGATCGTTTTGTCGCCGGTGATGATGGCGACGGCGCTTGCCGTGAGGATGACGTCTCCGGGACCGGTGCTGTTCCGGCAGGTACGCACGGGACGGAACAATATTCCTTTTCATTTGTATAAGTTCCGGTCGATGTATGTGGATGCGGAGGCACGCACGGGGGCGGTTTGGGCGCAGGAGAACGATCCGCGGGTGACGCCCGTGGGGAGGGCGTTGCGGAAATACAGGTTAGACGAACTACCGCAGTTTTTCAATGTGTTGCGTGGAGAGATGGCGATTGTGGGACCGCGTCCGGAGCGGCCCGAGTTTGTCCAGATGCTGGCCAAGGAGATCCCGTTTTACATGCAGCGGCTGGCCGTGAAGCCGGGCATTACGGGATGGGCGCAGATCAACTACCGGTATGGGAACACGATCGAGGACACGGTGATCAAGCTCGAATATGACCTGTACTACATAAAGAACTTCTCGCCGCAACTCGATTTCTATGTTATGTTTCACACGGTGAAAACGATGCTGCTGACGCGTGGAGCGTACTGATCGGGCTTGTGTTTGGCAAATGAAGATACTCTGGGTCAAATCCGACTTTCTCCACCCGACGACCAAGGGCGGCCATATCCGCACCCTGGAGATGCTGCGGTGGCTGCACCGGTGGCACGAGGTGCATTATGTGGCGTTCGACGATTATGGAAAGAACGCGGAAGGGGTGCGGCGTAGCGGGGAGTACGCGACGCGAGCCTATGCGGTGCACTGGGGGATGTCGGAGAAGAAATCGGGGCGGTTTTTGGGGGAGGTGCTGACGAATTTGTTTTCGGGGGATCCGATTCACCTGGCGCGGGCGCGGTCGGCGGCTTTGCGGCGGAAGCTGGAAGAGGTGATGGAGGCGGAGAAGTTCGATGTTCTGGTGTGCGATTTTCTGACCCCTTGCCTCAATCTGCCGCGGCCTGAGGATTGGGTGCTGTTCCAGCACAATGTGGAGACGATGATCTGGCGCAGGCATGCCGAGACGGCGGGGAGCGCTGCGGCGCGGTGGTACTACGGGTTACAGGCGGGGCGGCTGGAGGAGGCGGAACGGAGGTTCTGCCGCAAGATGAGGCATGTCGTGGCGGTCTCGGAGGTGGATGCGAAGCTGTTTCGGGAGGAATTTGGAGCCGAGCGGGTGACGGCGATTCCCACGGGGGTGGATGTGGATTACTTTACGCCGGCGGCGGGGCAGAGCGCGGCGGCTGGGGAGACGGACCTGGTGTTTGTGGGGTCGATGGACTGGAGTCCGAACGAGGATGGCATTTTGTGGTTTGTGAAGGAGGTGCTGCCGCTGATCCGGAAGGAAAGGAAGAACTGCCGGTTGCGGATTGTGGGGCGGTCGCCGTCGGAGGCGATCCGGAGGCTGGCGGCGGAGGATGGGGGAATAGAAGTGACGGGGACGGTGCCGGATGTGCGGCCGTATCTTTGGGGGAGCCGGGCTTCGATTGTGCCGCTGCGGATTGGCGGGGGGACGCGGTTGAAGATTTATGAATCGATGGCGGCTCGGGTGCCGGTGGTATCGACGGCGATTGGGGCGGAGGGGTTGGATGTGGTGGATGGGGAGACGATCCGGCTGGCGGACCGGGCGGAGGATTTCGCGGCGGGATGTGTGGAGATGTTGAGGGAGGAGCGGATGCGCGATGAATTGGCGGAGCGGGGTTGGCGGCTGGTGAAGGAGCGGTTTTCCTGGGAGCAGGTGGCGCGG
>CAYOBO010000141.1:0-18169 GCA_964402295.1 uncultured Candidatus Solibacter sp. | reverse complement strand
GCATCCCAGAGAGGATCCGCCAGTCGAGGTCGAAGTAAGCGTGCACGATGCGATTTCGCACTGCCACGATTTGACGAGCTGGGAACCTCGGGGTGGCGTGCGCGTAGGTCATCGGGCAATCGGCTAAAGGCTTCACCGATGACGGTGAGACGATGTAGCACGGCTGCGGTGAGGATTTCATCGCCGAGGAAGGCTTCTTCATGGGGTCTTGGCGACGATGGCATCGATCTTCCGGCACGCCGAGAGTATGTCGTTGAGGAAAGCCAGGTCACGCCCCATAGATGAGTTGTGCGTCTTTGAGGACTTGCGGGCGGATCCAGGGCTTCAGGCCGTTCTTGGTGACGAGGTCGACTGGGCGAGGGAAGAGCGCGCCCCGAGTTCTTCCATCAATGCGCCGAATTTGACGAACCCAATGCGGGCTTGCGGGGTGAATTCCACGTAGCTCTGGCAGACGGCGCGCAGTGAGGATTCGCTAATGCGGATGCCGCCGAGTTCGAGGGTTTGGTCCACGCTTACTATCATGCCGTAGACTGAACAAAGCATGTGGACTCGAATTTGTTTCGGTTTGTTGCCGGTGTTGCTGGCCGGGCAGAGGTTTGATGTGGTGATTGCCAATGGGCGGGTGATGGATCCGGAATCGGGATTGGATGCGGTGCGGAATGTGGGGATTCGCGGCGGGAAGGTGGCGGCGTTGACTCGGAATCGGATCGCGGGGCGGCGGACGATCGATGCGCGGGGGTTGGTGGTGACGGCGGGGTTCATCGATCTGCATTCGCACGGGCAGACGGCGGAGAACTACCGGCTGAAGGCTCGCGATGGGGTGACGACGGCGCTGGAATTGGAGATCGGGGTGGCCGATGTGGGGAAGTGGTATGCCGAGCGCGAGGGGAAGGCGTTGGTGAACTTCGGCTCGAGCGTGGGGCATGTACCGGTGCGCATGGCGGTGATGAAAGACACGGGGGAGTGGCTGCCGAAGGATCATGCGATTACGAAGCCTGCGTCGGCGGAGGAGCGTGCGGCAATGCGGGCGCTGCTCGAAAAGGGGTTGGACGAAGGGGGATTGGGGATCGGGTTCGGATTCGGGTACACGCCGAAGGCGGGGACGGAGGAATTGCAGGAGATGTTCGAAGTCGCGGCGCGACGGAAACGGGTGGCGTTTGTGCATATGCGGTACGGGTCAATGGGGGATCCGGGGGTGGCGGCGTCGGTGCATGAGGTGCTGGCGCTCGGATTGGTGACGGGGGCGGCGGTGCACATTGTGCATCTGGGGGCGTCCAGCACGCGGAAATTCGAGCAGGCGATCGGGATGGTGGAGGCGGCGCGGCGGAAAGGGTTGGATATTACGGTGGAATCGTATCCTTATATTGCGGGAATGACTCGTATTGAGACGGCGATTTTCGATCCTGGTTTTCAGCAGCGGCTGGGGATGTCGGAACAGGACATGATGTGGGTGGCGACCGGGGAGCGGCTGACCCCGGAGACGTTCGCGAAATACCGCAAGCAGGGCGGGCTGGTGGCGACGTTCACGAATACCGAGGAGATGATCCGGAAGAACATGGCGCATCCGCTGGTGATGATCGCCTCGGACGGCATCATGGAGAACGGGAAGGGGCATCCGCGGGCGGCGGGGACGTATGCGCGGGTGCTGGGGAAATACGTGCGGGAGGAGAAGGCGCTGACGCTGATGGATGCGTTGAAGAAGATGTCGCTGATGCCGGCGCGGAGGCTGGAGGGGATGTCGCCGGCGATGCGCGGCAAGGGGCGGCTGAAGGTGGGTGCGGACGCCGATATCGTTGTTTTCGATGCGGCGCGGGTGAAGGATGAAGCTACGTTTGAGAGACCGAATCTGCCGTCGGTGGGGATTCCGTATGTGCTGGTGGGCGGGGTGGTGGTGGTGGACAAAGGGGAGGTGGCGGAGACGGTGCTGCCGGGGAAGGGGATTCGGGCGCAATCGGCGAATTCCCCTCTGGACGGCCGAGGCATTTGGGAGTAGACTGCGGGTGGAGGGTAATGCTCCATGCCTGCCATTCTTGCTCCAATGATCCGGTGGGCAGCCCGAATTAGCGGACTGCTGGTTGCACTCGCCTTCGGTCTCCTATTCCTAGGGGAGTTTTTCCAGCCGCATTCCGGACCGCCGCCCGGCGCGAAGGAATGGACCGGCATCCTGTTGCTGGCGGCGTACTGTGTGGGGATGCTGCTGGCGTGGCGCCACGAATTAACGGGGGCGCTGATATCGCTGACGGCATTGAACGCACTGGCTTTTCTGGTGCCGTTCTGGCAATACACCGTTCTTTTCGTGATTTCCATTCCAGCCTTTCTGTACCTGGCGGACTGGCTGCTGGAACACAACATGAACCACGACGCAGGGCACCGGCCGCGTCACGCCTAGGACGGGCAACGGGGGCGGAAGTGGAGGGTTGCCATCGTACGCCAATAGGCACCCGATAGAGCGGTCCGGCGGTTGCGGACTGCGTTCGGGGCCGCGCATCGATACTGGCCGGGGTATCGCAAGGCGCATGCGCCGGTGCACAGCGCGGCGTTCGGAATACGGAGGAGGCAATGAAGGCTCGGGTTGTGGATTTCGCGGAGATGGAAGGCGTGCCGTGCCCGTGTGGGACGGCTCGGCGGGCGTTTGCCGATGTCGAGGAGTTTCCGGCGACGGTGCATGTGACGGAGATCAAGATCGACGCGGAGAAGCATTATCACAAGAAGCTGACCGAGGTGTATTACTTTCTGGAATGCGGGAAGGATGCGCGGATGGAGTTGGACGATGAGACGATTGCGGTGCGGCCGGGGATGTGTGTGCTGATCCCGCCGGGGGTGCGGCATCGGGCAGTGGGGCTGATGAAGGTGCTGATTGTGGCGCAACCGAAGTTCGACGCGGCGGATGAGTGGACGGACTCAATTAACGGCTGAAATAGCCGCTGATTTCCACAGCGGCGTGCGTTTGGCGGTAAGTGTAGAGATTAATTGCGCCGTTGTTTCCGGCGGGGACGATGGCGGAGTTGGTCACGGTTTGTCCTTCGAAGGCGTTGAGGATGGACGCGTTCGGTTGCGGTTCTCCGGTGGGCCAGGCGGTGATGAACGGCATGGGTGCGCCGTTCGGCATCGCTGTGACATGGATGGCGTAGGCGCGGGCCGTGGGTGGGATTCCGTTGCAGGCGGCGGCGGGAATGGGGATGGTGCGTGCCGATTCGGCGGCATGGATGGGGCCTCCAAATGTGCCTGTGGCGTTGCGCGAGTCGCTGACGCGGCATTGCGTGACGGGGAAATAGAATAATCCGGCGCCGTTGTCGGGGGCGAAGAAGCCGTTGATGTCGATTAAGACGTCGGTGCGGTTGAAGGGGAAGATGTCGATGCTGCCGTCGCTGCCGGCGGGTACAATCACGCTGTTGGCGAGCACGCGGCCGGCGGGGGAATTGATGTTGGACACGTTGGGCTGCGCGAGGCCGGCGGGCCATGCGGTGAGGAATTGCAGGGGTCCCTGCGGCACGGCGGTGATGGTGACCGAATAGGCGGCGGCCCCTGGCGGGACGGTGCAATACGGTGTGCTGGGGAGGCGGAAGCGGCGGCTCTCCTGGGCATTGAGGGATGGAGGGCCAAAGGGGCCGGGCGGGGAACGATACTCCAACCGGGTGTCCAGGACGCGGCACGGAGTGAGTGGATAGAAGGCGTGGCCGGGAATTTGCGGGTCATCGGTAAAATATCCGCTGATATCGAGGAGAAAGTCGGTGGAGTGCGAGGAATAAATTTGGATTGCGCCGGCGCCTGTTTTGACGATGGCGGAATTGGCGACGATTTGGGCGTCGGGGGAGCGCACGGTCCAGAAGTCCGGTCTGGGTTCGGCGCCGGGCCAGACGGTGACGAAATCGACGCCGGCGCCGCGAGGCACCAGGGTGGCGTTGAGGACCACGGCTTTGGCGGCCGCGGGAATGGGGCAGACGGTGGACTGCTGGAGGTTGAGGGTCCGTGTCTCGCCCGCGTTGAGGAAGGGCGGGCCAAAAGGGCCGGTGCGGCCTTGGAAGTTGTAGTCGGGCCGCGTTTCCAACAGCCGGCACGGAGGCATGGCGACGAAGCGGAGGGGATTCGAGGCGGGGGGCGGGTCAGCGGGCAGCATGGTTTCGAGCGATACTTCGGCGGGCGCCCCTAGCACTTCGGCGCGCGCGCGGCCTTCGCCTTTCACGGCGGCCAGGGCGTAGGAATTGCGGTAGCAATAGGAACGGATCTTCTGCGCGCCGAAGGCTTCGATGGCTTGAAAAACGGGCTCGATCCACGGCAGGGTTTTTTGTGTGCAGGCCATGGGAGGGGCCAGCGTGAGCCCTGCTTCGTCGGAGACGGCGAGCAGCAACAGCGCCGCATTGGGCACGCTGTTGAGGAAGGCGGCGAGGGCCGGGCCGTTGTTGGTTGGGTCGTTGTATGTGTCGAAGCGCCGCGGTCCGAGGATGGGTGCGAAGGTGGCCGGGTCGACGGCGGCCACATTGATGCCGGGGCCTTTCGCTTCAAACAGAATGGAGCCTCCGCGGTAGAAGCGTGCTTCGGCGGCGGCATCGCCACCGCTGCTGGTTGCGCCGAAAACCGCGGTTGTGCCGCCAAGTTTATAGGAAGGATGAAATGCCGTGCGCAGCGTTTCATACAAACGGCGCGGTTTGCGATCCACCGATACGATGCCGAAGTATTGTTCGTTGCGGTAATTGTCGGGATGTCCACCGGCGAGCGGTGCACTGTGGCCGGCTTTCCACGGCTCGTCATTCCATTCGAAGACGAAACCGCCGAGGGCGGTGTTCTGGGAAGAGGTGGCAGCCAGGTTCAAGAACAGTTCGTTCCATAAGCTGAGGGTCCAGCCGCTTTGCATGGTCTCGTCAAACTTGCCGGCGTCGTTGCGGAAAGCATCGGTGCCGAATTCTCCGATGAACATGGGCTTGGGACTGGCCGCGGTGAGCGCTTGCCATGCGGTGAAGAGGTTGCCGAAGGAGTTGCCGCGGTAGACGTTGAAACTCCAGATGTCGACGCTGGGGCAGACGTTGTTGATGTAGTTGGAGAGGCTGGGGTTGTTGGGATCGCCGAAGTTGGTGGCAACGGGGTGTTCGGTATCGAGGCTTTTGACTAACGCGGCGGCGCTTTGCGTGGCCTGGGCGGCGGCGTCGGCGGTGGAAAATTTGTAGTAAAGGTTGTAATTCCACTCATTGCCGAGCAGCCACATCAGAATGGCGGGATGATTTTTGTAGAAAGTCACCGTGTCGCGGATGCGGTTGGTGTCGTTCAGTCCATCGTCGACGGTGAGGACCACCATGATTCCGTTCGCATAGAGCTGATCCATCACGGCCAACGCCGCGGGGTCGTAGCCGGGATCGATGTACAAGCGGACGGTGTTGACATGCATGGCCTTCATCAAGGGGATGTCGGTGGCGGCCCACTGGCTGAACTGCGGCCGGCGGCTTTGCGGCGATTCGCCGGTGCCGGGCGAGGCAGGCGACCAATTGACGCCGCGCATCACGTAGGGAGTGGGTGTGGCCAGCGATCCGCCGGGAAGGCGCTTGGCGACGATGAGTTGGCGGCCGCTGACGGTGACTCTGCTTGCACCTTGGGCGCAGAGCAGGGCAGGGGATAGGAAGAGAAACAGACAGGAGAAGCAGAGACGTGCCGGCTGCATGGGAAGCACCTGGATGCAGTCCTAACACAGCCGGGCGCCGGAGGCAACGGGTTAATCGCCGAGCAGTTTGCCGTAAGGTTCGAGGCCGCGGACGTTGTCGCAGACGGCTTTGACGCCGGCGGTGATGGGGATGCCGAGGACGAGTCCGGCGGCGCCCCAGAGGGTGCCCCAGAACATCAGCGAGATGGTGACGGCGAGCGGATTGAGATGCACTCGCGCGCCGACCAGTTTGGGATAGAGCAGGTTCAGGGCGAGTAAGTGGAAGAATGCCACAATGCTGCCGATGATGAGATAGGCGCCGATTTTCGGGTGTATGGGGAGGGCCGCGAAGAAGGGCGGCACCAGCGCCAGCGGCAGGCCGACGTAAGGAATGAGGCTGAGGAACGCGCTGACCGGGCCCACCAACAAGGGGAAGGGAAGATTCGCCCACCAGAAGACGAGGGAACTCGCCACGGAGAGCAGCAGGCCGAGGATGAAATTGCCGACGACGTAGGCGCGGGCCATGTCGGCGATGCCTTCCCAGCTTTTGCCGGCGATCATGCGGTCGGCGCCCTGGAAGAGCATCATGGCGCTGCGGCGCACGTGATCGCGCCAACTGAGCATGAAATAGACGAGGAAGGGGACGAAGCTGGCCATCAGCAAGACGTCGTAGAAGGAAATCAGGTAGGTGTAGAGCGTGTTGACGATAGGCTCGCGCTCCTGGCTGATGCGGACCTCCTGCACGGTGGGCAGCGGCGGATCGGCCGAGCGGCGCTTGGATGCCGTTTTCTGCGGCGGCGCCGGCGGCGGGGTGGTAATGACCTGCGAAGTTTTGCCGTCGCGGAGCCGCTTGGGGACGACAATTTCAGCGATGGATTTTTCGGTGTGTTCGA
Organism: uncultured Candidatus Solibacter sp.; assembly: GCA_964402295.1. Taxonomy (GTDB): domain Bacteria; phylum Acidobacteriota; class Terriglobia; order Bryobacterales; family Bryobacteraceae; genus CADEFT01. The sequence continues at coordinate 11,647 of CAYOBO010000141.1, read as the reverse complement.
GGCGGCTGACAACATTATCCACCATTTCGTTGATGCGCTGGCTGTAGGCGGGGAGATCGGCGAGCAGGCCGGCGGCTTGCGTGTAGAAAGCGACGGCGGCGAAGTAGACGGCGAGCAGGGCGACACTACAGGTGACGAAGCAGGCGACGCCGCGCGGCATGCGGAGGCGCATGCAGAAGCTGACCATGGGATCGAGAATGAGCGCCAAAATCAGCGCCACGGTAACGGTGATGAAGAAGATTCGTCCAAAATAGAGTAGAGCGATGACAGCCGCGAAGCCCAGCAGGGCGTGACCCGTGGGGCGTGGCATTTTGCTGGCCAACGATGGGGTGAGAAGCTCCACTCTTACTCTTTATCTTACACGTGCGAACCTAGAAGAGAGGGCCCGATTTTGGGAATATGAACGAAACGCCGCAATCCGACCTGACGCGCATCCTGGCGCTCGATGTGGGCCTGCGCCGCATCGGGCTGGCGCTGAGCGATCCGCTACGCATTACGGCGCAGGGGCTGGAGACGCTGGTGCGCAAGAATCTGCGGCATGATTTGTGGCGGCTGCACCAGTTAGCGAAACAATACGAGGCGGGAATGTTTTTGGTGGGTCATCCGCTGCACATGAGCGGGGATGCCGGGCGGCAGGCGCACCTGGTGGAGGAATTCGCCGCGAAACTGGAGCAACGAACGGGCATCCCGGTGCGGTTGTGGGACGAGCGCCTGACGACGGTGGAGGCGGGGCGCGTGTTGCGCTCGAGCGGGATCGGGATTGAGAAGCGGGCGAAGGCGATCGATAAGCTTTCCGCCGTGCTCATCCTGCAAAGTTACCTGGATTCGCTACCGGAAGCATGCCCATGGCCGGAAGAACAATGAAGCGTTTGTGGATGGCGGCTGCCGTACTGGCCGCGGCGTTGGCGGTGGCGGGGATCGCAACAGTGCGCGCGCCGTACCGGGGATTTGAGACGGAAGCGATTCTGGAGATCCCGCGCGGGGCCGGTTCGCGGCAGATTGCGCGGCAACTGGCGGCGGCGGGCGTCGTGCGCAGCGAGTGGCATTTTCTGGCGGCGCGCGTGCTGGAACGGGGGCGCACGCTACAGGCCGGGGAATATCGATTCGCGCAGGCGGCGACACCGTTCGAGGTGTATGACCGCATCGCGCGCGGGGATATCTTCTATTACGAGGTGACCTTCCCCGAGGGCAGCAATCTGTTCGACATGGCCGCGATTTTGGAGGCGCAGGGGCTCGCCGCGGCGAAGGATTTCGTGAGCGCGGCGAAGGATCCGGGGCTGATTCGGGATCTGGCTCCGCAAGCGCCGACGCTCGAGGGATACCTGTTTCCGGCGACGTACCGGGTGACACGGCACATGACGGGGCGGCAGTTGACGCGCGAGATGACGGCGCGGTTCCGGCGGGCGTGGAAGGAACTGGATGCGCGCGCGCCGGTGCACGCCACGGTGACGCTGGCATCGCTGGTGGAGAAGGAAACGGCAGTGGCCGAGGAACGGCCCGTTGTGGCGGCGGTGTTTCGCAACCGGCTGGAGCGGGGAATGAAGCTCGATTGCGATCCGACGACGATTTACGCGGCGCTGCTCGATGGGCGGTACCGGGGTACGATTTACCGGTCGGATCTGGAGAGCCGCAATGCGTACAACACGTATCAGCATGCGGGATTGCCGCCGGGTCCGATTGCCAATCCGGGGATGAAGGCTCTGGCGGCGGCGCTGCGTCCGGCCGAGACGGAGTACTTGTATTTCGTGGCAAAGCCGGACGGGTCGGGCGGGCATGTGTTTTCCGAGAGCATGGAGGCGCATAATAAGGCGGTGACGGAGTATCGCCGTGGCCAGAGGAAGGCAGGGAACTAAGAAGGAGTCAGGAGCCAGGAGTCCGGAGTCAGAATTTTAGCTTGGTGTTCGGCGCTTGGGGCTGAGTCACAGGTCAGGCGGTTGGAGTTTTGGAGGGATGTTAGCGGTTGGAAGAAATCGGGGTAAGGAAAGGGTAGAATGCGCATTGCGCTGGCGGCGCTGCTCGAGCGGGATGGGATTGCCTTGGTGGAGGAAGAGGCGCGGCGGCTGCGCGCGGAGTTGGCGCGGATGGTGGAGGGTATGCGGCAGGAGCCAGGAGTCAGAATTTTAGCCTGGTGTCCGGCGCTTGGGGCTGAGTGACGGGTCAAGCTGTTGGAGTCCTGGAGGGATGTTAGCAGTTGGAAGAAATCGGGGTAAGAAGGAGAGAATGCGCGTTGCGCTGGCGGCGCTGCTCGAACGGGATGGGATTGCTTTGGTGGATGAGGAAGAAGCGCGGCGGCTGCGGGCGGAGTTGCCGCGGATGAGCGACCGGATGTTTCGCGATCTGCTGCGGGCGTGCGGCTTGCCGCTGGCGCCGCTGGTGGAGGGCGTGCGGCAGGATGATTTTCAGAACCTGGAGCGCACGCTGTTGCTGCTGGCGCAGGAGTACGCGCAGGGCGACGCGGCGCGGCGGAAGGTGGTGCGCGGGGCGGTGATTGAAGCGAAGAATCATGCCAAACTGGTGGCGGCGAATGAGAAGGTGGCGGCCGAGAAGCGGGCCGAGAAACAAGAGATGGTGCTGTGGATGTTGACATGGCTCGAAAACCCGGCGGTGTTTGAGCTGTGGGTTCCGTTGCGCAAGGCGAGGCTTGGTGCGATGGGCGGAACAAAGGCTGCCGCGGGATCGTAAGTTACCGCATGGGATCGTTACGAGTTTGGCCGGGCTTGGCCGGCGCCTGTTTGCTGCTGGCCGCGCGCTTCGGGTTGAAAGCCGCGGCGCCTGGATTCCCGGGGTTCCTGCTGGCAATGCAAGGGGTGATGGGATGCGCGGTGGCGATCCTGGTGTGGTGGCTGTTCTTCAGCCGTGCGGCGTGGCGGGAACGGATGGGCGCGCTTGGCTTGCTGGTGGGCGGGCTGGGAGCATCGTGGTGGGGAAAGCACGAATCGATGGGTCCGGCGTGGATGTTCGCCTATGCGGCTCCGTTCGCGCTGGTGGGGTTTGTGGCGGCCGTGGCGGCGGGACGGAATTTGGAAGCACGGCGGCGGCGGTGGGTGGTGGGGTGCGGGATCGCGCTGAGTACGCTGGGCTGGACGTTGGTGCGGACGGATGGGATCGATGGGGACCATAATGCCACGTTTGCCTGGCGGTGGTCGAAGACGGCGGAGGAGGAATTGTTGACGAAGGCTCTCCCCATGCCGGCGGCTCCGGCGGTGGCCGAAGTGCCCACGCCCCGGCCGGCGGTGGAAACGGTGGTGGCGACGCCGGAGTGGCCGGGCTTTCGGGGGCCGAATCGGGACAGCGTGGTGCGCGGCGTACGGATTGCGGCGGACTGGGCGCAATCGCCGCCGGAGGAGATCTGGCGCAAGCCGGTGGGGCCGGGATGGTCGTCGTTCGCGGTGCAAGGAGAGTTGCTCTACACGCAGGAGCAGCGGGGCGAGGAAGAGTTGGTGACGGCGTACAACGCCGGAACTGGCGATGTGGTGTGGCGGCACGCGGACCGGGTGCGATTCTTCGAATCGAATGCGGGGGCGGGGCCGCGCGCCACGCCGACGCTGGCGAATGGGCGGGTGTATGCGCTGGGTGCAACGGGGGTGCTGAACGCGCTGGATGCGGCAACGGGGCGGCGGATTTGGATGCGGCAGGCGGCCGGCGATACGAAACGGCCGATTCCGGATTGGGGCTTTTCGGCTTCGCCGGTGGTGACGCAGGGGCTTGTCATTGTTTCCGTGGGGCGGCTGGCGGCGTATGCGGAGGCGAGCGGTGAACGGAAGTGGTTAGGGGAAGAGGTAGGCGGAAGCTATAGTTCGCCGCACTTGGCCAAGGTGGATGGCGTGGAGCAACTGCTGATCGCCACGCCGCGGGGGGTGGCCGGTGTGGATCCTGTTACGGGGAAGCGGCTGTGGTGGCACGAGTGGCCGGGGATGCCGATCATCCAGCCGGCGGTGCTTCCGGGCGGAGGGGTGCTGATTTCGGTATCGCAGGCGGACGGGACGCGGCGCATCGACCCCGCGCGTGGGGCGCATGGTTGGAGCATCGGGACGAAGTGGACCTCCACGGCATTGAAGCCGTACTTCAACGATACGGTGATTCACAAAGGGCATGCCTACGGGTTTGACGCGCGCATTCTGGCCTGCATGGAACTGGACGAGGGCCGGCGTGTGTGGAAAGGGGGGAGGTACGGCAACGGGCAGATGTTACTGCTCGCCGAACAGGATCTGTTGCTGGTGCTTTCCGAAGACGGGGATGTGGCGCTGGTGGAGGCTTCGCCGTCGGGGTATACGGAAGTGGCCAAGATGCACGTGCTCGACGGCAAGACGTGGAATCATCCAGTGATTGCCTCCGGGCGGCTGTTTGTGCGGAATGCGAGTGAGATGGCGGCGTTGCGGCTGCCTATTGCAGATCGATCGACTCGACGGCAATGACATCGCCATCGAGCTTGCCGGTGATTTTGGCCTTGAGATCCTTGTCCTTGCTGGCGGCTTTAAGCTTGGACAAGGCCATGGCGTTGCCTTGTTCATCGAGTTTGATGAACTTGCCGTCGGCGAGCACAAGACCGTAGCCGCCCTTGGCGCAGGAGATGGCGCACTGGCGGGTGTGGCTGGCAACATCCTTGCCCTTGCACATGACGTCGACGAGGGTTCCGGACCAGGAATCGGCCAGGGCGAAGGCGGCCGAGGACAGGGCGAGAAGGCACAGTTTATTCATTTGAAACTCCAAGGATGCGTACCGACTCTAACATTGTAGACAGAACAGCCGAAGATAGGAAGGGGGCCTTGCCTGATCCGGGAAGGCTGATTATACTGGCAGTTTCTGGGCTTAGCCGCTGGGAGATTTACTGAAGTGCCTCGCTACGACGATTTCGATCCGATGGCCACGCGCCGGGAAGCGGCGATGTTCTATGGCTTGTTCTTGCGCGGACACAGCGCGGACGACATTCGCAAGGACATCACCATTCCGAAGGCTACATTGAAGAAGTGGCTTACGCACTACCGCAAGGATTCGAACTTTCGGGAATCGCTGCAACGAGTGTACGAATACCGGCGGCAGGTGCTGGCGATCTTCGATGAACTGGTGACGAACGATCGCAACCGGCTCCAGTAAGTAGCTCAGGTTTCCATGGCAGGCGCTCCCTACCGCCGCGCTTCTCACGCATCCCTCGTCTAACGCAACCCGGCAACGCTCGGCGCGAACGGAGAGAGAGCCGGGCGATATGCGGATTTTGCGCGGTTTGTCGATATATCTCATCCTGCATTAAAAAAATCTTGAACTGGGAAATCAAAAGGAATATGCTGAGGCTGGAGCTTTTAATTTTTATTTATTAGAAGCTCATTCCGTATGGGCTGCGTTCGTGTATTAATATGGCCGGCCCTGCTTTTGCTTTCCCTGAACTTGGGGGCAGGACCGGCGGAGCGGCAACGGGCCGCGCGACCGATCGATGTCGAGCGGCGGCACGAGGTAGCGGCGGTCAGCGCAGAGCGGGAGATTATCGCCCTGTCGACGAGCGCGGCGGATCATACAGCAGCAGCCGAGGGGCAGGAACTGGCGGCCGACGATGGCACGCCGGATGGGCGCGGTTTGTTGGAAGACGGGCTGACGATGGCCGTACGGCTGACGCCGCTGAACTACCCCGCGCGCCTGACCGCCATTCGGATCTACTTCGTCACATTCACGGGCCAGCCGTCGCCGGTGGGAAAAACCATCCGCTTGATCGCGTTCGCCGGGGCGGGTCCGAGGCCGCCGTCGGGGGCGAAATTCCTAGTGGATCAGCGGGTGCAGGTGCCGTCGACAGGCGGCTTTGTGGAGTATCCGATTGAGAACGGCCCGGAGATCCAGTCTGGCGACTTTTTCGTGGGCTACCAGGCGCCGTCGCCGGCGGCGGGAGTCGGCTTCTCCACGGACACGGAGGGAGCACAGGCGGACAGGACGTACTGGTTGGATCCAGGGGACGTGGACTGGGGCGGTCCGCTGAAGTTCACCGATGGCACGAAAGCCAATGCGCTGATCCGGGCGAAAGTGGCGTGGCCGGGACCGGGCGACGGGGATTACGAACTCCGGACCGACGATGGCACGGCGGAAGGCGGATTCCTGCGGGACGGCTACATCTACGTGAACCGGCTGACGCCGCCGCGCTATCCGGCGAAATTGACCAAAGTCCGCATCTGGGTGCAGAGCATGGTGGACCAGCCATCGCCGGCGGGCCAGACGGTGAGTCTGTTTGTGTTTCGCGATCCGCAAGGAAAGGGCGTTCCGCCCGCCAATCCGCAGGTGGATGTGACCTCGCCGGTGCAATTGGGCGCCCCGGGCGGGTGGACCGAAGTGAACGTGGATGGGCCGGCGATCGAATCGGGCGACGTGTATGTCGGCTTCCGCTCGCCCGACCCGCACAAAGGGGTGGCGTTTGCGATCGATGCGAACGGGCAGCCCTACCACCGGATGTTCCGGTCGCGGGATGGGGGGCAAACGTTCACCGGGCCGATCGTTCTGACCGCGGACAACAACCAGACGGCCATAGCGAACCTGATGGTACGGGCAGTGGTGCGGTTCGGCAACGAGCCGGAGACCCACCAGGTGACGGCGGCGGTGGATTCGCTGGATGTCAGCGAAGGAGGAACGGAGCAGTTCCAGGCGGCGGTACGTTCGGACAGCAACGCGGATTATCGGATTACAGTGGCGTTCGATCCTCCGGCGCCGGGATTGTCGGCGACGGTGCAGCCGGCGCAGGTGCGGGCGGGCGAAGCGTTTCGCGTGACCGTGCGGAGTGAAGGCCCTTCGGAGGTGACATCCGGGCAACTGGCGATTACAGCGGCCCAAGGAAACCGGGTGGCACGCACCACGGTTCCGGTTTACACCTGGCGCGAGATTGCGGCACGCGAGATCGGAATCGAGGGCGGCGCGGTGGAAGCCATGGGGGTGAGCCTGAGGATTCCAGCAAAGCAACTGCTGGAGCCGCGGCGGATCCGGCTGCTGACCGGCAAGCCGGTAACGGGCTATGAGGAATCACTCGATGGGGCCGTGTTCCGCGTGGACGGAATGCCGGACGGCTACAAGGGTGGACTGGAGATCCGGATGCCGGTATCGGCGCCAGCGCCGGGCGAGACGCAGGGCAAGGATCCACGGCCGGCGGGCGAAACGAACGGCACGGCTGTGTTGCAGTTTGCGGCGCCGGATGCGAACGGCAAGATGGTGGCGGTTGCGCAGTTCCAGCCAGTGGCGGTCGAAGGCAATACCGCGGTGTTGACTCTGCCGGCGGGCAAGCCGAACGTTTCGCGGCGGTTCAGCTTCTGGATGCTGAGCGGCTGGTACAACCTGGTGAGCGCCGAAGGCAACTTCATCGTGTTCTACCCCTACGGCTACACGGATGCGGCGAAGTGGGTTCTGGAGAAGGCAGAGCGGGCGCTGAGGGCTTTTGCCTCTTCCACTGTCGATATCAATGTTTTTGAGCGGATTTCCACATGGGAATCCCTCAACCTGCTGGGCTTTCCGGTGCATCCCATCCGCATTACGATCGACAAGCTGGATAATTCGAGCGATGCCGGCAGGACGAACGCCGGACAAATTCGGCTGAACCGGGAAAAATTCCGGGAAGCCACTGGGCGGGAGGAGAACCGCAGCGCGGTGCCGCACGAAATCATGCACATTGTGCAGGATCTTTACGGTTCCGGGCAATCCGTCTTCGACCTGCGGGCAGACCCACGCCGTTGGATGGACGAAGCGCTGGCGGTGTGGTTTGAGCCGATAGGGCTCGGGGAGAGCAACTACATTCCGGGGCCGATGAGCGAGAACCTGAGAACCTTTCTGCGCAAAGGAGCGAACCGCGTGGATGACTATGACGCGCGGGATTACGGCTACGGGGCGAGCGCGTTCCTCACCTATCTGGGCAAGAATGTGGATCCGCGCATTCCCAAGCGGTGGCTGGAGACCCGGGATGCGTCGCGAGCACCCTGGGGGACACTGATTCCGCTGATCGGCGGAGACGGCCAGTTGGCCAAACACTGGCGCGAATTCACCCAGCAGTTGTTCCTCGGCCGGGTGTTGCCCAACCCAGCCTTTCCGGGAGTGGAGCATCTGCGGCCGATGCCGAGCGAATGGCAAAGTTTCCACTTGATCAAGCAGGGCGAGCAGGCCGTGAAGACTTGGAACGCCCGCGATCTGGCCGTAGAGTTTTTCGCGCTGCTGCTGCCAAAGGCGGGAGATCCGGAGAAGATGCCGGAATTGACCGACGTGACCGCGCTGGGGGTGCAACTGCTCGACAAATTTGACGACGTGGATGTCTTCGTCTACGGAAGCAAAGGGCTGATTACGTGGACAACGGGCGACCAGGAGATCGTGCTCGACGATCCGGCGAAATACCGGGCCGAGAGCCCGCTGGTGGTGGCAGTGGTGAACAACCGCTATGACCCGGCACCGTCGTCGGCATCCCGCAGAGATATACGGGTACGGATGGGGCTGGCGCAGCCGAAGATAGAGATTCTGCCGCCGTTCGTCGGGCAGCGAGTGATCGGCGCAACGTACGAGTTCACGACAAGAAACCGGAACATTCCCAGCGACGCCAGCTATCGGTGGGATTTTGGCGACGGGACGACCGCCACCGGCCGCAACGTGAAGACAAGCTGGCGCCGGGCCGGTGAATTCCAGGTAACGGTGACCGCGGAGTGGCAGAACCAGAAAGCGACCGCTTCGGTGAAGACCGTCGTGGCGCCGGATACACCCTCGGTGAAGGCCGATGTTCTGTTCGATGTATTCCGGCTGGTGAAGAACCCGGTGGGCCAGTCGTACCAGAAGTGCAACGAATACTCCATCACGATTGCGAATCCGGCCGGCGCGGTAGTGGAGAGCGGGACGTCGGTGGCGCGCAACGGCGCCTACGAAACGGTCTTGCCGGTGGCCGACGGCTACTCCTACGCGATCCGTTACAACTACACGACGCCGTGCCGGGACAGTGGGACGGCGACAGGCAGGTTCAACGTGCGGGCGGGAACCATCAACTCCGTGCGCGTGGAGACGCCGCGCTGCGAAACCAACTGAACGCCGCCACGGCGGGGCATCACTCGCCGGCGGAGCGTGGTTGATCCTTTGGGGCAAACCACGGATAGAGCAAGGGCAAGAGGAAGAGTGTGAGCACGGTGGAGGTGACGAGTCCTCCGATAACCACGCTTGCAAGGGGGCGCTGGACTTCGGCGCCGCTCGAGTGGGAGAGGGCCATCGGCAGGAAGCCGAGGCTGGCCACAAGGGCGGTCATCAATACGGGGCGAAGACGGGTGGCGGCGCCGCGCACGACGGCTTCCATCGTATCCAATCCCTCGGCGCGCAGCCGGTTGATGTAGCTGACCAGCACGATTCCATTCAGCACGGCAACGCCAAACAGGGCGATGAAGCCGACCGAGGCTGAAAGATTGAGATTCATGCCGCGCAACCAGAGTGCGGCAATGCCTCCGACGAGAGCGAAGGGCACGTTCAGGAAGATGAGCAGCGCCAAGCGCAGCGAGCCGAAGGTGGAATACAGGAGCCCGGTAATGATGGCGATGGAGGCGGGGATGACGATGCCGAGGCGCTGCATGGCGCGCTCCTGATTTTCGAACTGGCCGCCCCAATCGAAGGAATAGCCGGGCGGGAGTTTCACGTTTTCGTTGATGCGCTGCTGGGCTTCGCGGGCGAAGCTGCCGAGGTCGCGGCCGCGCACGTTCGATTGGACGACGATGCGGCGCATGGCATTTTCGCGAGACACGAGTTCGGGGCCGCGGCCTGTCTTGACGATCGCCACCTGGCCGAGTTTGATGCGCTCCCCGGCGGGGGCGGAAAGCGGGACCTCGCGGAGCGCTTCGGGGTTATGGCGGAACTCCTCGGGCAGGCGCAAGACGACGGTGAAGCGGCGTTGCCCCTCGATCAACTCGCTCACCGGGCGGCCGGCGACCGCCGCTTGGACGGCGTCGCGCACATCGGAGACGTTGAGCCCGTAGCGGGCCAGTTGGGCGCGGTCTGCTTCGACACGCACTTCGGCCGCGCCGGAAGTGATCTCCATCTGCGCGTCGGCGGAGCCGGGTACGGCGGAAAGGATGCGCAGCGACTGCTCAGCGAGGTGTTCGAGGGTGCGCGGATCGTCGCCGAAGATTTTGAGGGCGACGTCGGCTTTGATACCGCTGACGACTTCATCGAGCCGCATGGCCATGGGCTGGGTGAAATTGTAGGCGACGCCGGGGATCTGTTCGAGGCGCGCGGCCATCTTATCGATCAGCTCTTCCTTGGTTTTCGTGGCGGTCCACTGGTCGTAGGGCTTGAGGAGCACGTAGACATCGGCTTCATAAATGCCCATGGCCTCGGTGGCGAGATCGGGGCGGCCGAGCTTGGTGACGACGCCGGTGACTTCGGGGAATTCGAGCACGGCGCGCTCGATGCGCCGGCTGACTTGGACGGAATCGGATAGGGAGATGCCGGGGAGTTTCTTGGTGGTGATGAGGAGTGAGCCTTCATCGAGGCGGGGCATGAATTCGGTGCCGATGCGCCGGATGGAATCGAGGGCCACGATGACGGTAAGCAGGCCGGCGGCGACGACGATGAGACGGTGGCGCAGGACGAAGCGCAGCATGCGGGTGTAGACGTCGCGGACGGAGGTGAACCAATCGTCGCCGTGGGGTTTGACGCCTTTGGCGAGGGCCAGGTTGGCCATGGCGGGGACGAAGGTGAGGGCGAGCAGCAGCGAGCCGAACAGCGCCGAGCAGACGGTGATGGCCATGGGGCGGAACATGCGCCCTTCCAGGCCTTCGAGAGCGAAGATGGGCAGGTACACGGCGATGATGATGGAGACGCCGAAGAGGATGGGGCGGGCCACTTCGGTGGAGGCCTGGAGCACCCGTTCCAAGGGGTGGAAGTGCTCATTGGGGCGGCGTTCGAGGCGGCGCACGGAGTTTTCCATCATGACCACGGCGCCATCGACAATCATGCCGAAATCGATGGCGCCGAGGCTCATCAGGTTGGCGGAAACGCCGAAGGCCGCCATGCCTATGAATCCGAACAGCATGGAAAGCGGGATGACAGCGGCGACGATGAGCGCGGCGCGCCAGTTGCCAAGGAACACGAAGAGCACGGCGATGACGAGGCCGCCGGCTTCGAGCAGGTTTTTCTTTACGGTGGCGATGGTGCGGTCAATGACTTCGGATTGGTCGTAGAAGGGGACGATGCGCACACCGGCGGGCAGTTGCAAGGAAGCGATTTTGTCCTTCACGCGCTGGATGGTCTCGCGGCCGTTTTCGCCTTTGAGCATGATGGTCATGCCGGAGACGGTTTCTTTCTTTCCGTCGCGCAGGACTGCGCCGGCGCGTTGCATGGGCTTGTCGGCGATGGTAGCCACTTGGCGTAGCAAAACCGGCGAGCCGCCTTTCGAGGCGAGGACGATGCTCTCCAGTTCGTGGGCCGATTGCACGCGGCCGAGTCCGCGGATGGTGTACTGCTCGGAGGCATGCTCGATGTAGCCGCCGCCGAAGTTGGCGTTGTTTTCCTGGACGCGGTCGAACACATCGCGCAGGGAGAGGCCGTAGCGGAGCAGCTTCACCGGGTCTACTTCGATGTTGACCTGGCGGGTCTCGCCGCCCCAGGTGTTGACTTCGTTGATGCCGCGGACGGCGCGGAGTTGGTTCTTGATGGACCACTCATGGAGGGT
>CAYOBO010000140.1:0-18251 GCA_964402295.1 uncultured Candidatus Solibacter sp. | reverse complement strand
CCGGATGGGCGAAGGCGGGCCCCCCGGCGGTGGCGGCCCCGGTGGTTTTGCCGGACGCGGTGGACCCGGCGGCCGCCCCAGTGGCGGGCTAGGTGGCGGTCCCGGCGGCCGTGGCGGACCTCCCGGACGCCGACCCGGCGGCCCCGGCTTCCGCCCCGAAGGAGCGTTCGGCAATCGCGCCGGACGCGGCCAACAGGGCATCCGCACGTCTCTCTCGTTCAACTTCCGCAACTCCGCGCTCGATGCCCGGCCCTATTCGCTCACCGGCCAGACCTTCGAAAAAGCCGAATATTCCAACTACCGCATCAATCTCAATTTGGGCGGGCCGCTGCGTTTCGGCAAACTCATCAACTCCCCGCGCACATTCTTCTTCCTGACCTACTCCGGTTCTCTCGGCCGGAATCCCTTTAATGCCATTTCCACCCTGCCCGGCGATGCGCTGCGCAATGGCGACTTCACGGGACGCCCCGCCATCTTCGATCCACTCAGCAACCTTCCTTTCGCCGGCAACCAGATCCCCGCATCGCGCATCAATTCCGCCGCGCGCGGGCTGCTCACCTACTATCCGCTGCCCAATCAGCCCGGCGATGTGCAGAACTACCAGTTCGTCACCTCGCTCAACAACTACAGCAATCAGTTGGGCGCGCGCGTCAATCGCGGCATCGGATCGAAAGACCGCATCCACATCAACGTCAACTTCCAGCTCCGCGACGCCACCAACGCGCAGTTGCTCGGCTTCCGCGATGACAGCGACGGCCTCGGGCAAAGTGTGTCGCTCGGCTGGACGCACAATTTCAACCGTTCCACCATCCACAGCACGCGCGTGAACTTCAGCCGCAACCGCTCCGAAACCATTCCGTTCTTCGCCTTCAAGACGGATGTCGCGCGGCAACTCGGCATTGAGGGCGTTTCGAGCGACCCCATCAATTACGGCCCTCCGAACCTCACCTTCACGAATTTCGGCGCGCTCAACGACGCCAGCCCCATACTCCGCCGCGATCAGACCCTGGGCTTCACCGACAGCCTCCTGCTCGTGCGCGGCGCGCATAACATCACCTTCGGAGGCGGCTACCGGCGCATGCAGCTCAATCAGCGCACCGATCAGAACGCGCGCGGTACGTTCAATTTTTCCGGACTGGCCACCAGCGCACTCGATCGAAACAGCCAGCCTTTACCGCAAACCGGCTTCGATTTCGCCGATTTTCTCCTCGGGCTCCCGCAATCGAGTTCCGTGCGTTTCGGCGGAACGAACACCTATTTTCGCGCCGGGGCCTGGAACGGATTCGCCATGGATGATTACCGCATCCGCAGCAATCTCACCCTCAATCTCGGCGTGCGCTATGAGTTCTTCACCCCCTACAGCGAAAAGTACGGGCAGATGGCGAACCTCGACCTCGCCCCCGGACGCAATGCCGTTGCCGTCGTAACGCCAGGACTCGCGGGTCCCTATTCGGGAGTGTTTCCCGACGGCCTCATCGATACGGACAAGAACAACATCTCCCCCCGCATCGGCATTGCCTGGCGGCCCATTCCGAACAAGACATGGCAGATTCGCATGGGATACGGCATTTTCCACAATGGCGGCATTTACAATCAATTTCCCTCGCGTCTGGCCGCGCAGCCGCCGTTTGCACGCACCGCCTCCATCAATACCAGCCTCACGCGGACGCTGACCCTTCAAAACGGTTTCGCCACCGCTCCGTCGCAATCCATCACCAACTCCTACGCCGTGGATCGCGCCTATCGCGTCGGATACGCGCAGACGTTCAACTTCTCCGTGCAGCAATCGCTGCCGCGGAATTTCATCCTGGAACTTGGCTATCTGGGAACCAAAGGCACCCGCCTCGATCTGCAACGCCTGCCCAATCGAGCCGCCCCGGGCTCTCCGCTGACCGCCGAACAGCGCCGCCAGATCGGCAACGCCACCGGATTCATCTACGATACGTCGGAGGGCAACTCCATTTATCACTCCGCGCAAGTGCGTCTCACGCGGCGCTTCTCGCGAGGCATTTCCGGCAACCTCCAGTACACCTACGGCAAATCGCTCGACAACGCATCCACGCTCGGCGGAGGCGGCGCAACGGTGACGCAAAACGACAACGACCTCCGTGCCGAACGTGGGCGCTCCAGTTTCGATCAGCGCCATCAGTTGAACCTGTTCTACATCCTCACCTCGCCGGTCCGTCCCAACAGCACGCTGTTTGCGGCGAATCCGAAATGGGCCGCCGTTCTGCGCAACTGGACGCTGAGTGGCGGCGTTACGCTGTCTTCCGGTACGCCCCTCACCGCGCGTGTGTTGGGCAATCAGGCCGACGGCGGAGGCACGGGCGCCACCGGCAGCCAGCGGGCCAACGCCACCGGCCAGCCGCTCTATGCCGGCGGTGGATTCTTCAATCTGGCGGCCTTTTCCATCCCGCCACCCGGAACGTTCGGCAACTCCAGCCGCAACATCATCGATGGCCCCCGGCGTTTCTCACTCAATGCCGGCTTTGGCCGCAGCTTCGAAATCGCCGACCGCAAGAATATCGAACTCCGCATGGAGAGCCAGAATCTCACCAATACGGTGATCTTCACCAACCTCGGCACTGTGGTCAACGCCATCAACTACGGGTTGCCCACCAACACCGCGAACATGCGCACCGTAAGCGGCTCCATCCGCTTCCGATTCTAAGAGGGACATGAGACTTCTTTCCGTCATCGCCACGCTCGCCGCCGCACTGGCCCAGCAATCCGACGTCGTTTTCCGCACCACCACGAAGCTGGTTGTCGTCGATGTGTTCGTGCGCGATAAGGACGGCAAAGAAATCCTCAATCTCACCAAGGACGACTTCACCGTCCTCGAGAACGGCAAGCCGCAAGCCGTGTCCATCTTTGAAATGCAGCGCCTCGACCTCGATCGCCCCGCCGCTCCCGCCGCCGCACCGGCGCCCAAGCCGGATGAGCCGGCCCGTCCCAAGGCCATCGCCACCGCGGCCGAAGGCACAATCCAGTATCGCGACCGCCGCCTGATGGTGCTCTTCTTCGATCTCTCCTCCATGCCGCCCGCCGATCAGATTCGCGCCGAGAAAGCCGCGCTGCGGTTCGTCGAACAACAGATGAAGCCGGCGGACGTGGTGGCCGTAATGAGCTTTGCCACCAATCTGAAAGTGGAGCAGGATTTCACCGACAACCGCGAGCTGCTGGCGCAGGCCATCAAGGGAATGAAGATTGGAGACGGCAGCGATCTGGCCGCCGAGGCCTCCACCGCCGATGAGGAAGGCGAAGACACCGGTGCGGCCTTCGAAGCCGACGAAAGCGAATTCAACGTTTTCAATACGGACCGCAAGTTGTTTGCGCTGGAATCGGCCGCCAAAATGTTGGCCAATCTCCCCGAAAAGAAGGCGCTCATCTATTTTTCCAGCGGTGTGGGAAAGACCGGCATGGAGAATCAGTCGCAGTTGCGGTCTACCGTGAACGCCGCTGTCCGCGCCAATATTTCCTTCTATCCGGTGGATGCCCGCGGACTCACGGCCTTGGTCCCGGGCGGCGATGCCTCGCAAGGCGCATCGCGCGGCAGTGGATTGTTCTCCGGACAAAGCCAGCGCCGCCAGCAATCGCGCTTTCAAGACCAGCAGGAGACGCTGGTGTCGCTCGCCGCCGATACCGGAGGGAAGGCCTTTCTCGATCACAACGATCTGTCGCTCGGCATTCAACAGGCGCAGAACGATATCCGCAGCTACTACATCCTCGGCTACTACAGCACCAATCCCGCCGCCGACGGGCGCTTCCGCCGCCTTCAGGTGCGTCTCAACAACAAGCAATTGCAGGCCAAACTAGACTACCGCAGCGGCTATTTCGCGCCGAAAGACTTCTCCAAATTCAACAATTCCGACAAAGAGCAGCAACTCGAGGAAGCGCTGTCGCTCGGCGACCCTCTCACCGATCTGCCCATCGCGCTCGAAGTGAATTACTTCCGCCTCGCCAAAGACCGCTACTTCGTCCCCATTGCCGTGAAAGTTCCGGGCAGTGAAATCGTTCTCGCCAGGAAGGGCGGCCGCGAAACCGCGGAACTCGATTTCATCGGCCAGCTTCGCGATGCCAAGGGCCGCCTTGCCGGCACCGTGCGCGATGGCATTCAGGTGAAACTCACGGCCGCGGACGCGGAAAAGCTCGAAAAGCGCAACTTTCAGTACGACACTGGCTTCACGCTGTCCCCCGGCGCTTACCGGCTGAAGTTCCTCGCCCGCGAAAATCAGAACGGCAAGATCGGGACATTTGAAACCACGTTCACGGTACCCGATCTCAGCACTCCCGCCGATCGGCTCCGCACCAGTTCGCTGGTGCTGTCCAATCAGCGCGAATCGCTCAAGGCCGCCGTCGGTGGCGCCACCGGCAACCGGCGCCAACTGGCTGCCAATCCCCTCGTCGACAACGACCGGAAGCTGATTCCTTCCATCACCCGCGTGTTTCGCAAAAATCAGAGCCTCTTCGTCTACCTGGAAGTGTATGACGCAGCGCCCAGTATCTTCAGCGCCATTACGTTCTTTCGGGGAAAAACCAAGGCATTCGAATCCGCTCCCGCGCTGGTGACCGAGCCGCTCCCCAAACGTCCCGGCGTCTATCCCATCCAGTTTGAAGTGCCGTTGGATAAGCTGGTGGCCGGCAAGTACACCTGTCAGCTCACGCTCATTGACGAAGCCGCAAAGCGATTCGCCTTCCCCCGCGGCTCCATCATCGTTCTGCCGTAGTTGAAGAAAAATTAACTTTACAATCCCATAACTTCCTGTGTTATCCTGCCAGAAAGTTTTGGTGTGTTGCTTGCGATCTCCCAATGTGTGCTTGGGAGCAAGCAACATGGGAAGGGGTATCCATGTCGATTGCGAGAATCGCTTCCGCTTTTCTCTGTGCAGCCGCGCTTGCCACGCTGGCTTTCGGTCAAGACTACCGGGCCACCATCTCCGGCCACATTGTAGACTCATCCGGCGGCGTCGTGGCCGGGGCCAAGATTCAGGCCATTCACGTCGCGACCAATGAAACAACCAATGCCACCAGCGATACCGGCGGCAATTACACGATTCCATTTCTTAGGCCGGGCTCTTACAAACTTACCGTGCAAGCGGCCGGATTCAAACAGTTCACACGCGAAAACATCACCTTGGAAGTCGGGCGTCTCGTCGGAATAGACGTGACACTCGAACTCGGGCAGATCACCGAGACGGTGAATGTTACCGCCGAAGCGGCGCTGCTCGAAACCCAAACCGCAAGCCGCATTGCCGTCATTAACACCAAGCAAGTCTCCGAATTGCCGCTCAATTCGCGAAATCCCTTCATGTTGGGCGCAATGATGTCCGGAGTCACCTTCCGCGGCGCAGCCATCTGGCAGCGCCCGTTCGACAACGGCGCCATCGCCGAATGGTCCGTCAACGGCGGACGCCAGTCGAACAATGAGTTCCTCATGGACGGCGCTCCGAACAATGCACAGATGGGCAACAACAACATTGCCTACGTCCCCATCGTCGACGCCGTTCAGGAATTCAGCGTGCAGCAGAACAGCTACGATGCGCAGTACGGTAAGACAGGCGGCGGCGTATTCAACGTTGTGCTCAAGAGCGGCACCAACGATTTCCATGCCACGGGATGGGAGTTCATGCGCCGCAAGTTCCTCGACGCCAACACCTTCCAGAACAATTCCGTGAACGCCCCGCGTCCCGCGCACCGCCTCGATCAGTACGGTGGACAAGTGGAAGGCCCGCTTCTGATCCCCAAGCTCTTTAAGCGCGACGGCAAAGTGCGCGGTTTCTTCCTCGCCAGCATCGAAGACTACTACGAACTGTGGCCCCAGTTCCTGCGCAATTCCTATCCCGAACCGGAAATGCGCAATGGCGACTTCAGCAAGCTGACGGCAGCCAATGGCCAGCCTGTTACGATCTACAACCCCTATGGCGCGCGCATGGTCAACGGAGATCCCGTACGCGATCCGTTCCCTGGCAACGTGATCCCGGCCAGCATGATTCATCCCGTGGCTCGCGCCGTCACAGCCTTCATGCCCGCGCCCAACGCGCGTACGGCTGGCGTCCGCTATGCCAACCAGAACCTTCTCAACCCCGAGTACCCGGCCACCGACAACTTCTACAACCTGATTCTGAAGTTCGATTTCAACATCGGCGATAAACACCGCGCCTATATGCGCCACGCTTCCAATGACCGTACCGAAGACCGCTGTATCAATGGCGTTTGTACCGGTCCAGGTACCGACGGCCAGCAGCCCTTCCAGCGCATCAACGATGCCTACGTCGTCGACTGGCTGTGGACCGCCCAGCCGACCACGGTCGTCAACGTGCGCGCCTCCAGCAACCGGTTCATCGAGAAGGGATTCGGTCGAGCCAACGAAGCATTCGACTTGACCAAGCTCGGCTTGCCGCAGAGTCTCATCAGCACGCTTCCCAGCCCCGTCTACTTCGGGCGCTGGAATCTGAACGGCTACAGCTCTCTCGGCCGTGGCCAAAGCATCAACATCACGAACAACTACAACCTCATGGGCAGCGTCACCAAGATCTCCGGAGCGCACACCATGAAGTTCGGAGGCGACCTCCGCCGCATTCACTTCATCCAGCAAAACAGCGGCGACATCCTCTCCTTCACCGGCGAGACCCGCTGGACGCAGCGGTTGTGGAACCAGGGCGAACCAACGGCCGGCGACGGCTACGCATCCTTCCTTCTCGGCGGTGTAGGCGGTTCTTCCAACTTCCCCCTCTACCCCTTCTTCCAGCAGTGGTACTTTGCTCCGTTCTTCCAGGATGACTGGAAGGTCAACCGGAAGCTCTCCCTGAACCTCGGTTTCCGCTGGGACTACAATGCCGCCCCGCGCGAAAAGTACAACCGGATCAACCGCGGCTTCGACGCCAGTGTCGCCAGCCCCTTGGCGGGAATGATTTCCGCCGAGAATCTTGCGCTCTACCCGCAACTCCGTAACCTCCGCGGCGGACTCCAGTTTGCCGGCGTGAACGGCAACCCCCGGACGGTCGGCGAACTGGATAAGAACAACTTCCAGCCCCGTATCGGCGCCGCCTATTCCCTCACCGACAAAACGGTTCTGCGCGGCGGTTATGGCCTCTACTTCCTCAACCCGAACAACAACTTCCTTGAGACCGTCGGCTTCTCCACCAACACCCCGCTGGTGAACTCGCTCGATGACGGGCGTACGCTTGCCAGCAACAATCTGCTCGGAAATCCCTATCCGGGCGGAATCAATCGGCCGGTCGGCTCCTCCCTGGGTCCGAATACCTTCGTCGGCCAGAACTTCAACTGGTACAACCCCAACATGCGCACGCCTTATGTGCACCAATTCTCCTTCGAGATCCAACGTTCGGTGTCGCGCAACAGCACCTTTTCGGCGGCCTACGTCGGAAGCCGTTCGCGCGGCCTGAACGACGAACGCAACTTCAACGTTCCCAGCCCCGAGTTTCGCCGAACCTGCAATCTCATGGAAGGCGGCAATGTGGCTACCTGCAACCAACTGCTCCCCAATCCGTTCCGCGGCCTGGAGCCGTTCCGCGGCACCTCGTTCTTCACCGCTGCCTCTTTGTCGCGCTTCCAACTCAACCGGCCTTTCCCGCAATTCAACGGCAATCTCCAGGAGCGTGGCCGCAACACATCGAAGATCTGGTACAACTCGCTGCAACTGAACTATAACGCCCGCGTCGGCAACAGCCTCACCCTGCTCGGCAATTACACCCTTAGCAAGATGGTGGAACGCTGGGGCCAATTGGACGCCGTACGCGACATCCCGCAACAGGGCCTCTACTTCAATGACCGACCCCACTACGTGAAGTTCTCCACGGTGTGGGAACTGCCCTTCGGCAAGGGCAAGAAATTCGGCGGCGGGGCCTCCGGCGCGCTAGACAAGCTAATTAGCGGCTGGCAATTCAGCACCTACTCGCAATTCAGCTCCGGCGAACCCAACAACCTCCCCGGCAACGCCATCCAGTTGAAGGATCCGCGCACCGTCGGTGGCAATTGGAATGGCACCGTGGACTGGAAGAGCCATCAGGTCGTTGGATGGAACCCCTGCGTTCTGCGCCAGTTCAACGACGGCTCCATCCGTCCGCAGCCCTTCAGCATCGCCCGGGGGTGCGGCGAAGATCCGGCGAACTACGCTTGGTTGATGACGGCGGATTTTGCTCCGGACAGCTACAACCCGTTCCGCAGTGGCCAGATCCGCAAGCAGCGCCTGTTCAACATGGACATGGCCTTGTCGAAGATGACCTCGATCACGGAGCGGGTCCGCTTCCAGTTCCGCATGGAAGCCTTCAACGCTACCAACTACTACTACTTCGGACGCAACGACGGGTTCAACACGAATCCCAACGATCCGAACTTCGGCACCATGTTCCCCAATCAGGCGAGCACGCAGAACGGCTATCCTCGCCAGGTCCAGCTTGGATTCAAGGTGTTCTTCTAGACACCGCGCCGGCTTCCCCCAACATAACAGGCCATCCCGCGGCGGATGGCCTGTTCCATTTAGTGGCCCTCTTTCACCCGGTAGATGCGGTCCAGGCCCGTCACAGCCACCGCCTGCTTTGCGCCGCCCGGCCAGATTACCTTGATCGAATCCACTCGCTCCATCGCGCCTAACCCCATATGCACGCGATACGGATTCGTCGCGCCGAAGCCTTCGCCGCCTTTCACTTCGCGGTGTATCGTCATGCCCCCGGCCTTCACCGTTACCGCAGCGCCGATGGCGAACCGGTTCGACCGCACTCCCTCCAAATCGAAAGCAATCCAGTGATGCTTGGGGCCGCCGCGCACGCGGTAGAAAGCATTCCGCGCGTGATCGCCGGGGTAATGTCCCCCCAACTGGGCATATATCTCCAGCCCGCCATCGCCGTCGAGATCGATAAAACTCACCCCGTGCCCCTTGTTGCCTGGCCGTGCGAACCCGCCCGCGCCCGAAAGATCCGCAAAGGTCCCATCGCCGCGATTGCGGAAAAAGCGGTTCGGCTCCAAACGACTCAACTGCGGGTCACCGGTGCCGAAGTAAAAATCGACGTAGCCGTCATTGTCCACATCCGCAACCCCGGCGCCCATCACCCCCATCGGATGATACAGCTTTGCCGCAAACGTCACGTCCGTGAACGTGCCGTTGCCTTGGTTGCGGAACAACCGCGTTGCATCGTTGTGGATCGCCCGGGCGCTTGCGGGAGCGAATCCCGCCCGCAGTCCTTCCACCACCGCTTCCCACGGCGCCAGGCTTGTCGTGAGGATATCCGGCCAGCCGTCGTTGTCGTAATCCGTGAAGAAGCACACAAAGCCGTTGTGCGGCGGCTGCGCGATGCCCGCCTTGCGCGCCACCTCCGTGAATCGCCATTTCCCATCGTTGCGGTACAGCCGGTTGGGCGCGCTGTCGAGCCCGTTGATGAGAAGGTCCAAATCCCCGTCCCGGTCATAATCTCCCAGCGCCACACCGATGGCTCCCCATTCCGCCGGCTCCACGATCCCCGCCTCCCGCGTCACATTGGCGAATGTGCCGTCGCCTTTGTTCCGATAGACCTGCGGAGTGGACCCGTCGCGCAACACGCCGTTCGCAACCGCGAAATCCAGCAGCCCGTCGTTGTCGAGATCCCCCCACACCGATACGAATCCCGACCCCGCATCGCCCGCGCCACTGGCTTTCGTGACATCCACGAAACGCCCGCGTGCATTGCGATATAGCCGGTTCTCCATCGGCCCGCTCCAGCCATTCAACGTGAGGTACAGATCCATCCAGCCGTCGTTGTCGTAATCCACCAGGTTCAAACTGTAGCCGGATGGAACTTGCGCCAGTCCCACTTCCTCGGTAACCTCTCGGAACCGTCCGCCTTCATTGCGATACACCGCTAGGAACGTCCCGCTGCCGGCGAGCACCAAATCCTGGTCGCCATCGTTGTCCACATCGCCCCAGGAGCACGTTCCGTTGCCATCGAACCGGTCA
Organism: uncultured Candidatus Solibacter sp.; assembly: GCA_964402295.1. Taxonomy (GTDB): domain Bacteria; phylum Acidobacteriota; class Terriglobia; order Bryobacterales; family Bryobacteraceae; genus CADEFT01. Next base: position 8,302 of record CAYOBO010000140.1, on the reverse strand, counting down.
ATACCCAACCGTGGTGCAATATCCTCAAACACCAGCCGTGGTTGCCCGGCGGGAAGCGGCGCAACAGGGAACCGCGCCTGATCCGGGATGGGCGGTTTGTCGCCTGTCATGCCCTCCATCGCCACATGCAACAGCCAGCGGTCCAGCCAGTTGTTTTCCATCTCAAGCGCCAGATAAAACTGCCGTGCCGCCTCGTCGAATCGTCCCAAGCGGTATAGGGTGGCGCCGTATTCCCGATGCGCTTCGCTGCGCTGCGCTGCGTTTGCCGCCCGCCGCACGGCAAGCGCGAAATAGGGCAGGGAAGCCGCGAAATCGCCTCGCCTCGCCAGCGTCTTTGCCAGCAAAAAGGTCGCCGCCGATTCCTCATTGCTGCTCGGAAATGCCCCGTCCAGCACCAGTTCCAGGATTTCCTTCGCACGGTCAAGCCCCAGCATCGGATCATGCGGAACACGCTGTCCACTGTCGTGCGAGAAACGCACCTCGCCCGACATCCACTCCGTCAGGTTCAGCAGGTACTCGTTGGCATGCGGTTGCAGTTGCGCCACGCGCGCCGCAAGCCGGAACGCCTCATTGGGATCGTAGAACAACAACTCCGCGCGGGCATGAATCACCGATTTGGCTCGCATGGCCAATACATGATTCGGGTCGCGCCGGATTGCGCTCGCCAGCGCCTCCATTGCCAGCCCCAAGGCCACTCGCGCCCGCGCACGGTCGCCCCCCGAGTAAAAATCCATTAGATAAGAACGCGCAATCTGGTATTCCACTTCGGCATTGCGCGGTAATTTCTCCAGCGCCGCGCGTGCCTCGGCGGTCTTTCCTTCCCGCAGCAAGAGCAACGCCGGGCGCAACGCTGCATCGCGCGGTGGCAACACCGCTTCGGAAACCAGCGGCTTCGGATGCTGCTCTTGCGCACTGGCCGCCAGCCACAGCACAGCCGCGGCCAATCCCATCGTCATTCGGCGCACATCTACCAGAATATCCGCCCTGCCCCTCACGGAAACAGCAAAGGCAGCACCGCCGGACTCGCGTACATGCACGTCGCCGAGTGCCCGCAGCCGTTTACCACCGAGATCTTGTGCTCGGCCTGGAACTCCCGCCGCATGTAATTCCAGAAGATCAGCCCCCGCTCCTTTCGGTGGAATCCCTGTGCCTGCGCATTGCAGGTGGACTCCAGATCGGAGTCCTGATTCACATCGAGCGCGCCCACCAGGTACGTTACATTCCGCGTTGGGTACTGCGCCACAATCTGCTTCGCGCCCACACCCGCCGCGTATCCCGTCAACCCGTCCAATCCGTGTTTGTAGCGGTTGTACGTGGTGCAGTTGCCGCGATCCCAATAAGGCCCGAACCGCCCCTTGCAGTTGCCCTCCGTATCGCAAGTGCCTTGCCGCGAAATCCGTTTTTCGTTCAGGTACATGTAAGATGACGGATTCGCCACGAAATAGCGCACCGGCAACCGTGACTCGGCCGACGTCATCGCCGCGTAGCGCTGCACGAACTGCCCGCCCGCCGAATGTCCGGCAATCACAATCTCCTTCAAATTCGGAAAGCGTTCCCGATTGTTGAGCAAGCGCACAAAGCCATCGATGAAATCGAAGGAAGTAGCGGCCTTTCCTGTCGCATTCGCCGCCTCATTGCCGATCTTCCAGTCTTCGCAAGTCCACGCATACTCGGCCGGTTCCACCTGATCCTTGCAGCCGCTGGCGTTTGCCCGGAAGTGCGGCGCCACCAGCACCGTATCCCCCAATCGCCCCGCCGCCGCGGCCGAGGCCAAGGCCACGCCGTAATACGAATCGCCGTTGCGCGCCGCCCCGTGCACCATGATCATCGCCCGCGACACTCCCGCATGCGTCCCGATCTGAAGCGAGTGCGAACGATAGAACACAATGTGCTGCGCGTCCTGATACAAACGTTCCGCGCATTCCGCGCCCGGCTTGTGGCAAGGCGCCGGACTCCGCGTCTCGGCCACCGGCGTCAGGTCTTTCCGTCCGCCCGCCGCCACAATCTGGTCCAGCAAAGCGTGAAACTCCTTCGAGGAAACGCTGTTTCCCGGCACGAACGTATCTACACGGTGCGCCACCACCAGCCGCATCGCCGGCACCACGTAGAGATAATGTCCGCCCGCCCCTCGCGCCGAATACCCGTGGCGGTCCACCCACCACATGTAGCCGTATCCGTCTCCGCCGTACGTGCTCGCATCCGAATAGGACTTCGTCGACTCCCCAACCCAACTCTCCGGCACCACTTGCTTGCCGTTCCATTTGCCGTTGTTGAGGAACAGCACGCCGAACCGCGCCAGATCCCGCGCCGACATCCGAAACGGATACGCCGCATGGATCGACTCCGCGCCGGTTGCGGAGGCGCCGTCGCGTTCGGAATAGTGCTCCATTCCAATGGGCCGCGCGATCCGCTGCTCAAAACTGGCGTGGATTTTCTCGCCCGTCAGCTTCTCATAAATCGTCCCCAGGGCATTAAAATCCCAGTTGTTGTAGGACCACCATGTCCCCGGCGCGTGGCTGCCCCGCAACGGCTTCACCGCCTTCATCGACGCCGTCTCATACAGCGCCGGATGATAGATGCCGCTGCGTGCCTTCAGCAGGTCGTGCACGGTGGCCTTCTTCTCGGTCTCCGTCAAGGCTGGTTCGTTGTCGTCGATACCCAGCTCCCCCAGCGACTGGGAAACGTCGATCTTACCTTCCGCCACCGCGATCCCATACAGCGCGCTGAGAAAGCTCTTGCGCATGGAATGGCACGGGTACTCCTTTTCCACATCGCCCCACTCGTCCACAATCGCCCCGTCCTGCACAATCACCACCGCTGCGGTCTTCAGTGTGGCGGCGTACTCGCGCGCCGCCTTCAGCCCCGCTTCTGACCAGCCCGCCGGACGCCGCTTCTCCCAGGTCTTGCCCGGTACTCGCGCCACCGCTCCCCCCGCGAGGCTCGCCAATATGAAAAGGAGAAAGTAAGACCGCCACATGAACCCTAGGTTAAACCACGGAGGCGGAACTTTTCCCGCCGCGCTATCGTATTAGCGAGCAGAGATACGCCAATGAATTCCTTGCGCACTGCCCTTCTCACCCTCGCCACGGCGATCGCCGGCCTGGCCGCGGATCCCGCCTTGTTGGGGATGCTGCCCGCCGGTTCCCCGTTCCTGGCCGGCATCCATGCCGACCAGATCAAGTCCTCGCGCTTCGGCCAGTTCCTTCTTGACCAGATGAAGAGCGAAGAGGACAATCTGAACAAGTTCATCGATGCCACCGGCTTCGATCCGCGCCGGGACCTCACGGAACTGATCGTCGCCTCTTCCGATACCACCGGCAAGGGCAAGAGTCTTGTCCTGGCCCGCGGGCGCTTCGATTCCAGCCGTATCCAGTCCTTCGCCTCCGCGGGCGGTGCGCGCATCGCCACCTATAACGGCGTCCAGATCCTGACGGGTGGGAGCGACACGAAGTCCGGTTCGCTTGCGGTGTTGGACAACGTCACCGCCGTCGCCGGCGATTCCGAACTCGTGCAAGCCGCCATCGACCGTTTTAAGAGCGGCGCACCCGGTTTGGACACCGCCACCATCGCCCGCATCAACGATCTCAGCACCCGCTACGACGCCTGGATGATCTCCAACACCATCGGCCGCACTGCCGGCCATATTCGCAGCCCGCAGGTCGGCGGCATGATGAACAACAACCTCTTCCAGTCGATGCAGAACGTGCTCGGCGGTGTGCGATTCGGCGCGAATATCGAAGTGATGGCTGAAGCCACCATGCGCTCGGAAAAGGATGCCACCGCGATGGTGGATGTCGTTCGCTTCCTCGGCGGCATGTTGCAGATGAATACGCAGAACGACCGCCGCGCCGAAGAGATGATTGCTCTGCTCGAAAAGATGCAGCTCAGCGCCAGCGGCACGCAGTTCCGCATGTCCCTCACGATTCCGGAAGAAACCCTCGAAGGTATCGTGAAGCCCGCCGCGCGGGTAAAGAAATCGCCCGTCATCTGAATTCGCCAAAGCGTCCCCTGCCCGAAAACCTGGGTGCCTACGCCCACCCCCTGGGTACATTCACCCAGTCTGCGTACACTGACTCAGCTTTCGCCTCTTGCACCTCCACGAAACACCTTATCCTCCTTTGGTACGGCGAATGCTCGCGCTACCATTGAGGTGGAAGCAAGCTCGTTTATTGGCCTGCCTCTTCCCTAGCGAAGAGTGTGAGTAGTCCAGCAGGAGGTAAACAGTGAAAGTAAAAGATGTCATGGTCCAGGCCGTCAAGGCCTGTAACCCCGAATCCACTCTAGCCGCAGCCGTCGAACTCCTCTGGACGAATGACTGCGGCGCTCTACCGGTTGTCAAAGATGGAGTCCTGGAAGGCATGATCACCGACCGTGACATAGCCATCGCCTTGGGCACTCGAAACCTGCGCTCCAGCGAGGTCACCGTCGGCGAGGTCATCAGCCGCCAGCGATTCACCTGTGCACCCGAAGACGATGTGCACCAGGCGCTCAAAACCATGCGCACCCACAAAGTGCGGCGTCTTCCCGTTCTCGGCAGGCACGGCAAACTCGAAGGCATCCTGAGCCTCAACGATGTCGTGCTCCGCGCGCACCGTGTTTCGCACAAGCCTGCCGACGTCACCTACGACGATGTCGTCAACACGCTCAAAGCGATTGGCGAGCACCGTCATCTGGAAACGGAAAAACCGGCCGCCATGGCCGCGGCCGTCTGAACTCTCGCGAACAATCCGCGTTCGCCGAAAGGAGTGCTACATCCATGCCTGATGTGTCTGTCCACAAATCCAAGGAGAAAGAACTCGTTCCCAAGTCCATGTTCGATATGCCGCTCTTCCGCGGCAGCTTGTTCCGCATGAATCCGTTTGCCCTCATGCGCCAGTTCGCCGAGGACATGGACCGCATGTTCGCGGCATACCCCGAGCCCAAAACCGAATTCTGGACTCCTGCCATCGAGGTCAAACGCGCCAATGGCGTCATCCACGTCATCGCCGAGCTACCCGGCCTCACCAAGGATAATGTGAAGGTTTCCGTCAGCGAAGACGGTATCGTTCTCGAAGGTGAGCGCAAGGAGGAAAAGGAGGAAAAGGGCGAAGAGTCCTACCGCTGTGAACGCAGCTATGGGAAGTTCTATCGCGCCATTCCGCTCCCCGAGGGCGCCGTGCTCGACAAGGCCACGGCCGAAATCGATCAAGGCGTTCTGAAGATTACCGTCCCCTGCGCGGAAGCAAAACCTGCCAAGAAAGAAATCCCGGTGAAGGAAGCGCCGCACACCAAGGCTGCGGCTTGATGACGAATGCCCCGCGGAACGGTCGGAGGCCGATCCGCGGGGCGCGGTCGCAAAGGCAGTGGTAAGAACCGGTCGTCAAGGAGGCGGTCATGTTCCCCTTTCAGCGAATTCTGTTCCCTGTCGACTTCTCCGAACCCTGCGCGGCCGTGGTTCCGCATGTTCAACAGATGGTGATGCATTTTTCCGCCAACCTCACCCTTCTGCACATCTACGAGCCTCGCTTGCAGGTCTACGGCGAAACCGGCGCCATCATCGAGTCCGCTCCCGATCTGTTGGCGAGGGAAGTGGCGCGCCTGCGCGATTTCAGCGCCACGCATTTTCCCGGGCTCCGCACCACCCAACTGGTGGAGCAGGGCGAACCCGGCGCAGTCATCCGCGACACCATCCAGCGCAACGGCATGGATCTTGTCATGATGCCCACCCGCGGACGCGGAGTCTTCCGCCGCCTGCTGCTCGGTTCTGTTACCGCCAAAGTGCTGCATGACGTCAGTTGCGCCGTTTGGACCGGCGTCCATTCCTCACTCGCCGAACACTTGAGTCCGCTGCCCTACCGCTCCATGCTGTGCGCCGCCGGATTGGATCCGGAAACCCCTGACTTGCTCCGTGGGGCGTCGGCACTGGCCTTCTCTTTCGGTGCGAAGCTGCACATCGTCCATTGCATCGAAACCCCGCCCATGTCCCTGGAAATCGATTTCGCGCCCTATCGCCAGCGAATCACGGATGCCGCCGACCTCGAACTGCGCCTCATCATGCGCAACGTCGGAGTCGATGCCTCGCTCTCCGTGGTCGACGGGCCGCTCGATGCGCGAATCCGCAAGGAGGCGCTCGACCGCTCCGCCGACCTCATCATCACCGGGCGCGGCCATCACCAGGGCAGACTCAGCCGGATGTTCAGCCAGTTGTACAGTATTGTGCGCGAAAGCCCCTGCCCGGTCCTCAGTCTTTGATGGCATGACGGCAGGCCGTATCCCGGCCTGTCGCCCAATGCTGCTTCAGCACACCGGATCCACCACCTCTGCTGGCGTTGCCCCCCGAATCTTGAACTTCCGGTCCAGCGCGTACAGGTTCTCCACGATCCCCGTGTACTCCAACTCCGTCATCGGCAGCATCGCCGCACCGAAGAATCCCTGCCGCCGCATCTCCATCGCTTTCCGCGCCACGTGATCCCGCACCGTATCCCAGAACGGATGCGCGAATGCGTCCACTGCTTCGGTGAACTTCCCCTTGTGCACACAGTAGGCCGAGCAACTCACCACCGGCGGACCGTCAAAGTAGCTGATGCCCGTATTCCGCGCCACCGGCATCAACGGCATGTTGTGCGATCCCCGCATGCCGCCCGCCACCAGGTGCCCCATCGCAAACGGAGCCAGTATCTCGCCCGTGGCCGGAAAATTCATCTGCACCCGCACCAGCATCACCGGATCGTCTTTCCCCGTGTACTTCCCCGCTATGTTATGCAGCCGCGACGTAGCCACCGCCACGGCCTGGTCCCCATTCGCCCGGGACCACACGGACTCCACCACATAACGCTCCGGATCGCGCAATAAAGTGGCAATCGCGTAAAGATCCTCGGGCGCGTTCAGTTCAATCACGCGGTCCCCTGTCGTGTGCGCCACGTCCATAATCACAAACCGGAATCCCTTGGCAATTTTTGGCGAAAGCAGCAGTCCCGGCGTATTCATCGGATCGATGAACGCCAGGTACAGCGGCAGATTGAAGGCGCCCGGATCCGTCTTGTCCGCCGCAAAAAACAGGAATGGCTCATTCGGCCGTTCCTCGAATTCGATTTCCGCCACGGCAGGACCGAGCCCATGTACGTTGCCCGTGAACGAGTCCACAAGAATATCCTGGCCAGCGCCATAGAGGCCTTCCGCGCGCGCCGCGCGAGTCCCTTCCTGAAACGCATTCCATGCCAGCCGGTGCACCGCTTCATGATTCTTTCCCTGAAAGTGCGCCATCAAAATCGCAATATCGTCGCCTGTGTGGCTGATCGCGTAATCCTCCAATAGCCCATTCGCGTTCTTTCCGATGAAAGAAGCGACCGAATCCTCCAGCCGCCGCGAAGGCACAATGTGTCCGCCCACGGACCCAATATCGGCCTTAATGACGCTGATTGTAGTCTTCATCGTCTTCTCCCTTCATCCATCGCTCTGCATGCAATTGCCCAAACAATGGCCCTTTTGTTGCATATCATTGGTGTGAGGTACATTCGTGAAGAACATTCTCTTCCCGGTTGATTTTTCGCCGCAGTCGGATGGCGCAGCCCAATTCGTCAAAGCCTACGCGCGGCACTTTGGCGCGCGCGTAACCCTTCTGCATGTCCTCGAGTCGAGGGACTACATCTTTACCGGCCCCGAATTTGACGGTATTGACGTTGCCGACCTCCGCGCGCGGCACCGCGCCCACGCGCAGCATCAGCTCGACGCCTATCTCCTCGAATCCTTTCCTCCCGGCCAGAGCTGCCGTGTCCTGATGGAAGGCGACCCCACCGCCAAAATCGTCGAGCGCGCCGCCGCCGATCAAAGTGACCTCATCATGATGCCGACCCACGGCCTTGGGCCCTTCCGCCGCTTCGTCCTCGGCTCGGTGACTGCCAAAGTGCTTCACGACGCCGCCTGCCCGGTCTGGACCGGCGTGCATCTGGAAGGCGCACCGCCGGAGCAAACCATCGGCTTCGACCGCATTCTCTGCGCCCTCGATTTCGGCGCGCAGAGCGAGGAATTGCTCCAATGGGTCCAGCGCCACGCCGGCGAGGCCAAAGTCACCCTCGTCCACGCCGTGCCGGCCACCGACGCCCTGCCGGAAAAATATTTCAACATGGAATTCTTTGCCGAACTCTGCCGCATGGCCAAGGAAGATATGGATCGACTACAGGCCAAGGCCGGCACCAATTACCACGCCATTCTGCGCGGCGGTGCACCCGCCAAGGTCATCTCCGAAGCGGCTGCCGAACTTGGCGCGGATGTCATTGTCATCGGCCGTGGCGCCGCCAAGGAAGGCTTCGCCCGGCTCCGCGCC
>CAYOBO010000139.1:0-19713 GCA_964402295.1 uncultured Candidatus Solibacter sp. | reverse complement strand
GCACACCAGCGGGTGAATCTTGATGGCCTTGCCTTCCACCAGCACAGGCTCGAAGGCCTGAATGCCGAGGCGGTGCAGCGTGGGGGCGCGGTTCAACAGGATGGGGTGATCGCGGATGACTTCTTCAAGGATGTCCCAAACCACGGGATCCTGTTGTTCCACCAATTCCTTGGCCTGTTTGATGGTGGTGCAGTGGCCGCGCTGTTCGAGGCGATGGTAAATGAATGGCTTGAAGAGCTCGAGCGCCATCTTCTTGGGGAGGCCGCACTGATGAAGCTTCAATTCGGGGCCGACGACGATCACCGAACGGCCGGAGTAGTCGACGCGCTTGCCGAGCAGGTTCTGGCGGAAGCGACCCTGCTTGCCCTTGAGCGTATCGGAGAGCGACTTCAGCGGGCGGTTGTTGGCCCCACGCAGAACACGTCCGCGGCGGCCGTTGTCAAACAGGGCGTCAACGGCTTCCTGTAGCATGCGCTTTTCGTTGCGCACGATGACATCCGGAGCGTGCAGTTCGATGAGCTTTTTCAACCGGTTGTTGCGGTTGATGACTCGGCGGTAGAGGTCGTTGAGATCGGATGTGGCAAAGCGTCCGCCATCGAGCGGAACCAGAGGACGCAGCTCCGGCGGAATGACGGGAATGACGTCGAGGATCATCCACTCCGGCTTGTTGCCCGACTTGCGGAAGCTCTCCACCACGCGCAGGCGCTTGGCGAATTTCAGCTTCTTTTGGGCCGAGGCTTCGGTCTTCATCTTCTCTCGAATCTCGACGCTGAGGCTTTCCACGTCGATTTTCTTGAGCAGTTCCTTGATGCCTTCGGCGCCCATCATGGCGACGAACTTGCCGGGATATTCCAGGTCCAATTGACGCTTGCGCTCGTCGGAGATCACTTCCCCGCGCGAGATGCCGTCCACTTCGCCGGGATCAACCACGACGAAGGCTTCGAAATAGAGCACGCGTTCGAGCTCGCGCAGGGTGATATCGAGCAGGTAGCCGATGCGGCTGGGCAGTCCCTTGAAGAACCACACGTGGGAGCAGGGGCTCGCCAGCTCAATGTGGCCAAGACGTTCGCGTCGCACGCGGCTCAATGTGACTTCCACGCCGCACTTGTCGCAGATGACGCCGCGGTGCTTCATGCGCTTATATTTGCCGCACAAGCACTCCCAGTCGGCCACGGGGCCGAAGATGCGGGCGCAGAAGAGACCGTCACGCTCCGGCTTGAAGGTCCGGTAGTTGATGGTTTCGGGCTTGGTGACTTCCCCGTGAGACCAGCTGCGAATCTTCTCAGGAGACGCCAGCGATATGCGGATGGAATCGAAATCCGCAATGAGATTGGCTCGATCGTATGGGCTGGATCGGTACATTCTTCTTTTTCCTCCTGATCAGAATTAGTCGGCGGCCAAAGCCGTGTCGGGAATATCCTTCGGCTTCTTCATCAGTTCGACGTCGAGACAGAGCGATTGCAATTCGCGGATCAGGACGTTGAAGGACTCGGGGACGCCGGGTTCGGCGGCCGCTTCGCCCTTTACAATGGCTTCGTAGATTTTGGCGCGTCCGTAGACGTCGTCGGATTTGGCGGTAAGCAGTTCCTGGAGCACGTAGGCGGCGCCGTAGGCTTCGAGCGCCCAGACTTCCATTTCGCCGAAGCGCTGGCCGCCGAATTGCGCCTTGCCGCCGAGAGGCTGCTGAGTGATGAGCGAATAGGGCCCGATGGAGCGGGCATGGATCTTGTCGTCGACCAGGTGGCTCAGCTTAAGCATGTAGATGTAGCCCACCGTGACAGGCTGTTCGAAGGGAAGCCCGGTCATGCCGTCATGCAATTGGATCTTGCCGGAAGTGGGCAGGCCCGCCTTGGCGAGTTGTTCCTTGATGTCGCGTTCCGTGGCTCCGTCAAAGACGGGAGTCGCAAAGTGGACGCCGAGGGCCTTCGCCGCCCAGCCAAGGTGCGTCTCCAGAATCTGCCCCACGTTCATACGGGAAGGCACGCCGAGGGGATTGAGCACGATTTCGACGGGTGTGCCGTCGGGCAGATAGGGCATATCCTCTTCGGGCACGATGCGGGCGATGACACCCTTATTTCCGTGGCGTCCGGCCATCTTGTCGCCGACGGAAAGCTTGCGCTTCATGGCGATGTAGACCTTGACCATCTTGATCACGCCGGGGGGAAGTTCATCGCCCTTCTTGAGCTTTGCCGTCTTCTCTTCGGTGATCTTTTCGAGAACGGCGATCTGGCGAGAAGTCATCTCTTCGATCTCGTCGATCTGCTCGTTGATGCGCACATCCTTGTCCTTGAAGCGGAGGCGCTTCAGGTCGCGGGCGCGGATCTTTTCGAGAATGTCACGGGTGATGAGAGCGCCCTTGCTGATGAGCTTTTTGTTGGTTTTCTCATCGTGCAGGTCGGCAAGCACCTCTTTGTCTTCCATGAGAAGGGCGAGGCGCTTGGCGCGCTCGTCGTTGAGGATACGCTTTTCATCTTCGAGGTTACGGTGCAGGCCGGCGATCTTGTTTTCGAGAATGAGCTTGGAGCGCTCATCGAGATCGGCGCCCTTGCGCGAGAACACCCGGGCATCCACCACTACGCCTTCGATACCGGGCGGGCAGTAAAGGGATGCGTCCTTCACGTCCCCGGCCTTTTCGCCGAAGATCGCGCGGAGGAGCTTTTCTTCCGGAGTGAGCTGCGTTTCGCCTTTCGGCGTCACTTTGCCGACGAGGATGTCGCCGGGCTTGACCGAAGCGCCGACGTGAATAATGCCGCTCTCGTCCAAGTTGCGGAGGAAACTTTCGCTGATATTGGGGATATCGCGGGTGATTTCCTCAGGGCCGAGTTTGGTGTCGCGGGCCTCGATTTCGAACTCCTCGATGTGGACCGAGGTGTAGTAGTCCTCTTTGACCAGCTTTTCGCTGACGACGATGGCGTCCTCGAAGTTGTAGCCGCGCCATGGCATGAAGGCCACGAGAACGTTGCGGCCGAGGGCGAGTTCGCCCTTATCGGTACAAGGCCCGTCGGCGAGCACATCGCCTTTTTTGACGCGCTGGCCGAGTTTGGCGATCGGCTTCTGATTAATGCAAGTGTTCTGGTTGGAACGCTTGAACTTGATGAGCTGGTAGATGTCCGCACCGACTTCGCGCGACATCTGCCCTTCGTGAACGTTACCTTCCACGCGGACGATGATACGTTCGGAGTCGACCGAATCGACGATGCCCGAGCGGCGGCAGATCTGCACGGCGCCGGAGTCGCGGGCGGTGACCCACTCCATTCCAGTGCCAACATACGGCGCATCGGCGCGGAGCAACGGGACGGCCTGGCGTTGCATGTTCGAACCCATCAACGCGCGGTTGGCGTCGTCGTTTTCAAGGAAGGGAATGAGACTCGCGGCCACCGAAACAAGCTGCTTCGGACTCACGTCCATGTACTCGACTTCTCCACGGTGAATGAGAACGAAGTTGCCCTGCTTGCGGGCATTCACGAGCTCGGCGACGATGGAACCCGAGGCGTCGATTTCCACGTTGGCCTGGGCAATGATGTACTTATCTTCTTCCCAAGCGGAGAGGTAATCGCAGTGGGCCTCGATTTCGGCCGGCTGTTTGCCGGGCTTGAGTTCGCGATTGATCTTTTCGGCGGTCTCGCGATCGAGAACCTGGCCTACTTTCGTGTTGGTGTCGCCGGGGTTCAGCACGCGGACTTCGTCCACGAGCTTGCCATTCACGACGCGGCGATAGGGGCTTTCGATGAAGCCGTAGTCATTGATGCGGGCAAAACAGGAGAGCGACGAGATGAGGCCGATATTCGGGCCTTCAGGCGTTTCGATGGGGCAGATGCGGCCGTAGTGGGTAGGATGCACGTCGCGGACTTCGAATCCGGCACGCTCACGCGAGAGACCGCCTGGCCCGAGGGCCGACAGACGCCGCTTGTGGGTGATTTCCGACAGCGGGTTGGTCTGATCCATGAACTGCGAGAGCTGGCTTGATCCGAAGAACTCGCGGATGGCGGCCATCACTGGCTTCGCATTCACCAGGTCATGCGGCATGGCGGTGGACATTTCCTGGTAAACCGACATCTTTTCCTTAATGGCGCGCTCCATGCGCACCAGGCCGATGCGGAACTGGTTTTCGAGCAGTTCGCCGACAGCGCGAACGCGGCGATTCCCGAGATGGTCGATGTCGTCGACGGCGCCAACGCCCCGGCGCAGCTTCAGCAGGTAACGGATGGTGTTGATGAAATCATCCTCGGTCAGTGTGCGCTTATCGAGCGATGTCTCATCGGCCTTGTCAAAGAGCTTGATATTGAACTTCATGCGCCCCACGCGCGAGAAGTCGTACTTGCGGGCATCGAAAAACATCCCCTGGAACAACTGGGTGGCGGTGTCGAGTGTGGGCGGATCTCCGGGACGCAACTTGCGGTAGATTTCGAGCAGCGCCTCGTTTTGAGCCTTGCAGGAATCCTTGCGCAAGGTCATGGAGATAACGTTGCCGCATTCGTCTCGCTCCGGGAAGAAAATCTCCACCGTCTCAATGCCGGCATCCATCAGCTTGCTGATGCCCGCGGCGTTCAATTCCTGGTTGGCTTCAATCAGGATTTCGCCGGTGGACATGTCGATGACATCGGCGGCAACATATGCGCCTTCCAGATCGTTGGGCGCTACTTCGACCTGTTCGACCTTCGCCTTCGTGAGCGTCTCGAAGACCGTGCGGGTGATTTTCTTGCCTTGGGGAACGATGGTCTGCCCAGCCTTGTTGATGGCATGGGAAAGCTTCATGCCGATGAGACCGTTCGAAACCTGCCAAAACAGCTTGGAGTCCTTGATGTGAATCGTGGACAGCGTGTCTTTGTAGAAGGTCTTGAGGATTTGCTCGTCGGTCTTTAGGCCGAGCGCACGGAGGAACACGGTTCCGTAGAATTTGCGTTTACGGTCGATGCGGACGTAGAGCAGGTTCTTATTGTCGTATTCGAACTCCACCCAACTGCCGCGGTAGGGGATGATCTTGCCGAGGAAGTAGCCTTGAGCGGCAACGCGTTCGAAGAACACGCCGGGTGAACGGTGCAACTGGCTGACGATGACACGCTCGGTGCCGTTGATGATGAACGTTCCGTTGGGTGTCATCAGCGGGATTTCGCCGAAGAAAACTTCCTGTTCCTTGACGTCACGCACACTCTTGGATCCTGTTTCGGGATCCTTGTCGTAGACTGTCAGACGAATCGTAACCTTGAGGGGCGCGGCGTATGTCATGCCACGCTCTTCGCACTCGGCCTGATCGTATTTGAGTTGCAAACTGACCGGATCGCCACAGCGGTTACAGAAGGTGACGATGTTCTTGTTGAACGTGCCGCAGTGGTGGCAGAGGACATCGCCGGGATGGAAGGGGTCGGTCTTAATAGTGGAACCGCAACTACGGCAGGTTGATCGTAGGTGGTGCAGCCCTTTGAGGTTGCCGCACTTGCACTCCCAGTTGCCGATGGCGTAATCGACGAAATCGAGCTGGCTCAGCCCGCGGAAATCAGTAATGGGAAATACGGAGGCAAACACGCTCTGTAGACCCGTGTCGTCACGCTCGGGGGGCAACAGGTCCATTTGCAGAAAGCGCTCGTAGGAGTTCTTCTGTACCTCGATCAGATTGGGGATCGGGATGGAGGTCTTAATTTTGGAGAAATCCACGCGTTCGCGAGTGCCACCGTGAACCATGTTTGACATTTACTCACTCTCCTCGAGGCCAGAGATTGGCTTTAGGGCAATGAATTCAAAGACGTTTGGCGACCGGAAGGAACCGGCCGCAAGGGATTGGCAAACCATCGCCCGCAAGACGGCGGCACGCCGCGGGCAAAGAACAAAGCCGATCTGGGGATACAGGCATCCAGGCTCCGCGGGGTTGCGAAGGCAGGGGTCGGGCATGGGCGCGCAATAGATGGTGGGGTGAGATACACGAAGGGTGGGGACATTCGAGTGCCTTGCAGGGACAAGAAACCCGAAGCCGTTTCCAACAACCAAGCAGCCTGTCGGCTGTCGCTAGAAACGTCGATATATGAGATCACACGCGCTGAGCCCGGATACGCTACCGCCCAAATTCTTTACTAGGTTAACAAAACAAATAGGCCACCGTCAAACACCCTATCCCCGCTTATGAACATACAAGCGGGGGCCGCAGGGATGACGGCCCCTTCCAACAAAACACAGCAATACTCCCACACGGTCCGGCTCAATGGCCGGCGATGAGACTACTTTACCTCTACGGTAGCGCCGGCTTCGGCGAACTTTTTCTTGATCGCTTCGGCTTCTTCCTTGTTGACGCCTTCCTTCACCGTCTTCGGTGCGCCGTCGACAAGGTCCTTGGCTTCTTTCAGACCGAGGCTGGTCACTTCGCGAACAACCTTAATGACGTTGATCTTGTTGGCGCCGACAGCGGTCAACACAACGTTGAATTCGGTCTTTTCTTCCACTGCCGGGGCGGCAGCGGCGGCGGCGCCAGCGGCAGGAGCCACTGCAACGGCAGCGGCGGCCGCGGACACACCCAGCTTCTCTTCGAGCAACTTGACGAGCTGCGACGCCTCCAACAGCGTCAGCCCTTGAATCTGATCGGCAATTGCGTTGATGTCGGCCATGTTCTTTCTTCTAACTCCCTTAGGTAATCAAAATCTGGTTTGCACTTCGCGCAGGGCAAGCAGCACGCGCCCGCGCGCATCGAACAAAAAACGCTACGACTGGAACTTGTTTTCCTTGACGCCCTGATCGACAACCACGGCAAGGTTGCGGCCGACACCGTTCATGGCGGTGACCAAGCGCTGAGCCGGGGCATTGATGAGATAGAGCAACTTGGCGAGAACTTCTTCGCGCGGCGGAAGGGCGGCGAGATCCTGAATCTCCTTCACGTCGATGGCGCGGCCTTCCACCATGCCAGCCTTAAACGTGAAGTTCGGATTCGCCTTGGCGTAAGCCGTCAACGCCTTGGCAAGACCGACCGGGTCGCCGGTGGTGAAGGCAATGGAAGTCATGCCGCGCAGACCCTGGAGCAGCTTTTCCGAAGAGAGCCCTTCGGAAGCCTTACCGGCGATCGTATTTTTCACCACGGCATAATCGCCACCGGCGCCACGAATCGCCTTGCGCAACTCGTAGTCCTGGTTGACGGTGAGCTTCTCGAAACCCGCCACAAACAGATGCGGAGAGTTGAGCACTTCCTGACGCAGTTTCTCGGCGTCTTTAATCTTGTCAGCTTTCTTTTTCATTTCTTCGGCTCCGCGGTTTGAGAGTGAGTTAGGCCTGCTTCAGGTTGTAGCGGGTGGGGTCAATATGCACGCCGGGCCCCATAGTGGAGCAAACGGTCACGCTTTTGACATACTTGCCTTTGGCCGCGGCGGGCTTAGCCCGCACCACCGCCTGGATGAGAGTGTTGGCGTTTTCCAGCAATTTATCCGTGGCGAAGCTGACTTTGCCGATGGGCGCGTGAATGACACCCGTTTTGTCGACGCGGAACTCCACTTTACCGGCTTTGACTTCCTGGACCGCTTTGGCAACATCGGCCGTGACGGTGCCGGTCTTGGGGTTCGGCATGAGGCCGCGCGGGCCAAGCACCTTACCGAGACGTCCCACAGAGCGCATCATATCCGGGGTAGCGATGACGGCATCGTAGTCCATCCAGCCTTCCTGCTGGATCTTGTTCACCATCTCCTCACCGCCGGCAAACTCGGCTCCCGCATCGAGTGCTTCCTTGATTTTGTCGCCGGAGGCAATCACGAGGACGGTCTTCGATTTGCCAAGCCCGTTGGGTAGCACAATGGTGCCACGCACCATCTGGTCGGCATGTTTCGGGTCGACGCCAAGGCGCATGTGCACTTCGACGGTCTCGTCAAACTTGGTGAACTTGACTTTTTGAACCAGGGGAATTGCTTCTTCGAGGTTGTAATCCTGCCGCGTAACTTGCTGCAACGCGGCAAGATACTTCTTGCCTTGCTTTGCCATAATGTTGACTGGTCCTAACGGCTTGAGCGCGGACCGTCAGATCCGGACTCGTTGCCTCCCATGAGAATCGCGCACTCAGCAGAGCGCGCAATCACCTAATATAACAGTCGTCCAGGGAAAGTGCAAGGTCAATTGCTCGATGAAGCCGATGTATTTCGCCACCGGTGACCGAGGATCGTTTCCGAATCCGCAAACTTCCGCTAATACCGTTCCTCGGGCCGCTCGCCGAGAGTCACCTTGATGGTGGTGCGCCGGCCGGCGCGGTAAATCGTGACGTTCATGGAATCACCCGGCCGCTTCCGGCTGAGCGACCGCGAAAGGGCGTCGCCTCGATCCACCTTCTGCCCGTCCAATTCCATGATCAGATCGCCGCCGATACCGACCTCGGTGTTTCCGACAATGACGAAGCGCCGCGCACCGCGCAATCCTGCTTCGTCAGCGGCGGTTCCCTGCCCTACCTCCTGAATGAGCAGCCCACCTTCGGCGGGCAGTTCCAGCAATTCAGCCAAGTCACCGAATACAGGCAGAACCGTTACACCGAGCCAGGGACGCCCGAACTTGCGGCCGGCCTGGAAGTCCTCCAGCATGCTTTTGGCACGGTTCACCGGCATGGCGAAGCCAATGCCGATATTCCCGCCGGGCCCATAAATCGCGGTATTGATTCCGATCACGCTACCTTGCGAATCGAGCAGCGGTCCGCCGCTGTTGCCGGGATTGATGGCTGCATCGGTCTGGATCATGCCCTCTAGCACGCGCTCGTTTTCGTCGCGCAATTGCCTGCCAAGGGAACTAATGACACCAGTCGTCAGGGTTCCCTCGAGACCGAACGGATTACCGATGGCCAGCACCTTCTGGCCCACCTGCAAGTTGTCGGAATCGCCCAGGCGAAGGTAGTTCACTTTACCCTTCGGGGCGATCTTGATCAGAGCGAGATCGTTGCTAGGATCGCGGGCGAGAATTTGCGCTTTGTAACGGCTCTTGTCCGGCAGCGTCACAACAACCTCAGGCGCGCGCCCGCTAACCACGTGGTAGTTCGTGAGAATGCGGCCATCGCCGTCGATCAGGAACCCGGAACCGGTTCCTGGCTCGGGTACGATCTGGCCGAACCAGCCGCGCCGGTAGACGGTGCTCGAAATATTAACCGTGGCCAAGTGGGCCGTTTTATAGATATCGATGTTATTGATTTCATCCGTACCCAGGCCGGCACCCTGGGCTACCGCGGGGCCGCTCCAGAGCGGGCCGGCCGCCCTTGACGCAGTCCGCAAAAAAGAAGGCGGATCCCATTTGCGCGTGGTGGTGACCCACACGAATCCACCGGCGATCAATAGAGACAAGATCAAAGTTCTGAATTTCATTGTGCGATGCTCCGCAGTTCCCGGTACACTTCCTCTGTTCGACGCACCGTGTCTTCCTTGTTGCCGGAAGTATCAATGACGTAGTGCGCGTACTTTCGTTTCTCTTCGAGAGACATCTGGCGGCTCAGCCTTGCTTCCACTTCTTCGCGTGTTACCTGATCGCGATGCATAGCCCTCTGTATTTGCTGTTCGCGGCTGCAATAAGCCAAAATCAGACGGTCGAAGTTGCGGTATCCGCCGGTCTCCACATGAATCGCCGCTTCGACGACGGCTATGCCGTGAGGTTCGCGCGCGGCGAACTCCTCGAGCAAGCGCTCGGTGCGGGCGCGCACCGGTGGATGCACGAGGCTGTTCAGTACAGCCAACCGTTCCGGATTGGTAAAAACAAGCTTCGCCAAAGCTCTGCGGTCGATCCTTCCTTCATTATCCAGAATCTCGGGGCCGAATTCCCGCACCACCGCTGCGTAGGCTTCGCCATCCGGTTCGAGAACCTGGTGCCCGAGCACATCGGCCTGAACCAAGAAGCACCCCAACTGTTCCAGGGTTCTGCCGACAAAGCTCTTGCCCGAAGCCAACCCTCCCGTCAACGCTACTCGCAACATGCCGGTTCATGAAGCACGATAGCACAGACACGATGCTGCTCCGCCGGATGGTCCAGACTGTCCTGCTGGCGGTGTTCTTATTGGCCGCCTGGCCGTCGCTTGTTCCTGTATTCCAATCGAAGGAACGCATTCTCATCGAACAGGTGCGGGGCAAAGGCTGCCTGGTGCGCCGGCACTGCGAGTTGTCGCGCAATCCGTTCGCCTGGCAGACCACGCGCGCGCCTGAGTTCAACTGCCCACTGATGGCAGCCAAGTGCCTCGCCGCCGGGAACCTGGAATTCTCTACCGCCAGGAAGCCCTCGCGGCGATGGACGAAGCCCTGCGGCGCCTGCCCGAAACCTTCGATACCGGTGACAGCATCATCCTGTTCGGCCACGAGATTCGCCGTGCCCGGGAAAGCGTTGCCACCGGCGGCCGCGTGATTTACGACATCTTCCGGCCGTGATGGTGGATTCTCCGGAAACCAGCCCCGGTTGCGCTCCGTCGTAATTATGCCGACAATGTCAACCAGGAGGCGCACGATGCGCATTGCTGCCGTCGCAGTTGTTTTATTGGCCACGCAGGCGGCCTGGTCCCAACAGGCGATTTCCGTGCGTGCGGGGTTGATCCATCACCTGGACGGCACAGCGACTGTCGATGGGGCGCCGCTCAAACTGGATCGCAGCAAATTCGCCAGCCTCAAAGATGGCGGAATACTCGCCACGCAGGATGGCAATGCCGAAGTTCTTCTTGCCCCCGGAATCTTCCTGCGCATGGGCAACAATTCTTCGATGAAGATGATTTCCAGCCTTCTTACCGATACGCGCATCGAACTGGTGAGCGGTTCCGCCCTCGTGGAAGTGTTGGAAATGGCGAAAGAGAACAATGTACGGGTGAGTTTGCGCGACGCCGTTTCCCTTGTTCGTAAGCCCGGGCTGTATTCCTTCGATGCCGCCAATGGCAGCGTGCGCGTCTTCGACGGCAAGTTGCAGGTGAGCGTCGATGAGCAGAATATCGAAATCGGCAAGGGCCGCCAAGTGCTGGTTGGCCAGACGATGGCAGCTTCCAAATTCCCAACCAAGTCAACCGACGCTCTCTACGATTGGAGCAGGACGCGGTCGGCGATGATCGCCTATGCGAATATCGCGGCGGCCCGGTCGGTGCGGGACAACGGCTACCGGGTCGCCAACAGCATGTGGGCCTATTATCCGGCCTTCGGACTGGTGACCTACCTGCCGCGCTCCGGCTACCTTCGTAGCCCGTTCGGTTGGGGGTGGTATAGCCCAGGATCCGTGTGGCAGTACTATGCCGGCAGTCAGGGTTACGCGGGTGGCGGCAATGGAAACGGCGGCGGCTATTCGGCGTCTTCGGGAAGCTGGAGCGGGTGGGGTTCGCGTGGAGGCGGTGGCGGATTCTCCGGCGGCGGAGGCTCCTATTCCGGCGATGGCGGCTTCTCGCGTTCCTCGGCCATCAGCAGCGCACCGGCGGCATCTTCGGCTCCTGCCGCGGCGCCGGCGGCACAGTCTTCCCCTGGCGGCGGACGCGGCCGCTGATACGGGTTATTCTCTGGATCTCAGAACGTAAGCAGAGCATCCTGCGGCGTTAAAATCATAAATACTCCCCCCTCGCGCTCTTGGTAATCTAATGTAGTGGCCTCTGGGTGAGGGTCCTTGTGTGACCGCTCCCTTGTGGGAGCACCCGCGCACTTGCGCGCCGCCGTGCGGTGAGTGTCCGCTGGCTGAGATTACCTTGAACTACGATTGCACTTTCGTTCATCACAATGTCCTTTCAACTACAGCCCGTAAAAGAGTTTCTCGTCCTTCCGGCTCTGCCGAAATCGCTGTCGAGGCTCAACGAAATCGCCCATAACCTCGTCTGGAGTTGGGATCACACCATCCGCGCCGTGTTTCGCCGCCTCGATCCGGCACTGTGGAAGTCCAGTGGCCATAATCCGGTACTCATGCTCGGCCACATCTCGCAAAACGCATTGGAGAAAGCCGCCCGCGACCAGCGCTATCTGGCCGTCTACCGGCGTGCCTGCGAGTTGCTGGACTCCTACATGCAGAAGAGTGAGCCAAAGCAGAAGCTGATCGCCTACTTCTCCATGGAATACGGCCTGCTGGAGTGTATGTCCATTTACTCGGGGGGGCTGGGGATACTCTCCGGCGATCATTTGAAGGCCGCCAGCGACGCGGAAATCCCGCTTGTGGGAGTCGGGCTACTGTACCAGCGCGGCTACCTGAGCCAGCGCCTCAACCAGGATGGCTGGCAGATTGAACGCAACCCGGAGAACGATTTCTACACGCTTCCCGTACAACCTGTCTACGTAGGCAAGGAAGAACTGTGTGTGTCGGTACAGATGCCGACAGGCCTCGTGCACGTCAAGGTGTGGGTGATGAACGTCGGCCGCGTGCGGTTGTTCTTGCTGGACACGAATATCCCTGAGAACGCACTTGCGGAAAACCGCGACATCACCGACATGCTGTACGGGGGCGACAGCCATACGCGCATCCGGCAGGAGATTGTGCTTGGCATCGGCGGCATAAGGGCCTTGCGCGCCCTTGGCCTGGAGCCCACGGTCTACCACATGAACGAGGGACATTCCGCTTTCCTGGCCATCGAACGCATTCGCATGTTGATGCAGGAAAATGGACTTACCTTCGACGAGGCCTGGGAAGCGACGCGCAACAACAACGTGTTCACCACGCATACGCCCGTTCCGGCCGGCATCGATCTGTTCGACACGGGCCTGATGTACCAATATTTCAAGGATTACTGCGAACACTCCGGTATTCATTTCGACCAGTTGTTAAAGCTCGGCAAGCGTAACTTGAGCGATCCCGGCGAACCGTTTTCCATGGCCGTGAGCGCTTTGCAAACTTCGTCCTACCGCAATGCCGTCAGCGCGCTGCACCGCAAGGTGTCGCAGAACATGTGGTCCGGCATGTGGCCGGAGTTGCCCAACTGGGAAGTACCCATCAGCCATGTCACAAACGGCGTGCATCTGCCCACATGGCTGAATGGGGAATTGGCTACCATTTTCGACCAGTATCTCCAGCCCGACTGGCGCGACCGTCATGCCGACCCCAAGACATGGGAGCTGGTGAAAGAGATCCCGTCGAGCGAACTGTGGGAGACGCGGCGGCACCGCAAGCGCATGCTCATTCAGTTCGCCCGCGAACGCCTGGTGCAGCAGAGCATCGCGCGAAAGGCTTCGGCCGCCGAAATCAAGCGCGTGCAAGAGACCCTCGACACCGATGCTTTTACGATTGGCTTTGCACGGCGCTTTGCCACCTACAAACGCGCCACGCTGTTCTTCCGCGACGTGCAGCGGCTGAAGAAAATCCTGCTCAACCCGAAAATGCCCGTGCAGATCCTGTTCGCCGGCAAGGCGCACCCGAAGGATCATCCGGGCAAGGTGCTGATCCGGGAAATCTTCCAGTTGACGCGCGACCCCGAACTCTCCAAACGAATCGTCTTTCTGGAAGACTACGGCATCGAAGTCGCCCGCGAGATGGTGCAGGGCGTCGACCTGTGGCTAAACAACCCGCGCCGTGGCGAGGAGGCCTGCGGCACATCCGGCATGAAGGCTGCCATCAACGGTGTCCTCAATTGCAGCATCCTCGACGGATGGTTCGATGAGGCCTATGAAAATTCCGGCGGATGGGCCATCGGCGACCGCGAGGCTTACACCGACGATCAGGACGAAATGCACGCCAGCGCTATTTATTCGCTGCTCGAGTCCGAAATTGTGCCTATGTATTACCGCCGCAACGAGGAGGGCATTCCGGAAGAATGGATTCGCCGGGTCAAGACGTGCCTCATGAACATGAGCCCGCAGTTTAACTGCATGCGCATGGTGGAAGAATACGACGCGCAGATGTATGAACTGGCCCATCGCAGTTGGATGGAGGTGCGCAAGGACGGCTTTGAAAGCGCCAAACGCAAGGTACGGTGGAACGCCGAAGTGCATCGCGTCTGGGATCGCGTCCGTTTCGTGGAAATTTCTTCGACGTCGGAATCCAGCATCTTGAGCGGGGAACCGGTGCAGTTACGAGCTGTCCTCGATCTGGCGGGGCTGCGTCCGTCCGATGTCAAGGTGGAGGCTGTCGTAGGCCGCGTTGGCGCTGAAGGGCACCTCGAAAACACTCAGGTCTTATCGCTCACACACAACGGAGAAACACAGAATACGGCGCATGTCTTCCAGGCAGTGTTCGTGCCATCGCAGACAGGACGTCTGGGATTCGCCATGCGAGTTTCGCCGAACCATTACGAGGATCCACTCAGCCGTCCCTGCTATAGTTTGCTCCGGTGGGCTTGAGGCATTTCACTTAGCTGATTCGACAGAAACAGTTTGCGTCGAATCTGTTTCTATGGTAAGTAGGTAGTGGGTCGTCTGACCTGAGGGCACGGATTCACTGGAACCAATTCTTCTTGTGGGCCGTAATACCTTATAGAGCTCCTGATCGCGGGTGTTAGAGACGCTAGATGTAGCCAAGCGCCGGGAGGTTCTAATCCAGATCGATTCCCCAATTCAACCGCAATCTGCACTGGGCACATTGTGGGCGAAGAGGGGGGTCCCTGCCGGGCGACTCATTCACAGCAGCGAAAGACCGTGTCGCGGAGGGGTGTATTCCAGCGGCCCGGAGATAACGCGGATGATCCGCCTTGCGTTTCTAAAGGAGGCCTGCAAACGGCCATGGACAGCGACCGCAAATACCGACAGAATGGGTACCAGGACTCGGACCGCGACCGCGGACCGCGCGAGCAGCACCTGAAGCCGAAGGGACCTCGTCCTCCGATCGATGTAACGGGGCCCCGTTTGCCGCGGATGGTACAGGCAGTAACGGCCAGCCGCTGCTGGAACTGCGCCATCACGCTTCCGGCAGACATTGATTTCAAAGGGAATTGTCCGAAATGCGCCGCGCCGCTGCACTGCTGCAAACAATGCGCGCATTTCGAGCCATCCACTCGTTTCCAATGCCTGAAGCCGATCCCCGCGCGCATTGCTTACAAGGACCAGACCAACGAGTGTGACTTGTTCAAGCCGCGCGTAACAGTGGCTCGGGATTCCACCAGCCCCAACGCCGGCACTTCGTCATATGTCGGCGCGAAGGTGTACGAACCGCGTAGCCCGAACGACGCCCGGGCCGCGTTCGACAGCTTGTTCAAGAGCAAATGATCGCCGCTGAGCTTACCGCTACCCGCCAGTTTTCGCTGCGGGAGATGCCGGTCACGGATCCAGGCCCGGGGCAGGTGCAGGTGCGTGTCAAATCCGTCGGCATCTGCGGCTCCGACCTGCACTACTACTTCGAAGGCGGCATTGGCGATACATCCTGCATCTTTCCGATGGTACTGGGGCACGAGCCATCGGGGGAGATTGTCAAACTCGGAGCAGGCGTCAGCGGCTGGGCGCCGGGAGACCGCGCCATCCTCGAACCCGCGTTGTACTGCTATCACTGCGAATTTTGCATGGCGGGCAAACACAACGTCTGCGAGCATCTGAGGTTCCTCAGCACGCCGACAGATCCCGGCTTCTTCCGCGAGTTTGTCAATCTGCCGCTGACCAACGTGATCCCCCTGCCGGCGGCCTTAAGCTTCGATGCGGGTACGCTGTGCGAGCCGCTGGCCGTGGTGATGCATTCCATGAAGTTCGCCGATCCACGCCCCGGAGAATCGGTGGCGGTGTTCGGAGCCGGACCCATTGGACTGCTCACGTTGAGCGTGTTACGGCTGTCAGCGGCGGGACGAATCTTTGTGGTGGAACCCGTCGGACACCGGCGGGAATTGGCGTTGCGTCTGGGAGCGGATGCGGTGATCGATCCGCAGGCGGAGGACGTAGTGCGGAGGATCCGCCAGGACACGGGCAATCGCGGCGTGGATTTGGCGATCGACTGCGCGGCAAAGGGCGGCTCGATGAACCAGTCTCTGTTTGCCGTGCGCAACGCCGGACGCGTGGTCTACACTGGCATCCCCGGCGAGACGGTGGTGCCGATGGAGTTTCACGAAATGCGCCGCAAAGAGCTGACCATATACAATGTGCGCCGCTCCAACCATGAGACCCACGTGGCGATGCGGCTGCTCGAGGAGCATCCCGAGCGCTTTCTGCCGATGTTGACGCACCAGCGCCCGATGGAGCAGATCGCCTCCGCTTTCGACATGCTGGAACATTACGATGACGGCGCGGCCAAGGTCGTCATCCGCGTGAGCTAGGCCTACTCAAACGTCTCGATCAGCCGCCGGTACACGAGATACGATTGCTCCAACTGATCGAGTTCCAGGTATTCCTCCGCGGTGTGCGCCTGGGCGATATCCCCGGGGCCGAAGATGATAGCCGGCACGCCCGCGCGCCCGAATTTGCTGGCGTCGCTGCCAAAGGGCACTCCGATGGCTTCATCGGACAAGCCGAATTCGCGCAGCACGGCGCCGGTGTGGCGCACGATGCCCGCATCGGCTGGCGTATCCAGTGGCCAGTCCTGCACCGAGGGCGGCTCCATCTCCAGCCGCAATTGCGGATGCGCCGCGCCGAACCGATCGAGCGTGCGCTGAAACGCTGCCAGCACCTGCTCGGGCGTTTCTCCGGGGATCATACGGCGGTCGATGGAGACGGTACAGCGTGCGGGGACGATGTTCACCTGTGTGCCGCCCATGATCTGGCCTGCGTTCCATGTCGGGCTGCCCAGCAGCGGATGCGACAGCTCGCCGAGCGCGCCGTTGTCTTTCTCCAGTTCCAGCAGAAGGCGCGACATACCGAGAATTGCGCTCACGCCGAGATGCGGCTTCGCGCTATGCGCAGCCTTGCCGTGCACGGTGATGTTCCAGCGCACACAACCCTTGCTGGCGCGGATCATGCGTAATCCGGTGGGTTCAGCAATTACCGCGCCCGCGGCTTGTAGGTCGCGGCAGAAGAATGTGGCGCCCTGGCAGGAGTGCTCCTCATCCATGGCCGAAACGAACCACACCTCGCAGGGAGGCTTCACACCGCTTTCGTGGACATCGGCGATGGCGTGCATCATGGCCACGAGTCCCCCTTTGGTGTCACATGCGCCGCGCCCGTAAATGCGGCCGTTTTCGATAACTGGTTCAAAGGGAGCGCTCATACCTTCGACACCCGCGGTGTCGCAATGCGCTTCAAGAATCAGGCGCCTCTCTGGATTGCGACCCGGGATCGCGACGATAAGATTCGGCCGCCCCGGCAACACCTCCTGCTCGCGCACGCCCATCTCACGGCGGCGGAAGAACGCGCCGATGCAATCCTGAATATCGCGCTCGTTGACACCCTGTGCATAGGCGGGATTGACGCTGTTGATGCGGATCAGATCGGAGAGGGTGGAGACCAGGGGCTGCATTTGTTCCCACAGCATAGCAGCCGGCCTTGTATACTTGCCTCTTGTCGAACCGCATTCTCATCCTGCTGGTGGTCTCCGTCGGCATCAACTACATCGACCGTGGACTGCTCTCCGTTTCGGCCCCGCTGATACAGGCGCAGTTGGGGTTGTCGCCGACGGAATTGGGCGTGTTGTTCTCGGCCTTTTTCTGGACGTATGCCGCGATGCAGATCGCCGCGGGCTGGCTGGTGGACCGCTATCCCCTCCAGTGGGTTTATGCCACGGGCTATCTCATCTGGTCGCTGGCGACAGCGGCGACGGGAATGGTGTCGGGCTTTGGGCAACTGCTGGGTGCGCGGCTCGCGCTGGGGCTGGGAGAAAGCGTGGCCTATCCCGCAACATCGAAGATCCTGGTGCGCGAGTTTCCGGAATCGCGGCGCGGCTTCGCCAACGCGATGGTCGATGCCGGGGCGAAGATCGGACCTGGATTGAGCACGCTCGCCGGTGGCCTGCTGGTGAGCCAGTATGGCTGGCGGGCGCTGTTTCTGGGCGTGGGCATCGCGAGCCTGCCGTGGCTGATTCCGTGGATCGTCTACACACGTGCCAGGCACGATAGCCGGACAGAGCAGCATGTGGCGTCGCCGCCGACGATGGCTCTGCTGCGGCGGCGTGAAGCATGGGGGACGTATCTGGGCATGTTCGCACTTGGCTACGTGTGGTACTTCCTGTTGTCGTGGCTGCCGAGTTACCTCGTCAAAGAGCGCGGCTTTTCGATGGCGTCGATGGCGCTGCTCGGTTCAGTGCCGTTTTGGGGCATGGCCGTGGCCACGCTCGTGGGTGGCTGGTTTTCCGATGCCTGGATCCGGCGCGGCGCAAGCCCGACGAGGGTGCGAAAGACATTCGTCGTGGGCGGGCTGCTCTTGTGCGGCGCCGCCATGCTGCCCGCTGTCTTGGTGGCCGATCCGAGCTGGTGCGTGGGATGGCTGACGGCGGCATGCTTATCGCTGGGGCTCTATACTTCGAATGTGTGGGCGATCACGCAAACGCTGGCCGGACCCGCGGCGGCGGGACGCTGGTCTGGGATTCAGAACGCAATCGGAAATTTGGGCGGCGTGGTGTCGCCACTGGTGACCGGATGGATTGTCGGCGAGACGGGATCATTCCTGCTCGCCTTTCTGGCGGCATCCGCTGTGCTGGTGGGCGGCGCCACCTGCTACCTGTTTCTATTGGGCGAGGTGCGTACGGTGGACTGGACCGGCGCCTCTAGCCACGCTTGAGTTGTTCGGCGGCCTGATAGAGGGCGCGGATGTATCCGATGCTGTAGGACCATGCGGCGTGGCGGCCGGGCGCCATGGCGGGCACGTGATCGGCAATGAGGTTGCCGCGGAAATCCACTTCCACCAGCGTGCGCATCAGCTTCCACATATCGGTGTAGCCATTGTCGATGTAGGTTTCGACGAAATAGGGAATGGGTGCAGTGACGTTACGGAAATGAATCTTCCAAAGTTTTCCCATCTTGGCGAAGGCCTTGGCTGCTTCGAAGACATCCTTGCCGGTGGACTTGCCGCCTTCCATCCACGTGCCGCAGCAGAGGCACACGCCGATAGCCGGTGAGTTGGCAATCTCAAGCGCCTTGACGTAGCCATCGAAGGTGCCGAAGATGTGGCGGGGGATACCGGCGAGTTCGGGAACCGGCGGATCATCGGGATGAATGCCGATGCGGACGCCCGCTTCTTCGGCTACCGGAGCGATCTGCTTGATGAAGTAGGTGTAGTTCTCCCAGAGTTCCTCCTTCGAATACTTGCGGCCGTGGCTGAGCGGCCCGGTGTAGGTCTTGCCATTCCAGAAGCCCTGGGCCGTTTCGAGCCGGAAGGCACGGGCCTGGCCGCCGCCACGCGTGGTTTCGGGCTTGCTGGACCAGATGCCGTTGGCCATGTGGGCATAGGTGATGTAGCCGATGCCCGCCTTGCCGGTGTCGCGGATGTACTGCTTGAGCCATTCGATTTTGGCGTCGCGGCCGGGCAGGTTGAGAGTGATTTCCTCGATATTGCGATTGTCGTTGTTGGAGATATTCCAGACCTTGAGGCCTGCCGCCTCGACGCGCTTCTTGATGGCCACGAAATTCTCGTAGGTGCCACGACCCTTGCCGGTTTGCACGTTGAGATATTCGACACCCATCTGTTTGATCCACGTGAGGTCGCTATCGGTGACATCCTCGCCGACCTGCATGGAGATCTTGATGCCCGGCGTCAATGGCGGAAGCGGCTTTGCGGCCGCAGCTGGGGCCGATGCGGCAGCGGCCATGGCCGTTCTGGCAAAAGTCCGGCGTGTCCAATCGCTCATTGTTACACTCCTGTTCCTAGAGATCATACAACGGCGCTGGGGTATATTCGTATGCATACCGTGCGTCCCATTTCCGATCGTGCTTTGCAACGGCTGCGGCAGTCCGCCGCGCTGCCTGACTTCGAGGGCACGCGCTATCGGCTGATGCAGGAACTCGGC
>CAYOBO010000138.1:0-19784 GCA_964402295.1 uncultured Candidatus Solibacter sp. | reverse complement strand
TGCGGGCAAATGCTTCCAGTTTCGCTTCCAGGTCCGGGCTGTGCAGGTTCTGTTCGACCAGCCGCACAAACGCGCTGCCCACCACAACGCCGTCGGCGAGTTTCCCTACCTCCGCCGCCTGCTCGGGCGTGGAGATGCCGAATCCCACCGCCAGCGGCGTGTCGGTCACGGCCCGCATGTTCCGCACCAGCGTTTCGAGCGAGGATTCGATGTTCTGCCGCTCTCCAGTCACCCCGGTGCGCGACACCAGGTACACGAATCCGGTCGAGTGTTTGGCCACCAGTTCCAGCCGCCGCGGCGGACTGGTGGGCGACGCCAGAAACACCGTATCCAACCCCGCGGCGCCGATCGCCGCCACGGTCTTGTCCGCTTCTTCCACGCTCAAATCCGTCAGCAGGCAGCCGTCAATGCCGCGCCGCCTGGCATCCCGCGCCAGAGCCTCGACGCCAAACCGCAGAATCGGGTTGAGGTAGGAAAACAGCAGCAACGGGATTTCCGAACGCGTGCGGATCTGCTCGGCGATCTCGAGCACCGTGGCCACGGAGGTCCCCGCCGCCAGCGCGCGCTCGGAAGCCGACTGGATCACCGGACCGTCGGCAATGGGGTCGGAAAACGGCACGCCCAGTTCCACCAGATCCACACCGCCGCGCTCGAGCGCCGCCACCAGGTCGGGCGTGCGGTCCGGCGTCGGATCGCCGGCGGTAATATAGGCCACCAGGGCCGGCCGTTTCTGTTCGCGCAAACGCTGAAACAGGGCTTTAATGCGCATAATCGGGTCCTTGTGCGTCCAGTTCCACGAAATTCTCGCGGTAAATATCGATGTCCTTGTCCCCACGGCCGGAAAGATTCACAATGTGGATCTCTCCCTTGGCCCGCGGGGCGCGCCGGATGGCCTCGGCAATGGCGTGCGAGGATTCGAGCGCGGGAATAATCCCCTCGGTGCGCGCCAGCCGCCGCGCTGCTTCGAGGGCTTCTTCGTCGCCGATCGACGTATACTCTGCGCGATTCTGATCATGCAACCAGGCGTGCTCGGGGCCGATCATCGCATAGTCCAGGCCCGCCGACACCGAGTGCGTCAGCGAGATCTGCCCGTCGTCATTCTGCAACAGGTAGCTGTAGGCGCCATGCAGAACGCCCGGCGATCCGCCGCTGAAGCGCGCCGCATGCTCGCCGAGCTTGCTGCCCAGCCCGCCCGCCTCGATTCCGATCAAGCGCACCGAGGTATCCGCGAGAAAGGGATGGAAGATGCCGATGGCGTTGCTGCCCCCGCCCACGCAGGCATAGATCGCCTCCGGCAGGCGCCCTTCGGCTTCCAGAATCTGGCGCCGCGCCTCCACCCCGATGACGCGGTGAAAATCGCGGACCATCATCGGATAAGGATGCGCTCCCAAGGCCGAGCCCAGCAGGTAATGCGTCGTCGAGATGTTCGTCACCCAATCCCGCATCGCCTCGCTGATGGCGTCCTTGAGCGTCCGGCTGCCCGATGCCACGCCGCAAACACGCGCCCCCATCAGCCGCATGCGGAACACGTTCAGACGCTGCCGCCGCCCGTCCTCTTCGCCCATGTAGACCACGCATTCCATGCCGAACAGGGCGCAAACCGTAGCCGTCGCCACGCCGTGTTGCCCCGCCCCCGTTTCGGCGATGATGCGCTTTTTGCCCATGCGCCGCGCCAGAAGCACCTGGCCCAGGCAATTGTTGATCTTGTGCGCCCCCGTGTGCAGCAGGTCTTCGCGCTTCAGGTAGATCTTCGCCCCACCCAGCGATTCGCTGAGGCGCCGCGCATAGTACAGCGGTGTCGGGCGTCCGGCGTAGTGCGTGAGCAGATCGTCCAGTTCCGCCTGAAATGCCGGATCGGCCTTGGCTTCGAGATAGGCGGCTTCCAGGGCTTCGATCGGCGCCATGAGCGTCTCGGGAACAAATCGTCCTCCATAGGGTCCGAAGTGGCCCCCCGCATCGGGCTGAGTGGCCACGCCTCCGGGCGAGCCCTGCTTTCGAGTACCGGTCATTTTGACTCCTCCGCCGTGGTGGCGGCTTTGAGAAAATCCAACATCTTGGCGCGGTCTTTGCGCCCAGGGGACGATTCGATGCGGGAACAGGCATCCACACCCCAGGGGTGTGCTTCGCGAATGGCCTGCCCGACGTTGGATGCATCCAAGCCCCCTGCTATCAGGATGCGCCTTGTTACGGCCGCTGCCAAGCCCCATGCAAAGGGGATGCCCGCTCCACCGTATTCGGCCCCCGCGGGTCCGTCCAGCAGAAAGGCCTCGGCTTGGGGAAATGCGTCCAGTTGCCGGGCATCGAAGTCCCCAGCCACACGAAGCGCTTTCCACACACGCAGGCCGGCGGGAAACTGCGCGGGCGATTCGTCCCCATGCAATTGGGCCACATCAAGCCCCGTCAGCCGCGCGATGGCTTCGATCGCCGCCGCATCCTCATTCACGAAGACCCCGGCCTTGACCACATGCCCGGGAAGCGCCGCCGCGATCGGCGCGGCCCGTTCCGGGGCGATGTAACGCTTGCTGCCGCGGTAGAAATTAAAGCCGATGGCTGTCGCCCCGCCCTCCACTGCCGCCAGCGCATCTTCGAGCACGGTGATACCGCAGACCTTGATAATGACAGGGCGGCTCATACACGAAGACCGCGCAGAGCTTCCGCGGGGTCGGGGGACTTCATGAGATGCTCGCCCACCAGGAATCCGTGGTAGCCGGCCTGGCGCAGCTTGCGCACATCCTCGCCGGAATGGATGCCGCTCTCGCTGATCAGCGTCACGCCGGCAGGCATGCGGGCGGCTAACCGCAGCGAAGTCTCCAGTGTCACCTCGAAGGTGTGCAGGTTGCGGTTGTTCACGCCAAGGATCTCCGGGCCGGAATCGACAGCCCGGGCTAGCTCTTCCTCGTCGTGGACCTCCACCAGAGAGGCAATCCCGTACGCACCGGCCAATTCGCGGAACCGCCGCATCTCGGCCGGGGTGAGAATTGCCGCGATTAGCAGGATGGCGTCCGCGCCCATCGCCGCCGCCTGGTGCACGTGGATCTCGGCAATCGTAAAATCCTTGCGCAGCACGGGAATCGAGACACACTGGCGCGCCGACTCGAGGTCCGCCGCCGAGCCTTGAAAGAAGCGTTCCTCGGTCAGCACGGAGAGCGCCGCCGCTCCCCCCTGCTCATACGCCCGGGCAATCCGCCGCGGATCGAAGTCCTTACTCAGCAAACCCTTGCTCGGCGAAGCCTTCTTGATCTCGGAGACGATGGCGGGTGGATGGGCGCGCAGTGCCGCCGCGAAATCCCGGCGATGTGCCCGTGCGGCCTCCGCCCGGGCGAGAAATGCCTCGCGGCTTCGTTCCAATGCGGGTAGTTCTGTGCGCTTGTGTTCGACGATCCGGGCGAGGACGTCCGGTACGGCAGTGACCATGAGAAAGCACTTTCAGCTTATCACACGGCGCCTGAAACGTTTGCGCGGCGGACAAGTTCTTTCGAACCCGCCCCCCGCGCGGAAAACTTTCCCGAGGCTCTATTTCCGAAGCCTGTTATTTCTTGGGATAAACAACCGGCTTCTGCTTCTGCTTCCAATCCTGAATCCCGCAGGCCCCTACTACCTTGTAGCCATGCTTTGCCAGGAGTTCGCCCGCGCGCACGGCGCGGCCTCCCCGCTGTCAAAGCGTGACGATGACTTTGTCCTTGGGGATCTCCTTCAGCCGGCTCTCCAATTGGCCGAGCGGAATGTTCACATATCCCTTGATCGTTCCGGATTCTTCCAGTTCCTTCGGTTCCCGTACATCCAGCAGGAAGACATCGGCGCCCTCGAGCGCTTTCGAGGCTTCCTCGGGGGTAAGGACTCTCGTTGTCTGGCTGTCCTGTGACACCAGCAGGCCAGCCGTACCGGCCAGGGCCACCAGCCCGCGCCGGGTAAGACGGTTAAGCATTCATTTCCTCCCAAGTTACGATCCGTTTTTCGTAGATGGACCGCCTTCCCATCATAGCGACCAGAGTCGACAACTGGGCGGACTCGGCGTTGTTCAGCGGCATGCGCCTGGCGCGGGCATTGTCCACAAATGCTTCGAGCGACAGATACGTGCTGTCCTTGCCCTCATTCTCCACCGCCAGTTTGTTCTCGCCCTTCTGCCCCAGCGCGGACCACGTGGCCGTGGCCAGATCGATGGCCCCCTTCTCGCCCCACACGCGCTCCTTGATGCCGGAAAATCCCGCCGGATCGAAGTAGATGTGGCTGAAGTTCACCCGCACGCCATCGGGAAACTCGTAGATCACGCTATAGTTGTCCATGGTCGTGCGCCCCGGAGGGACGTTCTTGTAGAGGTTGATGCCGCCCGAGCCGAACGCCCGCAGCGGCGGCTTGCCGATGGCCCACACGAACAGGTCGAGAATATGGCAGGCCTGCTCGACGATGTTATCGCCCGAACGCACACGGTCGAAATACCAGCCCGTCTGCCGCGGCAGATCGCCCGTGTGGCGCGTGCCGTGCGCATACAGCACATTGCCCAGCGCCCCGCTGTGCAGATACTTCATGGCCGCGCTGCGGTTCGGATCGTGGCGCAATTGGAAGCCCGCCTGAAAGATCCCCTTGGCGTTCTTCGCCGCCACGGCGATCAGCCGCGCATCGGCAGGCTCGACGGCGAGCGGCTTCTCGCAATAGACATGCTTGCCCACTTCGAGCGCGGCTATGGCGATGCCCTTGTGCGTGTCCACGGGCGTGGCCACCAGCACGGCATCGATGTCCTTGCGTTCATCCAGCATCTTGCGGAAATCGGTGTAGGTGGCCGGCTTATGGCCCTTCGCCGATGCCGCCTTCTCCGCTGCCGAAAGCCGCTCGGCATCCAGATCGCACAAGGCCACAATCTGCACCTTGGGGACGTTCATGATGTGCCGCAGCAGATAAGCGCCGCGGTTGCCGACGCCAATCACCGCCACACGAACGGCATCGTTCGGCGATTGCGCGCTGAGGAAAGCGGGCGCCGCCAACGCCGCGCCGGAGCTCAGAAAATCTCTTCGTGTATTCATCGCTTGCCTTTCGTCAGATTCTCGAACAGAAAGAGCCCGCCCTTGCCTGGAGTGACAAGATCGAGATCGCCGTCGCCATCGATGTCCACCACCGCGATCTGCATCCCCCCGCCCGCACGTGTCGAATAATCCACAACGTGCTTCGTCCAGGTCAGCCCCTTGCCGTCCGGCGCCGGCTGCGATTCATACCAATACACTCCCAGCGGCTCGCGTCCGCCCGGATCGTGGCCGTTATGCGCCATGTAGCGCTTCCCAGTGACCAGATCCTTGCGCCCGTCGCCGTTCAGGTCCACCAGCGTCATGGCGTGGGCCTGCGACCAGCTATCGTCAATCATCCGCTTCTCGAATTTCCCCGACGCCGTCTGCTCCAGCCAGAAAATGCCGTAATCGTGGGCGTTCGAGGTGACGACGTCGTTCCGTTTATCGCCGTTCACGTCGTACACATAGATGAACCCCAGATGCGCCTTCGAGTCCCAATCCGGATGCAGCGTCCAGTTCTCCTGCCGCGGATCGGCCGGCGCCTCCAGCCAGCCCTTCGGAGTGAGAATGTCGGCCCGTCCGTCTCCGTTGACGTCCCCGGCGCCGATGCCGTGGCCGTAGCCGTTGGGGCTCGCCACATGCTTTACCCACTTCTTGTCCTTGATCTCGTACCACGCCGTGTTCGCCTTCGCCCCGCCGAACTGCGGCAGCAACTCCCGCGCCTTGCCGTCGTTATCCAGATCCACCAGCCAGCAGAACTCGACGTTGTTCCCGCTGTCGATCTCGTGCATGGGCCACTGCGCGCCTTTGCCCGGATTCTCGTACCACGCCAGCCGCTTGCTGAACCAGGAGCAACTCACCACGTCCAGCCGGCCGTCGCCGTTCACGTCAATCGTGTGGTCGCTGAAATTGTCGATGTAGTTATTGAAGAAATAGATGTCGCGAAACGGCTGCTTGGTCCACTTCGGTCCGGCATACCAGTTCTCGCCCGAAACGATATCCAGCTTCCCGTCGCCGTTGACATCGGCGACGCTCACCGATTCGTTGGCGCCGAGATCGATGACGTGCTTCTCGAAGGGAATATCCGCGGGACGTCCAAAGCTGAAGGCGGCAACCGCGGCAATAAGGCAAATGGCGGGGATTAGAACGGTTCTTGGTCTCACGGGAGAATTGTATCTCTTCCGCGGCCGTTACAGAATCAAACGCAAACCAAACTGGAATATCCGGCCGTCGTTCAGCGTGTTGGTGATCTTGCCGAACGCCGTGGCGTTGAGGTTGCGGTTCGGCTCATCGAATTGCGGATGGTTGCCCAGATTGAATGCCTCGGCGCGAAACTGCACCGTGCGCTCGCTCGCTCCGCCCAGTTTCCAGCGCTTCGTGAATCCGCCGTTCCAGTTGGCGATTCCGGCCTTGCGGAACGCTCCTTTCCCGAGCGAACCGCGGCGTTCGCCCGGCACGATGAATCCGAACTTGTCGCGCGAGAGAATGATCGGCGCGACATCGGGATGGGAAATCGTGCTGCCCAGAATGGACGGATCGAGAATATTCGGCCGGTCGCTCGGCCCGCCGTCGACATTGCCGAAGCCCGGCGCGTCACTGCCCACATACAACGTCAGCGGCGTCCCCGATTTGAGCAGCGCCGAACTCGACCATTGCCAGTCATCGAACAGCCAGTGCGCCCATCCGCGCCCGCTCGAGAAACGCGGCAGATCCCAATTCTGATAGAGGATCACCGCGTGCGTCGAATCGAAATTGCTCAGCCCCCTGCGGTCTTTGAGCGATTCGTACTGCGCCTGCGCACGCCCGCGCGCGATGTCGCGATTGGCCGCCGTGGACGTGTAATCCGGACCTTCGTCAATGGCCTTGGAAAACGTGTACGAGAAGCCGAACGTGTTGCCCGCAAAGCGCGGCAGATCCATCGAGATCTGCCCGCCGTCCAGATAGGCGATGCCCGCGTTCACAATGTGTCGCGTGTCGTAATAGCGCGGGTCGGGGCGGCGCAGATCCACCGTCGCCGTGGTCAGCGGGATGCCGGGAACAGGCTCGGCGCGGTTCTCAATGAAGGAGTTGATGAGCTTGAAAGTGCGGCTGCCGAAATAGCCCATGCGCAGATTCATCTGCCCGAACCTGCGTTCCAGGCTGAAGTTGTATTGGTGCGCGTAGGGCGAAACGAAATCCTCGGACAGGAACGTCGGCGACGTGCGCGCCCCGGCGCTCCGCAGATCGATGTTCTTGAGGGGATTCAGCACATCGGGGTTTTGCACCTGAATGTAGAAGGAATGCGGCGGGTTGTAACGCACCTGCGCGTACGTCACCGCCGGAATCTGGTCGAACGACGTTGTGTAGCCCGTGCGCAGTACCCACTGCCGCGGCAACTCGAGCGCGATATGGAAGCGCGGGCTGATGTTGTTGCAATCGCACCCGTACGGAATCGGATTCCATCGGTTGACCTCGTAGGGAGCGCTTTCCAGGTAATAGCGCAGTCCGTAGTAGATCGAAAGCCGCGAGTTCACCCGCCATTGATCGGCCAGGAACAGATTCGCGCCCCAATTGCGGAACCCCCGCGAGAACTCGCCGACGTTGACTTCATAGGTCGTCGCCGTCCCGGCCAGCAGATTCTGAATCGCCGGACGCCCGAAATTGCTGGTGAACCAGAACAGTCCCCGCGAGTTGTTGCTCTCAATGCCGTTCAGTTGCTGCCGCGAAGCGTCGCCGCCGAAGGTCAGTGTGTGCCGCCCGCCGGCGATGCGGTGCGTCCCCACCAGCCCGAAGCGGAACGTGTTCTGCGCCCGGTCGATGGGGAAGTGGCTGTCCGGGCCTAGCTCTTCGATCTGATAGCCCATGCGCACGCGCGGCCCAACGGCATTCGGCTCCGGCGCCAGCAACGAGGTGACTCGCGTAAAACCAGCGCCAAACGCCAGATCCGCCGCCGGCGAGGGGCGGTAGAGCAGCGTCGCGCGCGAGCGGTTGGAATGCACGGCTGTATCCGGATTCTGACCCGCCACCAGTTGGAAGGCATCGACGCGCTGGCGATTGACCGCGTGCGATAGAAACAGGCTCGCCTTTTCCGAAAGCCGGCGATCCAGGCGCAGCGTGCCATCGATCTCATTCACCGCCTGCGGCGCATTCGTGTTGAGCGCGCGTTCGTCGAAATCCGGGCGGTTCGGCAACTCGTTCGGATAGGCGTCCAGGAAGCGCTGGATCAGCGCCCGCAGCGCCGGGTCGGTTGCCGTCGGAGTCCGCTCATTGGCCAGCGGCACCAGCACATTGCCGTTCACCATGCCGCGAATCTTGCGCTGGTTGAAGTTCGCCGTAAGATCGCCGAGCCCGCGTACCTGCGTCGTGAACCGCCCCCCGTAGTGGTTCTGCCGCGATGGCTTGACCGGACCCGCCTGAAAGAACGTGCGGGCATTGAACACCGAGTTCTGATGATTGGCGAACAGGTCGGCGTGCCATCCCGAAAAGGCAGGCACGGGCCGCAGCACGCTCAGTTCGGCATTCGGCCTGCCCAGTTCGCTGGCATAGGCCGAGGTTTCCACGGGAACCTGCGGGACGATGGCGTAGTTCACACCCAGCCGTACGTTGGCTTCCTTCAGAACGTCTCGGTCAATGCGGTTGACGGCAACGTTCTCATTGCGCCGCGCGGCGGCGGCGGCCAGGGAAGGCTTGGCAGGCTTGGCGGGAGGCGGAACGGGCGCCGCCGGCGGATTCTTATCGGCCGCCGTCAGCAACGCGGCCAGAAGGATAAAGAGCAGTGGCAAGTTCCAGTGTATCGAAATCGCAAAGGGCGATTCCTGATACAATGAAGGGGTATTTGACGTCCCGCCGATTCCGGTAGTTGTATTCGCAGCGCAAACGCGTTTCCCTGCCCTAATTAGCTAGCCATCAAATTCAGGAAGGGCCCGGAGGCTCCTTCATCCTCAGGAAAGGCACACATTGTCAAAAGAAGATTCGATCGAAGTGATGGGTAAAGTCGTCGAGAAATTCAAAGCCGGAATGTTCTCGGTGGAGTTGGATGCCGGCAGCACGGTTCTGGCCACCATGGCCGGAAAGCTGCGCCGCAACCGCATTAAAGTCATGAACGGCGACCGCGTCACGATGGAACTGTCCCCCTACGATCTGACCCGCGGCCGGATCACCTACCGCCACA
Organism: uncultured Candidatus Solibacter sp.; assembly: GCA_964402295.1. Classification (GTDB taxonomy): domain Bacteria; phylum Acidobacteriota; class Terriglobia; order Bryobacterales; family Bryobacteraceae; genus CADEFT01. The sequence continues at coordinate 10,637 of CAYOBO010000138.1, read as the reverse complement.
AGTAAACCTACAGCGCGAAGCCGTGCTGCTCGCGGTGCGGCGCACCATCGAAGGTCTGCGTGGACTTGAACAGTTCATGCCGGCCATCGCCCGCCTCGGGCTTCGACATCTCCAATATCTCCAGCTTCTCGCCCTGGCTCAGCGGCCGGAAATCCCGCGCGATGCGCAAATCCTGCTGCAATTGCTCCATGGTCATGTAGCCGCGGCAGAGCGTCGTCACCGGCAGGCTGAGGGCGAACCGCACACACTGCTCCGCGGTAATCTTCGTCTTCGAAGGAATGCGCGCTTCGAGCGGCCCTCCCCCCAGGCTCTTCATCCCAATCACCGCGACGCCCTTCTTCACGCACACCGGCAGCGCTTCGTTCTGAAAGCTGCGGTACCAGGCATCCATCACGTTGATCGGCATCTGCGCCGTGACCCACGGATACGGCTTGGCAAGCATCTTCAAGTGAATGCTCGGATCCTTGTGGCCCGTGAACCCGATGTAGCGTACCTTGCCCGCCTTCACCGCTTCCAGCGCGTATTTGAGTCCGCCCTTCTCAAACACCCAATCGGGATCGTTGTCGTAATTCATTTCGTGAAACTGCCACAGATCCAGCCGGTCGGTCCTCAGCCGCCGCAAGCTGTCTTCCAGGCACTTGCGGCTGCCCTCGTAATCGCGCGCGCAGTTCTTCGACATGAGGAACACTTTGTTGCGCCAGCCGCCTTCCAACCCGAGGCCCATCATCTCTTCGCCCCAGCCATTGTGGTAATCCCAGGCGTTGTCAAAGAAGGTGATCCCGCCGTCGATGGCAGTGTGCATCATGCGGATGGCTTCGGCACGGTCCTTCTGCCCGACGCGTCCGATATGCGCTCCGCCCAGCGCCAGCATCGAGACGTACTCTTTGGTGCGCCCCAGTTTGCGTTTGGGCACGCCGCCCGTGTTCTGCTGCGCGGGCAACGGCAATTGCAATGCGGCGAGCGCCGTAGCGCCCACGAATTCACGCCGGGTGATGTGCATGAATCAGATTATGACGCAACGGCTTCCGAAACGTTCTACTGGAGCCTCGCCAGGCGCTCCTCGATCGCCCGTTGCAAGCGCTGCTTGCGCTCCGCCGTGAGCGACGAATCGTTGGCGAGCAGATCGCGAGCCTTGGCCGCCGCCGTGCGCGCCTTCGCCTTCTGGCCGCTCGCTTCATAGGCCCCGGCGAGCGAGTCGTGCGCGCTCGCCGAATGGGGATACGCGGCCGTGGCCCATTCGAGCACAGCCACAGCCTGCTCATGATCGCCGTCCTGCAACAGCGCCCCGCCAATCATACGCAGCGTGCTCTCCTTCACCACCGGAGCGCCGCGATCCAATTCCTGGGCCGCGGCCAGCAACCGCGCCGGGTCGGCCTTCTTCTGGCGAATCTCGTGAAAGGCCCGTGCCGGCGACGGAGCCGGAGCACGGTAGGATGGCTTCACCGTCCCCTTTTTCTCGGCGATCGCCAGGGCCGTGGGATAGAACTGCACGAACGTATTCTCCACCGCGCCGTTCGGCGTGTGGCAGGCATGGCAGCGCGAGTTCTGCCCGATCTCCTTGGCTGCTTTCTTGCGCTCCCGCAGCCCGCCCTGAAAATCGAAAAACGCCCAGCCGGAGGAGAAACGCTTGCTGTCCTTCACCTCCACCTCGACGGCCGCCACATCGGTCTGATAGAAGCCACCTTTGTTGATGGAACCCTGCGACGTAGAGTAGCGTACCTCGAGCACGAACATCGTGCCTTCGGGCCACCGGCCCGTTTTCTGAAACGAGGCGTAGGCGGATGGCGAGACGTACACGTTGTCGAACATTGGATTCTCCAACGCCATTTCCGCGGCTGGTCCGTAGGTCATGCCCAAGCCGGACGACAGAAATACCCAACTACGGTAGTCCTCGGGAAACAGCAGTTCGCCTTGCTCATTGAATTGAGGCAGGCCGGAGGCCGCCGCCATCGAAGCGCCCAGTGCAATCGAGATCAGCCATCGCATGCAATATAGGGTAGCGGGTTTGGCCAAAGCGGGCGATGCCGGGGTTCGTTACTCCTTCCCCGACACGTCGAAACACCATATGCGGTCCTGGTCGCGAATGAACAAACGGCCCGCCGAAAGAACCGGATACGACCAGGCCATCTCGCGGTTGCGGGTATGCCTGGGGCGGTCCGGCGGGGTGAACCGGCCCTTTTCGCGATAGCCCTCGGCGCTCGCCTCAGCCAGCACCACTTCACCGTTTTCGGTATGCACAAACAGCAAGCCCGCCGCATAGAGCACCGATCCCGGCCCCAGCGAATCCTCCTGCCAGAGGATCTTTCCCGTCCGGAAATCGGCCGCCGCAAGGCCCTTGGGATTGGTGCCGAACAGCACGCCCTTCCACAGCACCTGCCCGCCCAGCGTATTGGGTGCATCGCGCTCGAAGTACACTTCCTCGGCGGACACCCCATCGGCGGTGGCGTGCAATTGCACCAGCCCGCCGCCGAAGCGCCGCGCATTGGCGCTGTAGACGTAACCGGACTCGGCCACCGGCGTGGGAATGTTGGCGGGTCCGGTACTGGTCTTGGTGTAACGCCACAGGAACTGCCCTGTCTTGGCGTCCACACCCACTAGGCCCTTATCGAGAAACTGCACGTACTGGCGCCGGCCCGCGGCATCGATGGCAATCGCCGAGGAATAGGCAGCGGCATCGCCGCCCGGCACCGCCGACTTCCAGAGCAACGCGCCCGTCTTCTTGTGCAGCGCCACCAACGTCGCTTCCGCTCCGCCGGGCGTCGCCACCAGTGCGTCGCCATCCACCAAGGGCGATTCCGCGTAGGCCCACTTGCCGGGCTTGCCGCCGAAATCCTTGCGCAGGCTCTTGCGCCAGACCTCGGCGCCGTTGCTCCGGCGCAGGCACACCAGATCGCCATCCGAACTGAGCGCATACAGGAAGTCGCCGTCGATGGTCGGCGTGGACCGCGCCATCGGATAAGAAGGCTGTTGGTTGGGCTCGCCGACATTGCCGAGCCGCACCGTCCAAAGCGCCTTGCCGGTGGCCGCATCCATGGCCTGGACAAACTCGTTCTCCATGCCGCGGTTGGCGATCGCGTATAAACGTCCGGCCGCGACGGCCGGCGTGGCGTAGCCTTCGCCCAGGTCCTTCGCTTGCCACAACAGGCGCGGCCCGTTCTTCGGCCACTGCCGCGCCAGGCCCGTTTCCGCCGAAATGCCGTCGCGGTGCGGACCCCGCCATTGCGGCCAGTCGGCGGCCGAACAGAGCGAGAGCATAACCATGCCCGACAGGATCGAACGTAGCCCAGTCATCGGAACGATTCTCCCACCATTTGGCCCCATGCGAAATTATGGCAGACTCAGCGGGGCTGGCTATACTGGATTTTATGTCCATGGACGTTGAAAGTAAGGATAGTCTCGAAAACAGTGAAACGGCGCGGCCTTCGCATTTTATCCGCGACATCATTCTCGCCGACAATGCGAGCGGCAAATTCGGAGGGCGCGTCCGCACACGGTTTCCACCCGAGCCCAACGGCTATCTGCACATCGGCCATGCCAAGTCCATCTGCCTGAACTTCGGGTTGGCCCTTGAATTCGGGGGCGAATGCAACCTCCGCTTCGATGACACCAACCCTTGCAAGGAAGAGACCGAGTACGTCGAATCCATCATCGAGGATGTACGCTGGCTGGGATTCGATTGGGGCGACCGCCTGTTCTATGCATCGGATTATTTCGACCAGCTCTATGAGTGGGCCGTGGAGTTGATCAAACAAGGCAAGGCGTACGTCTGCGATCTGACCGCCGAGCAAGTGCGCGCCTATCGCGGCACGCCCACCGAACCCGGCAAGGAAAGCCCCTACCGCAACCGTTCCGTCGCGGAGAACCTGGATTTGTTCGAGCGCATGCGCGCCGGCGAGTTCCCCGACGGAGCGCGCACGCTGCGCTCGAAGATCGATATGGCGTCGCCCAACTTCAATATGCGCGATCCGGTGATGTACCGCATCCTGCACGCCGAGCATCACCGCACGGGCAACAAGTGGTGCATCTACCCGATGTACGATTTCGCGCACGGGCAAAGCGATTCGATCGAGGGCATCACGCACTCCATCTGCACGCTGGAATTCGAAGACCACCGCCCGTTGTACGACTGGTATATCGACCAACTGGGCATCCACCATCCGCAGCAGATCGAGTTCGACCGGCTGAGTCTCACCAACACGGTCCTCAGCAAGCGCAAGCTGCTCATGCTGGTCGAAAAGGGCTACGTTTCGGGATGGGACGATCCGCGCATGCCCACGCTGAGCGGCCTGCGCCGCCGCGGCTACAGCCCGGAAGCCCTGCGCCTGTTTTGCAGCCGCATCGGCGTTTCCAAGACCAACGGAATCATCGAGCATTCGCTGCTGGAGCACTGCCTGCGCGAGGATCTGAACATTCGCTCGCCGCGCGTGATGGCCGTGCTCGACCCGGTCCGCTTGGTGGTGGAGAACTACCCCGAGGATCTTGTCGAGGAGATGGACGCGGTCAACAATCCGGAGGACGCATCCGCGGGGAGCCGCAAGGTGCCGTTCTCGAAGGTGCTCTATATCGAGCGCGAGGACTTCCGCGAGGATCCGCCGAAGCAGTACTTCCGCATGGCTCCCGGCCGCGAAGTGCGGCTGCGCTACGCCTATCTGGTCACCTGCACGGGCGTCGAGAAAGACCCGGCAACGGGCGAGATCGTCGAGATCCGCTGCAAGTACGATCCGGAGACGAGAGGCGGCAACGCACCCGACGGCCGCCGCGTGAAATCCACCATTCACTGGGTCTCGGCCGCCCATGCCGTGGATTTCGAGGCGCGCCTCTATGGCGACCTGCTGCGCCAGGACAACGAATCGGAAGACGAGGGGGCCGATTTCACCGCTTCGCTCAATCCGAATTCGCTCGAAGTGCGCATGGCGAAGATCGAACCCAGCGTCAAAGGCGCCGCCCCGGGAAGCCGCTATCAGTTCGAGCGTCTCGGCTATTTCTGCGTGGACAAGGATTCGACGCCGGAAAAACTGGTCATCAACCGCACCGTGACGCTGCGCGACACGTGGGCCAAGATCGAGAAATCGCAAAAACGCTGAGGGTCGAACACACACGCCGACTTCGGTATACTTTCTGCTTTCGCCCGTACAAAGAGGAGGCAGCAGCCGATGATCTCGTCCGTCACCGTCTGGAACATGCGCCAGCCATCGGGCAGGCGCGCCTGGGCCGCGTTGCGGCTCACCACAAGCGATGGGCTGGAGGGCTGGGGCGAGTGCCGCCCGCTCACCGGCGCCGATGTGGCCACGCTGCGCACGCTGCTCGCCAATCAGCAGGAGAGCGCCTTCGAGGCATTGCGCGTCAAGCTGGGCGGGCATCCGGGGGCGGGCGCGGTGAACATTGCCGCGCTCGATATCCAGGCGCGGCGGGCCAAGGCTCCGTTGTACCAGTTTCTGGGTGGGCCGACGCGGCACAAGGTGCGGGCGTTCACGGCAATCGAGGGCGCATCCGACGAGGAACTGCTGCGCGGCCTGGAAGCGGCCCGCGGCGGTGGATTCCAGGCGTTCTTCCTTCCGGCGCCGGTTCCGCCGTTCCGCAACTCGGGACGCGCCTTCGTGGTGGCCGCGCAACGGCGCCTGGCGGCGATGCGCAAGGCAGCGGGCGAGAACGCCGATTTCATTTTGAGCGGCGCCGGCCGCCTCACGCCGGGAGACGCCGCCACGCTCGCTTCGGTCTTCGAACGGGAGCATCTGTTGTGGTTCGATGAGCCCTGCGGCACGGCCAGCCTCGGTCCGCTGCGCAAGCTGGCCGACGAGAACGTGACGCCGCTTGGCTTCGGCGCGGATGCCGGGCAGGCGAGTTTCTTCCAGAACCTGCTGCGCGAAGACGCCATCGACATTGTGCGTCCGGAACTGGCGCTGCACGGGGTGAGCGGCGTGCGCAAGATCGCGGCGCTGGCCGAAACCTACTATGTGGCCGTGGCGCCGCGGCACGGCGAGGGGCCCATCAACACGGCCGCCGCGCTGCACCTGGCGGCGAGCCTCCCCAACTTCTTCATTCAACATATCCCCTTCCCTGCCTCCGCGGAGGATCGCGCCATGCGCGCCGCCATCGCCGGTCCGGAGGTGGAAGCCGTGCGCGGCGGGTTCGCCTCGCTTTCCAATCAACCGGGACTCGGCATCGCCGTGCAACGCGCCGCCATCGAACGCTACGGGAGCCTCATCCAATGAAACGCCGCCGCTTCTTCCACAGCCTGGCCGCGGGCACGCTGGCCGCACCGGCCGCCGCGGCCTCCGATTTGTGCGGATGCGCACCGATGCTGCAATCGGCGCGCCCGCTGGGGGCCAATGCCTTCGAGGCCACGGGATCGAAGTTCCGCATCACGGGCATGAAGGTGTTCGGCGTCTCGCTGACTCCGGATTCCGACCGCCCCTACGTGTTCGTCAAGCTGGAAACGAATCAGGGCGTCGTCGGCTGGGGCGAAGGCACCCTCGAGGGCAAGGCCGCCGCCGTCATCGCCTGCATCGAGGATTTCCGCGAGTTCCTCATCGGCGCCGATCCGATGCAGGTGGAGCACATCTGGCAGTCGATGTACGTGCACAGCTTCTACCGTGCCGGCCCGGTGATCGGCTCGGCGATGTCCGGCATCGACCAGGCGCTCTGGGACATCCGCGGCAAGGCGCTGGGCATGCCCGTGTATCAATTGCTGGGCGGCCCGATGGACGCGCGCGGCGTGCGCGGCTATTACCACGTGCGGGCGGGCAATCTGGAACAACTGCGCGCCGTGCGCGCTTCGGCCGGCGAACAGGGCATCACCTGTTTCAAGAGCGGCATCCCTGGCTACTATGAGTGGATCGAAACGCGGGCTTCGATCCGCCGCGCCGTGCGGCAACTGGAGATGCTGCGCGAGGGGCTCGGCCCGGATATCGACATCGGCGTCGATTTCCACGCCAAGACCAGCCCATCGGTGGCCTCCATTCTGATCAAGGAAGCCGAGCCGCTGCATCTGCTGTTCATCGAGGAGCCGTGTCCGCCGGAGAACGTGCGGGCGATGGCGAAGATCACGCGGCGCTCGACCACGCCCATCGCCACGGGCGAGCGGCTGGTGGCGTCATACTCGGTGCAGCAACTGGTGGAGATGGGCGTCGTCGACATCATCCAGACCGATATCAACCATTGCGGCGGCATCACGGCGCTGTGGAAGATCGGGGCGCTGGCCGAGCAGGCGGGCATCTCGATGGCTCCGCATGCCTGCGAAGGGCCGATCGGCGGGCTGGCCACCGTGCATGTGGACGCGGCCACGCCCAATTTCCTGGTGCAGGAGATCTGTAGCGGCGTCCAACCGGAAATGAAGGAGAAGGTGTGGGAAGAATGGCTCGGATTTCCGGCAATGCGCATGGTGGACGGCAGATTCCCGCTGCCCGAGAAGCCCGGCCTCGGCTTCGAACTGACGGAGGACAAGCTGAAGAAGTACCCGTTCGGCGGGACGCGTCCGATGGCGCGCGTCTTCCACGCCGATGGGTCAGTGGCGGCCTGGTAGCGCTGGCGCTGCTGCCGGTGGCGGGCGCGCAGATGCGGCAGAACCCGTCGCCGATGGTGGAGCACCGGCGCGCGCATCCGAGGCTGACGGAAGCGAAGCCGCGCGGGGAGCGGTTCGATCTGTCGCTCGGCACGCTGTACTTACCGGCCAACCCGCGCGGGCTTCTGGTGTTCTTTCATGGGGGCAAGTGGCTGCCCGAAGTGGCGGCGGAACGCAACCGGCTGGCCGCGGTGTCCATTCAGCTCGGGACAGGCAGCGGCGTCTACAGCGCGGCGTTTGAGCAGCCGCGGCGGTTGCCGGCATTGCTCGAAGAGGCGGAAGCAAAAGCCGGGCGTAAGTTCGGGCAAGTGACCCTGGGAGGCTGGAGCGCGGGCTGCGGAGCGATCCGCGCCATCCTCCGCGACAAGTCCTCTTATGACCGCGTGCAGGCGGTGGTGTGTATCGACGGCATGCACACCGGCTATGTAGACGGCGTCCCCGGGCCGTTGGAGTCGAAGATCGACTCCGAGCCGCTGCTGGTCTGGCGCGACTTGGCGCGCGATGCCATCGCCGGGCATAAGCGCTTCCTGCTCACTCATTCGGAGATTTTTCCGGGCACGTTCGCGAGCACCACCGAGACGGCGGACTGGCTGCTGGGGCAGTTGGGGGTGCGGGCGAAGGCCGTGCTGCGCTGGGGGCCGATGGGGACACAGCAGCTCAGTGGGTACAAAGCCGGTGGCTTCGAACTGCGGGGCTATGCGGGGAATACGGCGCCGGACCACGTCGATCAACTGCACTCGCTACCGCACTATTTGCGCACGCTGCGATGACAAAGGAAGCAGCGCGAAGACGAGCAGCGAGAGGTAGTAGGCGGTTCCCGAGACGGGATCGCGGGTGGCCAGATACTGGGCCACGCTCAGGCCTCGCAACCAGAGTACGAGTCCGAACTCGGCGCCGAGCAGCAGCGCCAATGCCAGGAATCCCATCCGCAGCCGGGGGGCGGCCTGCGGCGGGACGGCGAAGCGCCGGCAGACCCATCGCGCGGCGCAGTAACAGACGGCCAGCATCACCGGCAATTCCAGCAATTCCGCCCAGCGTTCCCCGATGCGGGGGACTAGCACGAGAATGCGCAGCGGCCCGAGGATGAACCCGGCGCCAAAGGCCAGCAGGAAGTAGAGAGCGGCGGCTTTCACGACCAGCATAGAACCTCATCGAGGGTCCGGCGCGGGGTCTGGCCGGGCTCGGGATCGGCATAGCCGAGACGGAAGGGCTGCTGGGGATAGAGGCCCGGTTTGGGGGTGAGCCGCGCCAATTGGCCCCGGATGGAGGCGATTTCACACAACTGGCTCATGGGCTGGAGGCTGAGTCCTTCGACGGTGGCGGCGAGGTAGATGGCCTCGAAGACACGCCCGGCCTTGATCTGGCTGGTGCGGTCATCGCCCGAAGAAGTGATGAGGCCGAGTACGGGGGCGCTTTCGATGCGGTCCACATCCTTCTTGCCCATGGAGACTCCTATGTCGAGGTACGTGACGGCGAGTTGTCCCAGTTTGGCCACCAGCCACGGGGTGCCGAACACACCGCGGCCGATCCATTCGCCCAACTCGTGGCGGAAGGCGGGATCGGAGAACTGTAGGGCGTCGGCCTCGACGGCGAGTTGTTCCACCCGGCGGCGGATTTCGGCGTCCTCGGTGAGGAAGAGCTGAATACCCTCTTCGGTGCAGCTTTCCTGGATGCGCTGCTGCAAGGTCTTGGGCAGCGGGCGGGGATGGAAGAGGCGGTGGCTGGTCCGGCGCCGCGGGATGGCTTCGAACAGTGCGGAGTCCGCTGCGCCGGGCGACTCCGGTTGCAGGAGGATCTCCGCGGCAAGCCGCGGGTTGTCTTCCTCGGGGAAGTAGGCAAGTTGTGGCTGGTGGCCGAAATAGGCGGCGGCCACCATCAGGTTTTCCAGGCAGCAGCCGATGCTGATGTGGAGTTCGCGCTGGTCGGGATCGGCGATGCGCAGCCAGCGCGATTCGTCGAGCAAGACACGAATGCGGTTGCCGGACACGGTGAACTGCCAGGGCTGCGTATTGTGCGAAGAAGGGGCGAGCGTGGCGTAGTAGAGGAGAGATTCGATGCGCTCGCGCGGAACGGCAGCGGTGGGTGGGTGAGCCATGTTGTGCGCCTCAGGAAATTGATGAGCACTTGGCATTCCATTGCCGGGGCTACCAGTGTGTGGCCCAATCGGGGGGAGGACCGGGGCGCACGCGGAGCGCCCGGAGATCGGCGGTCCAGAGGGGGCGCGGCTCGGTGTCGTCCCAGAGGGAAAGGGACAATCCGCCGTGGCGGGTGGCGGTGAGGAGACGGCCGGCGCGGTCCCAATCGCACCAGACGGCATCGGGCAGGGCCGTGATGCTTCCGCGGCCGGTTTCGATGAGGTAATCGCGGGATTGGCCTTCGCCGCTGTGGATGAGCACGAGCGAAGGGCCTCCCCCGGGGCGGCGGCGGCGGAGAATGGAAGGGCTCTCGGGCAGCCAGCCGCGCTCGATTTCGTTCCTCACGCTGCGTGCCTCCCAATCGCAGCTCATCCCGTGACAGGCCGCCTTGTGCGGGTATGCGCCGTGAAATGGCTCATCTTCCATACAGGCGTGGATGGCGAGCGAGCCTTCGGCGGCGAAGCGGCAACCCCAGGTCCAGGTTCCGGCCGTTCGCCACGCGGCAAGCGCATGCAACCAGGGCACTTTCGACACGGCGAACCAAGCCGGCGGCCAGCCGCGGGCGGTGGGCTTGAGGGCGAAATAGCCGAGATATTCGCCGCCGGGGGAGAGGCCGCAGCGGGTGGGATAGAGCGAGCCGCGAAACCAGGCGCCCGGCACAAGGCAGGGCGGATCGAGGCGCCATTCGAGCAGATGCCACCAGGCGGACGGCCCGCGGCGGAACACCAGGGCGGTATCGGCGTCGCGGGCGGGGATCACATAGAGCATCAGGGCCTATTGTAGCCGCCGAAGCTAACGATTCGATCCCTCCCCGCCGATAGTTAAGTGGAGCGTCGTCTACCTGTGTCTGCCAAAAAGAAGAGCTTAGTCCCCCTATTCGGAGTTGCCTTTATTGTCGCCATTGTGTCGACCGGAATCTTCTATGGGCTGTTTGTCGGCAA
>CAYOBO010000137.1:0-19971 GCA_964402295.1 uncultured Candidatus Solibacter sp. | reverse complement strand
CTAGCCTTCGGCGCCAAGCATGCCTGAGACGCAGCGAGCGGATTCACTTATCCGGTGTGGGATACTCCGGGGACTCGATGTGGGACTGGCGCAAAGCGGCTTCCATCCGGCGGACAATCTCCGGATGCATGGAACTCAGGTCGTGACGCTCGGCGGCGTCCCGGCCGAGGTGGTATAGCTCGGCTCGCGGAGGGCTCGACTGCCGCACCAGCTTCCAATCGCCCTCGCGCAGGGCTTGCCGGAAGTTGCCGCGCCCCGGGCTTTCCCAGTAAAGGTGTGGCTTGCGTGTCCATTCATTTCCGAATAGCAACGGAACGAAGGAAACCCCGTCCGAGGGAGGAGCAGGCTGGCCCGCCAGCGCCGCCGCGGCCGGCAAAAAATCCCAGAAGGCGATGGTGGAATCCGTTGTACTGCCGGCGCGGATGCGTCCAGTCCAGCGGGCGAGAAACGGAACCCGAATACCGCCCTCGTATAGATCCCCCTTCTTTCCGCGCAATCCACCGCTGCTCGTGAAGAATTGTGGCGTGTGGCCTCCATCGAGCGCGGGCCCGTTATCGCTGGTGAACAGGATGAGCGTGTTGGCGCCGATTCCCAAGGCGTCGATTTCGCCCACGATGCGCCCCACGTCGCGATCGAGGCGGTGCATCATGGCGGCGAAGCCTTTTTCCTGGCGCGGCCAATCGCGCGCGGTGTAGGGCTCGTAGTCAGGCACCACAAAGCCATCGCCGGTGTCGCGGCCGAGTTCGCTGCTGGCGTGCGGCACGGTGTAGGAAAGGTAGAGAAAAAACGGACGCCGATGGTGTGCGCGCAGGAACTGAAGCGCCCGATCCGTGAACAGATCCTGCACGTATTGCTTGCGCTTGGCCCCCTGATTGCCCGGCGGGAAAAATTCGGTGCGATTGTTCCACAAATGCGTGGGGTAATATTCGAGGGCATGGTCCTGGTTGAGGAATCCGAAAAACTCATCGAACCCCTTGTCGTTGGGGATTCCGGAAGAGCCCGCTTCGCCCAGTCCCCACTTGCCCACCAGCGCCGTGCGGTATCCGGCGCGTTGCAGCAGTTCGGCAACGGTGAAATCCTCCTTGCGAAGCGGAATGCGTCCGCTGCGTCCGCGATTGTCGCGCACGCGTGCATGGCCGGTGTGTTTGCCGGTCATGAGGCAGCAGCGCGATGGCGCGCACACCGCGGCCCCGGCGTAGGCCTGGCGGAAGAGCATCCCTTCGCGGGCGAGCCGGTCGATGTTCGGCGTGGCGAATTGCTTTTGGCCGTAACAACCGAGATCGCCATAGCCGAGATCGTCGGCCACGATGAGCACGATGTTCGGTGGCGCGGATTGCTGCGCGCCGCACATCGCGGCCAAGGGAAGGGAGAAAAACGTGCGCCGGCGCATGGTTTCCACGTATAGCATGAAGAAGGAGTCTCGATGCGTTATTGCAGCGCCGCCGAAGTGCGGTCTTTGGTGCGATGGCCGGATTTGCTGGAAGCCATGGATGGCGCCCTGCGCGCCTTTTCGAGCGGCGCCGCGCGGCAACCGTTGCGCACGGTGACCGAACTCCCCGAGGGCGGATGCCTGTTCACCATGCCCGCTTTTCTTAGCCATCCACCGGCATTGGGAACGAAGCTGGTGTCCATTTGTCCGCAAAACGCTGCTCTGGGGAAGCAGACGCATCAAGCCACTCTGGTCATGCTCGATGCCAGAACGGGAGAATTGGAAGTTGTGTTGGAGGCGACCGAACTCACGGCCATGCGCACGGCCGCGGTGTCGGCGCTATCCTGCCGCGCGCTGGCGCGAGCGGATTCCAAGAGTCTCTGCGTGCTGGGGTCGGGAGCACAGGCGCGAGCACACGTGGACGGGTTCCGCCGATTGCGCGAGTGGAATTCCGTGCAGGCCTGGAGCCCGTGCGGGGAACATCTGGCGCGGTTCGCCGAGCAGTGTGCCGTCGAGGCAGCCTCTTCGGCGGAAGAAGCCGTGCGCGGCGCGGATGTGATCGTGCTTGCCACGTCCTCGGCGCAGCCTGTGCTGCGCGCCGAGTGGGTGAGCCCGGGAGCGCACGTCATCTCGGTGGGCGCACCGCGTCCCGGCGAGCGCGAGATGGATCCGGAACTGCTGCGCGCGGCGCGGGTCTTCGTGGACTCGCGCGTCTCGGCACTCGCCGAATCGGGCGACATACAGTCGTGCGAGGGCTTGGCGATCGCCGCCGAACTCGGTGAGGTCCTGGCCGGCACGGCGAAGGGCAGAACCAGCCCCGAAGAGATTACGGTGTTCAAATCGCTGGGCCTGGCTGTGGAAGACGTGGCCGCCGGTGTGCTGGTATTGGAAGTATTGCGGAAACAGGCATGAGAGTTCTTCTATTGGCGATCGGTATCGCGGTTGGCCTCCAGGCGGAGCGGCAAACGGAACGCATCGGGCGCGGCGTTGTTGCCGTCACCATGCCCGACGGCCGCGCCTTCGTATCGTGGCGGTTGCTTGCCAGCGACGGCGATGACGCCGAGTTCCACGTCTACCGCCACACGGAAGGGCAGTCCACGCGGATCACGGAAAGGCCCGTGCGCGAGGGTACGTTCTGGATTGACGATGGGGCCAAGGGTTTGGAGAACGTCAGTTACTCCGTCCAGGCCGGAGAGGACGAGACTCAACCTGTTCGCCTCGCGCCGCGGCACTACCTCAGTGTGCCGCTGCAAACTCCGGAGGGCTATACACCGAACGACGCTTCCGTGGGAGATCTGGATGGCGACGGCGAGTATGAGATCGTGCTCCATCAGGCGGGTGTGGGTTTCGACAACTCGCAGGCCGGCGTTTCGAGCGAGCCGATTCTCGAAGCCTACAAACTGGATGGCACGATGCTCTGGCGGATCCGTTTGGGAAAGAACATCCGCGAAGGGGCGCACTATACACAGTTCCTGGTCTACGATTTCGATGGCGACGGACGCGCGGAAGTGGCCTGCAAAACGGCCGACGGCACGGTGGATGGCACGGGCGCAGTCATTGGCGAGGCGGATGCGGACTATCGCAATGCCAGCGGCTATGTGCTGAGCGGACCCGAATATCTGACGATATTCGATGGACTGACAGGCCGGGCGCTGGCGACCGAGGATTACGTGCCGCCGCGGGGGGATGTGGCCAGTTGGGGGGACAACTACGGCAACCGTGTGGATCGCTTCCTGGCGGCGGTGGCGTATCTCGATGGCGAGCGTCCCAGCCTGGTGATGACACGGGGCTATTACACGCGCGCCGTGCTGGTGGCCTGGAACTGGCGCGACGGGAAACTGACGCGCCTGTGGACCTTCGACAGCGATTCCGGCGAGGAGGGGAACCGCGCCTATCGCGGCGAGGGGAACCACAATCTCTCGGTGGCCGATGTGGACGGCGACGGCAAAGACGAGATTCTCTTCGGCGCGGCGGCCATCGATGACGACGGCAAGGGGCTCTATGCGACCGGGATCGGCCACGGCGACGCCATGCATGTCTACGATCACGACCCGGAGCGTCCAGGGTTGGAGGTATTTCACATTCAGGAGCGCGTGGCCGGCGAAGGAGCGAATCTGCGCGATGCCCGCACCGGCGAAGTATTGTGGAGCCAGCCGACGGTTTCGGGCAGCCAGGGGCCGGGACGCGGGCTTGCCGTGGATATCGACCCGCGGCACAAAGGGTCTGAAGCGTGGGTGAGCGGCGGCGGCATTCGCGGCTTGTTCAACGCCAAAGGCGAGCGTATCTCGCAGCGTGCTCCCGTTTCCTGCAATTTCGCCATCTGGTGGGACGGCGATGTGCTGCGGGAGTTGTTGGATGGTACGGCGATCACGAAGTGGAATTGGGAGACCGAGACGGAGCAACTGTTGTTGCGCGGGGATGGATGCGCGTCGAACAACGGCACGAAAGCGACGCCCGTGCTGAGCGCGGATCTGCTGGGCGATTGGCGCGAGGAGGTGATCTGGCGCAGCGCGGATAACAAAGAATTGCGGATTTTTACGACAACGATTCCCACGGAGCACCGCTTCCCTTCCCTGATGCTGGATGCGCATTACCGCATGAGCATCGCATGGCAGAACGTGGGCTATAACCAGCCGCCACATACCGGGTTCCGGCTGGGAGCGGCAATCCTTGATATGCGCCGTTGATACAATTTTCCTCATGCAACGGCGAAGCTTCGTCAAGACGTCCGGACTGGGGATGACCGCGCTATCGGCGCAGCGCGTGTTGGGCGCCAATGACCGGCTGAATATCGGCTTGATCGGCTGCGGCGGGCGCGGGCGCGGCGTGGCGCGTTCGATGCGGGAGGCTCCCAACGTAGCCTACACGGCCGTCGCCGATGTCTACCAGCCGAATGGCGAACAGGCCAGGCAGTGGGCCGGCTCCGATGCCAGGTACTTTTCCGATTTCCGCAAGCTGCTGGAATTGAAAGACGTCGATGCGGTGCACATCGCCACGCCCGATCACTGGCATGCCATCGCCACGGTGCTGGCATGCGAGGCCGGCAAAGATGTCTACGTGGAGAAACCCGTCTCGCTTACCATCCGTGAAGGACGCGTGATGGTGGAGGCCGCGCGCAAGCACAACCGCATCGTGCAGGCCGGCACACAACACCGCTCGGCGCCGCATTTCCAGAAAATCGCCGAAATCATCCAGCGTGGCGATATCGGGGCGGTGCGATTCATCCGCGTCTGGAATTACGCCAACCATACGCTGAATCCAATGACGCCGCGCTCCAATGAACCCGTGCCCGATGGCCTCGATTGGGATATGTACCTGGGACCGGCGCCGAAGGTTCCTTTCCACCCGCACCGGTTCCTCGGCACCTACCGCTATTTCTGGGATTATTCGGGAGGCTACATCACGGACTTCGGCAATCACCGCCTGGACACGATGCAGCAGATCATGGGGGTGACGGCGCCGCACACGGTGTCGGCTTCGGGCGGGTTGTATGTCGTGAAGGACGGCCGCGAAACACCCGACTTCATGACCGTGACCTACGAATACGACAACTTCATCGCGACGTACGAGGGATCGAATCTCAACGGGCATGGCATGGGGGGACGGACGCCGGGGCACCGCTACTACAACGCACGCGGCGAATGGGATCAGCCGAACGGCATCGTGTTTTACGGCACCGAGGCCACGATTTACGCCGAGCGCATCGGCTGGGAGATTTTCCCCGAACCCGATGCGGCGGCGATGGCCGGACGCCGCGGCGGGCCCGCACCGGCGCCGAGGAAACGCGCCGCCTCCGTGAAACGGATGTGGGAGAACGTGGAAGAGCCCACCAAGGCGCATTGCCTCAACTTCGTGGAGAGCGTGCGCTCGCGCAAGACACCGAACGCCGATATCGAGATCGGCCATCGCGGCACATCGCTCGCGCTGCTGGGAAACATCGCCATGCGCACGGGTCTCAAGCTGCATTGGGACGCGCAGCGCGAGGATTTCCGCAACGCGCCGGAAGCCTCCGCGATGCTTACGCGCCAGTACCGCAAGCCCTACGATTGGATCAAATTATAGGGGCCTGGTATCTTTCGGCCAGGGGGTAGCCACGCGTCCCTATTTCGGATATACTTCTCCCAATCCAAAACACGGGGAGATGCTGCCATGGAACTCAATTGCAGCCGCACGCGCGTCATCGCATTTTGTTTTTCGACGATGCTGGCCACAGCCGCCGGCGTTTGGGCGCAATCCAACACAGCCACGGTGACTGGAGATGTCACCGATGCAACGGGCGCCGCCATTCCCGGCGCGGCCATCACCGTTCGCAACACAGGGACGAACCAGGAGCGCAAAGTCGAGACAGGGCCTGACGGCGTGTTCACCGTCGTCAACCTGCCGCCCGGCGACTACGAACTTACGGTGGCCGGCGATGGATTCCGGCGGTACATTCAACGCAACATCGTGCTGCAAATCGGCCAAGTGCTGCGCGCCGACGTGCAACTCGAGTTGGGGATGGTGTCCGAATCGGTGAGTGTCGACGCCTCGCTGGTCGCCATCAACACGGAAAACGGAACCATCAAAGGGGACGTGATCGTGCAGGAAGAGATCCAGGAACTGCCGCTGGCAGGCCGGGACTTCACGGATCTGGCCTTTTTTACGCCGGGCGTTGTGCCGCGCGCCGAGGGCGGACAAGGTTCGGGACTCAATGTCAACGGCGCGCGGGCGTCGAACACCAACTTCTATGTGGATGGATTCGACAATCGCAACGCGCGTGGCGCGGCGGCGCAGACGCGTCCGAACATCGACGCGCTACAGGAATTCAAGATGGAGGTTTCCGGCTACTCCGCCGAGTATGGACGCATGGCCGGCGGTGTGCTGAACATGGTTCTGCGCTCGGGCACCAACAAATTTCACGGCAACTTGAATTACTTCGTTCGCAACGATCTGCTGGATGCGCGTGGCTTCTTCGAGCGGGAGAAGACGGTGCTGCGCCAGCACCAGTTTGCGGGTACGGTAACGGGCCCCATCGTGCGCAACAAGACGTTCTTCCTGGCGAGCTTCGAAGGGTTGCGCGCCAAGCAGGAAGCCACGCGATTGACCCGCGTCCCCACGGAACTCGAGCGCGCCGGGGACTATTCGCAATCCGTCAATATCAACGGCGGGAGGCTAAACCTGTTTGACCGGCTCCGCTCGGGCGCCTGCAACAACAACAACCGCGCGGCGTGCTTTCCGGGCAACGTCATCCCGGCATCGCGATTCGATCCCATCGGCATGAAGCTGATCAACGCCTTCCCTCTGCCCAACAGGCCCGCGGGGGCAACCGGCTTCAACTACTTCGCCCAGACCGCGGACGTGGATCGATGGGACAGCCCGCTGTTCAAGATCGATCATAAGGTGCGCAGCCAGAACAACCTTGCCGTGCGTTACCAAGTGCGGCGCAACAATACGCAAAATCCGTTCACGGGCAGCGATCTTGGCACCTACGGGATTCTCATTCGCGATGACCGCTCGCTCGGTGGCGTCGACTATACACACATGTTCACCTCCACGTTTCTCATGGAACTGCGCTTCGGCTTCAGCCGCAATGTCACCTATCAGCGCGGGCGCTTCGCGGGCAAGGACATCGCCTCGGAACTGGGATTGCCGAACCTGATTCCGGAAGGAGAGTCGGCAAGCAATCCGTACTTGCTCGACTGGCCGCAGATTTTTGCGGGAAATAACTATCCGCAACTGGGCTCGGGGGCGAACATGCCCATTGAGTTCTTCGTCACGGACTGGCAGCAAGGCATCAAATTCAGTTGGGTGAAGAACAAACACAACATCAAATTCGGTTACAACGGCAGCTTCGTGCAGATGAATCAGCCGTTCCTCAACAACCAGCGGGGCACGTTCCGCTTTGTGGGCAATCGCACGGGGCATTCCATTGCCGATATGCAGCTCGGCTGGCTGAACAACGTCACACGCCAGGTGGGATTCAACCGCAACTACTGGAGGCAACCGGCGAAAGGGGCGTTCCTCAACGACGATTGGAAAGCAACACGCAGGCTTACAGTAAATCTGGGCATGCGTTGGGAAGTGAACCAGGCGCCGTTTGACAAATACGACCGCATGGGCAGCTACGACACAAGCATCCGCAAGCTGGTCATCGCCAGCGATGCCAACGTGCCGCCGAATTATCAGGAATTACTCGACGCAACGGGGCTGCGCGATGTCGTGGTCACAGCCAGGTCGGTGGGGCGCGGCAGAAGTATCGTATCGACAGACTGGATCAACTTTTCGCCGCGCGTCGGCCTGGCCTACCGGGTCGGCGAAAAGACCGTCATCCGCACCGGTTACGGCCTGTTCCTCGGCGGGGATATTCTGAACAACCTGCGCAACAGCCTGTCGAACCAGTTCCCGTTCTCGATCAATCAGAACTTCACGGGCGTCAACGCAACGCCGGACCTGGTTTCCTTAAAGACACCGTTTCCGTCGTCGCGCGAGACAATCACGGGCACCACCACGGCCGCCGGATTCACGATGGACCCGCAGCAATCCTACTTGCAATCGTGGAATATCACGATCGAGAGGGAGATCGCAGGGGGCACCGCCATAGAGGTGGATTACCGGGGATCGAAAGGGACGCACTTGCAGCGGCTCTACGATTTCAATCAGCCGTTGCGCGACCTTTCTTCGTACATTTCCGGTGAAGGCTTCGCGCGGCCCATTCCGGAGTGGAATGCGATCAACATCTACAGAACGGGTTCGAACTCGATCTACAATGCGTTCAATGCCAGTTGGCGAAAACGCAGCCGCGGTGGATTGTTCTGGCGTGTGAACTACTCGTTCTCGAAGTCGATCGACGATGCTTCGCAGGTGAACGGGCAATCGAACGGCGGATTCGCCGGGGCACTGGATTCGCGCAATCTGCGCCTGGACCGGGCGCGTTCGGATTGGGACCGGCGGCATGTATTCACGATGGTGGGCAGCATGAATCTGCCGTTTGGGCGCAACCGCCGCTGGGGCAGTTCGTGGCGCGGGTTCACCGATGCCGCGCTCGGCGGATGGCAACTGTCGGGAACATCCACGGCATACTCGGGGGGACCGTTCACGGTGGAAACGGTGACTCCGAACTTGAACCTTGGGGGGTCGTCGCGGCCCAACCGCATCCGTAACGGCGCGGTCAAGGAAGATCCTTCGCGGGGGCGCAAGGGGCTGGATTATCCCTGGTACGATCTGACCGCGTTTGAGAGCGTGCCGTGCGTGCTGGATCCGGCCACAACGCCGCCGGCCGGGTGCGCGGAAAGCAAGTTCGGCTTTCAGCCGTTCGCATTTGGAAATTCGGGGCGGAATATTCTGGACGGTCCAGGATTGTTTTCCATGGACCTTGCGCTGGCGAAGAACTTCCGCCTCGGCGAAGGGCAAAACCTGCAATTGCGGGTGGAGTCGTTCAATCTGCCCAACCGCGTGAACTTCGTGATCACGGCTCCGATGACGCAGTTCGACTCACTCACCGGGGGCCTGTTGAGCCAGGTGGGGGGAGTGGGGCGCGGGGGTGGGCCGCGCATCTTCCAGTATTCGTTGAAATACCGTTTTTAGATCCAGACGCTGTCGAGCGGGAGTCCTTGCTTGCAGAGGTCGCAGGATTCGGCGTTATCCGAATAGCGGCCTTCGAGCTTGGCCAAATAGTACAGTGGAATGTCGCCGAAGCTAGGCGATTTCGGCCGCGGCTGATAGACAATCACCGCTAGGCCCACCACTTCGCCACCATTGGCTTCGACTAATTTCTTGAGGGCGGCCAGTTTCCGGCCGCTGCGAAACAGATCGTCGACGAGCAGCACTTTCTCGCCCGGCCGCTGGACGAAATACTGGCGAAAATGCAGCGGATGATTCTCATCCTCGCCCTCGGCCCAGTACACCTGGCGGGCTCGCAACGCTTCGCAGACGCCGTAGGCCACGGGCACGCCGCCGCCCGCTGGAGCGACAATCGAAAGCTCGTCGATCATGGCCCGCAACTCCGGATTGGAGCGGACCTTACGGCTCAGGCCGACGCTGAGCGTTTTCAGGTGCTGATAATGGCGCATGGCAAGCGCCACCTGTAGGTATTCATTGGCGTGCAGCCCGTTGGGATACACAAAATGTCCGTGCCGCAACGCGCCCGTCTTCTTGAGAAGACTCACGACATCTTCTTGACTCGGAATGACGTCCATGGTTTCAGTGTAGCGCCGCCCAGACGTCGGGCGACAGGCGCCCCGATGTAAGTTGGACGAGAATTTTCATCCGGTTCTCTCACCTATTCCATGAGATGCGATTCATTATTCGCTGGAGAAGGCAGGGACAGGATCCGGCCCGCAGCCAGCGTCTGAGAAGGCTCGAACAGCTTCTCCATCAGGCAGGACAAGCCGGATACTACAGACGACGCCAGATAGACTTGCCGCGGCAGGCGCCGGCGCGGGAGGAATTGGTACCCCTCACGCTACAATCCATCCCGCGCGTGGAGTTGGACGATTTTCTGAGTAATCCGGTGGAATTCTACAATTGGCACCATAAGCCGCGTCCGCTGCGCCCGCTCGATTGTCCGCTGGGAAGCATCGGCCGCACGGCCATGCTGGCGGATGGGTTCGAGGAAAGCGAATCCACCCGGACATTCACCTGCCTTTCGCTGGAGGAACTGGAGGAATATGAACCCGATTCGCTGGCCGGTCCGGTGTGGCGCCTGAAGAACCTGGCGGAACTGGCCCTGGCCGGCAGACTGCGGCTCGATTCCCTGCGCGGAGCGTTGCTGGCGTTCACCGGCCTGAAGCACGGATGCCTCAAAGCCGAGGATCGCGACCTGCTCTGGCGCGCGTTTCAGGTTCCGGTCTTCGAGCAATTCCGCGGCTATGCGCAGGAATTGCTTGCCTGGGAATGCGAGGCTCACGACGGCCTGCATATTCATGCCGAAAACGCGATTTTCGAATTGCCCCGCGACGGAGAACTGCTGTTGACAGGGCTCGCCTGCGAGGAGTATTCGTTGCTGCGCATCGGCACGGAAATGACAGGCCGGCTGTGCAACACACCTTGTGGCTGCGGCAATCCGGCGCAGCGGCTGATCGACGTAAGGCCGCTGCGGGCTCCTGTTTTGTCAATGGCAGCCACCGCGGCCGCGGGCGCGGCCTATTCCACCCGCTAGCGCGGGACCGGCCATCTGATACCCTGAAGTGTGTATCCCAACCTCTACGATATCGACCCAGGCGCCGATGCCCCCGAAATCGTACGCATGATCGTCGAGATCCCAAAGAATTCTCCGAACAAGTACGAATACGACAGCTCGCTCGGCCTGTTCCGCATGGACCGCGCACTCTATTCCCCACTGCACTATCCAGGGGATTACGGATTCATTCCCGGCACTCTTGCGGAAGACCGCGACCCCATGGACGTACTTTGCCTGGTAACGGAGCCGACCTTCACCGGCTGCCTGCTGGAGGTGCGCCCCGTCGGCATCCTGAACATGGAGGACAGCGCCGAAGGCGATCAGAAGGTGCTGGCCGTGCCGCGCCGCGATCCGCGGTATGACCAGGTGCACACCATGGATCAAATCTCCACACACGTCCGCCGCGAGATCGAGCACTTTTTCACCATTTATAAGGAACTGGAAGGCAAGGTCACACGCCTGCAAGGATGGGGCGGGCCGGCCGATGCGCGCCGTGCCATTGTCGATTCGCGAAAACGGTATCTGGAATCGAAAGGCACGCCGGAGCCCATTTCCGAATAGGCCGGCATGCGCCTGATCATCGACACGGACCCGGGCATCGATGACGCGCTCGCGCTGTTGTATGCGTTCGCCTCGCCGGAAGCACGCATCGAGGCCATCACCACAGTCGCGGGAAACGCCGTTTTGGAGAAGACCACGCGCAACGCACAGCAGGTGCTGCGCCACCTGCGGCTTGGCAACCCGCCTCCGGTGATTCGCGGATGCGCACAGCCATTGCGCCGCCAACCCGTCCATGCCGAGCACGTGCACGGCGCAGATGGGCTTGCCGGGGAATGGGACGGCACGGAACAACCGGCGGAAGACGGCGCCGTGGAGGCAATTCTGCGCCTGGCCGCGCAACACCCCGGCGAGATCACACTGCTCGCTCTCGGCCCGCTGACCAACGTTGCCGCCGCCCTGCTGGCGGATCGCGGCCGTTTCGCGCAGTTGCGGCAAGTAGTGGCGATGGGCGGCGTGCTCGATCCGCCGGGCAATATCACTCCTCTGGCGGAGTTCAATTTTCATGCCGATCCCCACGCGGCGCGCGAGGTGTTGCGCAGTCCCGTGCCGCTGACCATCGTTCCACTGGATCTGACCAGGCAAGCCGTGCTGCGCCGTGAATTGCTGAACGCCTGGCTGACGGGACGGTTCGACGCGCGGGCTCGATTCGTGGGAGCGCTTTGCGGCCGCTACTTCCATTTCTACTCGGCGGTGCACGGCAGCGAGCACTGCTTCCTTCACGATCCGCTGGCCACGGCGATTGCTTTGGATCCTTCGCTGGGGGAGACGAAGACCGTGCGCATCGAGATGGAAACCGAAGGCGAGATGGCCGCGGGGATGGTGGTGCGCGACCTTCGTCCCGGCCGGCAAACAGGCTGCGCAGTGAATGTGGCGGCCCGCTGCCGGATGGAGGAGTTCTTCCGCCGCTTCGAAGAGCGCGTCGTCAGGTGGCCGGACGAAGGCTCCGGATAATCATATCGAGCGAAGTTTCAATGAGGTGTTCCCGCGGCACCCAGGGGAAGTGCGGGTCGCCGTCATTCAGGATTAACAGCGAGGTGGTTCCATGGATGAAGGTCCATACCACTTGGCTGGTGGTTTCCAGGTCGTCGAATGCGAGCCTGCCTGCCCGCCGGCAACGGTCCAGTGCACGCCGCAGATGATCGAATGTTTCCAGCCCGATGCGGTTCGTTTCTTGAAAATCCTCGTTTTTTTCCTGGCCGGTATGATCCATTGGCGTACAGAATGTCAATAAATAATGGTTGGGATGCGCGATTCCGAATTCGATGTAGGATCGCAACCCCTTGCGCAGCCCGGCGATGGGGTCGCCCTGTTCCTTCTCCAGGCAATCGAGTTGCGCCTTCAATCCGCTGAACGTCTCCCAGCAGAGACTGGAGAGTAGGTCCGTTTTGTCTTTGAAGTAGAGATAGATGGTCGCCGGGGAATACTCGATGCGGTCGGCGATCTTGCGAATGGAAACACTACCAAACCCTTCCTCGACAAACAATTGGCTGGCGGCATCGAGGATCTTCTGGCGCAATTCCACCTTTTCGCGGGCGCGACGTTCGGTGACTCCCATAGCTACTTGTAAACTACAGAACACTGTTTAGTTTGTCAACGGCCACCGTGCCGGGCGCCAAGCGTATAATGCGTACGATGCTCCGCCGCCACTTCTTGCTCGCTCCCCTACCCGTTGCGCTTCGCGCCGCGGAGAAAGATTTTCCGAAAGTCGTTCCGGCCTATGAACAGCCGCTTTTTTCGCTGCACCGGCAATTTCGCGCGCCGGTGAAAATCGCCTCGGTGGAATATCTGCGCAACGGGAAATCGACCTTCGTGCGCGCCACCTCGGGCGACGGTGTGGCGGGGATCGTGCGCACCAAGGAAATCGACGATTTCGTGCCCATCCTGCTGCGCCGCGTGATTCCCGCCTTCGTGGGCAAAGACGCGCGCGACCTGGAGACGCTGCTGGACGAGGTCTATATCAAGCATTACAAGATCGCCGGGCAGCCCTTCTGGTCGCCGGTCGCCGCCGTCGAGCATGCCATCTGGGACATGCTGGGCCGAACGGCGAAGAAACCGGTGGCGGAACTGATGGGCGGGATGATCCGCAAACGGATTCCGGTGTATTTGTCGGGATCGGGCCGCGAAACCACCGCCGAGGAGGAAGTGGAGGTGTACGTGCGCGGGGTCGCGGAAACCGGCACGAAAGCGGTGAAATTCAAAATCGGCGGGCGGATGAGCCGCAATCGGGACGCCTACCCGGGACGTACGAAGACGATGGTGGAACTGGCGCGCAAGCGTCTCGGCGATGGAGTGATCCTGTATGCCGACGCCAACGGCAGCTACGACGCCAAACACGGCATCGAAGTAGGCCGCATGCTGCAAGGGCTCGGATTCCAATTCTTCGAAGAGCCGTGCCCATGGGAGGAGGTGAGCGAAACCAAGCGCGTGGCCGACGCGCTGGACATGCCCGTCGCCGGCGGCGAGCAGGAATCCTCACTGTGGAAAGTGCAGGACATGATCGAGCGGCGTGTGGTGGACATTGTGCAGCCCGATTTGAACTACTGTGGCGGCATCACACGCGCGGCCCGCATCGCACGCATGGCGCGGCAGGTGAAGATGACCATCGTGCCGCATAACACGCAAACCGACGCCGCTGCCTGCAAGATGCTGCAATTCGCCGCCGCCACGCCGAACATCGGTGCGCACATGGAATTTCCGCATCGCGGCAAACCGGCGCCCGTTTCTTGGTATTCGCCGAACTTCGTCATCCGCGACGGACACGTAGACGTGCCCACCACGCCGGGCCTGGGCGTGGAATTCGACGCGGACTATATCCGCAAGTGCCAGCGCGTGACCGCTTAGTTCTTCTGGTTCCGCAGCCAGTTATCGTAGGAATGCTTCTTTCCGCCGGTGTATTCAATGGTGTCGAAGAACGACTCATTGCCCAGTGCGCGCGGATCCTCTTCCTGGCGTAGCATGCTCATCATCCGGTCGCGCAACTCGCGTTTCGTCTGCGCATATTTGGGCACCGCGGCGAGGTTATTCACGCAATCCGGATCGGTCTTGATGTCGTACAACTCCTCGGCCGGACGCTTGCCGAAGGCCATGCGGTAATACTCATCGAAGCTGGAAACGATGAGTGACTTCGTGGGGCTGTCGTCCACGTTGCGATAGCCCGTTTCCGGATTCCCAGCGGGCCAGCTATCGGGGACGAAATTGCGCACATAGAGGAACTCCGGCGTGCGAATGGCGCGCACGGGATAGCCGGCGTCATTGGGGCGTCCCAGGTCGTGGCGCTCCTTGCCGATCAGCATCACGTTGCGGGAAGCATCCACCGTGCCCGACTTCGACGACTTCAGCACATCGAGAAAACTGCGCCCGGTCATGGACCCGGCCTTCGGTACACCCGCCGCCTCCAGGAACGTTGGCGCAAAATCGCGAACGTTGATGAAATCGTCCACCGTGCGTCCGGCTGGAATGTTCTTGCCCCAGCGCACCGCCAGCGGTAAATGGAATCCATGTTCGTAGATTTGTCCCTTCACGCGCGGGAAGGGCTGGCCATGATCGGAAGTGACCATGATCAACGTGTTGTCCAGTTCGCCGATCTCTTCGAGCTTTTTCAGCGCCCGCCCGATGTGCGCATCGCCCCACTCCACTTCCAGCGCATAGTCGAGCATGTCGCTGCGCACGGTGCGGTTATCGGGGAAATATTTGGGCAACGTCACGTCGGCGAGGCGGCGTCCGGCGCGAAGTCCGGAACCGTCCTCATACCGCCGGTGCGGCTCCGTGAATCCCATCCAGAAGCAGAAGGGCTTATCCTTTGGCCGTTGATCGAGAAAGAGGCTGAAGTTGGCCGCGTAGTCGACATTGCCGATGCCGTCATAGGGCGGCTTGTTGGTGATCTTGCGAAACTCCGGTCCGGCCGGGTTGCGCTTCCATCCGGTGGACTGGTAGTCGCCCGGTCCCCAACCCTTGCCTGTAAGCCCCACCGTGTAGCCGGCCTTCTCCAACAAATCGGGGTAGACGGGAAATTCATTAGGGAAGATGCTGAAGTGGTTCACCGCTTCCTTCAATTGCCAGGTGTTGCGCCCGGTGAGGATCGAGGCGCGGCAGGGACTGCACTTGGGGTTCGATGTGAACACGTTAGTGAACAGCACGCCTTCGCGCGCCACGCGGTCAAAGTTCGGCGTCTTCACCCAGGTGCACCCGTATGCCCCCGCATGCATTTGTGACCAATCGTCGAAGATGATGAACAGAATATTCGGACGGCGGCCGCTCTGCGCGGCAACGGAGCCGGCGGCCATACCGGCCGCGGCGCGCAGGAAGGTTCTTCTGGTGGATCGCATACTCCCTTGCAGCATGACACAAATCGAAGCGGAAGCGCTTTCCGCTTAGACCCGCTATTTCTCTACGCGCACCGCCCCTGCTATGATTATGGGTTGTCAGGCTCCGGGCTCCGTGCAATGGGCGGCTGCAAACCCCGCCAGGTCCGGAAGGAAGCAACGGTAGTGGTTTAGCTCGTGTGCCGCGGATCACCCGGGGTCTGGCAATAACGCTCCCCCTCACATGTATCAGGTCATCGCCCGCAAATACAGGCCCAAATCCTTTGCCGAGTTGATCGGGCAGGAGCATGTGCGCACGACGCTCGAAAACGCTCTCTCGCAGAGCCGCATCGCCCACGGATACATTTTCTCGGGGCAGCGCGGGACAGGTAAAACCACCGTCGCCCGAATTGTCGCCCGCTGTCTGAATTGCGAACACGGGCCCACGATCCACCCGTGTGGCGCTTGCGCCAGTTGCCGCGACATCTCCGGCGGCAACCCGATCGATGTGATCGAAATCGACGCCGCCTCCAATCGCGGCATTAACGAGATGCGCGAACTGCGCGAGAGTGTGCGCTTCCGTCCGGCGCGCGACCGCTACAAGATCTTCATCATCGACGAAGCGCATCAGATCACCAACGAAGCATTTAACGCGCTGCTGAAGACACTGGAAGAGCCGCCCGAATGGGTCGTGTTCATCCTCTGCACCACGGAGTCCCACAAGATTCCGAACACCATCGCCTCGCGCTGCCAGCAGTTCAGTTTCCGCTCCGTCGATTACACGCAACTGCTGGAGCACATCCGTGGCATCTGCGCCAAGGAGAAGATCCAGGCGGAAGAGGAAGCGCTATCGGTGATTACGCTGGCCGGCGAAGGCAGCGTGCGCGATTCGCTCTCGGCGCTCGATCAGGCGATCGCGTGCTGCGGCGATACACTCGAAGCGAGCGAGGTGCGGCGCCTGCTCGGCCGGTTCTCGATGCAGACGCTCGAACAGGTGGCCGAAGCCCTGCTCGAGGGCAACGCGAATCGTATGCTCGAAATCGTGCAGGAACTGGAGCATTCGGGTCAAAACCTGCAACATTTTTGCCGCGAGTTGTGCCGCTTCTTCCGCAACCTGCTGGTGGCCCGCATCAGCGGGGCGGAGACCCGGTTGATCGCCGCGTCGGCCAATGAACGCACGCGCCTGGACAGCCTGGCGGGGAAATTCTCCGAAGAGGATCTCACGCGCTACTTACATTTAATCCTCGAATTGTTTCAGGGGTTGCAAACCTCGCTCCAACAGCGGATGCATCTGGAACTGGGCCTTGTGAAACTGGTGCACGCCGGCCGACTTCAGCCCGTTGAAGAATTGCTGGCGCAGATGCGCAGCGGCGGAGCGGCTCCGGCGCCGCCCACACCCGTTCCAACCGCATCCACGCCGCGCACCGCCTCGACTACCGCCCGATTCACCGCTCCGGCCCCGCCTCCCAAAGCGATGGCGGCGCCGCGAACCGCCGCGCCGGCTCCGGATTCCACGCCGGCCGCCCCGGCAGCGAGCAGCGGCGACCTCCGTTCGCGCCTGCTCGAATGGCTGAACGAACGCGGCCAGACGTTCATCGCCGATGCGGTCGAACATTCCACCGTCAATGAGCGGACCGGCGAAGTGGAGTTCATCACCACCAAGGAATTCAAGATGTCCGTGCAGAACAAGGACATGCAGAAGGCCGTGGACGCGGTGATGAAGCGGCCCACCAAAATCAAGCTCACACTCACGGACCAGGCGCAAGTGGCCCCCCCGGCCGGCATCGATCGCCGCGCGCAGGAGGATGAAGCCACTACCCGCGCTCTCAGCAACCCCGAAGTGCAGCGCTACCGCGACCTTTTTCCCGGCAGCGAGGTGCGCGCCGTTCGTAATCTCAAGGAGTCGTAAATGAAGCTACCCGGCGGTATGAACATGCAGGCCGCAATGAAGCAAGCGCAGGCCATGCAGCAGAAGATGCAGGAAGAGATCGCCAAGATCCGCGTCGAGGCATCGACCGGCGGAGGCATGGTATCCATCGGCATGGACGGCCAGAAAAACGTGGTCAGCGTGAAGATCGACAAGGAAGTCGCGGGCGACGTCGAGATGCTGCAAGACCTGGTGATGGCGGCCTGCAACGAAGCCGTGCGCATGGTGGAACAGCAGATCCAGGCCAAGATGGGCGGCATGCTGGGCGGCATGGGCCTTCCTCCGGGCCTCTTCTAAAGGCGCCCCATGCCCGACTTCGCCGAACCGCTGGCACGACTGATCCAGGAAGTGCGCCGACTCCCCGGCGTGGGGCAGAAGTCGGCGCAACGCATCGCTTTTCACCTGCTGCGCGCTTCGCGCGAGGACGCCGAACGGCTCGCCAACGCGATCCTCGACGTGAAAAGCAAACTCACTCTCTGCTCGGTCTGCAATAACATCAGCGATAGCGAGCAATGCCTGTACTGCCGCGACGAGTCGCGCGACCATACCGTCATCTGTGTCATCGAAGAGCCACCCAACATTCTCCCCATCGAGGTGACGCGGCAGTTCAACGGCGTTTATCACGTGCTCCATGGAGCCATCAGCCCGCTGCGCGGCATCGGGCCCGAGCAGTTGCGCATCAAGAGCCTTCTGGCGCGGCTGCAAACCGGCGAAGTGAGCGAAGTGATTCTAGCCACCAATCCCACGGTGGAAGGCGAAGCCACGGCCGTCTATTTATCGAGGCTGCTGAAGCCGCTGGGGGTGAAGACCACGCGCATTGCGATGGGACTGCCGGTGGGGAGCGACCTCGAATTCGCGGACGAAGTGACGATGACGAAGTCGCTCGAAAACCGGCGCGAGATGTAGTCCACTTTCAGCTATTGCCCGGCAACGGCCCGCCGCGCTGTATATTGGCAGATATGCCTTGCACACGACGACGAATGCTGCAAACCGCCGCGGCGATTCCCATGCTCCGGGGACTCGCAGCCGCGGCACAAGTCAACTCAAAGTCCGATTCGAGCAAACTGGGTATGCCCGGCCTCTTCCCGGGCCGCGTGATCGGCGTGGAAGACAAGCGCTCCATAGCCTCGGGCCGCTACAACGCCGAAGCCATCGGACCCATGATGCAGCGCGGCATGAAGGAACTCACGGGCGCCGATTGGGCCGAAAGCTGGAAGCTCTTCTTCCAGAAGGGTGACCGTGTCGGTATCAAAGTCAATCCTGTCGGCGCGCCGCGTGTCATCAGCGACGTCACCGTGCTCCATCAGATTCTCGACGGCCTCACCCTCGCCGGAGTCCAGGCCAAAGACATCGTCGTCTATGACCGTTACCGCCGCCAGTTCATGAACGCCGGATTCAACCGCTGGGTGCGCGACGGCAACCGCATCTCCCACGCTGTCGAAGATTACGACGAAATCCAGCTCGATATCGAAGGCTACGACCGCGACCATTATGTCGAACTGCCGCTCACGCGTCCGGGCTACGAGAAAGACGAGCGGGCCCGCAAGTCCTTCGCGGCGAAGTTCATCACGCAGCAGGTGGACAAAGTCATCAACCTTTGTGTGCTGAAGGAACATCAATCCGCCGGCGTTACCCTGGCGCTCAAGAACCTCTCCCACGGGTTGGTGAACAATGTGTCCCGCTCGCACGCCACGGTCACCATGAACTCCTGCAATTCGTTCATTCCGGCCATCGTGCAAATGCCGGTCATTCGCAACAAAGTCGTGCTCAACATCCTCGATGGCGTGAAGGGCGTCTATCACGGCGGACCCAGCGCGCGGCCCCAATTCGTTTGGGAAAACCACACCATCTACTTCTCCACGGACCCGGTCGCCATCGATCATGTCGGGTGGCGCAAAATCGATGAAAAGCGTGTCGCCATGGGCATGAAGAAGCTGGTGGAAGACGGTCCCGACAAGTTCAGCACCTTCATCCACCGGCAACCGGAGCACGTCGAGATCGCCGGCGCGCTGGGTCTTGGCGTCTTCGATTGGAACAAAATCGACTACCGGGAAATCAAGCTGTAAGCCGACAGGCGAAACCGGGCGAACTAAAAGGTGTATTTCAACGCAAGCTGAATGTTGCGGCCGCCGCTGGCGCCGGTGATGGCGCCAAATTGCGGGCTCGCCAGGTTCCCATTCGGATTGCCGAGCACCTTGTGATTCAGCGCATTGAACATCTCAAAGCGGAACGTGATGTTGTGCCCCTCGACGATGGGAAAGCGTTTGTGCAGCGCCGCGTCGTAGCTGAAGCCCGAAGGGCCTCGGAACACGTTATATCCGAGGTTTCCATAACGCCGGCCGATGCGCGGCGCATTCACATCGAACGCCGCGCGGTTCAGCCATAGCAGCCCTTCCGCGTTCTTGATGTAGGGATCGACTCCGGCGACCAGGTCGGGACGTTGCCCGTTGATGCGTCCATTGGGAAACGTCGCCACGCCCGATGTCACATTGACAGGCAGGCCTGAACGCCAGGTCATGATGCCCTGGAGGGTCCATCCGCCGAACACCGCCTTTCCCAAGGGGTTCGACTCCAGCTTGCCCGACGGCAGAGCCAC
>CAYOBO010000136.1:0-19976 GCA_964402295.1 uncultured Candidatus Solibacter sp. | reverse complement strand
TTTCGCTGTAGTATGCTTCGGGATAGAGGATCTCCGCTTCTATCATGCGGGCCATACTGTTGCTTGCTCTCGTGGGAACAGCCGCCGGCCAGGATCGAGGACTGGCCCCGCTGGCCCGAGGTGTGTGGCAGGAGTGGGTCGGTTCGGAATCGAACGGCTCGTTCCTCTTCAAGACCCTAGACGATCAGGCGCACCGCTGCACGTTCACCTCCAAGACGTATTTCGAATTGGAGCACAAGCGCACTTGGGCGTCGCGTATCGAATCCGGACAACAGATCGAAGTCCTCTCCGAGCGCGTCCCCGGGAGCACACGGTGCCGCGCCCTCATCGTGCGCGTGCTCACGCCCAAGACCCTCGAAAACCCGCGCTACAAGTGGCAGAACTGGAAAGCCGCCGCTGAACTCGTCGCGCCGCGCGGCAACGTCCTGCTCACCGGAATGGTCCTGGAGCACGACGAATACTCCCTGCGTCTGCGCACCAAACAGGGTGCCCGCCTGCTCATTACCCTGCGCTCGGATACGCGATTCAGCAGCCACGGCGCGGCCTCAACCCGTACGGATTTGCCCTCGCACCTGCCCATCCAAATCCGGGCAGGGAAAACCTACGACAATAAGATCGAGGCTTACTCCATCGTCTGGGGAGAGATCCTGCGGCCCAAGCCCTTTTAGCCCAACGCTCCCGTCTGGCCGCTGTAGGCCGGCGGCCGGCTTTCTCCGGCAAGCCTGGCCCGCGCGAGCTTGAGGTTGTAGTGCAAGGTCCGGTTGCCTGGATCGTGCCGTTCGGCCTCCTCCCAGTGGCGAACGGCGCCGGCATAGTCCTTTTGGGCGAAGCAGGCAAACCCCATATCCAACAGCTCCGATGCGCTGAGCCGGGGAAGGGAAATGGGTGGCGCCGCACCCGACTGTCCGCTCTCGGCCATCGTGAACTGAAGCAGTGCGTCCAGATCGAACTCCATGGTCTCTTGGATCCTGTCGGCGCCAGGCTTCCGCGGCGTCATGGGCGTGGATTCCCCGGAGTTCTCAGTGCTCGCCGGGACACTTGCCATGAGCGCTTCGTAATCCACTACCTCAGCCGCCAGAATCTCGCGCAGTGTCGGTGGCCGTACCACCGGCGCCGCAGCCGGCAGGGCATCTTCTGCCACATCCTCCATCAGACGCGAGACGTACCTGTCGATCCGCGCCGCCACATCGCGGCAACCGCTACTGATGGATATATGAACGTGGTCCCACTGGAGAGCTTCCCGAACCGCCTCCATTCCACCGCTCTCCGTTGTGTGTGCGTCCAGCAGCCTCCCGCCTCGGAAGAAGAGCACGGCCATCGCGTTCGTCTCCGGTTGGCGCAGCGTCAGCGTGACCGAACAAGAGTCCGCTTCAATCAGCCGGATGGCGTCGAGCAGCGGAATCGCCCGCAGGAACCCGGAAGCCCGCCTTTGCAGGATCAGCGCGTCCAGCAGCAAACACGCCAAGCCGGCGATGGGAGCATCCTCGGCGTGCTGCTCCAGCATCTCCATCAGCCCGATCGCGATGTCGTCCAATTCCCCGGGTTGGGTGCACGAGGCCACAATGTGGGGCATCGCAGGAAATCGCTCCGAGGCGATCGCGACATACTCAAAACCGGTTCGGACGGGGAGAATCGTCACGGCCAGCGATACCGCTTCGCGCTGTAGCAGGGCGTGCGCCTCACTGCCCGTCTCCGCGGTCAATACACGAATGCCTGGATTGGCAAACTCCGTCGACTGACGGATGGCGGAAGCCAGCTCGCCGTCCCGCACCACTACCAGAACCGTGTTCTTGGTCAATGTAGTTCCTCAACGCCGTGGCACAACGGCCATCAAGCGCACCTTCGCATACACTCTCGTTCATTAACAATGTAAGGGGCCTTGCTCGGGGAAGACACTTGGCCCATCGCCTGAATTGCGATCCGGTGGATCACTTAGTACACGGTAGGGTCTTGTACCGTGGCCGGTTCTTACATGTAGTCCGGAATGCGGATACCCAGCACACCCAGCGTATACTCCAATTGCTGCCGGAAATAGTGCGTCATCCATAGCAGTAGCGCCCGAGTCTCCGGATTCTGCTCATCCACCACGCGGTACTTGGCGTAGAAGTTGCTGAAGTCCTGCGCCAGTTGGAAAGCGTAACGGGCGATGTGCGCGGGCTCGCCCGAAGCCACGGATCGCTCGATGGCCGACCCGGACTTGGATGCCGACAGCAGCAACTGCCAAAAGTCTTCTCCGGCCAACTGGCGGGCCATTGCCTCCTCGGGCAGAGCGGCCTGGAAGTCGGGCATCG
The DNA here is from genome assembly GCA_964402295.1 of uncultured Candidatus Solibacter sp. Taxonomy (GTDB): domain Bacteria; phylum Acidobacteriota; class Terriglobia; order Bryobacterales; family Bryobacteraceae; genus CADEFT01. Next base: position 17,685 of record CAYOBO010000136.1, on the reverse strand, counting down.
TTTCGCCGCGCTCCTCGAACTTCAACAGGATTTTTCGGGCGCGAACCGCCGCATACTGCACATAGGGGCCAGTGTCCCCTTCAAAAGACAGCGCTTCCTGAAAATCGAAGGCAATTACCGTATTCCGTGTAAATTTCAGCAGGAAATAGCGTAGCGCGCCGGTGGCGATCGCCTCCGCCACCTCGCGGCGTTCCTCCGCCGGACGGTCCGGGTTGCGCGAATCCACCTCCCGCTGCGCATTCTCGATGAGCTTGTCGATGAGATCGTCGGCCTTGACCCCGAGCCCCTTGCGCCCGGAAACCTCGACATACGGCCGCTTCCGGTCTTCCTCGGAAAGTTCGATGCCGAGTTCGACGCATGTGCGCGGGCTGAGGGCCACCATCTCGTAGGAAAAGTGAATCGAGCGGTCCGCCTGCTCGTGGTAGCCGAGTTGCCGCAGCCCCGCCACCACAACATCCTGCAAGTAGGATTGCCGCGAATCGATGACATTGAAGACCTGCGATCCCTTGCCGAAGGCGGGCGCATCCGCCGTGGGCTCGCTGGTGGACACCCAGATCCGGTGGCCATCGCTGTACGTTTTCAGGATCTTATAGTAGAAATCCTTGCCTAATAGCCCGAATTTCCACAGTTGATAGGCGATGTCCTTGCCGACGTAGGTCACCGTGCCGTTGGAGCGCACGATGACTTTGCTGTCCTCGGCTTCCTCGCTGCCGCCGAAGTGTGCGCCGGGCATCACCCAGCAGCCGGTGTTCTTGCCTTCCGTTTCCAGGTAGATCGCCTTTCGCTCCTTCAACTGTTCGAAGGCGGTGGCCCAGAATTTCAGGTGCAGAATCTCGCTCTCGCGCGGCAGCACGTCATAGGTGATGTCGAGGCGGCGCATCGTGGCCAGGTGGCATTCCACGATGGCATCGGCCACGATGTGCCCCATTTCGGCGATTTCGCCATGGCCGGCCTCGATCTCATGCAGGGTCTGCTTGCGCCACTCGATGGCCTCCGGATGGTCCTTGTAATAGGACGAAATGCGTGCATACAGGTCCCAGCAGACGTAGTCGAACCGCGTCGTGCGAGTCAACTCCTCCACTTCCGCCAAGGTCTTCTTCTCGAGGAAATGGAAGCCCACCACCACATCGGCCACTTGCACGCCGGTGTTGTCAATGTAGTTCTGCACCTCCACCGTATTGCCGCAGGCCCGCAACGCACGCACGAACGTATCGCCGAGCACGGAGTTGCGCAGGTGGCCGATATGCGCGGCTTTGTTGGGGTTGATGTTGGTGTGCTCGACGATGATCTTGCCGGGCTTCGGTTCCGCCGTGAGCGCCGCCGACTGCAACAGAAGCCGCCCGTAGGCGCCGCGATCGAGCCGTACGTTGATGTAGCCGTTGCCGGCGATCTCCATTGCCGCTACCCCTTCCACCGCGCCGATGCCCTCCACAATCTCCGCGGCGATCGCCTTGGGAGCTTTCTTCAACTGGCGGGCCAGTTGGAAGGCAATGGGCAAGGCGAGTTCGCCGAAGCTCGATTGCTTGGGCTGTTCGGTGAGGACGGGCGTGTCGGCTCCATAGCGGGCCTTTACGAAGGCGGCAAACGCCGCCTGAATGCGAGACTCGAGAACGTGGAACACCTTATCATAGTAGCCGTCCGCCCGTCCTCGTCTGCAACTGAAGCCGGTGTGGGATAATGGACAATTCCCTCATGCAAACCAGAGACATACACGAGTTGGAAGACTTCTGCAAGAAAATCCGGCGGCACATCGTGGAGATGATCACCGAGGCCAAGTCCGGCCACCCGGGCGGCTCGCTCTCGGCCGTGGAAACGCTGGCCGTGCTTTACCTCGAAGTGATGCGCCACGATTCGAAGAACCCGCAATGGGCGGAACGGGACCGCTTCATTCTCGGCAAGGGGCACGCCTGCCCCGTGCTCTACGCCACCATGGCCGAATGCGGCTATACGCCGGTGGATGAGTTGAAGACGCTCCGCAAGATGGGTTCCATCTACCAGGGGCATCCGGACCGGCGCTTCATCCCTTCGCTCGAAGCCTCTACGGGGTCGTTGGGACAAGGACTTTCACTGGCCATCGGAATGGGCTTGGCCGCACGTATGGACGGCAATCCGTCGCGCACCTACGTCATGCTGGGTGACGGCGAAATTCAGGAAGGCCAGATCTGGGAAGCGGCGATGTTCGCTTCCTTCCATAAGCTCGACAACATCGTCGCCATCGTCGATTACAACAAGATCCAGTTGGACGGCTTCGTGAAGGACATCATGGAACTGGAGCCGCTTGCCGACAAGTGGCGCAGCTTCGGGTGGCATGTCATCGACGTCAACGGGCATGACTTGCTGGCCTTGCGCGGCGCCTTCGCCGAGGCCGCCTCCACGAAGGGCAAGCCCACCGTGCTGCTGGCGCACACCATTAAAGGCAAGGGCGTCTCGTTCATGGAGAATAACCCCAAATTCCACGGAATGGCCCCGACAAAAGAAGAATGCGAGAAGGCATTGAAGGAGCTGGCGTAATGGCGGCAAAAACCAGGTTTGAATTGAAGATGGGCAGCGCCACCCGCGAGGCGTTCGGCAAAACGCTGGTGCAATTGGGGCGTGAGAACAAGGATATCGTCGTCTGCGACGCCGACCTCTCCAAGTCCACCATGGTCCATTGGTTCGCGCAGGAATTTCCCGACCGGTTCTTTACTTGCGGGATCGCCGAGGCCAACATGGTCGCCATCGGCGCGGGACTGGCATCGGCCGGAAAAGTGCCGTTTGTGGCGAGTTTCTCGGCATTCGTGCTGACCAAGGGCTTCGAGCAACTGCGGGTCACGGTGGCCTATCCCAACTTGAATGTGAAGGTGGTGGGCACGCACAGCGGAATCTCGATCGGCGAAGACGGCCCGTCGCAGATGAGCATCGAGGATTTGAGCCTCGCCACGGCACTCCCTGGATTCACGGTGATCAGCCCAGCCGATGAAGTGTCGATGGCGGCGTTTGTACGGCTTGCGGCGGCGCATGATGGCCCTGTGTTTCTGCGCGCCGGCCGCGCCAAGGTCCCCGTGGTATACGGCCCCGGCCGGCAGTTCGCCATCGGCAAAGCGATCGAGTTGGTGGAAGGCTCCGATGTGACGCTGATGGCCCACGGCCTGATGGTGGCTGAGTCGATCCGCGCCGCTGAGATCCTGGAGGGCGAGGGCATCTCCGCCCGTGTTGTGGATATGCCAACCATCAAGCCGCTCGATACGGATGCCGTCGCCAAGGCCGCCCGGGAAACCGGAGCCATTGTCGTCGGGGAAGAGCATCTGGTGGACGGCGGACTCGGCGTGAAGGTCGCGCAGGCGGCCGCACAGACGCATCCCTGCGTCATGGAATTCGTCGGCCTCACCACGTATGCCGAATCCGGAACGCCCGATGGGTTGCTTCAGAAATACGGCATGACCGCGGCCAACATGGCTGCCGCCGCACGCCGCGCCGTGGCTCGCAAAAAGTAGACAAAGCCCCGCGGCAAGTGCGGTACACTGTCCGGGAATGAGACCTACGCTGGCGGGTGAATTGATCGCCGAGTTCCTCGGTACGATGGTGCTTTTGCTATTCGGGTGCGGCGTGGTGGCGATGGTCGTCTTGTTCGGGAAGGGCGTTCCCGGCGAGGTTGTGAACGGCGGCTACACCAATATCACCTTCGGTTGGGGACTGGGCGTGACGCTCGGCATTATGGTGGCCGGCAGGATCACCGGAGCCCATTTGAATCCGGCGGTCACCATCGCTCTGGCAGTGTTCCGAGGGTTCTCCTGGGGCAAGGTCATCCCCTATGCTATCGCGCAGACGGCCGGCGCATTCACGGCCGCCGCACTCGTATTCTGGAACTACCGGCCTGCTTTTCAGAAATTCGATCCGGCGCTCGAAAAGACCGCCGGCATTTTCGCCACATTTCCGGCTTTTCCGGAAGTGCCATTCGCGGGGTTTCTGGACCAGGTGATCGGTACGGCGATTCTGCTGTTCGTGGTGTTCGCCATTACGGATGAGCGCAATCAGCCCGCGGCGAATCTAACGCCGCTACTGGTGGGGTTGACGGTGGTGGCCATCGGCATGTCCTTCGGCGCCCTGCATGGCTACGCCATCAATCCGGCGCGTGACATGGGACCGCGCCTGTTCCTTGTGCTGAGCGGCTTCAAGAACAACGGACTCACCGATGGCAGCGGCGTGTTCTGGGTTCCACTGTTGGCTCCGGTCGTGGGCGGCTTGCTGGGCGCGGCGCTCTACGATTTCGCCCTGCGTCCCCATTTACCCAAAGAGTAGCGCCTGCCCTACGGCTGGTCGATATGGAAGTGCGGACGGCGGCAGTGCAGGCACTCGAACAGATATGCCGTCGGCCCCACGTCAAGGTGCAGCGATTCGAGCAGGTCGATGGCGGCGCGCCCGGTGATTTTCATCTCAAACCGGATGTAGTTCAACAACGCCCCTTCCCGCTCGCGGAAGTCGCGGCGTAGTTCGGTGAGTCCCACCGGGGCGAGAAACGCCGTGGCGTCTTCGCAGCACATCGGCCATTGCTCCTTCTGCCAGGAGTTGAATCCGGGAGTACGCCGGCAGAGCTCATCGTAGATTGCCTCGGTGGCGTCGGTGGAGATCCCTTCCTCATCGACGAACGTGGCATCGAAGGCCGCCGCCGCAGAGCCATCGGCGATGCACCATGGGCAGATGGCGTCGTCGAGATCCTGCTCGGCGTACACCGGACCGCGGTAAATAAACCCGCGCGCCTGCCGGCAGCGGCGGCATACGTTCGCCGACTCGGCCACGCTGCCGGTGCGGACGGGGTCGGGATGGTATCGAAAATGGGGCAGTTTCATCTTCATCGCCGGCCCATCAAATGCTTTCGCAGAAACTCGTACGTGCCCACGCCGTGGATCTCGTGTGGCCCATCGAAGTACTCAATGGCGGTGCGGTCCCGTAGGCCCATCTGCGAGTAAAAGCGGAACACCTTCGCGTATTCGAAGGCCACCCACTCATCCCAGCCGACGCCGTCGCGATGCCCGCGCTCCACCATGAACGGGCGCGGAAAAATCAGCGACGCCAGCTCGGCGTAATTGGCCAGATGCGCGAGGTTGAATTCAGGGATGTCGTATTCCTGTGTGAGCGGATAGACGAACGGCGCATCGAGCGAGGCCACCTTCCACACCCACTCGTTGAAGTTGCCCGAGTTGATGGAGAGCGCGTAGTTGGTGAGCAGCGCCGGGATGCGTTGCGCCGTGAATCCGCCGTAGGAGAGCCCGTAAAAGCCGATGCGTTGGGCATCGACGAAGTCGAGTGACCCGAGCCATTCGAGAATGCGCTGATGTTGCCCCGCAACGAAGGAGAACTGCGATAACGCCCAGGGGTGCGCCTTGCGATTGATCTGCCGGAAGCGGTCCCCCAGCACGTACGGATTCTGCGGCGAGAAGGTGACGAAGCCCTGCTCGGCCAGGCGCGCGGCGAAGGCCTTGTAGATGGGATTGCCGCCGTGCGGATTGGCGATGTCGGAGGGGCGGCCCTCCAGTCCATGCTGGCAGACCACGGCCGGGAGCTTGCCCTGCGCGTTCTTGGGCACCAGGAGAATGCCGTAGGCCGGCACATCCTTCCACACATCGAGCAGCACTTCGTAGCCGCGAAATCCCGGCTCATCGTAGAGCAGGCGCGTGCGCGCCTGGGAAGGCACATTGGGGTCCGGCAAGCGGCCGATGAGATCGCGCCAGATGTGTTCGCGGTATTGTGCCGTGGATGCGGTCCAGGTGGCGACGGAAGTGCGGTCGGCTTTGGACCAGAACTCGTTGCGTGCTTTGGGCGACTCGCGAATGATGCGGCGCGCGTATTCGATCACGTTATGAAACTGGCGTTCGAGGCGTTCGCTGTCGGGTGTCAGTTGCAGCTTCGCCGGTGCGGGCAGGGAAGCGGTGTTGAGCAACGCCTGTAGCGCGGGTTTGGAAAAAGGGGATGTGCTGCGAATGAGCGTGGGCTTCGCGCCCTGAATACGCGCGATTTCCGCTTCCACATCCGATGGCGGAACCGGCGCCAGCGACCCGTGCGGCGCGGCGCCGCGGCGATCCTTCCCTTCCTTGGGTGGCCCGTCGACACGCGGGCCGGGAGCTGTTTCGACGATCAGCTTGCGCGGCAGAATCAGCGAGGCGACGGCTGCATCGCGGTAATCGGGAAGTAAGCCCCACACGTCGCGGTAGACGGGCTCTTTCCACAGCGCATCGCGCGGCCCGAAGTAGCCCGACACGAGCGCGGCGGAGATGGTAGGATCGAGCGCCGCGGCGTGCAGCGCGATCAGCCCGCCTTCCCCGTAACCCGCAATGGCTTTCGGAATCTTCAGGTCCTGGGAAAATGCGGCGAGCGCCTTCTGCACTTCCACGCCGATGATGTGCCGCCCCAGCGGATAGAGTTGCCGCCAGAGAAACTCGCGGTGCGGCATGTTCGTCATGCGCACGCCAGGGAGGCCGGAGAAGGTGTCCTCGCGGTCCATGATCTGTGGGATGAGCACGGCCGCCCCCGCGGCGACAAGCGTTGCCGGCGCGCCTTGCGCGAAGGCTTCGGGTGTTTCGCCGGCGTCCGGAATGGCGACGATGAACAGCTTCGGCGGGCCCTTGGGTTCGAGCAGGATGCCTTCCCCGTAGAGAGAATCGAGCACCTGCCAGCGGACCCGATGGTTGCCGAGGCGCTCCATGGGGCGGCGCACCAGTGGTTCCGTCGCGCCGAGAATGTAGGCAAGGCGTTCGCGCGTTGGCTTTGCGGGCGGGAGCCGATAGGAGTCGAGGAACCGGTGGATGCCCGAGACAACCAGGTCCGCGCTGTCGCCGTTCCATTCGAGCGGCTGTGTGCCGGGTACGGTTTGAGCGCACAGCGTCAGGGGAAGCAGAGCGGGCCAGAGGCGCATCTTCTCATGGTAGTCTTGTCCCCATGCGATTTCTGTATCTGGCACTGACGGCGATCCCGGCCTGGTGCGCCGATCCGATATTCGAACTGGCGAAGCAACCGGCTTCGGCCGAGTTCCGCGCCGCGGTGGAACGGTTGATGAAGCCGGAAGACATCGCCTCCGGGCGCGCCGTCTATGGCGAAGGCGCGGACTTCGTGTGGGTCGCCGAGGCCGACACGCAGCCCGAACTGTTTGTGGACAATGCGGCGGTGGGAAAGCTGACCGCGATTGCGGGCTCGAAGCGATGGGTGCATGTAGGCCGCATGAGCCCGGGCACTTCGCATGCCTTCCACTACGTTGTAAACGGCAAGACATGGGGAGGACGCAACGACGTGCCCGCCTATTTGCCGGATTGCTATGAGAAGGCCGGCGTGCCCAAAGGCAAGCTATCCGAAAAACTCGTGCACACCTCGCGCATCTATGAGGGAATGACCAGCGATTACTGGATCTATGTGCCCGCGCAGTACGATGCATCCAGGCCCGCGGCGCTGATGGTGTGGCAGGACGGCCAGGGCCATACGAATCGCGATGGGGCGGCGCGCACCTTGAACGTGATCGACAATCTCATTCATCAAAAGAAGATTCCGGTGATGATTCAGGTGTTCATTTCGCCCGGCATGGTTGGCTCGCGGCGCATGCGCAGCATTCAGTACGACACGGTCGACGATACCTACGCGCGCTTCCTGCGGGATGAGATTTTGGCCGAGGTGCAGTCCAAATACAACATCCGCAAGGACGGCTACAGCAGGGCCATTGCCGGCAATTCCTCGGGTGGCATCTGCGCCTTCAACGTGGCGTGGCATCAGCCCGATCAGTTCAGCCGCGTGCTGTCGCGCGTGGGCAGCTTCACCAGTATTCAGTGGAAGCCCGGCGTGCTGGAGGGCGGCAACGTGTACCCGTTCAAGATCCGCAAGGAGCCGAAGCGCAATATTCGTGTGTGGCTACAGGATGGCAGCGAGGATTTGGAAAACAGCCACGGCAGTTGGCCGTTGCAGAACATCCAGATGGCGAACTCGCTGAAGATGCGCGACTACGATTTTCATTTGAGCTGGGGCGGCGGATCGCACAACTCGGCGCATGGGAATGCGGAGTTGCCCGCGGCCATGGAATGGTTGTGGCGCGGCTACGATTCCGCAAAGACCGAGCAGATTTACACGCAAGAGCCGGGGGAGAAGGAAAAGCCGATGTTCCGCGTGATCAAGTTGAACCGTTAGCGGTTGAAGAACGGCCTCCGATCATGCTCAAATAGGAGTTACACCTTCCCAGAGGAGCAACCAACCTTGGATCACGCTTTGCTCGCCCTGGAGGACGGAACCGTCTTCGAGGGCCGCAGCTTTGGTGCGCGCCAACAGCGCTTCGGAGAGGTCGTTTTCAATACGTCCCTCACCGGCTATCAGGAAGTATTCACCGATCCATCCTATACAGGGCAAATCGTAACCCTCACCAATCCGGAAATCGGAAACTACGGAACCAACCTCGCCGACTGCGAATCGTCCCGGCCTTACATCGAAGGGTTGGTGGTGCGCGAGTTCGCCGAAGTGGCCTCGAACTGGCGCAGCGAGGAAACGGCCAACGAGTTTCTCACCCGCCATGGCATCCCTGTCATCGCCGAGGTGGATACACGGAAGCTGGTTCGCAAGCTACGCATGGGCGGCGTCTTGCGCGGCGTCATCGCCGGCGCCGGCGAGGATCCCAACGAATTGATTGCGCGGGCGCGGCGCTCGCCTTCCATGGCGGGGCTGGACCTGGCGACGAAAGTTTCGACCGGCGAACCGTACGAGTGGACGGAGTCGGTTTCCCCCTGTTCGCCCAGCGAACGCATCGGCGCGCGGGCGGAGGCGCGGTTCCAGGTGGTGGCCTACGATTTCGGGATCAAGCGCAATATCCTCCGGCGGCTCACCCACGCCGGGTGCAAGGTGACGGTGGTGCCGGCGGGCACTTCGGCCGAAGACGTGCTGGCCCGCAAGCCGGATGGCGTGTTTCTTTCGAACGGCCCCGGCGATCCGGAGCCGCTCGCGTTTCAAGTGGCGCAAGTGCGGAAGCTGATCGGCAAGGTGCCGATTTTCGGCATCTGCCTGGGCCACCAGATTCTCGGCTTGGCGATGGGAGCGAGGACGTTTAAGCTGAAATTCGGCCATCGCGGCGGGAACCATCCCGTGCTGAACCGGCGGACGAATAAAGTGGAAATTACCGCGCAGAATCACGGCTTCGCCGTCGATGCCGATTCCGTCAAGGACAGCGAAGTGGAACTGACGCACATCAATCTGAACGACGATACGGTGGAAGGTCTGCGCCATCGCAGCCACCCCGTCTTCTGCGTGCAGTATCACCCGGAAGCCGCGCCCGGTCCCCACGATTCGCACTATCTGTTCCAGGATTTCATCCAACTCATGCAGGATTCCAGAAGGTCTTAACACTAGGATGCCCAGACGCAACGACATCCACAAAATCCTCATCGTAGGTTCCGGCCCAATCGTTATCGGCCAGGCCTGCGAATTCGATTATTCCGGAACGCAGGCTTGCAAAGCCCTGCGTGCGGACGGTTACGAAGTGGTGCTGATCAATTCCAATCCCGCCACCATCATGACCGATCCGAACCTGGCCGACCGCACTTACGTCGAACCGCTCAGTATCGCCTATGCCGAAGAAGTGATTCGCAAGGAACGGCCGGATGCATTGCTTTCGACCGTCGGCGGGCAGACCGGCCTGAATTTGTCCGTGGCGCTGGCCGAAGCCGGTGTGCTGGAAAAGTACAACGTGGAGTTGATCGGCGCGAAGATCGACTCCATCAAGAAGGCCGAAGACCGCCTGTTGTTCAAGGATGCCATGCGCTCCATCGGCTTGGAGACGCCGCAATCGCAGCTTTGCACCAATGTGGAAGCAGGTCTGGCGTTTGCCGCCCGTATCGGCTATCCGCTGATTCTGCGGCCTTCGTTCACGCTGGGCGGAACCGGTGGCGGCATCGCCTACAACCGCGAAGACCTGCTGGATATCCTGGAGCGCGGCCTGGATCTGTCGCCTGTCCATGAAGTGCTGATTGAAGAGAGCGTGCTCGGGTGGAAAGAGTACGAGCTGGAAGTGATGCGCGACCTGGCGGACAACGCGATCATTGTTTGCTCGATTGAAAACTTCGATGCCATGGGCGTGCACACGGGCGATTCCATCACCGTCGCTCCCGCGCAAACGCTGACGGATCGCGAATATCAGATGATGCGCGACGGTGCGCTGGCCTGCTTGCGCGAGATCGGCGTCGATACCGGCGGATCGAACGTGCAGTTCGCCATCGATCCGAAGACCGGCCGCATGGTGATTGTGGAAATGAACCCGCGTGTGTCGCGCTCTTCGGCGCTGGCGTCGAAGGCCACCGGATTCCCCATCGCGAAGATTGCCGCGAAGCTGGCCGTCGGCTACCGGCTGGATGAAATCAAGAACGACATTACGCGCAAGACGCCGGCCTGCTTTGAGCCGACCATCGATTATGTCGTGGTGAAAATCCCGCGCTGGCAGTTCGAGAAATTCCCCGGAGCGGAACCTGTGTTGGGAACACAGATGAAGTCCGTGGGCGAAGTGATGTCCATCGGTCGCACCTTCAAGCAGTCCCTGGGCAAGGCGATCCGCTCGCTCGAGACGGGCAAGTCTTCGACCGCGGAAGTCTTCGACGAGGATCTGATCCGGCAGCGGCTGATCACGCCGAATCCCGAGCGCTTGGGCTACATCCGCTTCGCGTTTGAAAAAGGCTACACGGTGGAGCAGGTGCACGAACTCACCTCTGTGGATCCGTGGTTCCTGCGCCAGATTCACGAAGTGGTTGCCTTCGATGCGGAGCTTGCCCGCAAGCCATTCGAAAGCGTGGACCGCCTCACGATGCGCAAGGCGAAGCGCGATGGACTCTCCGATTCGCGCCTCGGCCGCATGTGGGGCAAGACGCCGCTCGAACTGCGCGCCCACCGCAAGGCGATGGGTGTTTCGGCGGTCTTCAATCGCGTCGATACCTGCGCGGCGGAGTTTGAAAGCTTCACCCCGTATCTCTATTCGAGCTACGAGTCCGAGTGCGAAGCCGAACCTTCGGATCGCAAGAAAGTAATGATTCTCGGCTCCGGCCCGAATCGCATCGGGCAGGGGATTGAATTCGATTACTGCTGTTGCCACGCCTCGTACGCACTGAAGGAATTTGGCGTCGAGTCGATCATGGTGAACTGCAATCCGGAAACGGTGTCCACGGATTACGACACCTCGGACCGCCTGTACTTTGAGCCGCTCACGCTCGAAGAGGTGTTGAACATCTACGACACCGAAAAGCCCGACGGCGTGATTGTGCAGTTCGGCGGGCAGACTCCGTTGAACCTGGCGCTGCCGTTGAAGCGCGCCGGAGTTCCCATCATCGGCACCGACCCGGCGAACATTGATTTGGCGGAAGACCGCAAGTTGTTCGGAAAGCTGCTGGAGGAGTTGGGCATTCCGTCGCCGGCGAACGGTACGGCCACCAGTGAGCAGCAGGCCATCGAAGTGGCCCGCTCCATCGGGTTCCCGGTTCTGGTGCGGCCGTCCTACGTGTTGGGCGGGCGCGCGATGGTGATCGCCTACGACGAAGACACCGTGCGCCGCTATATGCGCGAGGCCGTGGTCTTCTCGCAGGACCGGCCGGTGCTGATCGACCGTTTCCTCGAAGACGCCACCGAGGTCGACGTCGATTGTCTCTCCGACGGCGAGGACGTGCTGATCTCCGGCGTCATGGAGCACATCGAAGAAGCGGGCGTGCATTCGGGCGATTCGTCCTGCGTGCTTCCCCCCACTTCGCTCACAGGCGCCGAGCGCGCCACCATCGAAAGCTACACGGTGCGGCTGGCCCGCGCGCTCCAGGTGGTGGGATTGATGAACGTGCAGTATGCCATCAAAGACGGTACGGTGTTCGTGTTGGAAGTGAATCCGCGGGCTTCGCGCACGGTGCCTTATGTTTCGAAAGCGACCGGGATTCCGCTGCCGAAGGTGGCCGTGGGCCTCATGCTCGGCAAGAAGCTGAAGGAACTGGCGTATCTCACCAACGGGCAGACCTCCGGCGTTTTGCCGGTCCCGCAGTATTTCGTGAAATCGCCGGTCTTTCCCTTCGCGAAATTCCCGGGCGTCGATCCGGCGCTGGGGCCGGAGATGCGCTCCACCGGCGAAGTGATGGGCGTGGGGATGAACTTCGGCGAGGCGTTCGCCAAGGCGCAACTCAGCGCGGGGACGCCCCTTCCCGATCAAGGCTGCGTGTTTCTCAGCGTCAATGAGCGCGACAAGCAACATGCGGTGGAGTTAGGGCGCAAGTTCACCGAACTCGGCTTTACGTTGGCCGCCACGCGCGGCACTGCCGCTGTGCTGCAAGCCGCCGGGTTGCCGGTGAAGACCGTGTTCAAGGTCAATGAAGGCCGGCCCAACGCGGTGGACTTGCTGAAGGGCGGTTCGCTGCAACTGGTGATCTACACCACCACCGGCGGCCATTCGTTCTCCGATGAGAAGGCGATTCGCCGCTTCGCGCTGACGTACCGGGTGCCTTGCATCACCACGATGTCGGGCGCGCGTGCGGCCGCCGAAGCGATGGCGTCGCGGCGGCGCGATCCGATCCGTGTGTGGACGCTTCAGGAGATACACCAGAAGGCGGAGTCTGCCGTACAATAGGCAGCGATGCTGCGACGATCGTTTCTTGCCACGCCTGTATTGGCGCTGCGTGGGGCGCCGGCCATCGAGAAAATAGACCTTTTCGAATCGGGAAAGGACGGCTACGCGCTGTACCGCATTCCTGGAATCATCCTCACGCCGGAGGGCTCATTGCTGGCCTACTGCGAAGCCCGCAAATCCGAGCGCGGCGATTGGGGAACCATCGACATCATGCTGCGGCGCAGCACGGACAAAGGGAAATCCTTCAGCCCGCGGCGCACGATCTCAAGCGTCGAAGGCCCGGTCCGGAAGAACCCCGTGGCGCTCGCCCAGAACCTGGCCACCGCGGGTGAGGTCACGTTCAATAACCCTGTCGCCATCCCGGACGCACACACCAAGAGCGTCCATTTTGTGTTTTGCCTGGAATACATGCGCGCTTTCTACATGCGCAGCGGCGATGACGGGGTCACATTCACGAAACCGGTCGAAATTACGGCGGCTTTCGACAAATTCCGGCCGGAATATCCTTGGAAAGTGCTGGCCACGGGCCCCGGCCACGGGATCCAGCTCCGCTCCGGACGGCTGGTCATCCCCATCTGGCTTTCCACCGGTACGGGCGGTCACGCGCATCGGCCTTCGGTGACCAGCACCATCTACTCCGACGATCACGGCAAGACGTGGCATCGCGGGGAAATCGCCGTTCCGGACACGCCCGAGTGGGTGTTCCCGAACGAAACCACGGCAGTGGAACTCCCCAGCGGCGAAGTGCTGTTGAATGTCCGCAGCGAATCGAAAGCGCACCGCCGGCTGCACACGCGCAGCAAAGACGGCGCCACGAAATGGTCCAAGCCGGAGTTCCATCCGCAGTTGCTCGAGCCGATCTGCATGGGCAGCATCGCACGCTCGGGCAAGTATATCCTCTTCTCCAACCCCGACAATCTCGATCGTGTCGATGGCAACCCGCAACCAGGCAAGAACCGCGACCGGCGCAATCTCACGGTGCAGCTATCGGAGGACGGCGCAAAGACGTTTTCCATAAAAAAGGTGATTGAGCCATCCTGGAGCGGCTATTCCGATCTTGCCGCCACGCCGGCCGGCGAGGTCTACCTGTTCTACGAGCGTGGCGCGCAGGGGCAGGATCACTTCCGTACGGCGGCGCTGACACTGGCGCGCTTTCCGCTGGAGTGGCTGAAGACGCGGTAACGCCGCGCGCAGGGCAAAGCCGGCAATCTGCCCGTCGTCGTTGATGGCATTCACTCTGCGATCGGCCGGCTGTTGGCGTTGACTGCGCCGCCCAACGTGCCGAAATCCTGGACTGTGCCGCTGGCGGCGTCATGCTTTTTTCGTCAGGATTTCCTTCACCCGCGCCGCGATGATCCGCTCTTCGCCCGGCTTCAGGTTGTAGGGGAAGATGCCCAAGCCCTTCCATGGCGGATTGAAATGACGCATATCGCTCGCTTCTATGGATGGTGTGCCGCTGCGCAGCAGGCCCACCATCTGCTCCAGCGAAACGCCCAGCTTCGCCTCATCCCATTGCACGGATAGTCGCGGAGAATGCGAAAAATCGTTGTTGGTGATGTATTCGGTCTTAACCGTCGGCAGCCCCTTCAACTGCGCCGCGATGCGGTCCAACATCGCGTGCCACTCGCGGCGCACTGCATCATGATCCTGGGACAAATACAACTCGAGCGCGGTCATCAGTCCGACGATCTCCTCTTTCCCCACCTTGGCGATGCGCGCGAAGTAGTTGTTCGGCGATGCATTCGCATAGGCCTTGCGCACCCACTCCTTCTTTCCCAGCAGCAGGCCGGAACACTGCGGCCCACGCAGGTTCTTGCCGCCCGAAAACGCCACCATATCGACGCCCATCTTTACGAACTTCGACAGGTTGCTCGCCGGGGGAATCTCGGCGGCGGCATCCAGGATGACGGGCACTCCGGCGCCGTGCGCAATCCGCACCGCCTCATCCAACTCCACTTTGTGTCCCAGTACATGATGGCTGGCCACAAATGCGACGGCCGCGGTGTTCGGCCCGATCGCCCGCTTCATCTCATCGGCGGTTACCACCTCGACCAACTTCACTCCCACCATGCGGAAGGCGTGGTCGTACATATTCCGGTGACGCTTCTGGATGACGATCTCGCTCTTCATTCCGGTGAGGTCGGGCAAGCGGCTCATCTTCTCCTTGTCATCCCCTGCCGTAACGGCGCAAGTGGACAGGCAAAGCGCGCAGGAAGCGCCGCTGGTGACAAAGGCGGCCTCAGCCCCGGTGAGCTCGGCGATGCGCTTACCGGCTTTTTCCTGGAGTTCGTGGATCGGGACAAAATTGTGCGACGCTTCATCCATCGCCTGGCGGACGCGTTCATCCATCAGCGTGCCGCTGAGCGTGGTGATGGTTCCCACGGCATTGATGAAGGTGCGCACGCCCAACTTCTGGTAAATGGGAGCGGTCTGGAACCCGCCGTTTGCCGGAGCAGCCAAAGCCGGGGCCGCCAGTGGAGCCGCCAGCACCGTTCGTCTCGATGGTCTTCTCATGGTCTATTGAGTATATTCCACTCCCGCTGCCACCCCGGGAAATGGTATCATCGACCAGCGTTCCTGTTCCCAAAGGTATGTGCTCTTTGTCCATCCTCTCGGCCCATGACGCTCCGTTTGGTCCGATAGGAGTATCACAACCTTGCGAGTTCACCTCATTAACCCCAGCGATGTTGCCTTCGGCATCGGTGTCATCACGCCCCGCTGGCTGTACGTTCTTGCCGCCGCTACGCCCCGCGAATACGGCGAGCCTCTGATTACCGACGAAACCCTCGAAGCGTTCCACCCCGAAACAGTTCAGCCCGGCGATGTTGTGGGCATCGGCATCCACACCGCCAATGTCTTCCGCGGTTTGCAAGTGGGTAAACTCGCGCGCGAGCGCGGCGCTTATGTCGTGTATGGAGGCATTCACGCCACGCTCTATCCCGACGAGCCGCACGAACTCGGCGGGGCTCACGCTGTCGTCAAAGGCGACGGCGACGCGGTTTGGAGCAGAGTGTTGGCGGACTGCCGCAACAACACGCCGCAGCGTGTGTACGAAGGCGGACGAGTGAGCGCGGATCGTTTTCTCAAAGCCCGCTGGGAGCTGTTGCCGCCGAAGAGCTACATGTGGGCATCGGTGCAGACGGTCCGCGGTTGCCCCAAGCACTGCTCCTTCTGCTCCGTTTGGCGCACGGATGGGCAGAAGCCCCGCATGCGCACCTCCGATCCCGTGATCGAGGAGATCGTGCAATTGCGCCGCCGCGGCTTCCGCTTCATCGCCCTGGCCGACGATAATTTCTATCCTGTCTCCTTTAACGATCTCGAACTGGCCCGCAAGCAGAATAACGCGGAACGTGTGGCGGAACTCGAAAATCTCCGCGCCGAACGCTTCCACCTGATGGAACGCCTCGCCGAGCTTCCCTCCGACATGATCTTCTTCACGCAGATCACCATGGAAGCGGCCGAGGATCCCGCCTTCCTCGATGCGATGCGCAAGGCGCGCATCAAAGGGGCGCTGGTGGGTGTGGAAGCCGTCACGCCCGAAGGGCTCAAGTCCGTCTACAAGGATTTCAATCTCGCCGGCGACAAACTCGCCGAGCGCCTGCGCACCTTCAAAGAGCACGGCGTCCATGTGCTCGGTTCCTTCATCTTCGGCCTTTCCACCGACCGCGCCGAAACCTTCGATGCCACCGCGGCCCTGGCCAAGATGGCGAACCTCACCTTCGCCCAGTTCGTGATGATGACGCCGTTTCCCGGCACCGTGGATTTCCAGCGCTGGGAGAAGGAGCAAGCCGACTCGATCGGAAAGGTCGAGGGGGTTCCGCTGAATCGCTACTGGCTGATTCCCGGACACCTCCGTCCGAAGCTCTATACGCCGCATCCCACCATGAGCCCGGAGGAAATCCGCATGCGCACACAACGCGTCTGGGACGATTTCTACAGCCTGAAGGCGATCTGGGCCCGCGCCGATTGCGTGAAGAGCCTCAAGTCGCGGCTGGCGTTTGTGCTCATCTCGAAACTATACCGCCAGATGTACGCCAACACCGGTATCGCCACCGACAGCGCCCGGCGCAAGAGCGCCAACCGTTGGGCCCGCTGGATCGCCAAGCCGTGCCGTTTGCTGTTCCAGGGCAAGCCCATGCCCGAATTGAATGTGCCGCCGTCGGGCGGGTCGTCGCTGCCGATTCTCGGCCAATCCTAGGCCCGGACGTGCGCTCATTCCGACGGGTCCACTCGATCCGGTAATCCAGTTTTTCCTGCGTTTGGCCATTGTCCGCGCCCGCGCCGCCTGCGGCGGTGAGCAGAATCCATCGATCTCGGCGCGTCCTCCTGCGGGAAGCGCTTCGCCACGATTAAGAACGTAAAGCTTCCACCCTCACCTGTAACCCAA
Organism: uncultured Candidatus Solibacter sp.; assembly: GCA_964402295.1. GTDB lineage: Bacteria > Acidobacteriota > Terriglobia > Bryobacterales > Bryobacteraceae > CADEFT01. The sequence goes on along the minus strand of CAYOBO010000136.1, from coordinate 715 downwards.
TCGATGTTGCTCGGTGTCTTCCAGTGCATGAGTCCAATCCGGCGCGTCTTCCTCGCCACGTGCGTGGCCGTGGGGTTGTACGCCCAAACCCTGTCGCAAAGCGGGACTGTCCGGTCCAACCAGCAGCCCATTCCCGGCGTCACGGTCACAGCCACGAACGGTTCCACAAGGCTCACCGCCATCACTGACCAAGCCGGCCAGTACCGCATCGACAAACTCACCCCCGGAACGTGGAAGTTCACCCTCCAGGCGATCGGGTTTCAAACGGCCACCAAGGACATAGAGGTTGCCGCGGGAGCCGCCCCGCAGGAATGGATTCTCGATCTTGCCGTACGCCGCGCGCCGCCGCAACGGCTGGCGCGAGGGCAAGGCTTTCAACGCCTCGCCGTCAATCGCGGGGAAAATGTGCAGGATGTGGATCTACAGCCCGAACTGCCGGCGATGGAAGAGCAGTCGCAGCAAGCCGCGGCCATCGGATCCAATGAGGCCTTCCTCCTCAACGGAAGCCTCAGCAACAATCTGGAAGGGAGCCTGCAACGCGGCGAGATGGAGGGCAGGGAAGCGTTCCTGCGCGGATTCGGCGGCGGATTCCCCGGCGGCCCGGAAGGTCTGGCCCTCGGCGGTCCTGGGATGGGCGGCCCTGGAATGGGTAGTCCGGGCGGCGGTCCCGAAGGCGCCCGCGGCTCCGGCGGCGGTGGACCTCCCGGCGGCGGTG
>CAYOBO010000135.1:0-20057 GCA_964402295.1 uncultured Candidatus Solibacter sp. | reverse complement strand
GACGGCTGGTGTTGGCGACTCCGTTTGCGTTTAACGATCCGGAGCATTGGCGGGAATTTTGGCCCTCGGGTCGTTTGCGAGGGGTGCTGGAGGGATTGGGATTGCGGGTGGAGGAGTGGGTGGATGGGGTGCAGTATGAAGAAGGAATTGATGCGAATGGGAATTCGCATTGGTATCGGGTGACGGTGTGTAGCTGTCAGCTAGAGCGCAAGCCTAGGATCCAGCCTTCGCATTGACGGATTGCCGGAGTGGTGGGGGCTGCTGGGGTTCTATAGTGTTGCACCATGTGGAGGAGTCCGGCGAAGGCGTCGAAGGGATCTTCACCGGATTGGGAGGGGCCGAATCCGTCGCGGATTTGATGGACGAGGCCGGGTTCGAGGCGGAGGTTTAATTCGGCTGCTTTTTTGAAGAATTCGCCCGCTTGGCTGCGGCGTTTGTCCTGGTGTTGCTTACCGAGGTTGCTCGGGTAGGCAAGGGCGGGGTAAATTTCAGCGATCCAGCAGTCGCTTTGCGGGTCGATGGCATCGAAGGGCCAGATTTTCCAGTGAGCAGGGCGATGGCGGAGGACTTCGCTCCAGCCGGTGATAGCCGCGCGGCCGACTTGCTTGGGGCCGAGGGTCCAGAAGAGGGCTCCGGCCTTGGACTGGCGGTCGCATTGGCGGAGCCACTCGCCGCGGTTCAGTTTGAGAGCAGCTTCGAGCATTGCTTTGCTGCCCTTGGGGGATTTGGGGAAGAAAGGCTGATGCAGCGTGGGTTGGTTCGATACCTGCCAGTCGCGGTGCAGTGTTTCGATGAACCGCGGGATTTGGGCGGCGCGGCAGTAGGCTTCCGGTAGCCCGATGGGGAAATCGAAGCCTACTACGGCGGGGCCGGGGCCTTCGAGCAGCGATGCCGGGTCTATGATCCGGCGCGGGGCGGAGACGACGTTATCGACCGACTCGCAGACCCAGCGCTTGCGGGGATGGATGCTCCAATCGGCGGCGGCGATGCGCACGGGTTATTTGAAGTTGCTGTATGGGCCGGCGCGGGAAACGTCCGTGGTGCTGAGGCCGTCCTCATCCCACACGATTTTGCCGTTGCGAAGAGTCATGGCGCAGCGGAGGCGCTGGTTGCCGGTGAGTTTGCCGTGGCCGGAATCGAGGAAGGCGAAGGCGCCGCGCTCGAGTTGGAAAATAGCCACATCGGCCTCCGCTCCTTCGCTTAAAGTTCCGAGTTCCTTGCGTCCGATGGCTTTGGCCGGATTGACGGTGCTGCGCTCGATGACCTGCTCCAAGGTCATGCCGAGGTTGAGGAGTTTCGACATGACGTTCGGCATGGTTGCGTTGGGCAGCATGACGCTGTTCTTATGGAGATCGGTCGATATGGTGTCGGGAAGAAAGCCCTGGGCGATCATGGGGGCGGCGATGCGGAACCAGAAGGAGCCGGAGCCGTGGCCGACGTCAAACAAGATGCCGCGCTTGCGGGCTTCGAGCATATAGGGCTGCACCTTCTTGTTTTCGTCAAGTTGCGGGGTGAGCCGGCCGTAGAAATGGGTGTGAATATCGCCGGGGCGCATGTGTTTTGCCAGTAAGTCGGTATAACTGCGGCCGGGTTTCTCGGAAAAATCGACCATGGCGACGGTGCCCGTGGCGGCGGCGGCTTTGACGGCGTTGTCGACGGCCGCCCAGTCGGCGGGGCGGTAATGGGCGGTCTTGATGCCGACGATGACATCGCGATGCTTCTTGACCATGGCCACCGCCTTGGCGACGTCCATCTGCTTCGGATCGTTTTCGACATCGGCTCCGTACATGCCGGCGGCGACGATGTTGAGGAAGGCGAGGACGCGCGTGTCGACGGTGTCGATGACACGTTTGCGGAAGGCTTCGAAGCTGTCGGCGCCGCTGCTGCCGGCGTCGACGGCGGTGGTGACGCCGAAGCGGAGAGCGTTGTGGTCGGGGTTGAGATTGAGCCATGCGCCGTAGGCATCGAAGTGCACGTGCATGTCGATCAGGCCGGGGGTGACGTAATACTCGCCGGCTTCGACGACGACGCGGGCTTTCGAGGCGGGGAGATCCTTGGCGACTTTGGCGATTTTCGTGCCGACGATGGCGACGTCCATGCGCTCATTGCGGCGGTTGGCGGGATCGAGGACGTGGCCGTTCTTGATGAGGATGTCGAAAATCTGGGCTTGCGCGAGGCCGGCGCAGAGGGAAGCAAGCAGCAGTGTCTTCATTAGGGGATCACCTCGTATGCTCCGGCTTCGGTCCATTCGGGGAAGGCCCGTCCTTCGGCGTCGTAGGCGAGTTTGCCGTCGCGGATAGTCAAAACATTTTCAACCTTCTTTGTTCCGAGGCGTTTCTTGCCCCAGGCGTCCTTGAAGGCGAAGGTTCCTTCGCGGATGGCGAGCACGGCGACGTCGGCGATTTTGCCTTCGCCGAGCGTGCCGATTTCGGGAAGCTTGCCGATAACCTTGGCGGGCATCATGGTGGATTTGGCGATGGCGTCCTCAAACTTCATGCCGAGCAACATCATTTTGGAGATGCAATTGGGCATGTCGCTCTGCTGCATCATGATGCTGGAGGAGTGGAGGTCGGTGCTGATGGTATCGGGGAAGAAGCCCTGGCGCGCGGCGGGCATGGCGACGGTCCAAAGGAAGCTGCCGCCCCCGTGGCCGAGGTCGAAGAGAACGCCGCGGCGGCGGGCTTCGATGGAGTATTCGTGGACTTTGCCGTTGAAGCGGCTGATGATTTCCACCTGGCGGTCATTGTACATGTGGGTGTGCATGTCGCCGGGGCGCATCACATCGAGGAGTTTTTCGCGGGACGTGCGCTCGCTGTTGGTGAAGATTTTGTCGTCGACCATGACGGGGACACCGGCGAGGCGGCCGGCTTCGACGGCGCGCTTCAAGGCATCCCAGCCGGGCTTGCCGAAGTGCGCGACTTTGATGCCGACAATGACATCGCGGTTGGCCCGGATGACTTCGGCGGTTTTATCGGGGAGCATGTCGGCGACGTTGTCCTCGGAGGCGGAACCGACCATGCCTCCGCCGGCGATGTTGATGAAGGCGAGGACGCGGGTGCGTGTGCGCTGCACGATTTTTTTCTTGAAGTCGGCGTAGGTGCGATAGCCGGGTCCGCCGGCATCGACGACAGTGGTGGTTCCGGCGAGGAGGGCGGTGTCGTCGGGGTAGATAGCCCCGCTGTAGCCGTAGGAGTGGAAATGGAGGTCAATGAGGCCTGGCGTGACGTATCGGCCGTCGACGCGGATGGTTTTGCGGGCTTCGGATTCAGGGATGTTGGGGGCGACGCGGGCGATAGTGTTGCCGCGAATGGCGACGTCGCGAATGCCATCGATGTTGTTCGCCGGATCGAGGACATGGCCGCCTTTGAGCAGGATGTCGTAGGTCTGGCCCGCGGCGGGCAGGGCCAACAATAGCAACCCGAGGAGATATAGCATAGAGAAACACTAACATTATCACCGCACGCCACCGATAGAGAAGGGGGAACTCATGCAACAGGAGCCTTACACCGGAAGCGAAAGCTCGCCGACTCGATTCATCGGGCCGTACCGTCTGGAACGGATCATCGGGCGTGGCGGCATGGGCGTTGTGTATCTGGCGTCGCGGTCGGACAACGAATTCCGTAAACACGTTGCGATCAAGATTTTGCAAAGCAGCGTGCATAGCGATGACATGCTCAAGCGGTTCCGGCAGGAGCGGCAGATTCTGGCATCGCTCGAGCATCCGAACATTGCGCGGCTCATTGACGGGGGAACGACCGAGGAAGGCGAGCCATACTTCGTGATGGAGTACGTGAGCGGCGGGCTACCCTTGGACCGCTACTGCGAGGAGCACAATCTGGGGCTCGAGCAGAAGCTGCGGTTATTCCTGACGGTGTGCGCGGCTGTGCAATACGCGCATCAGCGGCTGGTGGTGCACCGGGATCTGAAACCGGGCAATATTCTGGTGGCGCCGGATGGGACGGTAAAGCTGCTGGACTTCGGGATTGCGAAGGCGCTGTTTCCGCAATTCCTGCAAGGCGACGCGGCGCTGACGCAGACCGGGGTGCTGGCGATGACGCCCGAGTATGCCAGTCCCGAGCAGATTCGGGGCGATGTGATCGGGGTCGGGTCGGACGTATACACGCTGGGGGTAGTGCTGTATCAACTGCTGACCGGGCGGCTGCCGTTCCATCAGACCGAAGGTGGAGTGCCCGAGCTGATGCGGGTGGTGTGCGAACAGGAAGCGCGGAAGCCGAGCACGGTGGTGGGCACGGTGAAGAAGGACTTGGCGGGGGATCTGGACAACATCGTGTTGATGGCGATGCGGAAGGAGCCGGAGCGGCGTTACGGATCGGCGGATCAGTTGGGGGAAGATATCCGGCGGTACCTGGAGGGGAAGCCGGTCGCGGCGCGGCCGTCCACGGCGCGCTATCGGGCGGCGAAGTTCTTACGGCGGAACCGGTATGCGGCGATCGCGGCGGGGCTGTTCGTGGCGAGCCTGATTGGGGGGATCGCGGCGACGGCGCGCCAGGCGCGGATCGCGGAGGCGAATGCGGCGCGGGCGCATCAGCGCTTCGAGGACCTGCGGCAACTGGCGGGGAAGTTTCTCTTCGATGTCGAGCATGAGATCGCACCGCTGCCGGGGTCGACGAAGGCGCGCAAGAAGGTGGTGGAGATGGCCAATCAGTATCTCGCACTGCTGGCCGAGGAGAAGGCCAACGATCCGGCGATCGCCTCGGAACTGGCGCTATCGTATGCGATGCTGGGCGGGATTCAACGTTCGCGCAACCAGCACAGTTTGGGGGATTCGGCCGGGGCGCGCGCGAGCTATCTTCGATCGCTCGAGTTATCGAACACGGCGATCAGCCAGTGGGGCCCCACGGTCGACGCGTTGCAGGCCAAAGCGCGGGCGTTGTCGGGATTGGGCGATCTGGCGTTGCTCGATGGAAACAACGGAGCAAGCGGACAACACCATCGTGACGCGCTGGCGACGATCGAGCAGGCGATGGCGCTGGGCAAAGGGAAGGTGCAGGCGCGCACCCCGTTGACTTACATCGGCAAGCTGGCGCAGTTGCACACGGCCGCCGAGCAACACGCCGAGGCCCTGCCGTACTACCAGAAAGCGGCAGCGCTGACGGAGGAGCTGCTACGGAAATCGCCCGAGGATTTCCAGGCATTGCGGGACCGCACGGTGAGCCTGTCTCAATTAGGCCAGTCGTACCGGCTTACAGGAGAATACGACAAAGCCATTGCCGCCTTCGAACAGGCGTTGGCAATGATTGCGAGAATGCGGGTGCAGCGGCCGGGCACCGGGGACCGCGACGAGTTGGTGGTGGAGGCGAACCTAGGGCTCGCCTTCTCGGAACAGAAGCAGTACCGCCAGGCATTGGAGCATCACCGCCGGCAGCTTGCCCTCGCGACGGCGAACCTGGAGAAAGACAAGGACAGCGTCCTGACTTACTATGATCTGAGCGCGGCGCATGAGCAGTTGGCGAAAGTCTTGATCGAAGACGGGCGGGCCGAGGAAGCCAAACCGCATGTGGCGGCGTCGCTGGAGGTGTTGGCGCAGGCCGAGAAGATGGACGCCAACTCAACGATGACGATGCACCATCTCAATTCGGCGATTCGAACCAAAGCGATGATGCAGGAGGCGCTGCGGAATGCCGATGGGGCGGAGCGGGCCTACCGGCAACTGGTGGAGCGCAATGAGCAGGCGGCGCGGCAGATTCCCTCTCCGGGAATCAAGCGACAACTGGCGGAAAGCTACAGCAGCGCGGCGCAATTCCACCGCGCGCAGGCGATGAAAGGGCCCGACCGGCAGCGGCACCTCTTTGAAGTGCACCGCCTGCTGAACCGGGAAATCGAAATACGGCGGCAGTTGCGGGATGAGGATTCCGTGGCGGAGCTGCAACAGGAAATCCAGCAACTGCCCGCCTCTACTTCACGTTGATGGTGCCGCGGCAATTGGCCGCGCCGCACTTGCACACAACCCGCTCGACATCCTTGGGGAAGTGATAGTCGATGGTGAGCTCCTCGCCCTCCTCGATCCAGCGCTTGCTGAAGTACAGGATATGCCCCTTGAGGATGACAGCCCTCACATTGGGATCGCAGGAATGATTGATGAATTCCGCCCCGCTTCCGCCCACGGCTCCGTCGATGGTCCAGTATTTATCCAGCGTGAAGAGATAGTGCAATTTCCGCGAGTCGCGCCGCTTGGTTTCCCGGCGGCTGATTTTCTCGCCGGTGTATTCGATTACCTTGCGGCGCGGCGGAATCCGCTCCATGGCATAAATGCCCCAGCGGTGGATGGCCGAAGGAGCTAACTTGAGCTTGAAGCAGGTGTACTTCTCGTTCAGTTTTGGGTCGCCGTTGCCGGCTGGATCTTCGGGGGCGGCGATGAGGGTTTTTTTTCCCTTTTTCGCCATACGCTACTACGGTCTAGAAATCGTCAGCGGCGCCGGACTTCTTTTTCGACTTGCGCCGTATCACGATGATCGCCACCAGCACGAGCGCGAGCACTCCGCTGATGATTCTAACCATTTCCTCATTCATTGCCGTCTGTCTCCTCAGAGAGAATTTGGTGCTGCCGAACTTATGCTCCCGTTTTTTGCTTGATGGTATCCACCAGATCCTTCACCGCCGCGGCGCTCTTGTCGAGCATGGCCTTCTCCGCATCGGTCAAATGCACCTCGTAGATCTTCTCAATGCCGTTGGCGCCGAGTTTGACGGGGACGCCCACGAACAGGTCATTATACCCATACTCGCCTTCCAGCAAAGCGGCGCAGGGGAGAACTTTTTTCTTGTCGAGGAGGATGGATTCGACCATCTCGACGGCAGCGGCGGCTGGGGCATAGTAGGCGCTGCCGGATTTGAGGTATTTGACGATCTCGGCGCCGCCGTTGCGGGTGCGTTCGACGATGGCGTCGATGCGGTCCTGGGCGAGCAGCTCGGTGAGGGGGATACCGGAGACGCTGGTGAGGCGGACGAGGGGCACCATGGTATCGCCGTGGCCGCCGAGGACAAGGGCCTGGATGCTTTCGACCGAGACGCCGAGCTCCATGGCGAGGAACGTGCGGTAGCGGGCGGTATCGAGGATACCGGCCATGCCGATGACGCGATTCTTGCTGAACTTGGAAACCCGATAGGCGGTCCAGCACATGGCGTCGAGCGGGTTGGTGACGATGATGAGGATGGCGTTGGGTGAGTATTTGGCGACGTTTTCGGTGGCCGCCTTGACAATGTCGTAGTTGGCCATCAAGAGATCGTCGCGGCTCATGCCGGGCTTGCGGGGGAAGCCGGCGGTGATGACGACGACATCGGAGTTCGCCGTCGCTTCGTAATCGTTGGTGCCTGTGATGGCCGTGTCGTAGCCCTCGACGGGGCCCGCCTGGCGCAGATCGAGGCCTTTTCCTTGCGGAATGCCTTCGGCGATATCGACCAGGACGACATCGGCGATTTCCTTGCCGGCGAGCCAAACCGCGCAGCTTGCGCCGACGTTGCCGGCGCCGACAACCGTTACTTTCTTTCTCATGTATGAATCCTTCCCTAAACGAATCAGTGCCTGAAGTGGAATTATAGCCGAGTGGAGGGTGGTTGGGCGCTACAATACAAGCGAACCATATGTCTCTTCCCCAGACCGCGGTTGCATACATGGAACGGCAGAAAGAACGTGTCCGTGCGATGCGGCCCAAGAAACGAATCGTATTTCCGGAAGGAACGGACGCGCGGGTTATCGGCGCGGCCCGGCGCCTTGCCGCCGATGCACTCATCGATCCCATTTTGATAGGACCGCCGCCGGCGGACGCACCGGCGGGCGTGACCTTCGTGGAGCCGGCCAAAAGCCCGAAGCTGCCCGACTACACGCGGCTCTATCACGAACGGCGCCGTGCGAAAGGCATGACGCAGATGGAAGCCGCCGCGATCGCGCCGCGCCCGCTGTATTTTTCGGCGTTGATGGTGGCTTCCGGCGACGCCGATGGATTCGTCGGTGGCGCGGCCAACACGACGGCGGAAACCGTGCGCGCGGCGCTGCACTGCATCGGATCGATGCAGGGCGTGAAAACGGTATCGAGCGTGTTTCTGATGGCCGTGCCGGACCGCGCTTACGGCGTCAACGGGATGCTCTCGTTCGCCGATTGCGCGGTGGTGATTGAGCCGACGCCGGTGGAACTGGCGGAGATCGCGATTGCGACGGCCAAGAGCACCCGCGATCTGCTGGACGCCGAGCCGGCGGTGGCGCTGCTGTGCTACTCGACCAAGGGCAGCGGCAAGGGCAAGCGCGTGGACAACGTGGTGGAGGCGATGCGCATTCTGCGCGAGCGCGCGCCGGATCTGCATGCGGACGGCGAGTTGCAGGCCGATGCGGCGATTGTGGATGCCATCGGGCGCAGCAAAGCGCCTGGCTCAACGGTGGCCGGACACGCCAACACGCTGATCTTTCCCGATCTGATGAGCGCAAATATCGCCTACAAGCTGGTGGAGCGGCTGGGCGGCGCGGCGGCGATCGGACCCTTTCTACAGGGGCTGGCGAAACCGGCCAACGATCTTTCGCGGGGGTGCTCCGAGGACGATATTTACTCCGTTGCAGTCATCACCGCATTGCAGGCCACGTAATTCGCCATGTCACAGACCGCGTTCGTCTATCACGATCTTTACGACTTGCAGTTCGGCGACCACGTGTTTCCGACGGTGAAATACAAACTGGTGCGGCAGCTTCTGATAGACAAGGGAATACTGAATCCGGACGAAGTATTCACGCCGGAGCCCGCCTCGGATGAGGACGTGGCGCTGGTGCACACCGAAGAGTGGATACGCAAGCTGAAGTTCGGAACGATCACGTATGCGGACATCATGCGGCTGGAGATCCCGTATAGCCAGCAGGTGGTGCGGGCGTTCTGGCTGGCGGCCGGGGGCACGATCCTGGCCGCACGGCTGGCGCTGGAGCGCGGCATCGGGTTCAATATCGGCGGAGGCTTTCATCATGCCTTTCCGAATCATGGCGAGGGCTTCTGCGCGATTCACGATGTGGCGATCGCGGTGCGGCGGCTGCAAAAGGACGGCTTGGTGCGGCGGGCAATGGTGATTGACACGGATGTGCACCATGGTAACGGAACGGCGGCGATTTTCGCGGGAGATGCGTCGGTGTTTACGTTGTCGATCCATCAACGGGACAACTATCCGGAGATCAAGCCACCATCGAGCTTGGATATTCACGTGGAGGACAATGTGGGGGATTCGGAATACCTGCGGCGGTTGTCGGAGGCGTGCAACATCGCGATTCCCGGCTTCCGGCCGGACATTGTGTTTTACGTGGCGGGAGCGGATCCCTATTGCCAGGATCAGCTTGGGGGACTGAACCTGACGTTCGACGGATTGCGGGAACGGGACCGGATGGTGTTTGAACGGGCGGCGCGGGAACGGATTCCGGTGGTCGTGACGCTGGCGGGGGGATATGCGATCGAACTGCACGACACGGTGCGGATTCATGCGGCGACGGCGGAGGCGGGGGAACTTACCTACAAAGAAATCGGGAATTGGGGCAAAAGTACACTTACTTAGGGATTTTTTCTTATAGGAATCGTCCGATGGATGTACCATACTGGCGATGACCGTGGCGGTATCGTTCAGCCCACATCAAACGGCCCGCTCCCTTGCCGTATGCATTGCCGCGGCGCTGCTATGCGTGTGCGGGGTGTCGTGCGGGCGGGAGGTGAAAACTCCCGCGGGCCCGGTGCGGATCGGCTTCAACGACGCATTTCCGTATTATGCGAAGGATTCGGACGGGAAACCGGAGGGATTTGCCTTCGAAGCGATCGACGAAGCGGCGAGCCGGCTGCGGATTCCGCTCGAGTGGGTGTACTACGAAGGAGAGCCGGACGATGCGATTGTGAACGGGGTGGTGGATCTGTGGCCACGGCTGTCGATATCGGCGGAGCGCCGGAGCCGGTTTCACGTGACCGAGCCGTGGATGCGGATGAGCTTCTGCCTGTTGACGCCGCGCGCGCCGGGCAGCCGCTGGGCGCAGAAGCGGTTTCCCGACCGCATTGCCGTGGATGGCACCTACGGAGCGACGGAGACGGTGCGGGGGCATTTCAAATCGCAATCGATTTATGTCTATCCCGGAGCGAACGCAACGGCGGAAGGAGTCTGCCGCGGGGAGGCGGACGCGGCGTTCTTGGAATACCGCGTGGGAATGGTACTGCTGATGGACAAGCCGGCGGGTTGCCGGGCGGTGGATCTGTTGCCGATTCCGCTGGACGAACCATCGGTTACGGCGGGGCTGGGGGCGCGGCGGGAACATGCGGCCACCGCGGAGGCATTGCGGCAAATGCTGGAACAGCTTTCGCAGGACGGCTCGATGGCGCGGCTTCAGGCAAAGTGGTTTCACGATGCGCCGAGCGAGGTGGAGACCATTCTCGAAGGGTTGGAGGCGCGGCGCACGACGCAGGTGCTGTGGACGACCGTATTTCTGTTGGTGATGGCGGTGGCGCTGGCTGTATTTCAGGCCGAGCGTGCGCGGCGGGCGCGCCAATTGGCGGAGAAGGCAAACCGAGCCAAGTCGGAGTTTGTGGCCAATATCTCGCATGAAATCCGCACGCCAATGAACGGGATTATCGGGATGGCGTCGTTGCTCAGCGAGTCCCGGCTGGACGGGCAGCAGCGGGAGATGGTGGAAACGATCCAGCATTCGGCGGCATCGCTGCTGACCGTGTTGAACGATATCCTTGACTTCTCGAAGATCGAGGCGGGCAAGCTGAGTGTGCATCGGGTGGACATGGATTTGCGGGCAACGATTGAAGGCGTGGTGGCGTTGCTGCGTTTTCGGGCACAGGAAAAGGGAATCGGCTTCGGGCTGGAATGGGATGCGTCGGTGCCGCGCATGGTGCGGGCGGATCCGGACCGCATTCGCCAAATCATCACCAATTTGGCGGTGAATGCCATCAAGTTTACGGAGAAGGGCAGCGTGCGCATTGTGGTGGCGCCGGAGGAGAGCGAAAGCGGAATGCGGGTTCGCATTTCGGTGGTGGATACGGGGATCGGCATTGCGCCGGAAGTGGCGAGCAAGCTGTTCCGGCCCTTTACGCAGGCCGATGGAGCGACGACGCGCAAGTATGGCGGGACGGGGCTGGGGCTGGCGATTTCGCGGCAGTTGGTGCATCTGATGGGGGGCGAGATCGGGCTGATCTCGGAGCCGGGGAAAGGCTCCACGTTCTGGCTTTCGCTGCCGCTGGATGTATCGGCGGTGCAGCAACTGCCGGCGGTGAAGGCGGTGGCGCCGGCGGTGCAGTGCGATGCTGCGCAGAGGCCGGCGAAGATTCTGCTGGTGGAGGATAATCCGATCAACTGCCGCGTGGCGGAGCGGCTGCTGACGAAGCTGGGGCATAGCATTTGCACGGTCAATAACGGGCTGGAGGCGTGCCGGATCGCCCGCAAGGAACAGTTCGATGTGATTCTGATGGACGTACAGATGCCGGAGATGGACGGTTTTCAGGCGACGGCGGAGATCCGGCGGTCAGAGTCGGCGCGGCGCACGCCGATCATTGCGCTGACGGCATCGGCGATGGAGGGGGATCGTGAGCGGTGTTTGGCGATCGGGATGGATGACTATTTGTCGAAGCCGCTGAATCCGGCGCAACTGGCGGAGGTGATTTCGCGGTGGAGTGCGCGGCCCGTGGGGTAGTGGTTGAGCGCGGCACCGTGCACCGTTCCAGCATTCTCCGCAGTGAACGCTCGTAAGCGCCGATTCCCGCGAACGATGTTTGCATCGCTGCCTTGAGCCGGCAGTATGCGATGCCGGTCATGACTCGCGACACTCATTTCGATGCGGGGAGTGGCCTTAGCCGGCGTAGTTGGTGGCAGGAGCTTACGTGGCCTTCGGGAGACGTGCCCCGTAGTAGACGGCTTTGTAGCGGTTGTCGTCGTAGGCGAAGTGGAGATAGCGGCGGTCCTTGCTCAGAAAGCCATCGGGGTAGTTGAGGCGGCCGGGGGTGGTGACGAGGTCACGGCGGTAGGGCCAGCTTTTCATGCCGTCGAAGCTCACCCAGAGGGAGAGCGGATTGCGCTCCTTTGGGTTGGGGTTGTGGAGCATGGCCACGGCATTCCCGCCCAGATGATAGATGGTGGCTTTGCTGCCGGGGTTGGGGATATCGGTGGGTTGCGGCGTGGACCACGACCGTCCTCCGTCGCGCGATTCGCATTGATAGAGCACGCCGCCGAGGCGGTCGGCGCGAATGATCATCACCATGCGGCCGCCTGCGAGTTCGACGATGCTGTTTTCGGCGAAGCCGCGGTAGTTGTCGTCCTGGCTGAGACGCACCCAGCCGTGCACTTCGAAGCTGCGCAGCTTGTCGCGGCTGATCATGACGCCGTTGCGCGGATCGATGGGTCCGTTGGGATTGACGTAATGCTGGAAGGGGATGACGATTTCGCCGTTGCGGCGGACGATATGGTTGCGGGTGAACGTGCTGACGTGGATCTTTTCAGGGAGCGGGCGCGGCCGGCTCCAGGTGCGGCAGGAATCGTGGCTGATGGTGTACCAGGCGGTCCAATCGGCGAATCTGCCGTTGTGGTTGGCGAAGAAGAGCCAGCACTGGTTGCGATAGACCATCAGTTCGGTGGGCACCAGGGCGCGGCTGGGATCGCGGCGTTTGATGCCGAGATCGATGGGTTGCATGGGGCCCCAGGTGCGGCCTTCGTCAATGCTGCGGGAGAGAAAGAGGTCGTTTTCGGGAAGCGGCTCCTTGTCGCCGCCGCCAAGCATCACCATGACCCAGGAGCCATCGGGGGCGCGGCGCAGGGTGGTATCGCAACAGAGCTTGTTGGGCGACTTGCCCTCATAAATCAAAGCGCTGCGGTCGTGTTTGGCGTCGTTTTCGGGATGCAGGGCGGCGGCGAGCAGGAAATGGCGGCGGCTGAGCATGGGCGTTACGAAGCAGCGGCGAGGGCGGCGGCGATGCGCTCCTGCTGTGCGGGGGAACTGGGCGGCATGGGCGGGCGCGGGATGCCGCCTTCGCGCTGGAAGTGGCGCATGGCGGCGCGCACGTTGGCCGGAAGGTTGGGGGCGTCGATGGCGTTCCACAGCCGGAGCAGGTTCTTGTGCAGGCGCAGGGCTTCGGTGTGGTTGCCTTTGTTGACGGCGTTCCAGAGGGCGACGCACCATTCGGGGGCGGCGGTGAGGATGGCGGCGACGGCGCCATGGGAACCGATGGTGAACGAGGGATAGAGCAGGGCATCGACGGCGGAGAGGATGCGAATGCGATCGCGGATGCCGGCTTCTTCGGTGAGCAACAGCAGGTCGGCGAGGGCTTTCATGTCGCTGGCGCTTTGCTTGACGCCGATGACGCCATCGACATCGCGCAGGATGCGGGTGAGCAGCGGCGGAAGGAGGTAGCTCCACTGGATGACGTTGTAGATGATGACGGGGATGCCGCTTTGGTCGGCGATGGCGGCGAAGTGGCGCAGCATGGAATCGTCATCGGGGCGGAAGACGTAGTGCACGGGAGTGACCTGGAGGGCGGCAACGCCGAGGTCGGCGACGGCTTTCGCGCGCTCGATGGCGGAGGCTGTGGAATTGGTGATGATTCCGGCGATGACGGGGACGCGTCCGCCGACTTCCTCGGCGGCGATGGCAGTGATGCGGCGAACCTCGTCGGTGGTGAGGGTGTGGCCTTCGCCGGTGCTGCCGCAGACGGCGAGTCCGTGGACTTTGGCGGTGTCGAGGAGGTAGCGGACGTCGTCGCGGATGGCCTGTTCGTCAATGCCGCCTTCGGGAGTGAAGGGGGTGACCATGGGGGGGATGATGCCGTGAATAGAATCGATGTTCATCGCTCCTGAAGATAGCGGGTGAGGGTGGAGGCAGGCAAGGGGCGAAAAAGAGGCGGCTCTCGGGTTCCCGATGGAGGGCCGCCTGTCTTGGTGGAAGAATCGAACGTCCTTCAATGAAGTAAGCGCCAAAAAGCGGCGCGGGACTTCATTCATTCGATGGAAATTTCGTACCAGGGGGCGAGGGGCTGGCCTTCGGCCTGCAAGTGTACGGTGAGGACGCCATTGTCGACGGTCGCGCTGTCAAGGGCCGCCATACGTTGTCCGGCGCCGTCGAGCGGGTAGATGCGGGGCGTGCCGGTTGCGATGCGGAGCGCAAGTTCGCATTCGATGCGTTCCATGAAGGTGGGCTTCGAGCCTCCGCTGCGGTTGCCCGAGGGGCGGTTGGTTCCGGGTTCGGGCTCAATGGTGAACCAGTCGGCGGTGTTTGGGTAGTTGATCAGCTTTTGCGGTTCCGCCGGGTTCGTGCCGGGCTGTGCGCGGAGCGACTCGCCGGGTAGCGTGAGGAGAAGGCGCTTCGATTCGGCCAGCGGCTTGCCATCGGCGGGAGTGAGCAGGGCGACAACAAAGCCGCGGGCGGAGTCCTTCAAGGTGAGGCGCATTGGGCCGGCTTCGACCGAGTCGTGGCCGGTGTAGCCGATGATGGCGGCCGCTTGTGGCGCGTCGAGAATGAAGAGACGGGCCGATGGGTTGTAGGCGAACTGGCCGGTGGCGGCGGTGATGGGACTTTCGGCGGGTTGGCGGAGTTCGGCGGGGAGCGGCTCGGCGGATTCGGTGAGAGCGATGCGGTGGCGCAGGGCATTGAGCGGCTGATAGCCCGAGGCGGCGGTGAGGAAGGCGGCGATGGCTCCGTTGCGGCGTTCGCGGGTGGCGCGTTCGCGGAGGGCGCGGTTTGCCGGCACTGGTATCGCAGTTTCTCCCTTGGCGATGGCGCCGCTACGGAAGAGCCACGCGGCCTGGCCGAAGTTGACCCACTTGGTCCAATCGCCGTTAAGATCGAAGCCGCTGGGCACGCCGTCGTCCCAGGCGCGGCCGTGGGAGTAGGCAAAGTGCATGAGCCCGTCCCAATCCTGAAAAGCTCCGATGACGGCAAGGAGCGGATCGAGTTCGGCGGCTTGGCGATTGGGCCAGTTTTGGTTGAATTCGCTGACGGTGAAGGGCCTTCCGGCGACGCGGGTGGTGGCGATATTGAGGATCGTGGAAAGGCCGGAGCCGACGGCGGAGGAATCGCGGATGCGCCAATCGCGAGCATCCCAGGCGGTGTTGGGGAAGTTGTAGTGATCGATGTAGAAGTGGTTGTCGTGGTAGTCGAGGTCGCGGTGCGAGTCGAGCGTCATCAGTCCGCCGAATCCGATTTGTGTGCCGGCGATGGGCACGAGCGGACCGGCTTTTTCGCGGACGACATCGCGCATGGAGTTGAGATAGGCGCGGTCGGTTTCGGCGAGGAAGGCGAGGAAATCGGCGATGCGGCCGGGCGAGGAGCGTTCGGTGGTTTTGACGAGGGCGACGTTGCCCAGGGACTCGGAAGGTTCGAGGCCGCGCTCGCCGGCAATGCGCAGGAGTGCGCCGCGGATCTGGAGGTTGGCGCCGACGGCGGCGATGGAGAGGCCGAAACGGCCGATGTTTTCCATGGCGAAGCCGGCGGTGAAGAGCATTTGAAATTTCTGCCACTGGCTGGTGACGGAGACGTTGCGGCCGTTCAAGGTGCGCCAAGGGCTGACGTCCTGCTTGATGTCCCAATAGACGTTGCGGGAGACGCCGGCGGGAAGGTCGGCGCGCAGTTCGACTTCGGCGAGGTAAGTGGCGCCGGACTGGACGGAGAAGCCCACCTGTTTGACGATGATCGTGTCGCCGCCTTGGGTGAAGGTGACGTCGATGCGCTGGGTGGCGCCTTCGTCCTCGGTGCGCAGGGAGGCTCGGGCGGGGCCGTGGAGTTCGACCTCCCAGTTGCGGCCGAGGATTTGCGGGCCATCGGCGATGGCCGGCTGCCATGCTTCGCGGAGAGTGTCGTCATTGCGGTGGCGCGCGCGGAGAAAAGTGTTCCATTGCGATTGAAGCTCGTCGAGATAGGCGCCATTGAGCCGGGTGTCGAGGTTCGTCACCTGCCACTCCCAAAGAAGGGAGGATTCGTTGTTGATTTCGACCATGCCGAGCACGGGGTCATCGTGGAGGGCGAGTGCATCGAGGGTTTTGCGGACAAAGTCGTGCTGGAGTTCGACCATGCGCGGGTGAAAAATGTGCAGCGGCTTGCTTTGCGAGGGGATGGCGGGAGCGAGCGTGGGGATGGCGTCGACAGTGGGGCGGAACTGGTAGCCGACGTGGAGATTCAGATTGACGTAGATGCCTTCGGCGGCCAGTGCGTTGAGGAAGCCGCGAAGGCGTTCGACGGAGTTGGGGTTGAGGGTGGGATAGGGTCCGGTGGTGAGGAGGCTTGCGGCGTTGGATGGATTGGCGTCGGGCTGGGAATCCATGTGATGGAGCCGGACGAGATTGACGCCGAGGCGGCGCAGGCGTTTGGCGATGCGGGCGGCGTCGGCCGGGGCGGGGAAGTTGGCGGCGAAGGAGAGATTGACGCCGTAGAGGCGCACGGGGGTGTCGTCGGCGGTGTTGGGCTGGAGATCGTCGCCGACGCGGTAGAAGTGGCCGTCGCGCACGAAGAGGCGGCTGGCCGGAGTGATGGGTTGATTGAGGAAGCTGAAATCGGCGGGGCCGGAGACGGCATCCTGATCGATGGCGAAGGGGTAATGCGACTGGCCGGATAACTGAAGTACGGATAGGAAAAAGAGCAGAAGCATACTGTTCTCATGATAGGACCTGCTAATCTGACGGGTGGGATGGCGCGATCGCGATGGCAGACTCCGCTGGTGGTGGGTGGGGCGTTGTGTATTGCGCTGCTGATTGTGGCGCCTGGAGTGCGGGCCGTGTACCTGAACGGGCTTGCGCTGTGGGTGCAACGGGAGTGGACGTTTCTGACATCGCCGGCACTGTATATCTGGGCCGGTGTGTCGGTGTTGGCCGTGGTGATGCCGTTGACAGCGGCGCTGCATGTGCTGCCACTGCTGCGGGCCGAGGATGCGTTGCCGCGGGTGGTGGCGGCGTTCGTGGGATCGCATGTGGCGATGGCGTTGGGCAGCGCGCTGGCGCTGCATGGAGCGGGATGGGCGAGCTACCCGTTGCTGAAGGATGGGCAATTGCGGTTCTTGCCGCTGTTTCCCTGGCCGGATTGGATGTTTTGGAGTGAGTATTTGCGGTTGTGACGGCGAATGGCGTCATTCTATCCCTGCGATTTATTTGCGGCCTGCGTGACCGAGAGTTCGTGGACTTCGATGACTTCGGACCCCAGGACGCTGCCCGGATGGACAGGGTCTTGCATCCGCATGTTTTTGCCGCAGCGGTAATGTTCTCCTGATCTCAGAGAGGTCCCGACTAGGGAAGGTTTTTCTGCGCTCTCTCAACGTCCCGAAGGAGTTGTCTCACGGAACGATCGATTGCATCCGGTACGGCGGTCTTGAGTTTGCCTCCCGAACTTTCCTGCGTGGTTGCCCAAATTACGACGCCGTCGGCGTCTACCAGTCGCAGGATCACCGATGCATTCGCAGCGGTTTCGGACGAGTATAAAGATTCTCCGCTGCCGCCCAATGCCGCACCGATTGCCGCGCGAGCGCTGCCGGGAGATGCGCTTGCGGCGCCCGCGGCGACTCCGAAATCCGCGGATTCTCCCTCCGCGCGAACTTTGCGGTTGAAACGCTCCATGACCGCACCCTTGAGCGTTGCATCCGCCTTATCGCACCTTTCGAGCACGGAGAAACGCTTGGATGCATATAATCCCGCGATGGCCATCTCCCGAGCTGCATCCACGGTGCGCGTTTCCCCGCTTAGCTTATCGACGCAGATTTTCCTCACCCTGGCGAGTGCTGTGCTTTCCGTCACCGAGGCTTCTTTGGCCGCGGGGGCTTGGTCTTGTGGCGATGGAGTTGACAACCCGGCCAATAGTAGAAGGAGGATGCCGCTACCCGTGAACATGCTTTCGCGCCTCCTCCGACTCGTATTCGCATTTTCTGCCACTTCGAGCTTCGACAATCGTTATAACGGACTTTGGAGTTCCCTTGGGTAGCTCCAAAACGACGCCTTGGGGTTTGTCCTCTTCATCCTTATAACCTAGAGTAAGAAAGTGTTTGCGCTTTTTAGAGAACAAGGCCCAGACAGTAATGGTGAGCGCGACTCCCAGGCGTCTGCCGGCCTTTTGTCCGTATTCAATGGATGTGATGTTCTCGTAAAGGATTTCGAAATTGCCCTTTGGTGAGAAAAAGCGAAGAGCCTTCGAATCGGAAGTGTCCAGTTGCCCTTCGGTGGCTTCCGGGAGGCCGGAAACAGTACCGCCAACGTACATGACCTCTTTGCCGCGCACCGCGGCAAACACCGCAGGTGAGACGAGGCCCGCGGCAATCCATTGTCGTCTCGTCATATGCTATTTCCCTTCGTAGTGTTTTTTTGCGTCTTCGGACTCGAACTCTATCTGCTTGCCTGATTTGGATTCCAGGACTGACGCCACGTCACGTACCCGACCCTTGGCGATCTCGAAGACCGCACCCTGCTTGACACCTTTGTCGTCGGTATAGGCAATAGAGAGGAAGTGCTTCCGCTTCTTTGAGAACAGGGCAATTGGGCTGATCGCCAGTGCGACGCCGACGCGCCTACCCGCTTTCTGACCATACTCGATGGAGGTGATGGTAGCGTAAGGGATGGAAAATGTTCCCTTCTTCGCGGTAAAAGTAGCCTGGGTGTTTCCGGTAGTGTCAAGCCTTCCCTCGGTCTTCTCAGGGACCGTTGTGATCGTTCCGCCGACGTACATGGCCTCGTTGCCGCGTACGGCAGCCATCAAGGTTGATGATGCCACCATATACACCAGGAGCATCAAAAGCGTGCGAATCAGCGGCATTTGCAAAACGTACCTCCAGAGTACTTGGTTTACAGTTACGAATTCAGAACATAAGGTAGCAAATTATCGGATTGAGAGGAAGCTTTGTCTTGCTGTGTGCTCACATGTTCGCCGCTGTCCGGTTGTGATATTCTCGCATCTGCAATGGCCACGAAATACGATGTCATTATTGTCGGCAGCGGACATGGCGGGGGAATGGCGGCGTACGTCCTCACGCAAGCCGGGTTGAAGGTCGCTCTGGTGGAAGCGGGCCGGCGGCTCAAAGCCGGTGTCGATTACGGCAAGCATGGCGATCCGTACACCGTCTTGGAAGAGCGTCTGAAGAAAGGGCTGCGCAACCCCATCGAGAGCTTGTTTGGGGATTACCGGGAACGGGATCATTTTACTCCGGTCGGCGATAATCCGAATCACGGGTTGCTGAAATTCGTCGGCGGCCGATCACTGTGCTGGGCGGGACATACGCTGCGGTTCGGGCCTGGCGATTTCCGGCGCTGGCCGATTCCCTATGAACAGGTGGCTCCGTACTACAGCAAGACGGAACGCCTGATGGGCGCCTATGGATTCAAGGACGGGCTGTGGAATATTCCCGATGGCGAGTTCACCAAGGGCGTTCCTCTGAAGTGCGGCGAGATGATGCTGAAGCGCGGCGTGAACCGGCTGAAGGCGAAGGGCATGCAGATGGAGTTCATCGCCCAACGCAAGGCGATGACCACCGCGCCGCATTTTACTGGCCGGCCGCTGTGCCATTTCTGCGGCAAGTGCGGCAATTGCTGCGTGGACGCAAAATATACGGCGGCCAATACGGCGATTCCGCTGGCGGAAAAAACCGGACGGTTGACGCTGCTCACCGATGCCACGATGACGCGCATTCTGCTGAATGCGGATGAATCGAAGGTGGCGGGCATTGAGTACCGCAAGAGCGACGGGTCGACGGAGCGCATCGATTGCGGGGCGCTGGTGATGGCGTGCAGCACGATCGAGACGGCGCGGCATCTGCTGCTCAACAAATCGCGGCGATTCCCCAATGGGCTGGCGAATTCGAGCGGGCAGGTGGGGCGCAATCTGACGAGCCATTTCGGGCTGACCGTGATTGGGCTGTTCAACGATTTGAAAGGCCGGCAGGCGAAGGCCGATGAAGGCACCGGCTATTATCACAGCCTGCTCACCGGCATGTATTGGGACAAAGCGCATCCGGATTTCGATGGGACGTACCAGGTGCAGTGCGGATCCGGGTACACGCCGAATAATTTCATGATCCGGCATGTGCCGGGATACGGGGCGAAGATGAAGCAGGAACTGATTGAACAGAACCTCCTGC
>CAYOBO010000134.1:0-20268 GCA_964402295.1 uncultured Candidatus Solibacter sp. | reverse complement strand
ACTGCACGGCGCGCCCACGGAGGAGCAGATCGCCGCGGCACTGCAATTGACAATCGAGGAGTACCACGACTGGCTTGTCGACATCCGCGGCGTCAATCTGGGCAGTCTCGAATCCTCTTCCCCGGAGGAAGACGGGCGAGACCTGCTCAAATACATCTCCGACGATGAGCAACACTGGCCATCGCGGCTATTGGAACGATCGGAGTTGGAACGTCTCCTCCAGGAGGCAATCGAGAAGATGCCTCCCGTCGAGAGGACCGTACTGAGTCTGTACTATCAGGAGGAGATGACGCTGCGGGAGATTGCCCGCATCGTCGATTTGCATGAATCTCGGGTTTCTCAACTGAA
Organism: uncultured Candidatus Solibacter sp.; assembly: GCA_964402295.1. Classification (GTDB taxonomy): domain Bacteria; phylum Acidobacteriota; class Terriglobia; order Bryobacterales; family Bryobacteraceae; genus CADEFT01. The sequence continues at coordinate 19,920 of CAYOBO010000134.1, read as the reverse complement.
GTCGCAGGCGATCCTGCGGCTGCGCTCCTACATAGAAAAGCGTTGGCCGACATCGCGCGGACTGTAGACGTCCCAGGATATGCCATCCGCGGTCTTCTCTCCATGCCGGATCAGCGCAGACAAAGCCGGGCTGCGCGACAATCCGCAAGCTCGCCGCAAGCAACGGGAGACCGTAGGAGGGGACAGGCCACTAACCAGAGTCATCGCAACAGGAGCATAGGCGAGAAGAGAGGAGACAGGCCTCGCGCAAGGCAGCAACGAAGGGAACCGATATGGCCATGAACGATCCCAATTTGGGCGACGGCGCCAACTGGTTTGCTGATGTCTTTCAGCAATCGCTATCCCAGGCGTTGGAAGCGATGACCACCGAGCAGCCGAAAGTGCAATGGTCCTTGGTTCCCGCCGCGCAGCCGTCTCCCGATGCTTCCCAACAGTGGGCTTGGTGGGAACAAGCGATCACGGCATCCGCGCAGACGACACTCTGGCTCGGCATCCCGGCCGAGGATTGGAATGCGATCGGTAAACTGGCGCTAGCCGCTGCCGGAATCGACGATGCGACCGCCGAGGATTGCCAGGGGACATGGAAGGAGATCAGCAGCCAGGCGCTCTCGGCGAGCGCCTCGGCCTTCGGCAAAAGGATCCGCAAGGAGGTCAACTGTGGAGCCGGGAAAGACATCGCCAAGCCTCCCGAACTTGCGGTCTGTCTGGAGTTCCACATTGCACTCGCCGGAGCGAGCCATCGCGTTCGGTTCGGATGGAATCGTGAACTTCAGGATTTGCTCGATCCACCGTCTACGCCCGCACCTTCGGCGGCTCCGGCCGGCACCGCTCCGGCAACCACCGCACCCGCTCCGGGCAGGAACATCTCTCCGGCCGTCGAGAATTCTCGCACGCTCGGCCTGCTTCTCGAGGTCGAGCTTCCGGTCAGCGTATCCTTCGGCCGAGCGCAGTTGCCGCTCAAAGATGTCCTCAAATTAAACAGCGGCTCGATCGTGGAACTCAATCGCGCGATTAGCGAACCGGTGGAGATCATCGTCAACAACTGCGTCATCGCCCGCGGAGAAGTTGTCGTCGTCGAGGGCAACTACGGTGTGCGCATCAAACAAATCATCAGCAAGGAGGAGCGGCTTCGCACGCTGTACTAGGAATCGCCATGAACCTTACGCTTCTCACTCTTGTTCCCTACCTGGTTGGCTTCGCCGGACTGGGAACCGCTCTATTCCTGTTTCTCCAACTGAAAAGGATGCAACTCGAATTTCAGACACGCTGGAACAAGCGTCAGCAGTTACTCCAGTCGGAACTGGGAAAAACGCGCAGCCTCGTCCAGGAGTTGGCGCAGCGGGTCGAGGAAGCCGAACGGCGCGCGGAGATCTCCGGCGCGCCGTCAACCGAACTCAAAGGTATCAATCTCAACCGCCGCACGCAAGCGATGCGTTTGTTCCGCCGCGGCGAATCCGCCGCCCAAGTCGCCTCCAGCCTCGGGCTGCCGCAATGCGACACCGAGTTGCTGCTGAAGGTCCACCGCATTCTCAGCGCGAACGCCGCCGCGGCGACGAATCAGAATTGAAACTCCGGATTGCGAACCATGCGCCCGCGTGGCCGATCCTCGGATTCGGCCGCTACGGTCACCTGGAGTGCTACTTCTTTCTTCTCCCTGACAATCGTCACCGGCACGGGCTTCTTCTCCGAAGCCCGCAGCGCGCGGGTGACTTCGGTGGGGGAAGAAACCTCCTTGCTGTCCACTTTCACGATGACGTCGCCGGCGCGGATACCCGCCTTCTCCGCCGCGCTGTCCTTCGACACCGATCGCACCAGTACCCCTTCCTTCACGCCGAAGAACTCAGCCAGTTGCGGATTCAGTTCCTCCGCCTCTACACCGAGCAGTCCGCCGCGCCAGTGCAACCCAGGCCGCGGCAACTCGCTCATCCGCCATTCCGGAATTTGCGGTATCGCGATCTGCATATCCCCGACGGTCAGGGAGCGCATCTTCTTCGACTCGATGGTTGCCGTCACATGCACGGGCTGCCCGTTCCGATGCACGAGCATTTTCACCTGCCGCCCGGACGGCGTTTCGCGCACCAGCCGGATAAACTGCTCGATCCCCTCCACACGCTGGCCCTGATACTCCAACACCACATCCTGGGCCTTCAACCCAGCCTTAGCCGCGGGGCTCTCCTCCTCCACACGGGTGATTTCCACGCCATGCTCATCGCGCAGCTTCAACGCCTTGGCGCGCTCGGCGTTCACCTCGGCGACCGCCACTCCCAAGAAGCTCTGACTCCGGGGAGACATCATGAGCATTTTCGGCTTGTCCTCGGACTTCTGAGCGCGGGCGCCGGGTACGGCCGCCGCCAACCCAAGCACCGCTGCCGTTACGATCAGCCAATCATTCCACCGCATAACAATCCGTCCTCTCCTGCAATCCTGCAATTCGTTTATTCGTGCCGCTTCAGGTGGATGATGCCGCCGGATGCGGAAAGCCGCAGCAGGGGCCCTCCGCCGTTGATTGCGCCTTGCGCGGCCAGCGGTCTGCCAAGCGAAGGCAGCCGCAGCACGCGAATTTCTGGAAATTCCGAATAAATACGCGCCATCGCTCCGGCTGCTTCGTTTTCCGCCTGAACGGTCACCGCAATATTAGACGGAAGCACGACCGTAATGTCACCCGCGCCCGTGTTCAGGTAGGAATCGCGAATGCGGTCCGGAGCAATACCGGCGACGATATTGCCCATGGTTGTGGCCGCCCGCAAACGTCCCGAAACCCAATCGAGGCGAATCGGGCCGCCCGAGGAGTCACACTCCGCGCCGCGAGCCGAACCGATATGAATTGCCCCGCCGAAGGTCTTGGCGCGGACGTTGGCATCGGCATGCCCGATTTCCACCAGACCGCCGCGCGTGCGCGCATCCACGGGAGCGTAGGCCCGCTCCACATGAATATTGCCCCCTCCGGTCACCGCCGAAACCGGACCCATTGCCTCGCCGACGTAGACCTCGCCCCCGGCGGTTTCCAGCACGGCGCCCGAACCGGCTCCCTCCACGCTGATGCCGCCTCCTCCGGATTGCACCCGGATTGCGCCCGCCACGCGCCCCAGGCGCACTTCGCCGCCTCCTGTCCATGCCGTCAGGCCACCGGAAATCCGGTCCATGCGCAGGGAACCGGCCCGAGCATGAACCCGTATGGCGCCGCCCAGATCGAAGGCCGACACTGTGCCATCCAGGACCTCGATTGCCGTTTCCTCGAGCGACCGGGGTATGCGCAGTTCCACCTCGGAGACGGCCGGCGCGCTCTGCCGCGGAACCACCAGCACGGTTCTTCCCGTGATCAGGGAATAGCGGATCGCCGGCGTGGAAAGCATCGCCTTGGCGGTCTCGTAATTCCGCGCCCGAACCCGGCGCTTCACCACGTAGTGGATGTCGTTTCGCGCGGCGCCGAGCGCGGACACGCGCCCCGGAGCCACAACGGTCAACCCCGCTTCGGCGGGGACGAGTCCCTCATCGATGCGCACCCAATCTCCGCCCTCGCGCAGGACCCGAAAAGAGGGTTCCGGGCTGGCGGCAAACATCGACACCAGCAAGAGCAGGATTGCATGCATCGTCAGAACGTCTCCACCGAAGCATTGGCCTCACGCAACGCCTTCAGCGTCTTTTGCCGGATGTAAGGATTGCTCTCCCGCACAATGACCTCCTGCAAGGCGCCGATATCGTCAATCTCGACACCGTTTGTCAGCAGATCGACAGCCAGCGTGCGAACGCCGGGATTCTCGTCCTCCAGCAACACCTGAGCCAGCACGCGGCGCGTTTCCGGATCGCGCGACACCGGGCGCAGCGCTTCAATCGCCTTCAGCCGTACGCCGGGATTGCTATCCCAGGCGAGCGCCCGCAGCAGCGCCCGCCGCACATCGCTTTGTTCGGCCTGTTCCTTCAAAACGTCCAGAGTGCGGGCTCGCAGTCCGGGGTCGGAAGGGTCCGTCGCCGCCGTCAGCAGCATGTTTCGAATCCGCTCGTCATCCAGCCGGCCGGTGAGTTTCTTATGCCGCACTTCCTCGACAATAAGGTCGACAGCGCCGTTCTCGTTGGCCGTCAGATTCCGCACGCGCATCGCCAGCGGTTCGTTCACCGCGCGCGATTCGTCCCACAGCCGTCCGCCTGTAAACCCTACAGCCACCAACGCCAGTGCGCCCACCGGACGCAGAAAAGCCGCCGACGGCACAGTGGCCGTAACGAACCGCCGTATTCTGGCCCAAAATGTGTTCTCCGCGGCCTCGCGCATGGCTGTCGTGCGGGCACGCAATTCCCTGCGGCAGGCGCGGAGCAGTTCCGGAGACGGCTCGGTTTCCTGCTTGTCCATGGCCGCGTGAAACGCCCGCAGCTTTTCCAATTCGCCGCGGCAGGCTTCACACCCGGTCAGGTGCCGCTCGATTTGCTCTTCCTGCTCAAACTCGAGTTCGCCGTAAAGATAAAGGGTCAAATCCTGTTTCGCTGCGTCGCAATTCATACGAAATCTCCCAAAGCTGAGCGCATCTTTTGCGTGGCGCGAAAGAGGCAATTCTTTGCCGCTTCTTCCGTCGTTCCCAGCGTTTCGCCGATGGCCCGCAACCGCATGCCCTGGTAATGGCGCATCTCGAACACCATCCGCTCGCGGGGGGTCAACTCGCCCAGAACCTGCTCAATCCTTCCGCGCAATTCCTGGCTGAGCAGGTTGCGTTGCGGGTCCTGATGCGGGTTCTCCTCGGCCACCACTGCCATCCGGTCCAACTCGCCATCCGAGGTGGCCAGCGCCGCGGGTTCCTCCTTCCGCACCTTGCGTTTCCTTAGGTGGTCCAGACACAGATTGGTGACAATCCGGTATAGCCACGTGCGGAAACTGCAATCGAAGCGGAAGCTGTGTAAGTTTTTGTAAACCCGGAGGAAGGTCTCCTGGTAAATATCGAAGGCGTCTTGCTCGCTGCGGAGCAGATTCCCCGCCAGCCGCAGGACGCCCTGATCGTATGTTTCGACGAGAGCTTCAAACGCGCTCTGATCGCCGGATTGTGCCGCCCGGATCAACGCCGATTCGTCCATGTTGGCGATGGCTCCAGGGGCCGGTATCGTCGCTACTTCACCCTTGCCCGACATGTCAGTAATGACTGACGTACAACACGGGAAAAGGTAACGGACACTCGGTAAGCCTTTATTCCAGACCTACTTCCACGGTCTTCCGGGCCAGATCGAAGGACTTGATGACGAAGGCGCGCACTTCGCCGGGCCGCAGCTTGGGGCTTGCCGCGACGGGTTCCGCCGGGCCGCTCTTCCAACGCTGGGCGAGCATCGCCCCGAGGTCGGTCACCGCTACCTTGGGCCGATCGGACGCCTCCGCCGCGGCGGCTGCCGCCGCAGGCTCGTCCTTCGGGATCGGGCAAATGGCCGTAACCCCTTCCGCCAGCTCCACTTTCGCCTTCTGTGCGTCCACCGAAACGACACGCCCATTGACCGTATCGCCAACCTTATGTTCGGCCAGGAAGGTATCCATGACCGTGGGCTCCAACTGCTTCATGCCCAGCCGGATACGCCGTTTCTCCTTGTCCACTTCGAGAACCAGCACGCGCACCTTCTGTCCGGCCGCCAACATCTCCTTGGGGTGTTCGAGGCGCTTTTCGCTGGTGATGTCGGCGATGTGCACCATTCCTTCCAGCCCGTCGCCGAGATCGACGAAGGCCCCGAATTTGGCCAGGTTCACAATCGGCACCCCTTCGAGAATCGTGCCGACCGGGAACTTCTTGTCGGCATCGTCCCACGGGTCTCCCAGGGCCTCCTTGAGGCTCAACGAAATCCGCTTCTCGGCCGGTTTGATGTCGAGGATGACGGCTTCCACGACATCGCCCACCTTCACTACATCCGAAGGCTTCTTCACCCGTTTGCCCCAGGCCATGGAACTGAGGTGAACCAAGCCATCGACACCGGGCTGGATCTCGACGAATGCGCCAAAATCGGCCAGCCGGACCACCTTCCCCTTGACGCGGTCATTGACCTTGAGCGACTGCGTGGCCACGGTCCAGGGATCGGGCTGCAACTGTTTCATGCCGAGCGAGATCTTGCGCGTGTTGGGATCGATGCGGAGGATCTTCACTTCCACCGAATCGCCCACCGAGACGATATCCGCGGCTTTGACGCGGTTCCAACTCATGTCCCCCACATGCAGCAATCCGTCCACGCCACCCAGATCGACGAAGGCGCCGAACTCGGTGATGGTGCGCACCGTGCCATGCACCACCGAACCCTCCTTCAGGTTCTGGAACGCCTGTTCCTTCTGTTTGGCGCTCTCTTCCTCAAGGACGCTGCGGCGGTCCACTACAAGATCTTCCTCCGCCACATCGAGTTTCGTGATGCGGCAGCGGATCTCCTGTCCGACCAGCTTCTCCATCTCCACCGCATCCTTGGCGCCGCTGCGGGAAGCCGGCATGAACGCACGGATGCCGCTGACATCCACGCGCAATCCGCCCTTCACCACTTCGGTCACTGTTCCGGCGACAATCGCCTTTTCGGCGAATGCCTTCTCGAATTCGGTCCAGTCGGTGGGCCGTTTCACGCGCAACGTGGACAGCTCAAAGTAGCCTTCGCCGCGCCCGGTGATCGTCACCGGGAGCACGTCGCCCACTTTGACGCGCACGTTGCCCTTGGCATCCTGAAACGGGGCGAGTGCAAGAAGACCTTCGAGCTTGCGCCCGATGTCCACCACAATGTTCTCCGCGGTAACCGCTACGACAGTGCCTTGCAACGCTTCGTTCGGGTCTGCCTTATGTTCCTGCTCAAACTGCGAAAGGATATCGCCAAAGGTTGAGGTCTCAGGCGCAGAAACCATCTCATCCTGGACCGGATCGGGGGTATTGGAAACACTCATGAGGGATTCAAAATCGGATCAGCCTTTATTTTGGCACAATCAATGTGAGCATGTTGCAACCTCGTCAAAGCCTGGTCCGTGCGCAGGACTTTGTCTGGCTTCTGCTGTTTGGCGGGCTGGCGCTGGCGAGTCCGCAGCGCGAGGTGTATGAGATCGAAGTGCTCACGGCGCTGGCCATTTTTCAAGTGGCCGAGCCGCGCATCGGCTTCTTTTCGACACCGCGCGGCGTTGTGGCGGCCATCGCCCTCAAGCTGGCGTTCGGCTTCCTGCTGATCGGATTCACCGGCGGCATCACCAGCCCGTACTATCTCATCCTGCTGCTGCCCGTGGTTTCCGCGGCGACCGCGCTCGGCCTGGCCGGCACCATGATCGTCACGCTGCTTGCCTGCGGATCCTACATCGTCTTCCTCACGCCCTGGTTTCTCGATCCGGGGCGATGGGAATTGACGCCCGAGGGAATCGGCGTGCTCAGCCTCAACGTGATCTTCCTCCCCGTGGTCGGCTTCCTCACCAATCAACTGGCCGAATCCAATCGCGTGCAGGCGCGGCGCTACCAGCAGGCCGCCGAGCAGTTGACCGAAGCCAATCGCCATCTACAGGAAGCCGAGGCCGCCGTGCGCCGCTCCGAACGTCTCGCGGCGATCGGCCAGTTGAGCGCCGGACTCGCCCACGAGCTGCGCAATCCGCTCGGCACCGTGAAGGCATCGGCGGAAATGCTCGCCCGCAGCGTTGCCGAGGAAAACGGCTTGGTGAAGGAACTCACCGGTTTCATCACGAGCGAAGTGGACCGCGCCAACTCGCTGGTGACGCGCTTCCTCGATTTCGCGCGCCCGTTGCGGATGCAGCCCGTGCTGTCCGATCTCACGGAGGTGCTCGACCGCGCCGTGAGCCAGATCGAACGGCACCACCCGCCCTTCGATGTGCGCATCATCAAGAACTACTCGCCCGACATTCGCCCTTTCGCCTTCGACGCCGAACTCATCGAACGGGTTGCCTACAACCTGCTCTTGAACGCCGTTCAGGCAAGCCCGCCGGCGGGTACGGTCACCATCAAGTCGCGCCCCGCCGAGGGGTGGGTGGAGTTTTCCGTGATTGACCGTGGCGCGGGCATCGACGCGGCGCATCGGGAAAACATCTTCAATCCGTTCTTCACCACAAAACGAGACGGCGTCGGGCTGGGGCTCGCCATCGTCTCCCGTATCGTCGACGAGCATGGCGGTAAGATTACTGTGGAGAGCGAGAGCGGCTCGGGCAGTGTGTTCCGTGTGCTGTTGCCGCTCGCCGTTCCGGAATCCACCGCATGACAAAACGTATCCTTGTTGTCGAAGATGAAGACAAACTGCGCCGCGTGATGCAACTGCAATTGCTCTCCGCCGGCTTTGCGGTGGATCAGGCGCGCTCGGCCGAAGAGGCGCTCCCCTTTCTCGACAAGGCCGACCTTGTGCTCACCGACCTGAAACTGCCCGGCATGAGCGGCCAGGAACTGCTGGCATTGATTCACCGGCAGAATGCCAACCTGCCGGTGGTCATGCTGACCGCGTTCGGATCCGTGGAGACGGCGGTTGAGGCGATGAAGGCCGGCGCATACGATTTCATCCCCAAGCCGTTCTCACTCGATCACCTGATGCAGGTGGTGAACAAAGCGCTGGAAGTACGCTCGCTGCGCGATGAGAACCGTGAACTCCGCGAGCAGTTGGGGCATCGCTACCGGTTCGACAACATTGTGGGACGTTCGCGTCCGATGCAGGAAATTTTCGCCACCGTGATGCGCGTCGCTCCCACGCGCGCCACCGTGCTGCTGGCGGGCGAAAGCGGCGTCGGCAAGGATCTCATCGCCCGGGCGATTCACTATCATTCGCCGCGCCGCGACCGCCCCTTCGTGAAAATCAACTGCACCGCGATCCCGGAAAATCTGATGGAAAGCGAGCTGTTCGGCTACGAGAAGGGCGCCTTCACCGGCGCCACCGTAAGCAAGCCCGGCAAATTCGAGCAAGCGGACACGGGCACGGCGTTCCTCGATGAGATCGGCGACGTGCCCGGCAGCATTCAGGTGAAGCTGCTGCGCGTCTTGCAGGAGCGCGAGTTCGAGCGCCTCGGCAGCAACAAGACGCTGCGCATCGATGTCCGCGTCATCGCCGCCACCAACGCCGACCTGCGTGCGGCACTCGAACAGGGCACCTTCCGCGAAGATCTGTATTACCGGCTGAATGTGGTTCCCATCAATATTCCCCCGCTGCGCGACCGGCGCGAAGACATTCCCTATCTCGCCAAGCACTTCGTCGAGAAACTATCGGCAGAACTGGGCTCCGCGGCCAAGGCCATTAGCGAAAGCGCCATCGATGCGCTGATGCAATACCACTGGCCCGGCAACGTGCGCGAGTTGGAGAATGTGATCGAGCGCAGCCTTGTGCTGGCTTCCGCCTCCACACTCGAGCCCGCCGATATCCGCCTCGATGCCATGCCCAAGCCCCGTATCCCGAATGCGCAACCTTCCGGATTCTCGCTGCCCGAAGGTATGTCCCTGGACGAATACGAGCAGGCGATTATCCGCGAAGCGATGAAGAAGGCGAACGGCAACAAAAGTCAGGCCGCACGACTGCTGGGGCTCACTCGCAACGCGCTGCGCTATCGCCTCAGCCAGATGGGCATGGATACGCCCGAACCCAACGCTTAACATTCCTTTACACGGCGCACCGTAACCGGATTGCCATATCGCGGTTCCAACCCATAGGAATCCCAATATGCGTATCGGTTTCTTTCTCATCTGCCTGGCGTCCAGCCTGGCGCCTGCTTTGCGCGCCGATCAGGCAGCGGCGTTCTTCGACGATACGGCGGTTCGTGAAATTCGCCTTTATTTCGACGATCCGAACTGGTACAACACCCTCTTCCAGGCTCATTCCAGCAATCCCGAAGACCCTTATTTTCCTGCCCGGTTTCAATACGGCGACACGGTCATCGACAAGATCGGCGTCCGCTTCAAGGGCAACGCTTCGTTCCGCCGCGGTGGAGTGAAGAAATCCTTCAAGCTCGATTTCAACCAGTACGACGAAGAAGCGAAGTTCCTCGGCCTCAAAAAGCTGAATCTCAACAACGGCGACCTCCAGCCGGACTTCCTGCGCGAAAAGCTGTTTCTCGATTTCGCCGGCAAGTACATCGCCGCCATGCGCGCCGTGCATGTGCGCCTGTATGTGAACGACGCCTACTACGGCCTCTACATCGCCGTCGAACAGCCCGACAAAACCATGATGCAAAGCCGCTTTGGCGATGACGAAGACGGGAACTTCTATGAATCCGGCGAATCCAACGCCACCATGGCCTACCTCGGCACGGATCCCACGGCCTATCGGCGTGTCTACGAATTGAAGACCAACGAAGAGGCCAACGACTATTCTGGCCTGATTCAATTCCTGGACATCCTCAACAACACTCCCGCGGCGGAATTGGAAGCAAAGCTGTCCACCATCGCCGATGTCGACAACCTACTCTACGGCATCGCCCTTAACATCCTGTTCGTGAACCTGGACTCCTATGCCGGCTCGGGCGCCGAGTATTTCCTCTATCAGCGCACATCCGACAATCGCTTCATCCATATTCACTGGGACTTGAACGAATCCTTCGGAACCACGGGCGATGGATCGCCGCGCATCGCCACGCCCGCCACTCTGGAGGCCTTTTGGCTGCCGAGCTCCAGCACAGCCACGGGTGGCCGTCCGGGTGCGCCCGGGGGAGGCGCGAACAACTCCCGTCCGCTCATGGAAAAGCTGTGGGCCGTCGATTCATTCAAGCGCACCTACCTGCGCATGCTGGCGCGCATGATGCGCGAAGGTTTCGACGAAGCCACCTACGCCTTGCGAGTCAAGCAACTTGCCGACCTCATTCGCCCCCACGTGGTGGAGGACCCCAACAAGCTCTTTACCGCGGTACAGTTTGAAACGGCGCTGGAATCGACGGTATCGAGCGGGCAGACTCCTCTGCTCGGCATCATGCAATTCGTCAAGGAACGCCGCGCCTATCTGCGCCCCTGGCTCGACGCGCAGGCCCAACCATCCGACGTACGGTTGAACGAAATCGTCAGCGTGAACTCCTCTTCGATGACGGACGAAGCGGGCGATGCCGACCCTTGGGTGGAGATCCACAATCTCGGCCCCGGTCCGGTGAATCTGGCCGGTATGTACCTCAGCGACAGTTCCGGCACGCCCACGAAATGGGCACTGCCTTCGCGCACGCTGGCCGACGGCGAGATGCTGGTCATCTGGCTCGATGGAGAGACCAATGAAGGCGCGGCGCACGCAAATTTCCGCATCTCGGCAAGCGGCGGCGGGCTGTTCCTTTACAACACGGCATCCGGTGAGCAGACGCTGCTCGACAGTGTGCAATTTCCCGAACTGGCCGCCGGACGCTCTTACATTCGCCTGGGCAACTCCGGCAATCGCTGGGCTTCCACGAATCTGCCCACGCCGGCCAAGGAGAATCCGGCAACAGGCGTGGATGCTTCGCTGCCACCCGTCGGCTTGAAAATCAACGAATTCCTCGCCGACAACAAGACTACCCTGGTCAACCCCGACAAAGCCGATGCCTGGGATGACTGGCTCGAAATCTACAACCCCGGCGAAGTAGAGGTGGACATGAGCGGCATGTATCTCACCGACAACCTTTCGAACCCCAAGAAATACCGCATCCCGGATGGCGTGAAGATCGCAGCCAAGGGATACCTGGTCTTTTGGGCCGACGAGGAGGGCCAACTCGGCCCATTGCACACCAACTTCAAGCTCAGCGCGAGCGGCGAGGAAATCGGGCTGTTTCACACCGACGGGGCGACGCAGATCGACGCCGTGACCTTTGGACAGCAGGCAGCCGATGTTTCCTACGGGCGCAGCCCCGACGGCGGCGCCACGTGGACATCGCAGAAGCCCACACCAGGGAAGGCGAACGGCCAGTAGCTATCCCGCCGTCACGTCCACCACTGCTTCCGTGATTTGCCCCAGGTAGCGCTTCCCGGCCCGGACATCGGCTGCAATCGCCAGCCGCGGTCCGGGCCCTTCCCACGTCTTGGGCACGGTGATCGTGAACGGCACGTGGCGATGGCTCTTGGCGGGCACGGTGAATTGCAGTGTGTCGGGCTCGACGCGCCACTCCGACGGCGTCACCAGCGCCACCTCCATCTCCATGGGCTCGGTGCGGTAGTTCTGTACGCGGATTTCCGCCTTCTGCACGGACCCCGGCCCCAGCACCATCTGATAAGGATAAATCTTGACCCAACTCGGATCGAGCCCGAAATCCGTTTCCCCTTGCGGCAGCAAATCGAAGAAATATTTCTGCTGCGTGCGGAATTTCTGCTCCGTGGCCAGCATGATCTGCTTGTCCACCGGATACGGCTTTCCGTGGCCGGGAGCCACCAGCGTCGGTTCATGCTCAATCAGGTTGTGAATCGACTTCAGATGGCTGTCGTTCTCCACATGATTGCGAAAGATCAGGTTGTGCCGCAGCGTCCCGTCGTTGCGCGGGTTGGGGAAGAAGGCGTCGCCGGTGAACGCCACCCGGTTCCCGTCGATGGTGACAAACAGCGCCATTTGATATTCGGTGTGTCCCGGCGAATGCGTGATCTCGAATTGAAACTCCTCCCATCGAAATGTCTCGCCATGGCGGAACGACCGGTTCACGCGAAAGGGCTCGCCCAACGTGCAGCCGAGATTATGCCCGCGCGGATTCTGGAAAATATCCACCATGTTTTCGTAGCACCAGATTTTCGTGCCGTGATGCCGCGCCAGGTGCGGGAAGCCGTTCATGTGGTCGTCGTGCATGTGGCTCGGCATGGCGACATCCACCTGCCGCATACCGAACTTTCTCTTGAGCCCGTCGATGTTGTGTTCGACGAAGCGGATCCGGTCCGTGGCAGCCGTGGCGCGTTCGAAGTTTCCGAAGTGCGTGCCGCTTGCCGAGCCGTAGTCGATGAACATCGCTTTGCCGCTGTTGCTCAAGATGGCGTAGAAGGAAGATGTGGTCTGATAGTGGCAGATGAGGTGCGGGCTGACCGCGTACGGCGCATTCTCCTCGCTCGGGCTGTTGCCGGTTTGGAAGCGGTAATAATCCGTCAATCGCCCGATGGTCTGTGCGATGCCGCTGTCGGGGTCGGGCAGGGGATCGCCATGCGAAGGGCACACCAGCCCCGGTTTCTGTTCGCGCAAGCGCGCCAGCGAATAGATGCCGAGATCGATACCCTCCGATCCTCCGTAGTTGACCTGTGTGTCGTAAAGATTGAGGATTTTTCCCGGCGCATACATCAGGTCGCCGGTGAATGCGACACGCTTGCCGTCGATCGTCGCCAGCAACGAAATTGCTCCCAGCGTGTGCCCCGGAGTCGGTAGAACAAAAAACTCCGTTTTCCCCCAGACGAAGGTGGAATAATCCTCGAGCGATCGCGCCACGGGGATATTTTCCGTAATGGTGTTGAAATCATTGCGGACGTAATAGAGATGGAACACGCGCCGGTTGCGCCAGAAGTTCTCGGCGTCTTCGAAAAGATGGCGTTCATGGGCCGGCACGGCGATGGGGATGTTGCGCTCCACGGCTTTGTAGTCGCCCTGGCACTGCTCGCGGTGGTGATGCGTGTGGAGAATCCAGTCGATCTGCGTGATTCCGGCCTGGCGCAGATGATCCAGCACCTTGCCGGATCCAAAATCAATCAGCACACACCGCGAGCCATCGCGCACGACGTAGACGTTGGTCGTGTCCTCGAAGAGAAACAGGTTATCGCTGAGTTTCCGCAGCGCTCCTTCCGGGGCAAAGCGCGTGCGCCGGTATGCTTTCTTCGGCTTGGCAGTGGGTTGCTGCGCGGCCTGTGCGGGCGCGGCCGCGGCCAGCGGAGCGGATCGCAGGAACGTACGGCGAGTGGAGTCCGGCATGGGGGTATCCTAGCACCGCCACCGGCCGGTGGGTGAAGCTTACCGCAGGCACTTCTCCGCCGCCACGCGTCCCGTGCGAATGCAATCCGGGATTCCAATCCCCGAATACGCGTTCCCTGCCAGATACAACCCATCGAGAGCCTTCGCCCGCCGCTCCGCCTCCCCGATGCGGTGTGTGTGCCCCAGCGTGTACTGCGCCATCGAGCGCCGCCAGCGCGTAATGCGCTGAAAATCCGCCTTCACGCGAATCCCCAGCATTGTCTCGATATCCCGGTACACCGCTGCAAAGATGGCATCGTCGGGCAAATCGATCATCTCCTTCGCCGCCGCGCCTCCGATGAATCCGCGCAGCACGCGATACCCATCCGGCGCGCGATGCGGAAACTTGTTCTGCACCCAGGTGCCGGCCATTAATGTGCGCCGCTCCTTCTTGGGAACCAGGAATCCGAAGCCCTTCGGCTCGGGCAACCGCCCGGGACGAAACACCAGCGCGATGGTCAACGATGACGAGTAATCCACGGAATCGAGCAATCGCCCCAACTCCCCATCGAGCGGTGAGAGCAAACTGGCAGCCGCATAGGCCGGCGTGGCGACAATCACCCGCGACGCATCGATCCACTCGCCATTCACCCGCAACCGCCAGCCCTTCTCGATCGCCTCCACCTCGCCGTGAATCACCCGCGTGTGCTGCGCGATCCCGCGTTCCAGCGCCGCAACAAAACTCCCCAACCCGTCGCGAAACGTGCGGAACAGCGGCTCGCTCGATGCCGGCATCTTCTTCCGTGCTTCCAGTGCGGCTCGGGTCAGGCTGCCGTACTTCGTCTCCATATCGACAAACCGCGCCAGCACCGCATTCACGCTCAACGCCCGCGGATCACCCCCATACACTCCGGAAAGCAGCGGCTCGGCCAGATAGTCCACCGTCTCCTGCCCGTAATGCTCTTCGATGAATTCGCTCACCGAGCGCTCCGGCCGGGGGCCACCAGGCCGCCGGAAATATTCGAGCCCCATGCGGATCTTCGTCGCCCACGACAGCAGCGGCGTCGTCACCACTGGCGCGATCTTCGTTGGGATCATCATCATCATGCCGTCGGGCATGGTGATCATGCGCTTGTTTTTCCAGATGTAGGTCAGCCGCCGGTCGTCATTCGAGGCAATCAACTCCTCGCCCATGCCCAACTCGCGAGCCAGTTGCGCCGCCTCCGGCTTGACGGCCAGAAAGCTGTCCGGCCCGCCTTCGAGGACACACCCCTCCCAGGACGAAGTTTCGATCACTCCGCCCAACCGGGGACTCTTCTCAATCAGGATGGAAGGTTTGCCGGCCTTGGCGAGGTACCACGCGGCGGCCAATCCCGAGATGCCGCCGCCAACAATCGCAATCACGGCTTGTAGTCGCGCACGATCTGAACCACGGCCTTCACGTTGTCCACCGGGGTCTCCGGCAGAATGCCGTGCCCGAGATTGAAGATATGGCCGGGCCGCGTGCCGGTGCGCTTCAACAACTCATGCACACGCGCTTTCAGTTCGGGCAGCGGAGCAAACAGCACCGCCGGATCCAGGTTCCCCTGCACCGCTGAACGGTAGCTGATGTCCATCCACGCCTGGTCGATATTGATGCGCCAATCGACGCCCATCACATCGCCGCCCGCGGCATGCAATTCCTTGAAGAAGCCGGCCGCGCCGGTTCCGAAATGGATGACGGGAACCGAAGCCGAACGAATGCGCTCAATCAGCGCCCGCGAATACGGGGCCACATAGCGCACATAATCGTCTGGACCAAGCGCGCCCACCCAGCTATCGAATACCTGAATCGCCCGCGCACCGGCGCCCACTTGCATCAGGGCAAACGGCCCCAGCACATCGACGATCTTGCCCATCAGCCGGCGCCACAGCACCTCATCCTTGTACATGAGTTGCTTGGTGCGCAGAAACGATTTCGACGGGCCGCCTTCGATCATGTAACTGGCCAGCGTGAACGGCGCACCCACGAATCCAATCACCGGCACTTTGCCGCTGAGAGCGCGCACCACCATCTGGATGGATTCGCCCACATAGCTCAGTTCGTCGGTGTTGGAAATGGAGAGCGTATCGACATCGTGCGAAGTGCGCACCGGGTTGTCGATGACCGGCCCTTCGCCGGATACGAAATCGAGTTTCAATCCCATCGGCTCGACGGGCAGCAGCAGGTCGGCAAAGATGATGGCCGCGTCGACATCGAGAACTTCAATGGGTTGAAGGGTTACCGCGGCGGCCAGATCCGGGCGTTTGCAGATTTCGAGGATCTTATGTTTGGCGCGGATTTCCCGGTACTGTTTCATGTACCGGCCTGCCTGCCGCATAAACCATACCGGCCGCACGTCCGTGGGACGCCGCCGGCAGGCATCGAGAAAACGACTGTTCATTGGAGCCACGCGCATGCCTGTTCCGATCCGCCTTTTTTGTCTTCGCAGAGAAAGAACCGGAAATCTTTCATCCGGGGATTGTTTCGCAAATGCTGGGCCGTCCATTGACGGCCGTGAATAAACACGGGTTTGGTCCACGCTTCGCTATCGAGCGCGCGCGGCGCGATCACCGAGACCGACAACATGCCCTGGGCCGGGTAGCCGGTGCGGGGATCCATAATATGACTGTAGAGGCGCCCTTCGGCGCGGAAGAATTTCTCCGAGGTCCCGGACGTGGCCAGGGACATATCGGTGAGCACCACCTCGTCCACCTGGCGGCTCAAGTCACGCGGGTGCCGGATCGAGATCTTCCATCCTTTTTCGTTGGGCGGCGCGCCAAGGGCATAGATGCTGCTGCTGCCCGCGGAGATGAGCGCGGAGCGGATGTTCGCGGATTTCAAAATAGCGACCATGCGATCGACAGCGTATCCTTTACCGATGCCACCCGGATCGAGTTCCATCCCTTCGCGCGCAAAGCGCACCGTTCGGTTCGATCCATCGAGCGTTACTTTGTCGAAACCGATCCTGCCCTTTACGCCACGGATCTCGGCGCGGTGCGGCAGACGGCCGGAGCCTTTATAAAAGCCCCAAATCTTCATCAACGGACCAACGGATATGTCGAAAGCGCCTTCGCTCGCCTGGTGATACTGCCGGCACGCCTCCAACAGCCCAAACAACTCCTCGCTGACGGCCACC
The DNA here is from genome assembly GCA_964402295.1 of uncultured Candidatus Solibacter sp. Taxonomy (GTDB): domain Bacteria; phylum Acidobacteriota; class Terriglobia; order Bryobacterales; family Bryobacteraceae; genus CADEFT01. The sequence continues at coordinate 3,007 of CAYOBO010000134.1, read as the reverse complement.
GGCCCGCGGCCTGCCTCCTGGTTCAGACGGCTCAACTCGCTCGACGGGCGGTAGTTCGACAACATCCGGTCAATCCGGCGCACTTCCTCGAAGGCCTGGTCCACCGCCGCGATCATCCGGCCCCGGTCATCCCCATACGCGACTACGGTATACACCGATCCCATCGCATCCAGTGACTGCTCCAGCCGGAGAAGATCCCCGGCTGCCAGGTGGGCGGCAGCGGCCCCAAAGATCAAAAGTAGCACAACGCGTATCACGCTTATGACTTTTTTTCCAAATTTTCGCCGGAATCTCCATCGCGAGGACGGCCTTTGCGGATTTTGCGCATCAGGTAGTCCATGCGTTGGTTCAAACCCGGCGAAAGGTTCGACTCAAAGCGCAGCTCGGGCATGCGAAAGAGTTCGATTCTTGATGATAACTCTCTCTTAATGAATGACTTGGCATGGTTTACCGCCTCCAGGGCGCGTTTCTGTGCTTGCGCGTCCCCGGCAATGTCCAGGGCCACCGACGCCACCCGCATGTCCGGGCTGAGGTGCACTTCCACCACCTGTACACCATCCAGCCGTGGGTCTGACAGCTCGAAGCCGATGAGCTCAATCAGCTCCTCGCGGAGCGCTTCCGCCACCCGCTTTGTCCGGCGTTCGTCCATCGATGCGGCCTTCCTAGTTGGAGGATAGCCTCTTTGCGTTAGGATAAGCAATGTGGAAAGCCCTACAGCCGAAGAAATTGCCGGGGAAGAGTGGGCGGAATGGTACCGTCTCACACCCCAGGAGCGGTTTCGTGAGTCCATGAAGCTGTGGCAAACATACCTTGCCCTGGGAGGCTCGCTTGACCCCGAACCCGATACTCAGAGTCCTTTCTTCGATGAGGAAGAATGGCGTGAGAACCTTGCTGATGGGGGGACAAGCGTGCGTGTTCTACGGCGCGGCGGAGTTTAGCCGCGATATCGACTTGGCCATTCTCGCCGATGAGGCGAACCTCGATCGTTTGCGCGCCGCGCTGAAGGATTTGGACGCGGAGCCTATCGCCGTACCCCCGCTGGCTTTGCCATATCTGGCCAGGGGACATGCCGTGCATTTCCGGTGCCGTGCGGCCGGTGTGGACAACTTGCGCCTGGATGTGATGGCTTCCATGCGAGGTGTGGCGCCTTTTGCGGAATTGTGGAGCCGGCGCACCACGCTTCCAATCGACTCGGAAGATGTGGATCTTCTCTCGCTCGAGGACCTCGTCCTGGCGAAGAAAACGCAACTCGATAAAGACTGGCCGATGGTACGCCGCCTTGTGGAGCGGAGCTACTTCAGCCAAACCAGCGAACCCGGAGAGCCAACGATCGTTTTCTGGTTGTGCGAGCTTCGCACCCCCAGCCTGCTCTGCACGCTGGCCAACAAGTACTCCCGCATCGCCGCGGACTTGGCCGCAAGTCGGCCCGCCGTGGAGGCGGCACTGCGAGGTGACGCGGCAGCCGTCGCCGAGCGCCTCGCCGCGGAGGAACACATGGAACGGGAAAGAGACCGCCTCTATTGGGAACCGCTGCGCCGGGAACTGGAGCAGTTGCGCCGCGCCCGGCGAACGGAGGGAGAAAGGAACGATGAGCCAGCGGCTGAAAAATAAGGTTGCCATCATCACCGGCGCCGCCGGCGGCATCGGCAGTGAAATGGCCCGGCTGTTTGCCCAACATGGAGCGCGGCTCGCGATGAACGACGTTGCCACCCACGCCGGCCAGACGCTCGCCGCCGAGATCCGGGCGCAGGGCGGGGAAGCCGTCTTCCTGCCCGGCGATGTCTCTCACTCCACCCAAGTGCAATCCCTCATGGCAGCCACGGCCGAACGCTACGGCGGCATCGATATCCTGGTAAACAACGCCATCTTCGCCGAAGGCGATACCACCATCGAAGCCCTCGACGAAGCCGTTTTTGACCGCACCATCGCGGTCTGCCTGAAAGGCCCTTTCCTTTGTACGAAAGCCGCCATCCCTTACATGAAGGCCCGCGGCGGCGGAAGCATCGTCACTCTGTCCAGCGTCAACGCGCTGTTTGGTTTTGGCGAGACAGCCTACACCGCCGCCAAAGGCGGACTGATTTCCATGATGCGCCTGGTGGCCGCCGAATACGGCGAATGCAACATTCGCTCCAACATCGTCTGCCCCGGCACCATCGAAACCAAAACCTGCATGGATTACTGGGACCGCTTCCCCGAAGGGTTCGCCAAGCTTAAGGCAATGTACCCACTCGGGCGCATCGGCAAACCTGCCGAAGTGGCCCACATGGCCTTGTTCCTGGCCTCCGAAGAGTCGTCTTTCGTCACCGGTTCCGTCCAAGTGATCGATGGCGGTTTGCTCGCCGGCCGCCGCTTCGAGCTCTGAGCCGATTCCTGTGTCATCATGTCTGTGATGCACGACGATCTTCCCAAGCCGGTAAAGGCCGTCCTGCGCGAACTCGCCGGCAAGGCGCACCACAAAGCACTCACGCAGGCTCTCACCGCCTTGGATGCGGATTTCCAGGCATGGCGCAACGGCGAGATCACGCCATTTGAATTGGCGCACCGCGTCCACGTTTTCCACCAGGGGCCGGACCGGCAGATCCATCTGCGCTACACCCGCAGTGTCGATATCGAGTTTCTCGTTGTGCAGAGCGTCCGCGAAGGGTTGATCGACAAATCCGAGATCCCCAGCGATGTGATGCCTTATCTCGAAAGTGCCTTCGCCCTGTTTCGCGATCCAGAGTAGGCGCCTCTAGCGCCGGTCCGCCGCGCGAATGAGCACCGCCGTGCCGTGAGCCAAACCCATTGACTCACCCAACTCGTGAGCCACCCATGCCACCTCCAGCGAGTTCGCCGTCAACAGGCGCAATTTCACTTCGCCTTTGGCTCCTCCGGTTCCGGTCCATGGGATGCGCGTAAAGTCACCACCCGGAAGGGTCCGGAACTGAAACGCCACTTCCGGAGAAATCGCGCGATCGGAAACCACATAACGCGCCCGGTAGCGTCCCACCAGGACTCCGTCCACTTC
>CAYOBO010000133.1:0-20594 GCA_964402295.1 uncultured Candidatus Solibacter sp. | reverse complement strand
TGGAAGCAGCCCATCGGCGGCGGTTATGCGAGCTTCGTCTTCGGCGAAGGCCGCGCCTACACCATCGAACAGCGGCGCGAGAAAGAGTACGTCACCGCCTACGACATCAAAACCGGAAAAGAGCTCTGGGCCCACAGCTACCCCGCCTTCTTTCAGGAATCGATGGGAGGCGACGGCCCCCGCGCCACACCCACCTACCACAACGGCCGCGTCTACTCCATGGGAGCCACCGGCGAAATGCGCGTCCTCGACGCCAAAACCGGCAAAGCCATCTGGGCCAAAAATATCCTCACCGACAACGGAGCCTCCAACCTCACCTGGGGCATGTGTGCCTCCCCGCTCATCGTCGACAACCTCGTCATCGTCCAACCCGGCGGCGCCAACGGCAACTCCATCGTTGCCTATGACAAGGAATCCGGCAAGAAGGTGTGGGGCTCTCTCGACGATCAACAGGCCTACACCTCACCCATGCTCGTCACCCTCGACGGCCAACGCCAGATTCTCACCGTCACCGCCAAACGTGCCGTCGGCCTTGCACCCGACACCGGCAAATTGCTGTGGGAATACCCCTGGATCACGCAATACGACGTGAACGCATCGCAACCGGTCGTCGTCGGCGCCAATCAGGTGCTCCTCACCGCCGGCTACGGCCACGGCTCCGGTTTAATCGCCATCAACGCCGGGCGCGCCACCAAGGTCTGGGAAACCAACCGCATGAAAAACCGCTTCAACAGCAGCGTCCTGTTCGACGGCCACATCTACGGCCTCGACGAAAGCATCTTCTCCTGCCTCCGCATCGCCGACGGCGCGCAGATGTGGAAAGGTGGCCGCTACGGCTACGGACAGGTCATCCTCGCCGGCGGCCACCTCATTGTCATCACCGAAGAGGGCGAGCTCGTGCTCGTCAAACCCACTCCGGAAAAACTCGTCGAGCTGGCAAAATTCGAAGCCATCCGCGGCAAAACCTGGAACGTGCCAGCCCTCGATCAGGGTATCCTGCTCGTGCGCAACACCACCGAAATGGCGGCGTTCCGCCTCGCCAACTGAATTACTCCTTCACGTCAATCTTCACGCTGCGCGGCTTGGCAATCTCCTTCTTCGGAAGTGTCACCGTCAGCACGCCGTTCTTGTACTCGGCCGATACCTTCTCCGGATCCACCGTCTCCGGCACCGCGAAGTAGCGCGCAAACGATCCATAGCTGCGCTCAATGCGGTGATAGCCTTTCTCTTTCGTCTCGCTTTCGAACTTGCGGTGCCCCTTCAGGCTCAGCGTCCCGTTCTCCAGATCCACCTTGATGTCGCTCATCTTGACATCCGGCAGATCCGCCTTCAGCACCAGTTCGTTCTCCGTCTCCAGAATGTCCACCGGAGGAGTCCACGGCCGGCCCTGCGTGGTCTCGTCAATCCACTTGCTCAGCGTGTCCTGGAGCACACGAAACTCGGCCGGAAAAGCCTCCAAGGCGGAAATTGGATTGTAGCGGGTCAGCATAGCGTTCAATGAACCTCCATTTCAGAATTCAAAAGTTGCAGTCTCGGAGAGCTTTGCAATCTCTCTACATCACTAATATAAAATCTTAGTGTTTAGTTGTCAAGTAATTTTATCTTGAACAATAAAGTTTTCCCCCACACCCCTCCCGTTCTACAATCTTCCCCATGCCCTATCCCTCCTCCCCATGGCTCCAACACTACCGCATCCCCTCCCTCCTCCCCCTCCCCTCCCTTACCCTCCGCGACTCCTTCGCCCTGAACGCCGCCCAATACCCACAAACCACTGCCATTCAATACTTTGACCGCTCCATCTCCTTCGCCGAACTCGACCTCCTCTCCTCCCAAATGGCCGCCCTCCTCGCCCGCATGGGCGTCGCCGCCGGTGACCGCGTCGCCCTTTCCCTCCAAAACAACCCCCAATTCGCCATCGCCCAACTCGGTGCCTGGAAACGCGCTGCCGCCATCGTCCCCCTCAGCCCCATGTACAAAGAAGAGGAACTCGAATACCAACTCGCCGACTCCGGAGCCAAAGTCTGGATCGGCCTCGATTCCCTCTTCGCCGGACCCGCCGCCCCAGCCCTGGCCAAAGCAGGCATCTCCAACGTAATCACCACCAACGAGCTCGATTTCGCCACCTTCGGCCCACTTCCGGCCACTTTGACGCACTCCCACAAGCTCCACCTCCCCGAAACCGCCGACCTCCTCACCGAACTCGCCCGCCTTCAGCCCTCTTCCAGCCACATTTTGCCACTCGGCCTCCACGACCTTGCCCACATCGTCTACACCTCCGGCACCACCGGCAAGCCCAAAGGCGCGATGGGCCTGCACCGCCACATCGCCTTCAATTCCAACGTCTTCCGCACCTGGATGGATCTCCGCCCCGGCCACGATAGCGTACTCGGCATGGCCCCGCTCTTCCACATCACCGGACTCGTAGCCCACCTCGGTGTGGCCATGCTCGCCGGCATCCCCCTCGTCCTGTTTCACCGTTTCCATCCCGCCGAAGCCTTCCGCATGGCCCGCCGCTACCGGGCCACCTTCTCCGTCGCTTCCATCACCGCCTACCTCTCCCTGCTCAACGATCCCGCCTCCGCCGAAGGCCCCTTCCTCGAAAAATGTTTCACCGGTGGAGCCCCCGTCGCCCCCGCCGTCACCGAAGACTTCGAACGCCGCTGCGGCAGCTACATCCACAACACCTACGGCCTCACCGAAGTCAATTCCCCGTCGCACTCCGTCCCTCTCGGCGTCCGCGCCCCCGTCCATGCCGAAAGCGGCGCGCTCTCCATCGGAGTCCCCATCCCCAACTGCCAAGCCCAGATCGTCGATACCACCGACCCCGGTAAAGTGCTACCACCCGGCGAACCCGGCGAGTTGCTCCTCAAAGGCCCCTTCGTCTTCGAGGGCTACTGGAACAAGCCCGACGCCACCCGCGCCGCCTTCCACGACGGATGGTTCCTCACCGGTGACGTCGCCATCATGGACCCCTCAGGCTGGTTCTACATCGTCGACCGCAAGAAGGACATGATCAACGCCTCAGGCTACAAGGTCTGGCCACGCGAAGTCGAGGATGTTCTCTACCGCCACCCCGCCGTGCGCGAAGCCGCCGTCGTCGGCGTCTCCGACCCCTACCGCGGCGAATCCGTCAAAGCCGTCGTTTCCCTCCGTCCCGGCTATACCGCCCCGGTCACAGCCGAAGAGATCACCGCCTTCTGCCGCGAGCGGCTCGCCACCTACAAAGTCCCCCGCCTCGTCGAATTCCGCGATGAAATCCCCAAAACCCCTAGCGGCAAATTCCTCCGCCGCGCTCTCCGCGGCTAGTCGTTCAAACCACCCCCTCCGCCAGCCAAACCTCCTCAATCCGGCTCGGCAGCACCCACGACACCTCGCTCAAGTCCGGCGCTACCGCCAGACCCGGCAACAGCCCGGGCCTCCATTCCTCGAGATCGACAAGCTGGTGCGCTTTCTTTGACTTCCAATCCATCGCATAAATCCGGGCGTCTTTGCCTTCAAAATCGTGCATGTACACCACCTTCCCCGCCACTACCAGCCAGTGCCCTTTCCGAACAGGTGGAATCTCCGCGGCCTCCCTCTCCTTTCCATCTCGGAAAAACACCTCGCGCAATGGTGTCAGATCATTCGCGAGGTACAAAAAGGACTCCCCCTCAGGTGCCTCGAACCCGTCAATTGCCACCGCACTCACCGCTTTCGCCTCCCCACCCCCCGGCCACGGCTCCCGGTAGAATCGCGCCACCCCGTCCCGGTTCGACAGGAAATAGATCCACCGCCCGTCGCCAGACCAACTCACCCGCCCCTCGCTCCACTTCCCCTCGTGCAGCGGCCTCCGCTTTTCCGTTGCCACGTCCAAGACCCACACAATCGGCCGCCCGTTGTAAGTCATCGTGAACCCAACTTGCCGTCCGTCCGCGGTCCACGCCAGTTCTCGCGCCGGCTCGGGCAATGGTTCACCGATCCGCCGGACGCGCGTCCCTTCCCGCAGAAAGATGCCCCGAACTCCGTTCGACGTCCCCGTCCAAGCCACTGCCCCACCATCCGGCCTGTACGCCGGCCATTCGGATTCGCTAAATGTTTCGGTCAAATCGGTCAATAGAGTACGAACAGTCCTCCCATCCTGTATCCTTGAGCGGTATGTCGTCACCCGATCATGGCGATTCGTGAAGACAAGCAACCCTGCCGGAGACCAGTCTGGGAACGTCGGAGCCAATCCAGCCGGTGTCTCCAAAACCGTTGCCTTCCTCCCCTCACCCGTCCCCACTCGCCATAGACGGTCCCTTCCGCCCGCATTCGCCGAAAAGACAACCTCCGGTCCATTCCCTAGGAAAGTCAATCCGTTGATCGTGCAATGCAGCTCCGACAGCCTACGCAACAACCTCCCCCGGGAATCGAACAGAAATACATCCCCATCGCCCGGAGACGCATATCGCACCACCGCAAGCAGCTTCCCGTCTTCTGAGACTGCCATCCACAAATCACCCCAATACCCAGCCTGTGGCGCCGTGATTGTCTCCTCCCTGCCTTCCCGCCAATACAGACGCTTTACACCCAGCGGCCCTCCCATCTCTCGACGGCACAGCAACAGGGTCTCCGCATCGGCGCCCCATGCTACCGCCACATCGATATCTCGAGCCACCATCCGGGGCGGTCCCCCAGTGGATCCGACAACATAAACACCAAAAGCCCCGCTCGGAAGAATCGATAGGAACGCAATCCATTGTTCATCCGGCGACCATTCCGGCCCACCAGGCTGTATGTGGCTGCCAACCTCCACATCCAGCCTCACCGCCTCCGTACTCCCAGTCCTCCGGTCATGAATCAGCATCCGCTGCATCCCCCGGTCTTGGTTCCGGTAGGCGATCCGGTTCCCGTCCCGCGACACACAAGGCGCCCCATTATTGCCCGGCGGCGTCTCCAGCTTCTGAAACCTTGGCTGCCTTCCCCGCCCCAGAATCCATCCCCCCGCCACTGCTGCGGCCGCTACCCCTCCCGACACCAGAACCGCCCGCCGTCCAGGCATCCCCCACCGCCGGCTCCAATCCACTTGCGCCAACTCCTCGGACAACTCCCGCGCCGCCGGCCTCCGCCCCGCCTCCTTCGCCAAACATCTCCCCACCACTCCACGCACCGGAACAGGAATCTCTTCCAGACGCGGATGGCTCTCCACCACCGCCCGCGCCGCCTCATACGCGTTCAGCCCATCCGTCGATACCGCCCGCCGTCCCGCCAGCATCTCATACAGAATCAGCCCCAACGAGTACACATCCGATGCCGGACCCACATCCAACCCCTTGGCCTGTTCCGGCGACCCATATGCCGGTGTCCAATACCGCGCATTCGTTTCCGTCCCCTCGCCCTGGCCCTCCGCATCGAGTAACTTCGCCACCCCAAAATCCAGCAGCTTCGGCTCCCCCTCTGCGTTCACCAGAATGTTCTCCGGTTTCAGATCCCGGTGTACCACCCCCTTCCCATGCGCATACGCCACCGCCTCGGCGATCCTCGCCATCAATCGCACTCGTTCTTCGGCCGTCAACCCGCGACTCTTCGCGTACCCCGTCACCGTCTCCCCGCAAACGAAATCCTCAATCAGATACGGCCTTCCATCCTCCAGCACGTTCCCGTCAATCAGCCGCACAATGTTGCTGTGGTCCAGCCCCGCCAGCAATTGGCGCTCCCGCAGGAATCGCCTCCGCACGTCATCCCGATAGATCCCACCTCGCAACACTTTCACCGCCACCTGCTTCTCATACTGCCCGTCGGCGCGCTCGGCCAGATACACCGTCGCCATACCCCCGCGCCCCAACTCCCGGATGATCCGGTACGGCCCCACCGTCTCCGGCAGTTCTTCGCCCCGCAACAGATCCACCGCGTGCTCCGCCGCTGTGCGGTCCAACAAACAATCGCCGTGGAACCGCAGTAGGCTCTCCACTTCCGACCGCACCTCTGCTTCAGCTCCTTCTAACTCCCGCACCTGCTGGGCCGGCGGCAGGTCTACTACCGCCGCAAACAGTTTCTTGACTTCCTCCCAGCGTCTCGCATCCATGTCACGACTCCCCTTTGCACTCCCGCATCAGCCACGCTCTCGCTACCACCCAATCCCGCTTCACAGTGGATTCGGAAATCTGCATCAGTTCCGCAATCTCACCGTTACTCAGCCCGCCGTAGAACCGGAAGTGAACCACCTGCGCCTGCCTCGCATCCAGCTTCCGCAGTTTCTCCATCGCCCGCTCCAACAGATCCAGATCCATCTCCAGGCTCACCGTCGAGTGGCCGTCCCGCAGTCCCACCCGAATGGGCCGCGCACCCCGCTTTGCCGCTGCCTTTCGCCGTGCCAGGTCAACTAATATCCGCCGCATTGCTTCCGCCGCCGCCCCATAAAAATGTGTCCGGCTATGGAATTCCTGTTCATGATTTTTCTGCAACCGCAAAAACGCTTCATGGACAAGCTCCGTCGCCTGTATCGTAATGTCCGATTCCTGGCTCAATTGCCGTGTTGCAATGGACCGCAAATGATCGTAGACAAGCGGAACCAGACGCTCCAATGCCTGCTCATCGCCGGAGGTCCATTCCTGCAATAACTGCGTGATAGTGGATGACATGAATGATGGAAAACTAGATCCCAATCTTTTTTACGCAAATATGAGCCGTTTGACAAGTCTTTTGCGCCACATATTGACGAGATTCCTGCGCCCACCAGGTGCACGCATTCGTGTGTTCCAACGTCCGTCTCCGTGTGCGTGCATACGTGGCCACCCCTCCCCTTTCCTCCTTCGAAAACGGGCATGGCCGTGCCACCACACGCCATCGTATGCAGTATTCTCCCCCCACTGGCCACAAAAATGTTGCTCATTCTCGCGACCGTCCGTCATTCTCCCATGTTGGCGGCCCGTAGTAGGGGTCGCCATGGCTATTCACATCCGCTCCAACATTTTATCTCTCTTATTTTCAATACCAAACCCCGCTACGTCCAGGCCGCCCCCCACTCCCCCCTCCTACCCTGAAACCGAAAGGAGATTTTCCCACCATGGAATCCATCAACCATCGCACCGACGCGCAGCAGCAAGCCTCGCGCCGCAACGCTACCCTCAGCACTGGCCCTACCTCAGACTCCGGCAAGCAGCGTTCCAGCCAAAACGCCCGCAAACATGATTTCTTCACCAACGTCGCGCTGCTCCCCGACGAGGACCAGCAAGCCTTCAACGCCCTATTGGCCGACTTCACCGAAGAGCACAAACCCACCACCCCAACCGAGCGCCGCTACGTCCGCGAAATGGCCGACGCCGAGCTCCGCCTCCGCCGTGTCCGCGACTATGCCGCTCGCCTCCAGTGCAGCCAGATCGACATGAACAACCTCACCCATAACCCCATGGCCGATGCCTTCCAGAAGCTCGCCGAAAACAGCAACACCCTCCAGCTCTGCCTGCGCTATGAGAAGCACTTCCAGCGCCAGTTCGACTCGGCCCTCAAGATGCTCCTCACCCTCAGGAAGAACGCCGCCAAGCCCCAGCCGCACCCTGCCGAAACCTCCGATCTTGCCTTCCGCGTCAAGATCCTCGAACGCTACTTCTTCGGCACACCAACCGATGACGCCATCGAAGACGAGGACGACGACGACTTCGACGACGACGATCCCACCCCGCAAAACGAACCCAACAGCGCCATCCCAATCCTCAATCTCAAGCTCTGAAACAGGGCTGCGCACATCCCCCCATCGCCTGCGGTCGCTCTTTGACAACCCACCCGCGCATGAGGACGCGACACGTGTCTCTACCGCCGCAACGCCTCGCCAATGGCCGCCCGGAAAGCACCCTCCGCCGAGTCCAGATCCACCCAGCAGTAATGATCGTCGTACCCCTCATCCACATTGGCCTTCGTCGGAATATACCCCGGCGCGCACTCCCCGTAGCCCAGCGTCACCACGAACGCATCCGGCCGTTCCGCCTGCGCCCAAAGCTGGTACTGCACAAATGCCTCGGCCGGAACCAGCAGCAGGCATGCGCTCCCGAAGTCCAGGCATGGCACATCGATCGGCCGCCCCTGCTCCAGCCGGCGCCGCCAGCTTAACCCCAGTGCCGCATCGAAGCGCCGCCTCCGCGGCTCCTTGCCATCGGCCACGATCTTCTCCATATCCGCCACCCGGAACCCCGCCGTATCGCGCGGCCGGAACCGCAGATGCGCATTCCGGAACACTGCCCCATCCACAGGCTTGCGCACCGTCGCCTTCCAGGCTTCCTCCATCCCCAACACCAGCTTGTCCCGCATCGCCCCGCGCATCCCCGGCGAGCCGTCGTTATACTTTCCCCCAATCGTGTCCCCGCTCGCCCCCGAACAATACACCTGGAAAATGTTCGGAGCCTGCTTCTGCCTCACCCCCCGGGCCAGCCCCGGAAAGTCGCAGGTCACATCGCCTTGCCCGTAGTAGCTCATGGGATGAATCGAGAAGCAACTCAACGCCGCCACCGCAGCCCCGCCGTCCCAAAAGCTCAGCGTCTTCAGGTACGGATCCGTCAACCCCTCCGGCAGCGCCCGCAGCCTCGCATCGCGGGTTGCGCTCGTCCGCCCGAACGACACCTTCCCATCGGCCATCACATAGCGCCGGTTCGACGCCAACCCCTCCACCCGAGCCTGCCCCGTTCCCACATGCGTCACCGTCCGCGCCCGCGCCTTCCGCAACGCATCCGCCACCCTGCCGATCGTCGCGTCCTCGAACGCCACATCGCACATCGGATCCGGCGACCCATGCCGCGTCAACAGCTCCTGCGCGTAGCGGTCCGTGTACGGAGCATCGTGCTGATGAATACACGTCAGCATCACCCGCTCCCGCCGCGTGCCCGCCGCCGCCGCAATCCGGTCCCGCCACAGGTCGTAGCTGTCATTGCGGATCTCGCACCAATCGAGCGACAACACCACCACCGGATCGCCCGCGCCCCGCAGCACCAGCCCCCGCGCCTCCAGCCGGTCCACAATCGACCGTGCAATGCCCGTGAACAGCGGCCCGCCCACAGCCGGCGTAATGTCCGCCGAGAAGGTAGCCACCGACAGCCGCGCCGGCGCGAGCATCGCGCCCATCAGCAGATCGCGTCTTCTCATGCGTTATAGAGTAATACGCCGCAGCCGCAGCGCATTCGTGATCACGCTCACCGAGCTGAACGTCATCGCCGCCGCCGCGATCATCGGGCTCAGCAATACCCCAAAGAACGGATACAGCGCACCCGCCGCCACCGGCACGCCCAGCAGGTTGTAGAAGAACGCGAAAAACAGGTTCTGCCGGATGTTCCGCAGCACCGCCCGGCTCAGATGCCGCGCCCGGACGATGCCTTCCAGATCGCCCTTCACCAGCGTGATCCCCGCCGACTCCATCGCCACATCGGCGCCATTGCCCATGGCGATCCCCACATGCGCCTTCGCCAGCGCTGGAGCGTCGTTGATCCCATCCCCGGCCATCGCCACCGTTCTGCCCTGCTTCTGGTAGCGCTCCACAATGAGGCCCTTCGCCTCAGGCAGCGTCTCCGCTTCGAACTCCTCGATCCCCAACTGCGCGGCAATCGCCGCCGCCGCATCCTTCCGATCTCCCGTCACCATCACGACATGCACCCCATCGGCGCGTAGCGCGTCCAGCGCTTTGCGGGTCGTCGCCTTCACCGGATCCTCCACCTCCAGCCGCCCGGCCCGCTTCTGATCCACGGCGATCTGCACACCGGCATCATCCGCGCCGGCAACCGAGAACTTCTCCATCAACCCGCGATTGCCCACCATCACCTGATGCCCGTCCACTTGCCCAACAACGCCCAACCCCGGAAACGTCCGCGAGATCCCCGGCTTCGACAACGCCAGTCCTCGCTCCTTCGCCGCCGCCACAATCGCACCGGCCAGCGGATGCTCGCTCGATTGCTCGAGCGAGGCTGCCAATCGCAGCACTTCATCCTCAGAGAAACCCGCCACCGCCTCCACCCGAGTCACCCGAGGCTTCCCTTCCGTCAACGTCCCCGTCTTATCCACCAGCAGCGTATCCACCCGGGCCATCGTCTCCAGCGCCTCCGCACTGCGGATCAAGATCCCCGCCTGCGCGCCACGCCCCGTGCCCACCAATATGGACATCGGAGTAGCCAACCCCAGCGCGCAAGGACACGCAATGATCAGTACCGCCACGGCATTCACCAGCGCGTGGGACAACCGCGGATCCGGTCCAACCAAAGCCCATGCAAAGAACGCCACCACGGCCACCGCCACCACCGAAGGCACAAACCACGCCGCCGCCCGATCCGCCAATCGCTGAATCGGAGCACGGCTCCGCTGCGCCTCGGCAACCACCTGCACAATGCGGGCCAGCAGCGTATCCTTGCCCACGCGCTCCGCCTTCATGACGAAGCTGCCCGTGCCGTTCACCGTGCCTCCGGTCACCTTCGCTCCAGCAGTCTTCTCCACCGGCGCCGGCTCGCCCGTGACCATCGATTCATCCACACTCGAATACCCGTCCGTCACCACGCCATCCACCGGCACACGCTCGCCCGGCCGCACCCGCAGCAGGTCCCCCGGATGCACGTTCTCCACCGGCACATCCATCTCGTGATCGCCCATCACCATCCGAGCCGTCTTCGGAGCCAGTCCGAGCAACGCCCGGATCGCGCTCCCCGTCCGCTCGCGAGCCTTCAACTCCAGCACCTGCCCCAGCAGCACCAGCATCACGATCACCGCCGCCGCTTCGAAATACACACCCGGCTGACCGCCGTGTTCCCGCATCGATGCCGGAATCGCATTCGGAGCCAGCGCCGCCACCAGACTGTATCCATACGCCGTCCCCGTCCCAATCGCGATCAGCGTGAACATGTTCGGATGCCGCGCCACAATCGACTGCCATCCCCGCTCAAAGAACGGATACCCGCACCACAGCACCGCCGGAGTCGCCAGCGCCAGTTGCAGCAGCACGCCCGCGCGCCCGTGCAGCAGTGGCCATTGCATGCTCCCCATCGCGATCGCGAACAGCGGCACCGTGAACAACGCCGCCCAGAACAAGCGCCGCCGCATATCCTCGAGTTCCGGATTCTCCCCTTCCTCGAGAGTCATCACCACCGGCTCCAAAGCCATCCCGCACTTCGGACACGTCCCCGGCCCGATCTGCCGCACCTCCGGATCCATCGGGCAGATGTATTCCGCCTCCATCTCCTCCGCCGTCGGAGGCTTCGGTGGAGCCAGAAACCGCTCCGGATCGGCCTGAAACTTCGCCACGCATCCCTTCGAACAGAAGTGGTACGTCGTGCCTTTGTATTCATGCGACCCCGCCGCGTTCGGCGGATACACATCCATATGGCACACCGGATCCTTCACCAGCACCGCTCCCTCAGGCACGGGCTTCGGGTTCGACACAATCGGAAAAGGATTCGGATTCATGCTCACTTCCTGTAGATGATGCGCCCGCCGAAAAGTGTCCAATCGATCGTGGTCCTATGAATCGCCATCGGCTCGGCCGTGAAGATATCCTGCGATAACCCAATGATATCCGCAACCATCCCTGGCGCGATCTGGCCCATCGAGTTCTCCGCAAACGCCGCATAAGCCGCATTGGTCGTATACCCCCGCAGCGCCGTCTCCACGCTCACACGTTGCTGCGGCAACCATCCACCCGGCGGATTTCCGTCCACCGTCCTTCGGTTTACCGCGTTGTGGATCCCGCGAATCGGGTTCACGCTGATCGATGCCGGCCAATCGCTCGAAAACACCAGCCGCGCCCCGGCCTGCTCCAAAGCCCGCCACGCAAACGACAGCGGCAGCCGCTCCGGCCCAATTGCCTGGCTCCACACATCGATCGTGTCCGGATCGGCATGGATCGGCTGCATCGACGCCAGCACGCCGAGCTTCTGAAAGCGCGGCAAGTCATCCGGGTGAATGATCTCGATGTGCTCAATACGATGCCTCCCTTCGCCGGCCTTCTCGTACGCATCCAAAGTGAGCCGCACCCCTCGATCCCCGATCGCATGCGTGAACACCTGCAATCCATGGCGATGGCACCGCGCCACCATCGCCTCAAACTTCTGCTGCGTCCACGCCGGGCTTCCCACGCCGTTATGATTCGCATACGGCTGGAGCATCGCCGCCGTGAACGATTCAATCACCCCGTCCATCATCAACTTCACGCCGCGCACCCGCACCAGCCCCGAACTGTGCTTCTTCGCCAGCGCCGCTACTTCATCCGCGCGAGTCAGCGGAGCCTCCGGCCCGATCGACATGGCAAACGAAATCCGCACCGTCAGCTCCCCACGCCGCTCTAGCTCCTCGTACAGCGAAAGCTCCTCTTCGTCGCCGCTGGCATTTTGCATCGCCGTAATCCCCAGCCGTGCGGCCAGCTTCATCCCCTGCCGCAGCGCCTGTAGTTTCTCCTCGCGAGTCGCCGTCGGCACATGTTTCCGCACCAGCGCGATTGCCCCTTCCTTCAAAGCCCCCGAAGGCTGCCCATCGGCATCCTTCACAATCTCTCCATACCCGTCGAACCGGGTGGCCCGGTTGATATCCGCGCGCTCCAGTGCCTTCGAATTCGCCCACGCCGTATGCCCGTCGTAAGCCGTCAGCAGCACCGGCCGGTCGTTCACCACCGCATCGATATCTTCCTTCCGGGGCAGCCGCTGGTTCGGAAAGCAGTAATACTCCCACCCCCGCCCTGTGATCCACTGCTTCTCCGGATGCGCCTTCGCATACTCGGCGATCTTCGCCTGAATCGTTTTGAGCGTACACACGCCCGTCAAGTCGATGTTGGCCAGCCCCAGCGATCCGCTCAAGAAATGAATATGCGCATCGTGAAATCCGGGAGTCACCAGCTTTCCGCCTGCATCCAGCACCTGCGTGCGCCCCGTGTGCCGCTTGCGAATGGCATCGTTCGATCCCACGGCCTGCACAACGCCGTTATCGACAAACACCGCGTCCACGAACGGCTGCCGCGCATCGCCCGTCCACACTCGCCCGTTATGAATCGCCACCTGCTGCGTCCAACCCACGGACGCAATCACACCGCAACTGAAAATCGCCAACCGGATCAATCCGCGAAACTTACCCGGCATCGCACCCGGCGCAAAGAGAGGTCCATCGCATCGCCGCATCTATCTTGAATATAGATCGAGCTCATGCGCGGATCTCTTCGAGCATTCGTGTGACGGACAACTCCACTGGAAATCGCGCGGCGGTTAACAAATCCCGCAGCGTGGAAATCTGCGATTGCCACGCCGGAAATTCCACGTTTACCGCGGGCAGCGTTTTTCCGTTCCGCGCGATTTCCGCATGATGGTGAATCTCCGGATTGATGGGAAAAGGCGCCGACGCCAGAGTCTCCAAAAGATCTTCGAGCAGATGCGCTTCCACCGTCACTCGAAGAGAAAACAAATCCCCTAGTTCGCTGTGCAGGTCTTGCCAGACGCTCATGACAGGCCTCCTAAAGCCGTGGCGTCCAGCCTCTGGAAATAAGAAAGCCCTGCGGGTGCAGGGCTGATTAGGATTCCCGATGACTGACCCGCCTTTAGCACTTTTTTACGTGGTTGCAAGTAGCCAGATCCCCTTGCGGGGAGCCTAAATCACTCCACGTGACAAGGACAGATTATCATCGGATGGAAAAAAAGACAATAAGGAATTTCCGCGGGCTACTTCGCCGTACGCGGCCCATACACCGGCGGCGCTGTCCCCACTTCGTAGGCCCCCAAGTCTGGAGCCTTCCCCGTGTACCCATCGTTGACATTGGGAATCGCCACCCCGGCATCCACCGCCTGCGAACCCGCCTTCAACCGGAAATCGAGATCCGCCGCCCGATACACCGCATACGGCCGATCCGCATCCGGAGCCTTCAAGTTCTCGAAGATCGAGTAGTCCACTTCCATCCCGTGTGCCTCCTGCCCGCTCGCCTGCCGCAAAGCCGCCAGCGACCCCAGCCGCTTCGCCCGGTTGCGATCCAACTCGTAGCTCACCGCCGTAGCCTCGGGAGCCAGCCACAGAAACTGATCCGCCGCCTTCGGGTTCAGCCGGTAGCCGTTGTAGTCGTAGCTCGAATAGCCCGTTGCATTCGAGAAGCGGAAAACCGGACGCCCCGGCGCATCCCGGCCGAGAGTCAGGTTGTTGCGGAACAGCACGTTCGAATAGATATCCCCCGGCAGTGCCTCGGTGATCAGCGTGTTGTGATACAGCACCATGCCCGATGGCTTCACGTTGAACTTCAGCCCGCACCCCGTCGGCACGTTGTAGATTACATTGCGGATGTAATAGGCCGGCCCGCCATACACCGGCTGCGCGCTCAATCCGCATTGCGCCGCGTTCACGCCGCGATTGCGCAGGATGCGGATGTTGTGCACCCCGCCATCGGCTTCGATGAAATCATCGGCCATCAGGTGAATGTCGTTGTTGTAAATGTCGATCGCCGTGGCGCGCCGGTCTTCTTCCACATCCGGCGAGCCATGCGTGCACACCGACACGCCATCGTGGAAATAAGCAATGTAGTTATGCGCGATGACATGCCCCTGCCCGTAGACCTTCACCGCGTGATAGCTCTTCAGCTTGTTGCCCCCGTAGATCCCTGGGCTATACCAACCGAGCAGCCGGTGCTGGTCATCGCGGCCCAGCATCACGTTGTCCATGATGAGGAAGTCGTTCGAGCCCGCATACTGCGCATTCACCGCCACGCCCACATCCTCGAAGCGGCAGTTGCGAATGGTCAGCGCCTTCGCCCCAAGGACATCCTTGATGCCCGCCTGAAAGGCGATGTCGGCGTTGCGGAACGTGATCCCTTCGAAGATGTGGTTCTCCGTGGCCATCACGTTGAACAGCATGTGTGCCCCATCGCCATCGAAGATAACCTCGCCATCGCCCGCGGCCCGAATGACAATCGGCCGGTCGGGAGTTGCCTTCGCCGTCAGGTGATAGGTGCCGTCGAAATCGAGCCCCATCGGATGCGAGTACTGCATGCGCTCGCCCTTGTACAAGCCGGCGTGCACCAGAATCGTATCGCCCGACCGCGTCCTGCGCTCGCTGAGCACGGCCCAATCGCCGTTGCCCGACCCGAAGTAAGCCTGTTTCAGTCCGGTGAACGCCGGCTGCTGCTTCTCGCCCTTCCATGCCGGCGGATAGACATGCAGCGTGCGCCCGTTCGTGCGCGCGGCTTGCGGCACGGCGCGAGTCCGCACTTTCACGGTCTGCACGGCAGCTCCGTTCACGCCATCGGGATCCTTCATCGTGAAGCGAGCCTCGTACTCCGTGTTCGGCTCCAGATCGAGAATGCTCCCCGCGAACATCTCGGGCACCGTGTAATCGAGCCCCAGATCCTTGCGGATCACCTTCTCGCTGCCCATGCGGAACAGCGGCATGCCTGTCTTCCACTGCGTCTCACCGCTCTTGCGGTAGGCCACCTCCACCGTCGAGTTGCGATTGTCATCCCCCGAGATCAGCCATTCGAAGCCCAGGTTGATCAGCGTCGGCCGCTCCGTAATCAGCCGCCCCGGATTCACGGCGTTCGCCGGTTCCATCTTCACGGGCGCTTTGTTCACGAAGCGTACCCAACCGAACGATTCCGGCACATGGAAGTTCGGCCGCTCGGAGGTCACCGGCGACCACGTGCTGTACTGCGCATTCGTCTTGCCCCCGGCTCTGTTCAGGTTCAGCCGCCACGTATCGCCGTCATGCGGCGGAGTATGCGCCGCGTCCTTCACGAAATTGGCGAACGGGATGGCCACTTCCAGCGTCCAGTGCGTATCCTTCGGATCTTCCAACTTCGGCCGCACGCCGTAGTGGCTGGTGCGCATCCGCACCCCCTCGGGCTCCATGAAGAACGGCCCCGTATACCAATCGGCGCGCGTGAAGTTGAGCATCGTGCCGATGACGTTCATCTCATAGCCGTAGTAGTTGCGCACCTTGTTGGGATTGGGGGCCACGAAGATCTCGACAGCGTCGTCGCGCGAGACGGGCCCATGCCGCTCGACGACTTCGCCGGAGATGTGCTTATCGTGGCAGTAATAGCCGACGTAGAGAAACTCATCGTCCCAAACCATTTTGGCCACGGTTTGTTCTTTCTCTCCCGTCTTGTGCCAGTTGAAGTGGAAGTCCCCCACAGGCTGCGCCTGCCGCCACGAAGGCTCATCGAGAATACCGTCGATCACGATGCGCCCCGCCGCCCGGTGGATGTCATACCGGGGCAGCGTCTGCGCCAACCCGAGCACAGGCAGAAGACAAAGGAGGAGGCTCTTCATGATGCACCATGATACATGCTCCAAGTTCCCTACTCAGCCGGCTGGCAGCGTTGTGGGGAGCGGCCGCCCGCCGTCCGGCCAAACTGGCTGCCGACGCCGCGGGAGTGGCGCAACGGGCGGGCTTATCGTATTCGTGCCGCCAGAGTGCGGGCCGCTTGCGCGAACGTGTGCTCCGCCGCATAAGCCCTCGCGGCGGCCGCGGCGCGATGGCGCATCTCCTCGTCGGCAAGCCACTCGCGCAGCGTCTTCCATAGCCGCTCCCGCGGTACAACGGCGCCCAACCCCGGACGCATCACCTCTTCGGCTCCATGGCTCGGCAGGCAGATCGCGGGCACACCCGCGGCCAGCGCTTCCATCAGCGTCAGCCCGTAGCTTTCATGGATCGACGGGAACACATAGAGGTCCGCCACCGCGAAGCAGGCCGCCTTGCGCTCGCCGGTGACATGCCCGGCAAAGTGCACCTTGATTTGCCGCAGCCGCGCCGCCAGTTCCCGCAGCCGCCGGCAATAACGCTGCCCCTGCATGTACGCCGCATCGCCGCACAGCAGCACCACGACGGGCTCCGCGGGCGGAGTGGCCGAGCGCTCCCACTCAATCAATGACTCGAGCAGCACATGCTGCCCCTTCTCCGGCGACACACGGCTCAGCGTCAGCAGCACCTTCTCGCCAGGCGCAATGCCGAACCCGGCGCGCACAGCGGCCACGGCTTCCGGCGATGCAGGCGCCGCCTCTTCCGAACCCCATGGTAGAACGTCTACCTTTCCACGGGCGTGCTCCGGATAACATCGCTCCAGCGTCCGCCGCATCCCTTGCGACGGCACAATCAGCCGCTCGGAATGCTCCACGCAGTCGCCCTGCTTCTGCCAGATCAGCCGCGGGATCTCGGGCAGCGGCAGCGCCCGCAGATAGCGGAACCACCGGACAGTGGTCTCCGGCAGAACGCGGTTCCGCAGATAGATCGAGGCGATGTAGGCCACCACATCGACATGGAAGATGGAGAAGATCCGATAGCCCGCGCGCCGCAGGCGGGCGAAGTCGGGCCCCTCGGAGATATCGTTGGCCAGCACCGCCGTGCGCGCCGGATCGTGCCGCAGGATCTCATCCGTCGTGGCGCGCTCGAAGGCCCGGCTGAAGGCCGCGTAGGCCGATTCCGAGAAGCCGACGATGTCGCGTCCCGATGGCGCGCGGCCGCCGAGAAGCGACGGTCCCAGCACCTGCAACTCGAACGGGCGCGTGCGCGACCACTCCGCCGCCAGGCGCCGGGCAATGGCCGCTCCGCCTCCCAGAGGCACGTCTTCGCTGCCATCCACGGCGTGGGCGGCGGTATAGAGAACACGCATACAGGAGTATGATTCTAGGTTATGAACAGACGGCACTTCCTTGCATCCCTGGCCGGCGCGGCCCCGCTCCTGAACCGCCCCTTGCTGGCACAGGCCAAGTCCCTGCACCTCAAGATCACGGGCCTCAAGACCATCGTGGTCAATGTCGGCAGCGTCAACTGGGCTTTTTGCAAAGTCATGACCGATCAGGGTGTCACCGGACTCGGGGAAGGCTCCATCACCAGCAAGGAAGCCACGCTCGCCGCGGCCATCATGGAGCACGAGCGCTATCTCCTCGGCAAGGATCCGGCTGACATCGAATTGCACTGGCAGGCCATGTTCCGCTGGCCTCGCTGGCGCGGTGGGCCGATCCTCAACAGCGCCATCAGCGCCGTCGAGATCGCGCTCTGGGACATCCTCGGCAAAGCGCTCGGCGTGCCCATCTACAAGCTGCTGGGCGGCAAGGCGCGCGAGCGTGTGCGGCTCTACAAGGACGTCGGCGGCAGCTCCGTGGAACAGCTTGTGGCTTCGTTCCAACAGGCCAAGAGCGAGGGCTACACCGCCGCCAAGTCGGGCTTCGTCACCGTCGAGAAGGATCTCGTCCGCCCCGCCTATGCCGTGCGCGAAGGACACAAGCGCCTCGAAGCCGTGCGCAAAGCCGTGGGCGACGACTTCGACATCTGCATCGATGCCCACGGCAAGCTGACCACGGTGATGGCCGTCGACTTCTGCACGCGCATCGAAGAGCTGCGTCCGCTGTTCGTCGAAGAGGCCACGCAACTCGAAGACCTCGGCGAACTACAGCACCTGCGCCAGAAGACCAAGGTGCCGCTCGCCACCGGGGAACGCTCCTTCACCAAGTACGGCTTTGCCGATTACTGCTCCCGCCACCTGGTGGACTACGTGCAGCCCGATGTCTGCCACGCCGGCGGCATCCTGGAACTCAAGAAGATCGGCGCGCTCGCCGAGACGTACCGCGTGGAGATGGCGCCGCACAATCCGCAGAGCATGGTGAGTACGCTCGCCTCGCTTCATGTCGATGCCACCACGCCGGCCTGCACCATCCAGGAGTACAATCCCAACCCGCAACAATGGGTGAGGGATTTGTTTTATGGCTATGTGCACCCGGTGAAGGACGGATATGCCGCGCTGCCCGAGAAGCCCGGCCTTGGCGTGGACCTGGATGAGAAGGTGGCTGCCGCTCATCCCTACAAGCCCGTGACGCGGCCGAAGTACGTCTTCGGCGACGGTGGCGTGGCGGATCATTGATCCCTTCGTTAGAATGCAAGCCGATGCTACTGACACTCGCATTGCTCGCCGCGGGCTCGGCCGTCGCGCAGACTCCTGGCGTGAAGGTGATCCGCGACATCGCCTATCGCGAAGGCAGCGCCGCCTGGAAGCTCGACCTCGCCATGCCCGAATCGCTGGGGACGGCGCCGCGGCCCGCCGTGGCGATCATCCACGGAGGCGGATGGCGCGGCGGCGACAAGGGTGTCGGCATGTGGAAGGAACTGCCCATCGAGTATGCGCGGCACGGCTATGTCGCCATCTCGGTGAACTACCGCTTCGCGGCCGAGGCGAAGCTTCCGGCGTGCATCGAAGACGTGAAGTGCGCGGTGCGCTGGCTGCGGGCGCATGCCAAGGAATACAATGTCGATCCCACGCGCATCGGCGCATTCGGCAACTCGGCGGGCGCGCACTTGACGGCGATGCTCGCGCTCGCCGGGCCCGATGCGAAGCTCGAAGGCGACGGCCCTTACCAGGAGCAATCGAGCGCCATACAGGCCGCGGTGGCCGCCGCCACTCCGGTGGACTTCCTCGATTGGGGCGCGCCGCGCGCCGGCTCGGCCAACTGGGAAAACCTCTTCGGCGGACCCGCCGATGCCGCGCGAGAGCGGGCCCGCCACAGCATGCCGCTCACCTACGTGCATGCCGCCGCGCCGCCCATGCTGCTCATCCACGGCAATGCGGACCAGACCGTGCCGATCGGCCAGTCTCACAAACTGGCCAACGCCTTGAAGCAGGCGGGAGCCAAGAACGTCATGTTCCTCATTGTCGATGGCGCCGGGCACAACGCCTTCGTGGAAGGAGGCGCCGTCACGCGGGGCGCGATGATGGCCTTCTTTGACCGCCACCTGCGCGGCCGCCACTGACGCGCCTCAGGGCCGCGCCAGGTATTTCTTGTACAGGCGCGTATGCTTGCTTTCGAGGTCCACTTCCTTGCCTTGAATGAACATGCGCTTGACGTTGGTCTTGACCTCGAGAGGGTCGCCGTCGGTGACGATGATATCGGCCCACTTGCCCTTCTCGATGGAGCCCATGCGGTCATCGACGCCCCAGATCTGGGCGGGGTATAGGGTGACGGACTTAAGCGCCTCCTCGTAAGGCAGGCCGAAGGCCACCGCCGTGGCTGCCTGATACGGAAGATTGCGGCTGAACTGATTGCCGAAGCTGCCAAAGGCAAACTTGACGCCGGCTTTGTGGACTTCCACCGGAACCGTGAACGCTTCGTCGTAGGGGTCATCTTCTTCGAGCGGCAGTTCTTGTGTGGGCCCGAGAATGACAGGGATGTTCTTCTGCTTGAGCAGGGCGAGGGCTTCGCCGGGACGGCGGACTTCAGCGAGGACGATGCGGACGCCTTCCTTCTCGCTCCAGGCGACGGCGTCCTTGATGGCCCGCTCGCGCGTGGCCGTGATCATGATGGGGGTCTTCTTCGCCAGCACCGGGAGCATCGCTTCCAAGGCAAGGTCGGGCTTGAAGCCGGGGCCCGCGGCTGCCTTGGCCTTCTCATAGCGGCGCGCCTGCTCGAAGTATTCCGAGAGGCGCTTGAGGCGGGTTTCGTAGTCGCGGCGCGCTTCGGGGAAGGGAGTCCGCGACAGGAAGCCGCCACTGGAGATGACGGGGAAACGCAGGTGCATCGCGGCATCGATGCGGATGGCCATCTCTTCCCATGTCCAGCCATCCAGATGCAGGAGCGATGCCTGGCCGGCAATGATGCCTCCATCGGGCACCGCCATGGCGGCGGTGATGCCGTTGGCGCGGATGACGGGGATGTGCTCGCTCG
>CAYOBO010000132.1:6823-20822 GCA_964402295.1 uncultured Candidatus Solibacter sp. | reverse complement strand
GCTAGGGTGAATCCTCCGAATTGCCTGTATTTCCTAATCCGTATAATTTGCTCCGCCGATCTGGTGAGTGAAGTCGGCCCAAAACCATTGGAGCCGGCGAAGCAGTATGCCATCTGGAGGTCCCTTCATTTCCCTACTCCAGAAGAGGCAGACGCGACTGCCGCTATGCCTCGACCACCCATCTGCGGCAGTCGCTCTTTTTTACTGTCCGCTCATCATCCGCTCGCGCTCGGCATTGTATTCGCACCCCACCAGGGCGATCACGGCCAGCACATACATCCACACCAGCATGGCGATCACGGCTCCGATGCTTCCGTACATGACGTTGTAGTTCGCGATATTGCGCACATACCAGGCAAAGCAAATCGTGGAGATCAGCCAGAGATTCGTCGCCAGCAACGCCCCCGGCCAGACCGCGCTCCACCGTTGCCGGCGGTTGGGTCCGTAGTAATACAGGCCGGCGGTAGCCATGGCGATGGAGCTGAGGGCAACCGTGTAGCGAACGAACGTTCCCACCACCAGCACCCATCCGCGCACCTGCTCGCCGACGGGTAGAAAACCCAGCGCCGTGAGAACCCATTGCTCGATCCATCCCCCCAGCAGCAGCAACGCCGAACCCAATAGCACGGGCGCTGCCCCAATCAGCACCAGCCCGATCGCCACCATCCGCTGGCGTAGAAACGGCCGGCCATTGGGAATGCGGTAGATCGCCAAAAATCCGTCCATGAGCGTGGTCATCACGCCGCTTGCCGCCCAGAGCGAAACCAGCGTCGCTGTGATCAGCAGGTAGATCGGCCGCTCGCCGCGCTTCTCAAAGCCGTACTGCACCAAATCCTCGGTGCCCGGCGGCACAACGACGAAAAGAAATTCAGAGAGAATGCGCGAAACACGCTCCGCGTTGAATTGCACCAGTATCGCCGCGACAGCGGTGAGCACGGGAATGAAGGAAAGTAGCGCGGAATACGCGGCGCCCTTGGCCACCGCGAAACAGCCGTCTTCATACGAGGCGACGAAGGAGCGCTTCAACAACCATCCGAAGCGCCGCAGCCGCCCGCGCATCTAGGCGCCGTCTCCGGGAAGCGCGATGCGGTCCAGTACCGCCTGCGCTTCGGCATGCTGACGCGCACCGTCCCATCCCATCCACGATCCCACCAGGTAGGCGTAGGATTCCAGTTGCGCCATGTCCCATTCCTTCTCGTAGCCGATGTAGGTGGAAACCAGCAGCATGTCGGCGAGAGTCGCGGCCATTTCGTGGCGAACGGCAAAGGCCAGCCGTGCGAATTCGGTACGCCGGATGGCGCCGAAATCCTCTTCCGGCGTCAGCGCCAGCACATCGGGCGTGTGCATGCCGTATTCGCGGATGACCGACTCCACGTCGCCAGGCGAAAGCCGGTATTGCGCCCCAAGCGAAGCGGCATCATGGCGCAGTTTCTCGAGCGCCTTCTCCGTGTTGCCGCAGAGCGGTTCCGTGGCCGACCGCGATGGCGCAGCTATGAATGGCGCAAGCTCCTTCATCAGCAGGTTCCCCGCTTCTTCACTCATCAGCCGGTAGATCGTGTACTTGCCCCCCTGGACACGGAGAATGTTGTCTTTCGTGTTCCAGATCTTATGTTCGCGCGTTGCCTCCGTGGCCGACGAAGAGCCATCCGCCACCAGCGGGCGCAGCGAACTGAACGCCGCAAAGGGCTTTAGCGGGCCGGCATCGGGATACAGTTTGGCGGCCACGGACAGCAGATAGTCCACTTCTTCCTTGCTGATCCGTACCTCGTCGGCGCTGCCTTGGTGTTCCACTTCGGTGGTCCCCAGCAGGGTCAACTGCTTCTGGCTGCCCCACGGAATGAAGAATACAATCCGGCCGTTGTCGTCGAAGTAGGAAATCGCATGCTCTTCGGCAGTCAGGCGGTTGAGGATGACATGCGATCCGCGCACCAGACGCGGCGGGGAATCCCCCGGTTGACTCCACGGACCCGTGGCATCGACAATCTTCTTCGCTTTTACCTCGAATTCCTCGTTGCTGAGGAGATCTTTCAACTGAACCCGCCATTCGCCATCGGGCAGCCGCTCCACGGGAGTGCCTTGAACATAGTTGGCCATCATCACGCCATTGGCGGCGGCATCGAACAGGTTTTCCAGCACGAAGCGCGCCGAATGGACTTGGCAATCGTAGAAAATGGCTCCCCCCACCAATCCCTTTGTGTTGATGGTTGGCTCCAATTGTAGGATCTCGCCCTTGCTCACTTCGCGATGCTTCGAGATGTTGTGGTCGCCGGCCAGTTGATCGTACATGTTCAGGCCCATGGTGTACTTCAACTTGTCCAGCCGGCCGTAAATCGGCAGCAGGAAAGCGAGCGGTTCCACCAGGTGCGGAGCGATATGGCGTAAAACGGCTCGCTCCCGCAAGGATTCCTTCACCAGGCCCATTTTCAAATACTTGAGGTAGCGCAGCCCGCCGTGGATCAATTGGCTGTTCCGGCCGGAAGTTCCCGCCGCGAAGTGCCCCTTGTCGATGAGTGCAACTTGTAGATCGTTGTTGGACTGCCGCCGCAATCCCAAGTCCCTGGCGATTCCAGCTCCATTGATCCCGCCGCCCAGAATCAAAATATCGACCGTGTTGTTGCGCAGCGCGGCTATGCTGCGTGTTCGCAGATCCGGTGGAAATCCACTCATCTGTATTCATCATAGATGGTTGGTCCTACGCCTATCCATACGGCATACCAATGACATTGCCCCCCACAGGCGAGGGGCCTCGGGTAAGGGATCGCCGGGCGGTGTGCTAGAATCCCCTAGGTCTATGCGATATCTCGACTTAGGCATCATTGTCGTCTATTTGATCGGCATCACATGGTTCGGCGCGCGCTTCAAGGAAACGCAGAAGAGTCTCAAGGATTACTTTCTCGGCGGGCGCAACGCGCCGTGGTGGGCCATCGGCTTTTCCATTGTTTCGGCGGAAACCAGCACCCTCACCATCATCGGAACTCCGGCGCTCGCCTTTAACGGCAACCTCGGATTCCTTCAGGTGGTGATGGGTTACCTGGTGGCCAGAATCATCATTTCCACGCTGTTTCTCCCGCACTACTTCCGCGGGGAGATGTATACCGCCTATGAGTTGATGCGGCGGCGTTTCGGCCCAAACATCCGTAAGCTCACAGCAGGGAGCTTCCTCATCCTGCGGGCACTGGCCGAAGGGGTGCGGGTATTCGCGATATCGATTGTAGTGTCCATCATCCTGGGCACTGGAGATATGTTATCGATTGTCGTTATTGTCTGCTTGACACTTTTTTACACCTTCGAGGGGGGCATGACCGCCGTCATCTGGACCGACGTCATCCAGATGTTCCTCTATATCCTCGGAGCCGTTGTCAGCTTCGTCGTCATCCTCCAAGCCATTCCCGGTGGATGGAACCATGTCATGGAGGTCACCTCGGCAGCCGGCAAGCTCCAGGTTTTCGATTTTCGATTCGAACCAAGCTTGGCCTTCTTCACCCGAACCTATAGTTTCTGGGCCGGGATTCTGGGTGGCGCCTTCCTCACCACCGCCAGCCACGGCACCGAGCAATTGATGGTGCAGCGCCTGCTGGCGGCCAAAACCGAAGGCGAGAGCCGCGCCGCCTTGTTTTCCAGTTGGCTGGTCATCCTCACCCAATTTACGTTGTTTCTGGTGATTGGACTGATGCTTTACGTCTATTACATGGACAACGGCATCGCCCGGCCCTCGGTCACCGACCAGATTTATCCGCGCTTCATTTGGGAGCAATTACCGGTGGGGATTTCCGGGCTGATCATGGCCGCGATTCTGGCGGCGGCGATGTCGAACCTGAGCGCCGCCCTGAATTCCCTTGCATCTACAACAATTATGGACTTTTACAAAATCTTACGCCCGAATGGGGCCGAGTCCCACTTTCTTGCCATGGCTCGTTTCGCCACCATCGGTTGGGGCGTTGTCCTGGTGGCCATCGGATTTCTGGCGCGGCAATGGGGCAGCGTGCTGGAAGCGGGATTGGGGATTGCCTCGATCGTCTATGGCGGGCTGCTCGGAGTATTCCTGCTGGGATTGCTCACCAAGCGTGTGGGCGAGAAAGCGGCGATGGCCGGGATGACGGCCGGATTGTTGACCATGCTCTATGTCAAATTCGGAACGCCGATCGCCTTCACCTGGTACGTGCTCATTGGGACTGCCGTCACTTTTCTGACCGGAGTTGTAATGAGCTACCTGATTGCGGAGAAATCCAATACCCTGGAGACCACTCATGGCTGACGGCGTGCGCCTGGAAACGGTGGGACTGAAACGAGAGTTAGGCCTGTGGGCCGCGGCCGCGATTGTTGTCGGCACGGTCATCGGCAGCGGCATCTTCCTGGTTCCAAAAACGATGGTGAACGCAGTGGGTTCCCCGGAAATGGTGTTCGCGGTATGGATTTTCGGCGGCTTGCTGTCGCTGGCGGGCGCCCTCACCTACGCCGAACTGTCGGCGGCGCTTCCCGAGGCGGGCGGGGAATATGCCTACCTACGCGAGGCCTACGGTCCGCTCTGGGCCTTCATTTACGGGTGGACGCAGATGTGGATTGGAAAAAGCGGCTCCATTGCCACACTGGCTACGGCATTCTTCTACTATTTGGCGAACTTCTTTCCCCGCTTGGAAGGGGTCCTGTTCTACATTCCGATCCCCATCGGGCCGGATGGCGGACCGCTCGAAGTACGCTACGGCCAATTGCTGGCCATGGCCGTGATTTTGCTGCTGGCGGTGGTGAATTACTTCGGGGTTCGTTTTGGCGGCGGCGTGCAGGTGGGCTTGACGATTGTCAAAGTGGGGCTGATCGGGGCGATCATCGCCATCGGGCTGACGACGCCCGTGGCGAGCAGCGCCAACCTGACTTCTTCCACCGCCGCGGCCGGCGGGATTGCCGGCTTCTTCGCCGCTCTCGTGGCGGCGCTCTGGGCCTACGATGGCTGGAACAACGTGGCCATGGTTTCGAGCGAGATTCAAAATCCCGAGCGGAACCTGCCACGGGCGCTGATTCTCGGCACGCTCGCCGTGGTGATGATCTATTTGCTGGCCAATGCGGCGTATTTCTTTGTGCTCAGCGCACAGGAGGTGGGTTCAACCGATCGCGTGGCGGCGGAAATGATGCGGCGCATCATGGGGGATTCGGGAGCAGGGGCGGTGAGTTTGGCGGCGATGCTGTCGATTTTCGCGGCTTTGAATGGCAGCATCCTCACCGGGTCGCGGGTTCCGTACGCGATGGCGCGCGATGGCATGTTTTTTTCGTCCATATCCGTGGTGCACCCGCGCTGGTGCACGCCTTCGAACTCCATTCTGGCGATGTGCGGATGGTCCGCGCTGCTGGTGCTGAGCGGCCGTTATGAACAACTGTTCACCTATGTGATCTTCTCGACGTGGATATTGTACGGAATGGCCACCGCCTCGGTGATCGTGCTGCGGCGGAAACGTCCCGATTTGCCCCGGCCATACCGCACGTTAGGATATCCTTTCATTCCCGTGCTGTTCGTTCTGGTTGCCGTGGCATTATTGGCTTCGACGCTGCGCAGTTCCCCGCGGGAATCGCTGATGGGGATTGGGATTATTGTGGCCGGCCTGCCGTTTTACTTCCATTGGAAGAGAAAGCTGGCTCGCTAACCGGCTGTTTCCCGCGCCGTGCCTCAAAGTTTACGGGAATAGAACTTTCGTCCGGGCAGAGTTTTAGTATAATCGAGGCCATACCGGCTAGTTACGGACCCGGGCCGGGCTCTCTTTGGCCGGATCGACCCGCAAAAACGACCTCTGTTCTGTTTTCAGAACAAAAACCCTTGATATCGCCTGTGCAATGGGTCTAAACTGTCAATACAGTCTATCGTGATTGTAGCGGTCCGTTCTGTTTTCAGAACGGACGCGGCAGATAACCTGACTTGGGGTTGTTTTGATATGGACGTCAACAAAATGTTGCAGGATCTGCGCGCGGAGCGCGAGCAGATTGAAGAAGCGATTCTCAGCCTCGAGCGGCTCGCTCGGGGAAGGGGAAAGCGCCGGGGCCGGCCGCCAGCCTGGCTTTCGGAAATGCGTAATCTCGACAAACCCGCCGGAAAAGGCAAAGAAAGAGCCGCCGGTTCCTAAGCGCGGCAAAACAGTTCAGGGAGCGGGTTCCCGCCACCCGCTCCTCAAATTTTCTCTTCCTCACCTGCCAGCCCCCACTCCTGTTCTACACTAACATCTAATGAAGAGAGCTTCCCTTGCGATCCTGGTGCTGTTGTACTGGGCACTGCATCAGGATTTCTGGAATTGGACAGCGGCCACACCGCTCACCTTCGGATTTCTGCCGCCGGGCCTGACCTACCATGCCCTCTACACCCTGGGTATTGCCGTTCTGATGTGGGTGTTGGTGCGCCTGGCTTGGCCCGCGGAGTTGGAAGCCGATGCCGAGGCGGCTGGGGAATCGTCCCACGGACGCGCCGCCGAATGATCCCGGCCATCTTCGTCTTTGCCTACCTGGGCATAGTCCTCTATATAGGGATATTCGCGTTTCGCCGTCCCCACCCGAGCGGCGCCGAGGACTACTTTCTGGCCAGCCGGTCGCTGGGGCCCTATGTCTTCCTGCTTTCCCTGTTCGGCACCAACATGACCGCCTTTACAATCCTGGGGTCGAGCGGTCATGCCTTTCACAACGGCATCGTCACTTATGGATTAATGGCCTCCTCTTCCGCATTAGTCATTCCGCTTACTCTTTTCGTAATCGGTACGCGGATTTGGGCGTTGGGGAAGAAATTCGGCTTTATGACGCCGGTACAAATGTTTCGCGACCGCTGGGAATGTGGCCACATTGGGACCGTAATCTTCGCCGTGCAAGCGGCACTGCTGGTTCCATACATCATTATCGGCGTGATGGGCGGCGGGGCGACGCTGAAGGCAATCAGCGGCGGCGTGGTTCCCTATTGGCTGGGTGGCGCTGTGGTGGCGATCACCGTGATGAGCTACGTGTTCTTTGGCGGCATGCGCGGCACGGCTTGGGTGAACACGTTCCAAACCGTTTTGTTTCTTTGCTTTGGGGCAGTGGCACTGGGTCTGATCGGTTCCCGCATGGGCGGCTTCGCAGCGGCCATGAACGAGCTGCGTGAGTCTCCGATGTCGGCCTACCTGCTCACACGGGAGCGCATTCCGCCGCTGTTTTTCCTCAGCTACACGTTTATCCCCCTATCCTCCATCGCCTTTCCGCACATTGCCATCTTCTGCCTGACCGCCAGGCACATGAACCAATTCAAAAAGACAGTGATATTCTACCCGCTGTGTATTCTGGCGATCTGGATGCCGTGCGTGTTTCTGGGCGTTGCCGCCAACCGCGTCACGGATGTGGAGAAAATCCGGGACAAGATCGAGGCGCGCCAGGAACTGGCCCGCCATGGGGCGCAGCTTTCCCCCGGTGAGCGCGCGCAACTGCGCGCCCGGTCCGCGGCCGACGATGTCGTGCTGCTGCTTCTGGAAAAATACGCCCCGCTGTGGCTGGCCGGCCTGCTGGGGGCAGGCATCATGGCTGCGGTGATGGCCAGCGATTCGCAGATTCTCGCTCTATCCACCATGTTCACCGAGGATGTTTTTGCCTTCTATGGAGGCAAGGAGCGTTTCGGCGAGGCTGTGCAGGTGAATACAGGCCGGCTGTTCGTGGTGATTTTGACCGTATTCGCCTATATCGTCGCGCTGCAATCGCCGGCGAGCATTTTTGACCTCGCCGTGCAGTACGCCTTCTCGGGATTTGCCGCCTTGTCGCCCCTGCTCTTCGCCGCTCTGTTCTGGAAACGGAGCACGAAATGGGGTGCACTGGCCTGCACGGTCTGGGTGGCGGCATCGGTGATCGCCGTAGCCGTATTTCAGTCCGTGGTTCCGGCGCCGATGGGTCCACCGGTTGCCGTTTGGAAGATCGGCGCCTGGGATGTAGTGTCGCGCACGCCGAACGGGACGGCTGTCTTGGGATTGATGCCTGTGGTTCCGATGACGCTGCTGTCGGCCCTGATTTTGGCTGTGGTCTCCCTGTTGACCCCGCCGCCCTCGGAAAATACCGTGCAGCGCTACTTCGCCAAGCGCTAAGGAAGCGCGAAGAAGCCTATTTCCCGTCGATCACGAAAGTCGGTGCGATGCCGTGCAGCGTGGAGAAGCGCGTCGACTCCACCGGCGAGAGCCAACTGGAGCATCCCTGCACTTTGCCGAGCAGCGAGTGCGGGTGCACATCGACGCGCAGCGGTTTGAATTCGAGCGATCCAAACTGATAGACCGGGAACGTGGATACCGAGGGTTCCGTGCGTTCCTGCACGACGTAGGGATTGCGCAACGCCGTGCGCACGGCCCGTTCCCAACCCGCTTCGTCGGTTTCCCAGCCGCGATATTCGTGCTGGTCGGAATGATCGTCATTGGGACGCAACACCAGGGTCTGGCGATGCTGCTGGATGAACTCCACCAGATCTACCTCCTGGTTCTGATAGACGGTTGTGGTGGGGCCAACCATGCGGGTCCAGGGAATCGATTCTCGCAATACCTTGCGCTCCGCCGCCGGGAACGTGCCTACGATCGAATCGTCCGTGAGCAGGTCGAATACCGCTTTCTTCCGCGCCAGTTCGGCACGAAAGCTGTTCACCATGCAGATGGCGTGATCCTTATAGGCGCGCACCAACGGGTGTGTGAGTTCGTAGCGGACGAGAAACTCCTGCACCTTGAAACAACGGTAAACGAGGTCGATGGCGTAGTCACCGCGCCGCAAAACACCGTTGCGGTACTCGATCTGATCGAGATGGATCACCTCGGCCGGGTAGCCTTGTTTGCGGAAGGTTTCGGCCAACAGGTGGTATTCGGCCGATTCCATGGTCTGGAACGGCTGCTTCAGCTCGACGATGGCGATGTTGGGATGCTTCTTCCCACCGAAGCTTTTGTAGGCCTTGAGCAGCGCGCTCAACAACGCCTTTGTGCCGGGCAGTTTGGTTAGCGAGTACTTCTTCTTGAATTCCTTGACAGGACCGGTTTCGAGAAACAGGTTGGTGAGCACTTCCCCGTACGCCATGCCCATCGGGGCATCGGCAACATACTCCATGAACCGCAGGCTGCCGTTGTTCACGTAGGTTTCCAGCAACGAAGCCACCGAAAGGTAGGAGTAGCCCGGGTCGATCGAGGCCAGCATTTTTTCCGCCGGCAGCAATTCCATGCGAGCCTGGAGGGCAGGCGTGGCCAGGGCGAGTTCCTTGACGCGGTGTATGGAACTCATTAACGACTCGGAAGCCTTGGTGAGCGAGGCATACTGGCGGGCGCTGAGGAAGTGTGGCCGGAGAACGGGGCAGACAGGCCTGCCGGACACAACAAGGCCGTGCTGCGCCATCTTCTCGCGTAGCGCGTCGGCCCAACCCATGTCACGGAAGGGCTCCGACTCAACGATCTTGTGATAGCGGGCAGCCGCCTCGCTTAACTGCGTCATAGCTGGATAGTTAGGCTCTTTTTGCCGTACAACCATAGTATGACACAGCGCTGCAAATTTTCCTATTACACGGTTGAGGTTACTGGTTGTAAGTTATTTATTTTCTAAGTATTGAATCGTATTGCTGAATGTAGATCTAGAGGTGCTTGCGGAACCACGCCACCATCCGTTGGTGCATATCCTCGTTATACACATGGCCGGTTTGGGGGTAGATGATGCTATCAAAGGCGTCCGGTTTTCCCGCCACGCGATAGACGGCCTTGAGGATCTCTTCCAGTTTCTTCATCCCCGTGGGCGGAGACCCCGCATCGCTGTCGCCGGTGAGGGCAAGAAAGGGACGCGGCGCCAGCAGGGCCATGATGGCTTCCGAGTCGAAGTGCTTGAGGATTCCAGGCACGAAGTAGTAAATCCCATGGGCGCGCAGGTTTCGGGTGGCGATGAGATCCTCGTAGCGGGTGAAGCAGGCGACGCCGACCACGGCTCGGACGCGGTCATCGATGGCGCCAAGCCACCATGCGCGGGTACTCCCCATGCTCATGCCCTGTGCGCCGATGCGTTTGGCATCCACTTCCGGACGGGACACCAGGTAGTCGAGGGCGATCTGCTCATCGCGCAACATCATGCCCCAAAGGGTGCGTCCGAGCCAGAGATTGAGCTTGAAGAGCGACATTTCCTGGTCGGCGCCGCGGGCCATGGTTTCGAGTTGTCCGGCGGGGCCTGTTCCTTTGCGTTCTCCATTAAAGTAGTTATCGATTCCAAGCACCACGAAGCCGGCTTTGACCAGTTCCTCGCTGACGAATTGCGAGGAGGGATTTTGGCCGAACATGTTCTCCTTGCTCGAGCTGTGGCCGTGCATGGTGAGGATGGCGGGCAGCCGTCCGGAACGCCGGGCCGGGATGGCGATATAGCCCGGCACCTCGCTGTCCACACCATTGTGGAAGACGAATTTTTCGAGCGTGTAGCCGTCGCCTTGTTCCCGGGCAACCACGCGGACTTGAGACGGCGAAGGCCGCGGCGGCAGGTACCCCAGAGACTCCACGACCATCTTTTTGACGCCCGGGCGCTGGGCGTTCCACTCGGCCGCGGTCGATGGGATGCGGAACTTGCCGATGGGAAGATTGCGGAAGCCAGGCGGGACGCCCTCCCAGGGTTCCTGGATGGGGGTGACGGTGTTTTGGGCGAAAGCCGGCAGGGCGAGCAGAACCAGAGCGATGCGCATGCTGCTCATTATCTAACTTCGCAGAGTTGTTTCGTCACGCGGTGCCGGTGGCGAAACATGGCGCCCAGTTGCAAGCGGACAATCCAGGCCAGCAGCCAATCGCTTACCGGCGACAACGGCAGGCGAAATTCCACGGAATCGGTGAGCCGGGTCCCGCCATGTTCCGCCTCGAATCGATGTTCATGTTTCCAGTAGCGGAACGGGCCGGCGATCTGCTCGTCGGTGAAATGGTGAAAGTCCTGGTGATCGACGTGCAGCGCCACCCAGCGAATGCGAAACGGGCCCGCCGGGAGCAGCATTTCGATCCGGCTGCCGGTGGCGAGCCTGCCCTGGCGCGCCGTGATTTGCGGCTTGGCCCAGGGCGGTGAGAGCAGTTCAAAGGCATCTTCGCGTTCATGGAAACGCCAGACGCTCTCCACGGGAGCATCGATCCAGACCGAGGCGCGGAAGTGCGGCATCACGTTGTCCCTTTGGAATCCGGTACACTAACGTGTTTCGAGATGCTTCTTCAGCTTACAGCGATGCAAAAGCGCTTCGGCGGCGTTGTCGCGTTAAAGAATGGAAACCTGGCGGTGGCTCCGGGTGAGGTGCATCTGCTGTTGGGTGAGAACGGCGCGGGCAAGTCGACCATGATGAAGATCGTCGCCGGCATGCAGCAGGCCGACGGCGGCGAGATGTTGTGGAAGGGGCAGAAGGTGAGTTTCGCCAAGCCGGCCGATGCCTCCGCCGTGGGCATCGCCATGGTGCACCAGGAGTCGCTGCTGGCGCCGCACCTGTCGGTGGCGGAGAACATCTTCCTGGGCCGGGAAGAGCGCCGGCCCTTCGGCTGGGTGAGCCGGGCGCGCATGTTGGATGCGGCGCGCAAGCTGATTGAAGAGCACCGGTTTCCGCTGCATGCCGATTGGCGCGTCGAAAAACTGAGCCCGGCGGGCAAGCAATTGGTGGAAATCTGCCGCGCCATCGCCCATGGATCGTCCCTGCTGATTTTCGACGAGCCCACCAGTTCGCTATCCGAAAGCGAGACGCAGGAAGTGTTCCGCATCGTGAAGACGCTGCGCGAACGGAAGATGGGTGTGATCTACATCACGCACCGGCTGGAGGAGTTGCGCACGGTGGGCGACCGCGTGACCATTTTGCGCGACGGCGAGACGGTGCACACGTGCGCGCTCGATGAGATCGGCAATGAGCGGATCATCCAGCACATGGTGGGCCGCGAATTGGGCGCCATGTACCAGCGGACGCCGTTGCCGCCGGGCGAGGAATTGCTGCGTGTGGAAGGGCTGACGCGCAAGCCGCTGCTGCACGACATTTCCTTTACCGTGCGCGCCGGCGAGATCGTCGGACTGGCCGGCCTGGTGGGCGCGGGCCGCACGGAAACCTGCCGGGCGCTGTTCGGCTTGGATAAGGCGGATGCGGGCAAGGTCTTCGTGGCCGGGAAGCCCGTCACTGTGCGATCGCCGCGCGAGGCCGTGGAGCAGGGTATCGCGCTCATTCCCGAGGACCGGCAGAAGACCGGGCTGGCCACGGCATTGCCGGTCGGCTATAACCTCACCGTCGCCGATATCGGCAAGGTGAGCCGGATGGGGTTTTTCATCGATCACGGCAAGGAGCGGTCGCTGGCGGCGGAATTTTCCAAAAAGCTGCGGATTAAGTGCGAATCTCCGCGCCAATTGGCGGGACGGTTGAGCGGCGGCAACCAGCAGAAGGTGGTTATCGCCAAGTGGCTGGTGCGCGGGGCGCGCGTGTTCCTCTTCGATGAGCCGACGCGCGGCATCGATGTCGGCGCGAAGGTGGAAGTCTACGAAGTAATGGATGAACTGGCGCGATCCGGCGCGGCGATTCTGATGGTGAGTTCGGAACTGCCGGAGTTGTTGCAGGTGGCCGACCGCATTCTGGTGATGCGGCAAGGCAGAATCACGGGCGAGTTGCCGGGACGCACCACCCAGGAGGAAATCATGAAGCTTGCCACGTTGCATGACGGCGGAGCCTTGCTTGAGGAGGAAGGGACGGAATGATTCAACGGCTGCTGCCATTCCTGACTTTGATTGCTTTGTTTGTGGGGCTTTCCATAGCCTCTCCGGACCATTTCCTGAGCAAGACGAACCTGTCGAGCGTCGTGCGCCAGACGGCGGTGATCAACTTGATGGCGCTGGGCATGACGCTGGTGATCATTTCGGGCGGCATCGATCTCTCGGTGGGGTCGATTCTCGCCATGGGCGGATTGATCGGCACGATGGCCATGGCCAAGGGGCAGCCGATCCTGGTGGGGGTATTTCTAGGCGTATTGACGGGCAGCGCGTGCGGCCTGCTGAACGGCATTCTCACCACGCGGCTGAAGATCAATCCCTTCATAGTGACGTTGGGCACACTGGGCATTCTGCGTGGCACCACGCTGATTATTTCCAACGGCCTTCCCGTGCATGAAATTCCCGCTTCCTTTTCCTATTTGGGGGAAGGGAACCTGCTGGGAGTGCCTTTCGTGCTGTGGGTGCTGGTGTTCTGCGCCCTGCTGGTGCACGTGATTCTGGAGCATACGCGGCTCGGCCGCTACGCGTTTTCCATCGGCAGCAATCCGGATGCGGCCTATTATGCCGGGATTCCCGTGGCCTTCCATACGACGGCGGTGTACGCCATCTGCGGCATGTTGACCGGGCTCGGCGGCATGATCGAGGCATCGCGGCTGATGACCGGGCAGCCGACGGCCGGACAGGGCTACGAGTTGCAGGCGATTGCGGCCGTGGTGATCGGCGGAGGCAGCCTGCGCGGCGGCGAGGGCAGCGTGATCGGCACGCTGGTGGGTGCGTTCATCATGGGGTTGCTGGCCAATGGCAGCGATCTGCTGGGCATCAGCCCGTACTTGCAGCAGGCAATTATCGGGGCGACGATTATTCTCGCCGTTTCCTTCGATGAACTGCGCAAACGCAAGATGGCCCGTTAGCCCTTGGTCTTCATCAACTCGACACGCAGGTAGGCCGGAATGTTGGGGCTGAAGGGGAGATTCTCCCAGACGCCCGGTTTCAGGTTTTTCAGCGTGTAGTTCAACGCTACGATCGTAAATGCGACGATTTTGCCGTTTGGCCCGTCAAAGCCCTGATTGTCGGCACGCGTGACGATGCCGTCCTTTTCGAGAGCCTGTAGACCGGCTTTGGTGCTGTGCTGGGAGAACTCGTCCTGGAACTTGCGGATGGCGGCGCGTGTCTTGGGTCCGCAATCGCCGTCGATCTTGAGCTTGGCGATGTCCCCGGTGTCGTAGCAGTTGCGCAGCAGAGTCTGCACCAGCGCGACATCGGCCTTGCTATTGGGCCGGCTGGGGCCGACGGATGAACTGACGTTGAAGAA
>CAYOBO010000132.1:3487-6723 GCA_964402295.1 uncultured Candidatus Solibacter sp. | reverse complement strand
GTCACCGGATTTACAGAATGTACTTGCTGAGGTCCTGATCCTTCACGATGCTGGCCAGTTGCTGGCGCACGTAAGCGGCGTCGATCTTGAAGTTTTTCTTCTTCAGATCGGGGCCTTGGAAGCTGATCTCCTCGATGACCTTTTCGAGGATGGTGTGCAGGCGGCGCGCGCCGATGTTTTCCATCTGCTGATTGACCTGCGCGGCCATGCGCGCCATCTCTTCGAGCGAATCGTCCGTGAAGGCGATCTTGATGCCTTCGGTTTCCATCAGCGCAACGTATTGCTTGGTGAGGGCGTTCTTCGGCTCGCGCAGAATGCGAATGAAATCCTGCTCGGTGAGCGATTTCAGTTCCACGCGAATGGGGAAGCGGCCTTGCAATTCGGGGATGAGGTCGGAGGGTTTGGCGACATGGAAGGCGCCGGCGGCGATAAACAGGATGTGATCCGTGCGCACGAAGCCGTAGCGCGTGTTGATGGTGGTGCCTTCGACAATGGGCAGGATGTCGCGCTGCACGCCTTCGCGGCTGACGTCGGGGCCATGCCCACCTTCGCGTCCGGCGATCTTGTCCACTTCATCGAGGAAGATGATGCCGTTCTTTTCCACGCGCTCCAGCGCCACGCGCGTCACCTGGTCCATGTCGATGAGCTTCTGCTCCTCTTCCTGAATCAGATATTCGAGCGCTTCGAATACACGGAGCTTGCGCCGCTTGGTGCGCGAGCCGAACAGGTTCGGGATCATCTCCTTGAGATTGATGTCCATGTCCTCGAGGCCGGGCATGGTGGTGATTTCCAGCCGCGGACCCTGTTCCTTGACGTCGAGTTCCACCACGCGGTCGTCGAGTTTGCCCAGCCGCAGCTTTTCGCGCAGCTTCTCGCGCGTGCGCTCGATGGATTCGGACGGCTCCGGTTGCGGCGGCATCAGCAGATCGAGCAGGCGCTCTTCCGCGTTCCGTTCGGCGCGCTCGGCCACTTCATCGAGCTTCTCTTCGCGCACCATGTCGATGGCGATCTCCACCAGGTCGCGAATCATGCTCTCCACATCGCGGCCCACGTAGCCCACTTCGGTGAACTTGCTGGCCTCGACTTTCAAGAATGGGGAATTGGCGAGCTTGGCCAGACGGCGCGCGATTTCGGTTTTGCCGACGCCCGTGGGTCCGATCATGAGGATGTTCTTCGGCATGACCTCATCGGCCATTTCCGGATCGAGACGCTGGCGGCGAATGCGATTGCGCAATGCAATGGCGACGGCGCGCTTGGCTTCGGCTTGCCCGATGACGTGCTTGTCGAGTTCGCGGACAATTTCCGCGGGAGTCAATTCGTCGAGGGCCGGCGCTTCATCGAGCGACTGGCTGGGAAGGTAAATCACCATTAGCCGAGCTCCTCATAAATGTTGTTGAGATTCGTGTAGATGCAGATCTCTCCGGCGATCTTCATGGCCTTTTCCGCGATGGTGCGGGCCGCGAGGTCGGTATTTTCGATGAGAGCCACGGCCGCGGCTTTCGCGAAGGGACCGCCGGATCCGATGGCCGCAATCGCCTCGTCGGGTTCAATCACGTCGCCATTGCCGCTGAGGATATAGGTATTGGTGGCGTCGGCAACCAGCAACAGAGCCTCCAGATGGCGCAGGACTTTGTCCGTGCGCCAATCCTTGGCTAACTCTACCACCGCGCGGGGAAGATTGCCATTGAACTGTTCGAGCTTGGCTTCGAAGCGGGCAAAAAGGCTGAAAGCGTCGGCCGTCGAACCGGCGAATCCGGCGAGAATCTTGCCGTTGTAGAGGCGGCGCAGTTTCTTCGCCGAGGCTTTGAGGACTTCGCTGCCGAGCGTCACCTGGCCGTCGCCGGCCATGACAACTTTGTTGTTTCGACGAACGCAGAGAATCGTAGTGGAACGAATGCGGGAAGACATCAGTGAGGTACTTCCTTATTGTACCCCGTGGCGGTCAGTTTCCGAGATCCGCCACCACTTTCCATTGGCCCCCGGGCTGCTTCTTCCACACCGTGAGGTACTTGCCGGGGCGGGTGACGAGCTTGCCGTCTTTGCCGGGAAAGCGAAACTCGGCGGTGCCGATGGTGTAGCCGAGATCGCCGCTCGCCGCGGCGTCGGCTTTCACCGGACGCCAGTCGATGGTGAGTCCGGGCGTTGCGAAGATCGCCGCGGCGTAGTATTCGCGCAGCGCCGCTTTGCCGTGGATGAGCGGTTTGCCGGAAGGGAAGGCGGTGGCATCGTCGGCGAAGTAGCTCATCCAGCCGTCGAGGCCCTTGGCTTTCGTCGCGGCGCAGAAATCGAGGTCAGCCTGCTCGATGGCCTTCATGGCGGCGGCCTGTTTCTTCGGGGCGGCCTTCGCCGAAGAGCCGGCCGCGAGCAGGGCGGCGATGGTGCGTCGGGTCATGCTGCCAGAGTAGCGCCGGAGAGAATGGACCGCTACTCGCGATCACATTCTCGAAGCGGCATTCCATCCGACGATGAAGCACCCCGGCGGGCCGTTCTCGCACGAGGCTGTCGCCAGGGCGGCCGTCGCAGTCGGACCTCTACGCGGCGTTGCGGGTGCGCGTGCGCGCCCATGCGGAAAGGAGATTCTGCCCCAACTCGCCAAGATGTACCGCGCCTTTGAGGAGAACGAAAAGCTGGAGCGGGCGGTGATGGAATCGCCGGCCGGGGCGCAGGTCCGCGCGCAAGGAGCCGAAGAGGGCCGGGCCAGCTTCGAGAAGAGTCTGCGAGGCTTAACGAAAGGGATGGCGCCCGCCAAGCGGCGGCAAGTGCGCGCGGTGTTCCAGGGTATCCATTCCGGTCCGTTTTGGCAGATGCTTCGCGATCGCGGGGGGCTGTCCGGTAAAGAGGCGATCGCGGCGGCCAGTTGGGCGGCAGGGGCGCTGATCGGAGCCTTGCGCCACAGCCGGAGACATGTTCGAGAGAAAAGGGAGCAATAACGATGACGACAGAACGATTGAAAACGCTGGTACTCGGGCCGCGGGACTTCCGCTTGCGCGAACTGGATGTGCTGGGCGAACCGGGACTGGCGAAACTGGCCGGCGCGGACACGGGCGACGCCGTGGCCATCGTGCACCTGACTGTTCCGAAGCTCTCGGGGCCGCCCTTGCATCGCCACTCGCGCGAAGACGAGTGGTTCTATGTACCCAACGGCGAACTCACTTGGGAAGTGGACGGGCAGCGCTTCACCGGAGGTGCGGGCGCTTCGGCGTTTGCGCCACGGGGAACCGCGCACGCATTTCAAA
>CAYOBO010000132.1:1495-3387 GCA_964402295.1 uncultured Candidatus Solibacter sp. | reverse complement strand
TAGCCTCAGCCGACATCCACTCCGAGGTCTTTCCAATGCACCACGGTCTGCTTGACCATCGCCTCATGACCCAGGATGGCGGTCAAGGCGGCGGTGGCGCCGACGGTGATATCCGCCGGCGACGATGCCCCCTTCGTCACGGCATCGTAGAAGGCGGTGATATGCGCGTGTCGCGATTCCTGCTGCTTTTCGGCCAGCACGATGGGCTTGGCATCGCGGCTCAGCGGGTGCATGGTGGCTGTTGTCATCAAGTCCACCGCACCCTTTGAGCCGTACACATACACATACTGCCCGCCGGAGGGCATCGTGCGCGGGTGAAATACGTTCTGCGTGAACGACATCTTCACGCCGTTCGTATAGTCGTAGTTGAGAAGCGAGCAATCGAAGATAGTGCGTCCCGGGGGATCGTTCTTGTACAACTGCGTGCCGCCGAATCCGCTGGCCCGCGAGGGATGCGCGCCGATCACCCAATTGCACAAATCGAGATTGTGGACGGACTGCTCAATCAAATAGCCGCCCGATTTCGTCACATCGAAATACCAATCGCCGGAAGATCCGTCATGGGCAAGGTCGGCCGTGGCGTGGCGCTGCGCCTTGACCATGAGCACATCGCCGATAACGCCTTCGCGAATCTTGGCGATGGCCTCGTTCAGTTGCTTGTAGGAGCGCATCTGCTGTCCCGCGGTGAACACCCGCTTCGATGACCGCGCCGCTTTCACCAGATCGCGGACCTGCGCCGCCGTGACTCCGATGGGCTTTTCGCAATAGACATGCTTGCCGGCCTGTAGCGCGGCGATCGCCATCTGCGCATGCAGGTGCGGCGGCGTGGCGACGAACACCGCTTCGATGTCCTTGCTGTCGATGATCCTGCGCCAATCCGTGTACGTTTTCGGATTATGTTTCGCCGCGGCGCTGGCGGCTTTGTCCAGCCGGTCGGGCTTGATGTCGCAGACCGCGGCCACCTTGGCGTTGGGCTGCTCCAACACTCCGGAAAGCAGGTACGAACCGCGATTCCCCGTGCCGATGACGGCGGTTGAAATCTGGTTTGACGATTGCGCGGCCAGCGTCGAGGCCGCCGTTCCAAGAAGAAATGATCTGCGATGAAGATTCATAATGGCCTTTCGTGATGCATCAATCCGCGAAGCACGGATTCAAGATATTCGCGGGCCCGCCGGGCCAGCGCGTCCACGGCCTCGGGCGTTGTGGGGCGTGGAACAAGAGGCTCGAATATGTTTTCGCATGCCAGCGGCATGTCGCCTCCGTTGCGAAGAACCGGCTGTAGCAACTTGTAGTGATCGATTTCGCCGAAGCCGGGTCCGCAATCCTCGTCCTTCGGCGTGTTGCGATGGTCTTTGATGGCGAAGGCGCGAACGTCCTTGGCGCAGGTGGCGATGTCGGGAATCGGATCGCTGTTTTCGTAGTCGAGCACGTTGCCGGCGTCGTAGCAAATGCGCACCGAGGGTTCGTCCACTTCGGCGATGATGCGGGCGCAGGCGCGGCCCGTGCCGGAGTTGCCTCCGTGCTGCTTGATGACGACGGTCACTCCGGCATCGCGCGCCGGCCGCGCCATCGCTTTCAGATTGGCGACGAAGGTTTCGTATTGGCCGGGTTCCGTCTTGCCGAAAGTAAGTAGCAACGGGATGCGCGCGGCGGCGGCCTGTTCGATGCGCCGCAGGTGGACCGCGAGAGCGTCCCGCGCTTCCAGATGCACCGTGGCGAACATCATGACCGGCTGTAGGTTGAGATCGCGGCAACGCGCGGCGAGCCGTGCCGCTGCGCTGGCCGGAGCATCGGAGGCAAGCACCGGCCGGGACTTGCCGTCTGGATCGCGGTGATTCACTCCCCAGGCCACATAGCGGTATCCGGCCGCGGCGATGCCTTGCAGGGCGCGC
>CAYOBO010000132.1:0-1395 GCA_964402295.1 uncultured Candidatus Solibacter sp. | reverse complement strand
GGAGATTGCAGCGCCGCCGCGCGAGCGAGCGGGAGACCAACGGTGAGCAATTCTCTGCGGCGCATCGCTTGAGCCTGATTATACTGCATGGCGGCTTTCCTGCTACGTTGTGAAGTTGCGCGCCGAATTGTTATTCCGATTGTTGCCGCCACTGCTCGCGCTGGCTATCCATTGGCCTGGATTGTGGGCCTGGTTTCAGCAGGACGATTTCGCCTGGATGGGCTTGCTGCGCGAGGTGCGCGAGGGCGGCAGCCTCTGGGAGGCTCTGTTGCGCCCTTCCCAGCACGGCACTTGGCGGCCGCTCAGCGAGCGCGCCTACTTCCTGTTGTTCCCTGCGTTGTTCGGGTATGAGGCATGGCCGATGCGCGTGGCCGCTTTTCTCACCCAGGCCGCGAGCCTCGCCCTGTTGCAGGATATCGCGCTGCGGAAGACCGGCGTACGCTGGGCCGCCGCGCTCGCGCCGCTGCTGTGGATGGCGCCCAGCCAGATGGCCATCGCCATGGTCTCCAACGGCGCTTATGTGCATGTCGCGGGCGCCTTCTTCCTGCTGCTGGCTGTGCGCAGCCTGATTGCGGAGCGATGGCGCATGATGTGGATAGCCTTCGGGCTTGGGTTCCTGGCATCGGAAAGCAACATCGTGCTTCCGGGACTGGCTACGGTCTGGTGCCTGCTGTTCGCTCGCGCGCAGTGGCGGCGCGTTGCAGGGCTGTGGGTGGCATCGGTGGCGTACTTCGCCTTGCACATGTGGCTCGCCCCGAAAATGACAGCCGGAGCGTACTCCCTGCACTTCGATGCTTCCATGGCGGCCACGCTGTGGCGCTACTGGCGGATGATCTTCGAACCGGAGAACTACACCGTGTTCACGGGTATTCCGCTGTGGGCCATGCAATCGGCGGGTGTCTGTTTCACGGCTGCGGCCGCGGGGTTGATCTTGTGGCGAAAACAATTCACAGGCGTTTTGTTTTTGACCTGGTTTGTCATTCTGCTCGCCCCCGTGCTGCCGCTTGCCGGCCACGTCACCGGATACTACCTCACCATCCCGCTCGCTGCCTTCGCGCTGACTGGAGCCTGGATGGCCGCGCAGTGGCGCCCGGCGGCCGTGGCGCCGCTTGCCTTCGTGCTGCTCTCGGCGCCCTGCGCCAACCGCGCCGCGGAGTGGTGGCGGCAACGCAGCACCGTGGCGGAAAAACTGGTGCGGAAAGTGTTCGCGGCGCATGCGGCGAACCCCGGCAAAGTCCTTTTGCTCGATGGAGTCACGGACGAACAATTCTGGGCTGCGCTGGCGCACTACCCCTTCGTGGAGCGCAACAAGACATACGTGTTTCTCACCCAGGGGACAGAGCAGCGAATCGAAGCCCACCCGGAATCCGGAGTGCGCATGGAAGAGTTCTTCCT
>CAYOBO010000131.1:0-20989 GCA_964402295.1 uncultured Candidatus Solibacter sp. | reverse complement strand
CTATGGAAACGGGTCAGCCGTAAGGCTGAAACCGCGCCATAATCTACCAATGCGAGTCCTTCTGCTGGCCCTCACCACTCTCCCCGCCTTTGCCCAAATCCCCGCCACATCCGAACAGGCCGCCGAACTCAAGCGCCTCGCCGCCGCTTCCCCCAAACTCCCTCTGCACCGCACCGAACTCCCCATCCCCATCCCGCTCGAAATGGTTTCCTCCGTCGCCACCGGCGCCCAAGGCACCATCTACATCCTGCAACGCGGCGCGCAATCGGACCCGGTCATCGCCGTCGACCGCACAGGCCGTGTCCTGCGCTCCTTCGGCCGTGGCCTCTACCAAATCCCCCACAGCATCCGCATCGATCCGCGCGGCAACATCTGGACTACCGACGCCGCCACTTCCATGGTCTACCAATTCACCCCGCAAGGCAGAAAGATTCTCGCCATATCCATCGGAGAAATCCCGCCCGGCCGCGGCGAATTCCGCGGCGCCACCGATATCGCCTTCGGCCCCAACGGCCGCATCTTCATCTCCGACGGCTACGGCAACAATCGCATTCTCGAATACAATCTTCAGGGCAAGCGCATCCGCCAATGGGGAGAGCAGGGAACCGGCCCCGGCCAATTCCATCTCCCGCACGGCATAGCAATCGACGAA
The DNA here is from genome assembly GCA_964402295.1 of uncultured Candidatus Solibacter sp. Lineage (GTDB taxonomy): Bacteria > Acidobacteriota > Terriglobia > Bryobacterales > Bryobacteraceae > CADEFT01. Next base: position 20,337 of record CAYOBO010000131.1, on the reverse strand, counting down.
AACAACATCGTCTACGTCGCCGACCGCGAAAACGGCCGCATCCAGCGCTTCACGCTCGATGGCAAATTCCTCGGCCTATGGTCCAACCTCGGCAAGACGTTTTCCCTCTCCATCCGCAACGGAGCACTCTGGATCGGCACCCAACCTCGCAACGAGCCCAACGGAGCCCCCGGCTGGCTCATGAAAATCGACCGCCATTCCGGCAATATCCTCGGCCTCGTCGAATCCACCGGCCACCACTCCATCGCCGTCACCTCGAACGAAGAACTCCTCACCGGCACTCGCCCCGACAAAGTCCTCTGGTTCAAACCCACCCGCTAGAATCAATCCAATCCAAGTGCCACCCGCAATGCCTCATCGAATTCCCGCATCTTCGCCCGCGGCAACATCCCCACGTAACCGCTCAACATCGACTTCGGCATGCTTACCAGTTCATCGCAATGAATGCTGGAATCCTTCTTCAGCCCCTCCGCTGCCCCCACCGCAACCTGCGTGCTGAGCCCGTCGTGGCTCGAATAGACGGGGGCGCAAATCACAGAAGAAAACTTCGACTCAATTAACGCCTGCCGGCTCGCCACCACAAACACGCGCTGTCGTCGAGGATCCTCCTTGCGGCTGTTGTGCGCCCCGGGTTTCTTGACAAGGTACATTTCTCCGCGCCTCATGCGGCCATCACCAGATCTTCTGATAGTCCAGGACGTCCGCGGCTTCGCGATTCAGTCGCTCCGCGTTCTTCTCGATGATCGCCTTGTCCCGCTCGTCCCGCTTCCGTCGTCCGAGCTCCCGAAGATAGGCCTCCGCCGCCCGCTCCAGCAACGCCGACCGGTTCTTGTCCACGCGATCCAGCCGTTCCAGCAGCTCTCGTGGAAGTGTGATAGATGTCTTGACTCGCATATGGAATCCGTCAAGATAATCATACCTGCTGGATGCCACCAACAACGGCCGTGACCGCGCCTGTACTTCCGCCACCACGCCAAAGCCCCAGATCCCCCGCATCCGGTACACAGGATCGGCCTACCATTGCTCGCGTCCCCGAGGCGATCCCCAATTGGTCTCGCTGGGCCGGTTGTGTGGCGTAATCTTCTCCACCAGTTCATCCAGCCCCCCTCACACCGGCAACACCAACCGAGCCTCGCACCCCCGCGCCCCCTCCCGATTCCCCAACCCCAGCGACCCCCCATGCGCCTCCGCAATCTGCCGGCACAGCACCAAGCCAATCCCGCTCCCGCCCGGTTTCGTCGTGAAAAACGGCACAAACAAATTCCCCGTATTCGACAGCCCCGGCCCCTCATCCACCACCACCACCACCACCTGCGCAGCGCCCACTTCCCACCGCACACAAACCCCGCCTCCTGTCTCCAGCGCCGCATCCACCGCATTCCGAATCAAATTAATCAGCAATTGTTCCAACTGATCGCTGTCCCCCTGCACCACCCCCGCGGGCCCCTCCTCCACCCGTACCGCCATCCGCGTCTCCAAACCCGCCACCCGCTGCACCAATCTCCCAATCTCCACCGGCGCCAACTGCGGCCGCGGCAACTTCGCCAATCGCGCATACGCCCCCATGAACCGGCTCAGCGCCTCGCTCCGCGATCGGATAATCGCCAGCCCGCGCTTCATGTCATCCTGCCAATCCTCCGGCAATTCCTCCCGCCCCACCATGCTCTCCAGGCTTCCTGCAATCGACTTGATCGGCGTCAGTGAGTTATTCAGCTCATGCCCCAGCACCCGCACAATCCGCTGCCAAGCCTGCAATTCCTCCTCGCGCAACGGACGCGTCAAGTCCGTCACCACCAGCAACTGATGCGGCAATCCGCCCTCGCGAAAGCTCGCCCGGTTAATCCCCCAGCGCCCCATCCCGCCCGGAAAAGCCCGTTGCCGCGTCTGCGCAAGATCACCCTCCAGGCAGTCGGCCAGCCCCAGCGCCTCCGCCTGCAATCCCAGCAGACGTTCCCCCGGTTGCGCCAGCAATCGCTCCCCAGCCCGATTCACCAGCCGCAGCCTGCGCTCCTGATCGAAGGCAAACACCGCGACATTGATCTCCTCCATCACCTTCCGCAACAGCGTCGTCGCCTCCAGCGCGCCCAGTCGCTGCGCCCGCAGCGTCGCCGCCATGGCATTCACCTGTTGCATCACTTCCGACAGCGAATCCCCATCGCGAGCCCCCCGCGCCCGTATCGAATAGTCCCCCTCGCGCATCGCCTCCAGCAAATTCGCCAGCGTCCGCAACGGCGATGCCACTTTCTCCCGCACGGAAACCGCAAATCCCCACCAGCACCCCACCACCAGCGCCGTCAATGTCCACTGCACCTTCGGACTGTGCTCCTCGAACCACAACACGCCCAATGCCACAATCACCGCCGGCAATCCCGAGGCCAGCGCCGTCAGCAATACCCGGATTTCATGCAGCGCAAGCCATTTGCGCAGTGGTTCGAAAAGCGTCACAATCCGTAGCGTTGCAGGCGGCGATACAGCGCGCTACGGCTCAACCCCAGCGCCTTCGCCGCATGACTCACGTTGCCAGAATACCGCGACAGCGCCTTGCGAATGAGAAAGCTCTCCACTTCCTCCAGACTCATATCCTCCAGCCGTGGCGAGCCCTCATGCGCCGTCCGCAACGCCAGATCCCCCGCCGTGATCTGATTCCCCGTCGCCATCAGCACCGCGCGCTCCACTACATGATTCAACTCACGCACGTTCCCCTGCCATGCGCCGCCCAACAACGCCTGCATCGCCCCTGCATCGAAGCCCAGCAACTGCTTCCGGTACCGCTGCGCATGCTGCCGCAGGAAATGCATCGCCAGCAGCGGAATATCCTCCCGCCGTTCGCGCAACGGCGGCAGATGAATCTCGATCGTATTCAGCCGGAACAACAGATCCTGCCGGAACCGCCCCGCCGCCACTTCCTCATGCACCCGCGCATTCGTCGCCGAGATCACCCGCACATCCACCCGCTTCGTCCGCGACGATCCCACCCGCTCCATCTCCCCGATTTCCAGCACCCGCAGCAGCTTCGATTGCAAGTTCATCGGCACATTGGCGATTTCATCCAAGAACAGCGTTCCGCCATCGGCCAGCTCAAATCGCCCCACGCGATCCATCTTCGCGTCCGTGAACGCCCCCTTCACGTGCCCGAACAATTCGCTCTCGAACACGCCTTCCGCCAGCCCGCCCGCGTTCACCGTCACCATCGGCTTCGATGCCCGTAGCGACACCGCATGCAGTGTCCGCGCCACCACTTCCTTGCCCGTGCCCGGTTCGCCCGTGATCAGCACGTTCGCATCCGACGGCCCCACCCGCGCAATGATCTGTAGCACCGGTTGCATCGCCGGCGACTCCGCAATCAGCGATGGCACCCCATCCGTGCGCAGCAGCCGGTTCTCCGCCTCCAGTTGCAAGCTCTTCTTCAGCGCCTGGTGCAACTCGATCTGCGTCCGCACAATCGTCAGCAGCCGCGCGTTTTCCCACGGCTTTTGCACGAAATCCCGAGCCCCCCGCCGCATCGCCTCCACGGCCACGTCCACGCTGCCCCACGCCGTCATCACCACCACCGGAAGCGTCGGGTCAATCGACTGGATCTTCGTCAGCAAATCCAGCCCTTCCTGCCCCGACGTCGTATCGCGCGTATAGTTCAAATCCATCAGCACCAAGTCAAACTCGCGCGATTCAATCGCCGTCACAATCGACCCCGGCGATGTCGCCGCGTCAATCTGGTATCCCTCCACCTTCAGCAGCAGCCGCAGCGCTTCCAGCACGTCCAACTGATCGTCGGCGATCAGCACGCGAGCCTTATGTGTGGACACAGTCTTCACTCTGTCCATGGTATCCGTCGCCGTCATTACGATGCCCGCCGGATCCAAATGCTTCCATTCACCGTGTGCAGCTTCAATTCTTTCCCTCCATTTCCAATCGTCGCATCCATCTGCCGCCGGTCGATCCGTCCGCGAACCGTCAGCGGAAAATCCGATACACTCTCCCCATTTGTCACCTGCGCATCCACCGCCGCGCCCGCGCCCTCAGCCAGCCGCAGCGCGATTCCGCCATTCACCGTCTTCGCCTCCAGCCGCACCCCGCGCGGCAACTCCACATCGAACGCCACCCGCACATCGTTATTGCGCACATCCATGCGGCCTCCGCCGCCCGCCGCGCACTCATTCTGACGCCCGTCCGCGCTCGGATACACCGCGCACACCGTCACTCCGCCCGCATGCGGCGCCACCGCAATCCGCACCCCGTTCGGATCGTCACGCCGCCCCTCCCGCAGAGCCTTCCCCGAAACCCCAGTTCCGCCGCCTTCCACCACGCGAACCGGACCATTGACGCCCTTCACCTCCAGCGTCTGTCCCGCCGCCAGTGTCCCGTTCCAGGAAAAGTCCGCCGCCGCGGCAAACGCGGCCGCCGCCGTTAACATCATCCATGTAACGCGCACCATGCCTAAGATTCCTCTACCGTTCTTCCATCGCCAATCGAATCCCCAGAGCCACAAACAGCCCTCCCGTAATTCCCTCCAACGCCCGCCGCAGAGAGTCCCGCCGCAGATACCCGCTCAACCGGTCCAGAAACATCGCGAACGAGCCCAGCCACACCACGGCCATCGCAATATGAATCGAAGCCAGCAGCATGCTCTGCACCACGACATTCCCCCCTGGATCGATAAATTGCGGAAGAAATGTTACATAAAATAACGGCATTTTCGGATTCAATAAATTGGTCACCAGCCCCTCGGAAAAACTCCGCCACGGCTGCTGCTCCCGCACACCTGTCGCCCCCACCGCCAACAACCCGCCCCCGTGTCCCTTCCACGCCGCCCACAGCGACTGTGCACCGAGATACGCCAGATATAGCGCCCCCAGAAACTTCACCGTCTCAAATGCCGCCGCCGATTCCCGCAACACCACCGACAAGCCCACCGCCGACGCCACCGAATGCACCCAGCATCCCACGCAGATCCCCGCCACCGTCAGCAGTGCCGCCCCGCGCCCCCGCGTCAGCGCGCTCCGCACCACCAAAGCCGTATCCGCCCCCGGTGTCAGCGTCAGCAGCGCCACCAGCCCGACGAATACCCAGATTTTTCCTTCCATCCCCGTCCCTCACAGCACGTACCTTGCCACCCTGAATCCCCAGCAATCCCCACTACCCGCCACATACGCACTGTCCGTTATTGGGACGAGGAATCTTCGAAGATGGCCGAAAGCGGCACTTCCAACTCCCCAGCCCGCATCACGCCGTCCTTGGCTTCCTTGCTCCCCTCGGACGTGTACACATAACCCCGCCGTGTCTCCGGATCGATCACCCACACATACGGGATGCCGAACTCCAGATAATCTCCGATCCGCTGTTGCATGCTGCTCATCCGGTCATCCGGAGACAGCACCTCCACCGCCAGCGCTGGTGGCGCCGTCAGTACGCTCTCCCGCGGCTTCTTTCCCTTCACCGCCACCACATCCGGTACCCGAAACTTGTGTGCCTTCACCTGGACACGCACTTCCACCCCAGCCCAATAATCCCTGTACCTCGATTTGAGCCAGAAATAACACAAGGACTGTGCATCGCTATGATCGACTTCGCCCACGTTCCGCTCCTCCAGGTGGCCGTCCACATAATCCACGTCCGGCTGATACACCGTGTGCAGATACTCTTCCACTGAAACCACATGCGCAACCGCCATAGCCTCAGTCTACTCCCCTCCTGTCTCCCTCGCAAAAGCTCCCCCAATTCGACCCGTCGCCCCTACCCGCTGCGATATAATCCCTATCAATGATTGGCGGACGTGCGGTCGTCCACTTTGGTGTCTTCTCCTTCCACCTCGACACTCGTACTCTCTCCCGCGATGGCTATATCGTCCCCCTCCAGGATCACCCCGCCAAGATCCTCGCCCTCCTCCTCGCCGCCCCTGGTCAAATCGTCACCCGCGACCGCATCCGCGCCGAACTCTGGCCCTTCTCCCCCGACGGCGATTTCACCGCCGGCGTCAACACCGCCATGAGCAAGCTCCGCGCCGCCCTCAACGATTCCGCCTCCCACCCCATCTACATCGAAACCATCCCCAAGATCGGCTACCGCTTCGCCGCCCCCGTCGAGCACCACCTGCCCACCCCCGCACCCACGCAATCCCCCAAAGCACCCCCTAGCCGCAAATTCCTCCCCATCGCCGCCGCCCTCCTCGTTATCGCCGTCTTCCTCTGGCGATCCTCCACCCGCCACCCCCATTGGGATAACCTCCAACTCGCCAGCCAGCCCCTCACCACCTTTACCGGAGCGGTCAATCGCCCGACATTCTCTCCCGACGGCAAATCCGTCTCCTTCGATTGGGACGGCCCGCAACACGACAACCTCGACATCTACATCCTCCCCATCGGCGCCGACACGCCCACCCGCCTCACCACCCATCCCGCCGATGACAACTGGGGAGCCTTCTCCCCCGACGGCTCCCGCATCGCCTTCCTCCGCCACTCCGAAGCAACCTCGGTTTCCATCATCCTCACGCCGGTCCGCGCCAATCAGGAGCGCCCATTTGCCACCATCTCCCGCGCCCCCGGCGAGCGCCCCCGCCTCGATTGGTCCCGCGACGGCAAATTTTTCGTGATCAATGAGCGGCAGCGTGTCGGCCAGCCCTCCTATCTACTCCTCATCAATGCCGCCACCGGCGAGCGCACCCAACTCACCTCCCCACCCGAAAAAACCCTCGGCGATTCGGAAGCCGTCTTCTCCCCCGACAGCGCCCAGATCGCCTTCCGCCGCACCCTCTCCTCCGGCATCGAGGATGTCTATGTCATCTCCACCGGCGGCGGCGAGCCCCGCCGCATCACCCACGATAACCGAGGCGTCTCCGCCATCGCCTGGACCCCCGACGCATCCGCCCTCCTTGTCTCCTCCCGCCGCCGCGGCAGCACCCGAGAAATCTGGCGCTTTCTGCTCTCCGGCGGCGAGCCCAAGCGCCTCACCTCGCCCGCCCTCGATGCCGGCGGCCAAGCAGTCTCCCACGACGGAGCACGCGTCGTCTTCGTCCAATCCGCCGTCGACACCAACATCTACGAATACAGCCTCGCCTCCAAAATCCCGCCCCGCCGCCTTGCCGAATCCACCCTCCTCGATGGCGGCCCCGTCCTTTCCCCCACCGGCGATTACTTCGCTTTCCGCAGCACGCGCAGCGGATCGGAGGAATTTTGGATCAGTCCCCGCGACGGTTCCAATCCCCGCCGCCTCACCTCCTTCGGCGGACCCGCCATGGGTGGCATCCGCTGGAGCCCCGACGGCCGGCGGCTCACCTTCGATGCCCGCATCGAGTCCCACTCCGATTGCTATCTGATCGATGCCGCCGGCGCCAACCTCCAGCGCTTCCACACCGAACCCACCAACGAGTCCTCGCCCAGCTTCTCCGCCGATGGCCGTTATCTCTACTTCGCTTCCAATCGCTCCGGCGGCCCCGAAATCTGGCGTCAACCCGTCGCCGGCGGACCCGCCGTCCAACTCACCTCCGGGGGAGGGAATCAGGCCATCGAAGCTCCCGATGGCAAGACCCTCTACTACGCCCGCCGCACCCCTCCCGAAATCCGCTCCCTGCGCCTCGATGAACTCTTCCCCTCCCAGGGCAAGCTGCTCATCCCCCTCGAAACCGCAACCTACGGCAAATGGGCCGTGACCCCGGACGGCATCTACTTCACCGCCACGGACCCCTCGAAACCCGAACCCCTCCGTCTGCACCTGCTTGCCCACGGCAGTGCCGCCCCCCGCGACATAGCCCCCTTCCCCCGCCAGGCCACCACCGTCGACGGCAACTTCACCATCTCCGCCGATGGCCAATTCATCCTCCTCGGCCTCCTCGACCGCGCCGGCAGTGGCCTCATCCTCGCCGATCTCAATTAGCCTGACTTACCTCCTCTTCACCCGCAGCACGGCATTCTCCGCCGATGCCACTCCGCCAATCACCACCTGCACCGGCAGATCCCCCTCCGCCAATTCCCCCGGCAGTTTCATCCGCAAATCGTATAAACCCGGAAAATCCGTCGAAGCTCCCACGAACAGTACGTTCTCCGCCGCAACCTCCCCACCGTTGAAGTACACCTTCACCTCCCCAGCCAGCGGCGATTCTTCCGCCGGCACACTCCCCGGAGCCACCGCCGGAGTCACACCCCCCAAACCCGTCAGCCGCAGCAGCACCACATCCCCGGGCGCCGCCGTTTCCACCTTCTCCCGCGATTCGTTCCGCAGCAACACCGGCCGCGTCTCCCCTTCACTCCCCGCGTAATAAAACTCCGGACTCACCGCCTGTACCGTCACCATCGCCACATTGCTCTTCCGTTCCGTCTCCCCGCCGCAGCCCGCGGTTACCTGCACCGGCACTTCCCCCGACGCATCGGGAACCACAATCCCGATTCGCCCCGGCGCCACCGCAAACACCGGCGCAGCCGTCCCGCCCACCGATACGCACACTCCGCCCAGCGACGCCGGCAGCGTCCGCTCCGTCAAATCCTCCAGCTTTAATTCCCGCGCCGCCGAGGCCGCCACGAATCCTTCACCCGTGATCCAGGCCTGCCCGCCCACTGCCAGTACACGCAACGCGGGCGTGCTCTGCCCTCCGCTGAAAATCCCCCCTTCCGCGATCCGCGGAGGCGTAGGCTCTGCCGGCGTAATCGCCGTTGCCGTGGCCGTGAACCGCACCGCCTGCAATCCGCTCGCCACTGCCCGTACCTCCACTGGCCCCATCGCATCGCCGAACGTCAGGGTCACTCCCGCCGTCCCATCCGCCGCACTCAATACCGTCCCTGAAGATAACGAAGCCGTTCCCGATACTACCGTGAACGTCACCGCCACCCCCGGCACTCCCATCCCATCCCGAGTCACCACTTTCACCGTCAGTGGCGTCGGCAGCGCCTTGCCCGCGCTCCCCGTTTGTCCGTCCCCTGCCGCAATTGTCAGCCCCGCCGCCACCAGCGGCGTCAGCTTCCGCACCCGGTGATTCAACTGGTCCGTGAAATAAATCGTCCCGTCCCGCCCTATCGCCAGATTCCCTGGTCCATCCATCCGCGCCAGCAACGCCAGTCCGCCGTCTCCGCTGATGCCCGGCTCGCCGCTCCCCGCCACTGTCGTAATCGTCCCGTCCGGCGCGATCCGCCGGATCTGATTTCCCAATACTTCGGCAAAAAATAAATTCCCATTCGCATCGAATGCCATCCCCTGCGGATACCCCAGCCGCGCATTCGCCGCCGGCCCGTTATCGCCGCTCGAACAGCATTGCCCTGTCCCCGCGAACGCGCTGATGCGCCCGCTCCCATCCACCCGCCGGATGCGATTGTTGAACGTATCCGCAATATACACATTGCCCGCTTTGTCCACTGCCACTCCCATCGGCGCTCGCAGTCGCGCCGCCGTCGCCGGTCCCCCGTCCCCTGTTGAACCCGCGCCCGTCGAACCCGCAAATGTCGTTATCGTCCCGTCCACCGCCACCTTCCGCACCCGGTGGTTTCCCGAATCGGCAATATACAGATTCCCCGCCGCATCGAATGCAATGTCCGTCGGCCGGTTCAGCCGCGCTGTATTCGCCGGGCTATTGTCTCCCGAAAACCCGTTCGTCCCGCTTCCCGCAATCGTACCCACCACTCCCTCGCGATTGATCCGCCGTACCCGGCCCGATCCTATGTCCGCGAAATACAAACTTCCGCTTACGTCGAATGCCATCCCAGCCGGAAGACTGAGCCCCGCCGAACCCCGCGGCCCGTCCGCCCGGTCCGCCGTCCCATTCCCCGCATACGTCGCAATCGTCCCCTGCGGCGCGACAATCCGAATCCGGTGATTGTCCGAATCGCTGATAAATACGTTGCCATTCGCATCCACCGCCACTCCCCAGGGATACTTCATCACCGCGTCCCGTGCCGGCCCGCCATCGCCCGCATAATGGCTCATACCGGCATACGTCGTGATCGTCCCCTGCGCATCCACCCGCCGCACGCGGTCATTCATTTCATCGGCGATGTACACCGCATCGTTCCCATCCACCGCGATGCCCCGCGTCACGTTAAACGTTGCCGCCGCCGCGCCCGCCCCGTCTCCGCTGAATCCCACGTTGCCCGTTCCCGCGAAGGGCTGCACCATCCCTGCCGCCGTAATCCGCCGCAGCCGGTTTTCCACTTGGCTCGATACATACAGATTTCCAGCGCTGTCCAATGCCAGATTCGCCGGATAGGCAAACTGCGCCAGTGTCGCCGGGCCGCCGTTGCCCGTCGCTCCCACTGCGCCCGTGCCTGCAATCGTCGTGATCGTTCCGTTCGCGGCGATTCTCCGAATCCGGTGATTATAGGTATCCGCTATGTACACCACTCCGTTCCGCGCCGCGATCCCCGCCGGCCACCGCAGCCGTGCCGCCGTCGCCGGACCTCCATCTCCCGTGAAACCTCCCACGCCATCTCCCGCGATCGTATGAATCGTTCCATCCTGCAACACCCGCCGGATCCGGTGATTCTCATCGTCGGCGATATACAGCGTCCCGCTGTCATAGGCGATCGCCGACGCCTGTATCGACGCCCGCTTCGCATCGCCCCCATCCCCCCCAAATCCAAATTGCCCATTTCCGGCAAATACCGACACCAATCCCAACGAATCGATGCGCAGGACCACCGGCGCCACGATATCGCCTGGAAATTCCGGCGAAAGGACATACACATTCGCCCCCTCCGGATCCACCGCGATATCGATCGCCCGTACTCGCGCCAGCGTTGTGATTGTCCCTCGCGGTGTGATCTTCCGCACCCGGCTGTTCCGTTCGTCGGCCACATATACATTGCCCGCTCGGTCCACCGCCACGCCCTTCGGCCCAAACAGCAGCGCCCGCGCCGCCGGCCCATCGTCGCCCAGCGGATACACCCCCGCCACCGTGTCAATCGAATAATAGGTCGATCCCGCTTGCCCAAGAGCTTCCCCACCGCAAAAGAAAGCAAAGAGAAGTGCAAAACGCAAAAATTGCAGGCTCATACGGCGGAAACCTCTTCAAAGTCGAGATATCACGGCAGTATAGCTCTATATCTTCACGATTGCCACCGCCGCCTCGCGCCCTCTCGCCGATAGTATCCTATCCCTATGCATCGCCGCTCCTTCCTCGCCATCCCCTTCGCCTCCGCCGCGTTCGCGCAATCCCAGCGCCCCGTCGAGCCCTTCGACGCCCACGGCCCACTCATCGTCGAAACGCCGCGGTCCGGCAAGCCACACGCCGGCAAAACCCTCGCCCTCATTCAGCCCCATTCCGACGACATCCCCATCTTCGCCGCCGGCACTGCCTGCAAATTAATCGACGAAGGCTACAAAGCCTACCTCATCCGCGTCACCAACGACGACATGGCCGGACCCGGCTGGTACGCCGAAACCGTCACCGCCAATGAACGCGACAACAACGCCGTCGGCAAAGTCTTCGGTGTGGAAAAAGTCTTCGACCTCAACTACAACAACCACACCATGGACAACATCGCCCGCTCCGAACTCCGCGCCCGCTTCATCTTCCTCTTCCGCCTGCTCAAGATCGACACCGTCATCTGTTACGATCCCTGGGGCCACTACGAGGAAAACCCCGATCATTACGTCACCGCCGCCTGTGTCGAAGCCGCCGCCTGGATGGCCGGAGGCTCCAAGGATTACCCCGAGCATTTCCACGCCGGCCTCAAACCCCACGCCGTCCGCGAAAAATACTACTTCGCCCGCTTCCAGCAGCGCGTCAACCGCGTCGTCGACATCTCCCAATACGTCGAGCGCAAAATCGACGTCAACCTCGAAAACGTCGCCCAAGGCCCCGCCGGCCACAACGGCGCACGTCTCCGCGCCCGCCTCGACAAGGAAGGCAAGCGGCTCCCCTTACTCGGCAACAGCGACACCGAAGCCAACCGCAACTACATCCGCGAATTCGTCCTCGCCCGCGACCGCGCAATCGGCAAAAAATACGGTCTCGCCTACGCCGAGCAGTTCCTCTACATCGGCCCCAGCACGGACTACTCCCCGGATGATTACATCCGCAAAAACGCCGTCCCCCGCTAACGAACCGTCCCCAGGAGGCAACCGCGGGCACACGCCGGCCGCCTCACTCCGACAGAATCGCCTCGTTTGTTTCATGCTTCCGCGGAGCGATCTCCTGATGCTCCTGTAGCAGCCGCACGCACGTGTTCCACCGCAACACCGCATCGTCGTTTCCGTCGTTCTTCAATTTCTCCGCCTGCTCGAACAGGCCCATCGCCCGTACAATCCAGTCGTATGCCTGGTGGTGCGCGTCCGGACCGCCCTTGTGGAACCTCGCCCGCGCCCGCCGTTCCCAGGCAATCCCCGCATAGTACGCCCGGTCGTAGGCATCCTCCAGATGTGCCGTATTGGCGATCGCTTCCCCGAAGGCCCGCGAGTCATCCGGAATCTGATCCGTCAGTGCCAGAACCAGACTGATGCGGGCCTGCTGATGGCTGGAGTCCACTGCCAGCACATCGCGGCAGATGCTCTCCGCTTCACTCGGCTCATTCAGTAATCGGTAACGCTCGGCTTTCGCCAAAGCGCTGGGGATGCTCGCCTGCGATATCGGTTTCAACGCGAACATGGAGCCTCCTTCGTGGCGCTACAAAATATGGAATAAATGTTTCAGCGGGTCGAAATACCGGTCCACCACCCGCTCCTTCAGCGGAATAATGGCGTTCTCCGTGATCGTGATCGATTCCGGACACACCTGCCGGCAACACGTCGTGATGTTGCAATACCCGATGCTGTATTTCTCCTTCAACTCTGGAATCCGGTCTTCCGTGTCCAGTGGATGCATCTCCAGAGCCGCCGTGTACACGAACAGCCGCGGCCCGATAAACTCCTCCTGCTTCCCATGGTCTCGCAACACGTGGCACACATCCTGGCACAGAAAACATTCGATGCACTTGCGGAATTCCTGCACCCGGTCCACATCCCGCTGTTGCATCCGCCACGTGCCGTCCGATGCGTCCGGCGACCGGGGCCGGAATCGCTTGATCGACTGCTTCGCCCGAAAATTCCACGATACGTCCGTCACCAGATCCCGAATCGGCGGGAACGTATGCATCGGCTCCACAATCACCGGCATGTCCAGATGGATCTCGCTCAGCCGCGTCATGCACATCAGCCGCGGCATCCCGTTTACTTCCGCCGAACAGGATCCGCACTTGCCCGCCTTGCAATTCCACCGCACCGCCAGATCGGGAGCCTGTTGCGCCTGGATGCGGTGCACCGCGTCCAGCACCACCATCCCATCGTCCACCTCGGTCCGGTAATCCTCGAACTTGCCCCCGTTGGCGTCCCCGCGCCAGATTCGGAAAATCGCGTTCTGCCCCATTTATTTCATCTCCTCGATAATGGCCTTCAGTTCCTCAGGCAGCGGTTTCACCGCGCGTTTTTCAACCACCATCTCTCCGTCTCCTCCGCGATACACAACGATGTTGTGTTTGCCCCATTCCGGATCTTTGTCCGGGTAATCGTCCCGGAACTGCGCCCCCCGGCTTTCTTTGCGTAGCAGCGCGGCGCGTGTGATTGCCTCCGATACCGTCAGCATGTTGTCCAGGTCCATCGCCGTATGCCAGCCGTTGTTGTACATGCGGTTCCCGTCAATGCCCGCCTGGCCCGCCCTCGCCTGTAGCGCGGCGATGATCTCCAGTGCCTGCTGCATCTCTCCCTCCACCCTTACAATGCCCACCAGCGATTGCATCGCCTCCTGCAAGTCATATTGGATCTTGTACGGATTCTCGCCTTGCGGCCCGCGCTCAAACGGCGCCAGTGCTTTCCTCGCCGCCTCTTGCACCTGTCCATCGTCGACCGCCGCCGCGGCATGCGCCTTGGCAAACTCCGCCGCAAACTGTCCCGCGCGTTTGCCGAACACGATCAGGTCTGATAGCGAATTGCCGCCCAACCGGTTCGCCCCGTGCAGCCCCGCCGCCACTTCCCCCGCCGCGAACAACCCCGGCACCGTCGACATCTGCGTATCCCCATCCACGCGCACTCCGCCCATCATGTAGTGCGTCGTCGGACCCACCTCCATCGCCTCTTTCGTAATGTCGATATCGGCCAGTTGCTTGAACTGGTGGTACATGCTCGGCAGTTTGCGCTTGATGTGCTCCGCCGCATTCGGAATATGCTGCCGGATCCAGGCGATATCCAGAAACACCCCGCCGTGCGGGCTGCCCCGGCCGGCCTTCACCTCCCGGTTGATGCAGCGCGCCACGTGGTCGCGTGTCAGCAACTCCGGCGGACGCCGCGCATTCTTGTCCCCTTGCGTGTATCGCCAGCCCTCTTCCTCAGTATCGGCGGTCTGGCTCTTGTAATTCTCCGGAATATCGTCAAACATGAACCGCCGCCCTTCGCTGTTGCGCAGCACGCCTCCTTCCCCCCGCACTCCTTCCGTCACCAGAATGCCCCGCACGCTGATCGGCCACACCATGCCCGTCGGATGGAACTGCACGAATTCCATGTCCAGCAACTCCGCCCCGGCGCGATACGCCAGCGCATGGCCGTCCCCCGTATACTCCCAACTGTTGCTCGAAACCTTGAACGCCCGTCCAATCCCGCCCGTCGCCAGCACCACCGCCTTCGCCGGCCACAGAATGAAGTGGCCCTTCTCGCGGTCGTATCCGAAGGCCCCCGCAACGCGTCCCGAATCGAGCAACAGGCTCAGCACCGTGCATTCCATGTGCACTTCCATGCCGCTGTGGATGCCGTGATCCTGAAGCGTGCGGATCATCTCCAGCCCCGTCCGGTCCCCCACATGCGCCAGCCGCGGATAACGGTGTCCCCCGAAGTTCCGCTGCAAGATCCGCCCGTCCTTCGTGCGGTCGAACAGCGCGCCCCACGCCTCCAACTCCCGTACCCGCTCCGGCGCCTCCTTGGCGTGCAACTCCGCCATGCGCCAGTTGTTCAGATATTGCCCCCCGCGCATCGTGTCCGCGAAATGAACCCGCCAGTTGTCCCGGTCGTCCACGTTCGCCATCGCCGCCGCCACGCCGCCTTCGGCCATCACCGTGTGCGCCTTGCCCAACAGCGACTTGCACACCACTCCCACTTTCACTCCCGTGGATGCGGCCTCAATGGCGGCCCGCAATCCCGCCCCGCCCGCGCCAATCACCAGCACATCGTAAGGAAACGTCTTGTACTCGGCCATTACAGGATTCTCCAGTCCGTCCACACGCCCATCGAACAAAGCCGCACATAAATGTCGGAGAACCCGACCGAAACCAAGCTCGCCCAGGCCCACTTCTTGTGATTGCTGTTCAAACAACTCACGCAGTCGTACAGCTTCGCTCGCGCCGGATGCTGCGAAAACTGGTCGAACGTCCCGCCGCTCAGGTGCCGGAACGCGTGGCAGCCGAATACATAGCCCCCAATCAACACCACGTTGATCGCCAGGATCACCGTGCCCACCCCGATCCCGAATCCGTCCGCGAACCACATCGCCTTCCACACGTCGTAAACCAGGAATCCCCACACCGGATAGGACAGCCGCAAAAAGTACCGGTGGAAGTTCTGCGCCACCAGCGGCAGCGATTTCTCCCCCAGATACGACTTCCGCGGCTCGCCCACCGCGCACGCCGGCGGATCCGCCCAGAACGCCTTGTAGTACGCCCCCCGGTAGTAATAACACGTGAAGCGAAACAACCCCGGAATCCACAAAATGAAAAACGCCGGAGAGAAGGGAAGAAAACTGGGATACCAGTCTGGCTTCGGACCGAAGATCGCGTGCGGCGAGCTGCCGAACAGCTCCGGCGAATAGAACGGCGAAATGTACGGGCCCGACGTGTAGTGTTCGTTCTGAAACGCCGCCCAGTTGGCGTAGACCAGAAACGCGCCGAATCCCAGAAATACTGCCAGCGGCGAGGCCCACCAGCGGTCTCTCCGCGCGGTTTGGCCGAATCGGTTGTTCTTGAGGAGGATATCGGGAGCAGCCATGAGTTTGCGGAAGCGGGGGTTGCAAAGTCTTTCCTGTGTCCCATGCGGAACACCGGACCAACGAACCGGAGTGCTTGTATCTCCTTCCGTGTAGGATGCCCCGAAGTGAGGACTGTCATCCCAGTTTCGAGGTTTCGCCAGTATACGCCCGCAAGCCCTGGGGCACAAGGGGGTCTTGTGTCCATGCCTCCGCACCCCCCGGTTTACAACCGCGATGTCCTGATATACACTCTCCTACACTTGCTAGCTGCGAACTGAGAGGAGTACTCAGGGGATGTTGTACAGACTGGCCATCCTGGCCCTTTCCGCTCTATCCTTCGCTTCCGCGCAAGGAAATCTCGCAACCATCACCGGCTTCATTTCCGATTCCACCGACGCCGCCATCGGCAATGCCGCCGTCACCGTACGTAACGTCGACACCAACATCGACCGCCGCGCCGCCACCGACGAAACCGGCAATTATGCCGTCACCAACCTCGCCCCAGGCAACTATGAACTGACCGTGGAAGCCGCCGGGTTCCATAAGTCGGTGCAGCGCGGCATCGTCCTCCAGGTCGGCCAGGTGCTGCGCGCCGATATCAAACTCGAAGTCGGATCCGTCACGGAAACCGTCAACGTCGAATCCTCGCTCGTCGCCATCAACACCGAGAACGGCACCATCAAGGGCGACGTCATCGTGCAGGCCGAAATTCAGGAACTCCCCCTTTCCGGCCGCGATTTCACCGACCTCGCCTTCTTCACCCCCGGTGTCGTCCCCAAGGTGGAAGGCGGGCAAGGCTCGGCGCTGAACGTCAACGGCGCGCGCGCCTCCAACACCAACTTCTATGTCGACGGATTCGACAACCGCAACGCCCGCGGAGCCGCCGCCCAGGCCCGCCCCAACATCGACGCCCTCCAGGAATTCAAGATGGAAGTCTCCGGTTACTCCGCCGAGTTCGGCCGCCAGGCCGGCGGCGTCATGAACATGGTGCTTCGCTCCGGCACCAATCAGTTCCACGGCAATATCAATTACTTCCTCCGCAACGACGTCCTCGACGCCCGTGGTTTCTTTGAGGAGAATAAGACCGTCCTCCGCCAGCACCAGTTCGCCGGAACCCTCGCCGGACCCATCCGCCGCAACCGCACCTTCTTCATGGTCAGCTACGAAGGACTCCGCGCCAAACAGGAAGTGGCCCGCTTGTCTCGCGTTCCCACCCTCCTCGAACGTGCCGGCGATTATTCCCAATCCGTCAACCTCAACGGCGGAGCCTTATATCTCTTTGACCGTCTCGCCACCGGCGCCTGCAATGCCAACAATCGCGCCGCCTGCTTCCCCGGCAATATCATCCCCGCTTCCCGCATGGACCCCACCGGCGTGAAGCTAACCAACACCTTCCCTCTCCCCAATCGCAACGCCGGCGTGACAGGCTTCAACTACTTCGCCGTCGCCGCCGATCAAGACGCCTGGAACAGCCCGCTCTTCAAAATCGACCACAAGATCGGCATGAATAACCTCGCCATCCGCGCCCAGTTCCGCCGCGCCAACACCCAGAACCCCTTCACCGGCAGCGATACCGGACTGTTCGGCATTTTCACCCGTGACAACCGCTCCCTCGCCGGCGTCGACTACACCCACATGTTCCGGCCCAATTTCCTCGCCGAGTTCCGCGTCGGCGTCAGCCGCAGCGCCACCTGGGACCGCGGCCGCTTCGGCGGCAACAACATTGCCGCCGCGCTCGGATTGCCCAACCTCATCCCCGATGGCGAAGCCCAGAACAACCCCAACCTCCTCGATTGGCCCCAGATCTTCACCGGCAACAACTACCCCGACCTCGGCTCCGGCGCCAACATGCCCGTCGAGTACTTCGTCACCGATTGGCAAAGCAGCGCGAAGTTCACCTACATCCGCGGCTCCCACAACCTCCGCTTCGGCGCCAACAACAACTTCGTCCAAATGAACCAGCCCTATTTCAATAACCAGCGCGGCACCTTCCGCTTCGTCGGCAACCGCAGCGGCCACTCCATCGCCGACATGCAACTCGGCTGGCTCAACAACGTCACCCGCCAGGTGGGCTTCAACCGCAACTACTGGCGCCAACCCTACTACGGCGCGTTCATCAATGACGATTGGAAGGCCACCCGCAAACTCACGCTCAACCTCGGCCTCCGCTGGGAAGTCAACCAGGCCCCCTACGACAAGTACGACCGCCTCGGCAGCTACGACACCAGCGCCTTGAAACTCGTCATCGCCAGCGACCGAAACGCTCCGTCGAATTATCAGCAGTTGCTCGATCGGACCGGCCTCCGCGGCGCTGTCGTCACCGCCGACTCCCTCGGACGCGGCCGCTCCGTCATCTCCTCCGACTGGATCAACTTCTCACCCCGCGTCGGCTTCGCCTACCGCGCCATGGACAAAACCGTCATCCGCGGCGGCTACGGCATCTTCCTCAGCGGCGACATCCTCAATAACCTCCGCAACAACCTCTCCAATCAATTCCCCTTCGCCATCAACCAGAATTTCATCGGCGTCAACGCCACACCGAACCTTGTCTCGCTTCGCACTCCGTTCCCCTCCGAACGCGAAACCATTACCGGCACCACCACCGTGAACGGATTCACCATGGATCCCCAGCAGTCCTACCTGCAATCCTGGAACTTCACCATCGAGCGCGAGCTCTTCGCCGGCAACGCCATCGAAGTCGATTACCGCGGTTCCAAGGGCACACACCTCCAGCGGCTCTACGATTTCAACCAGCCCTTCCGCAACCTCGAAAGCCTCATCGCCGGCGAAGGCTTCCAGCGCCCCTATCCGCTCTTCAACACCATCAACATCTTCCACACCGGTTCCAACTCCATTTACAACGCCTTCAATGCCTCCTGGCGGCGCCGCAGCCGCAGCGGCTTGTTCTGGCGCGTCAATTACTCGTTCTCGAAAAGCATTGACGATGCCTCCCAAGCCAACGGACAGTCTAACGGCGGCTTTGCCGGCGCTCTCGACGCCCGCAACCTTCGCCTGGACCGCGCCCGCTCGGATTGGGATCGCCGCCACGTCTTCACCATGGTCGCCAGCGCCAACCTCCCCTTCGGCAAGCGCCGCACCTATGGCGCCAACTGGAACCGTGCGCTCGATGCGGCCTTCGGCGGCTGGCAGCTCTCCGGAACCGCCACTGCCTATTCCGGCCCGCCCTTCACCGTCGAACCCACGACAACGAACATCGATCAAGGCGGTTCGGCCCGCCCCAATCGCATCGCCAACGGCGCTGTCCCCGAGAACAAAGCCCTCGGTAAAAAAGGCATCGACTATCCTTGGTACGACCGCAACGCGTTTGAAGCCGTCCCCTGCTACACCGCTCCCGGAGTGGTCCCGCCCGCCGGTTGCGGACCCAGCCAGTTCGGATTCCAGCCCTTCGCCTTCGGCAACTCCGGCCGCAACATTCTCGATGGCCCCGGGCTCTTCTCCTCCGACCTCGCTCTTGCCAAAAACTTCGCGGTGCGCGAAGGCCACAACCTTCAGTTGCGCGTCGAAGCCTTCAATGTTCTGAACCGCGCCAACTTTATCATCACCGATGCCATGACCCGCTTCGACGGCCTCACCGGCGGACTCCTCAGCCAGGTCGGCGCAGTCGGCCGCGGCGGCGGCCCGCGCGTCTTCCAATACGCCTTGAAATACCGCTTTTGATTCCGGCCGCGAGTTCACGGCGTTTCTCTACTCGCGGCTCCGTTCTCGGCAGCCGGTCATCGCGGACATACCGCGTGGCTAAGCCGTGTCCGCAGTTAGAACACCCGCCGGCTCAAGCGCCCCACCGAAAACTTCGCCGTCTCGGCGATCGCCATCACCGTCATCACCCCCGCCTGCACCGGATCCGTCACCACCAGATCCGCCGCATCCGGCACGCTCCCTGCCATATTCAAGCTCACCACCAGCAGCCCTTGCGCCCGCACTTCGCGCACTGCCTTCTCAATCTCACCGCCCATCAGCGATCCCGCCAGCACCAGCGCCTTCGCCCGTGGCAGCCGTCCCACCGCCCGCACCGCATCCGCCAGCGGCTTCTCGCCCACCAGCGGAATCGTATCCACCGAAATATGTTCCCCGCGGATGTTATGCCGGTCCGCCTCCATGATCGCCCCGATGGCCACCTGCCCCACCTGCGCTCCACCGCCCATGATGATGATCCGCTTGCCGAACACCCGCTGCATCGTGCTCGTGAGTGTGGCCTCTTCCACAATCGGCAACGCCTGCAAGTCCGCCATCAGCACATCCGTATCCGTGGCCAGCCGCACTTCGAAATAGATGTGGGCGATCCCCGGCTCTCCTTGCAGAATCGCCACCGACGTGACATCCGCCTGATGCTGGGCGATCACCCCGGTCAGTTGATGCAACACTCCAGGGCCGTCCTTGGCCCGGATCTCTAATCCGATTGTGACTTGCGGCATGGGCTC
>CAYOBO010000130.1:0-21360 GCA_964402295.1 uncultured Candidatus Solibacter sp. | reverse complement strand
CGGGGTACCGGCCGGCATCGAGCAACAATCTGTCTCTGCTTGCGGGCCAGCGGCCGGGTTATTCATTGCAACACACCGCCACCGGTATTTGCACGTTCGCCTCCCGTTGGGTGGCTGCTTTGTTGCGCAGCCGCGCTTCAGTGGAGCGGCTGTTGCGTAGAGCACCTTCGGGGAAGAGAAGGCGGGCGCCGGCGGCGACTCCCTCCCGGTTGTGGCAGGCGCGGCATGCGGCGGATTCGAGGACGGGGTAGGCACTTTGGCGGAAGGATGGAGGGTTGAGCCCAGATAGGGGAAGAGAGTAGCGCGGCGATGGCGAATCGGATGAGCAAGGATGTGTCCCAGATGTTCCGCTTTATTGAATGCCAGCGGGCGGGTGATGGGGGCTGGGCATGGAATCCGCCGCCCATGCCCGCGGTATAGCGCTGTGGTGTTCTCCTCGCTGGCGGATGCCCCAGCACCTCTCCAAACGCGATACGATCGAATCAATGGTGAACTGGAAGGAACGTATCAGCGTCGACCCTACCGTCTGCCATGGGAGGGCGTGCATCCGAGGAACGCGGATCATGGTTTCTGTCATCCTCGACAACGTTGCCGTAGGCATTCCCCGCGGTGAAATTCTCGCCAGCTATCCCGCGTTAGAATCCGAGGACATCGACGCCGCTTTTGCCTATGCGGCGGAACTGGCCCGCGAGGGTTCTATCGACCTACCAGCCGAGCTTAACGCGTGAAATTCAAAATAGATGAGAACCTCCCTATTGAAGCAGCGGAGATCCTGCACGAAGCCGGTTTCGCCGCGGATACGGTTGAGGATGAGAACCTCTCGGGGGCGGATGATGAGAGAATCGCGAGGACGATTCGGTCGGAAGATCGAATCCTGGTGACTTTGGACCTGGACTTTGCGAATATCCGGGCATACCCGCCCGGCGAGCACGCCGGGATTATCGTCCTGCGGGTGAAAAGCCAAGACAAACCCAGTGTGCTCACTTATGTTCGGCGACTGGTGATGGCGCTGGCGCGCCGGAATCCAGACCGCGAACTGTGGATCGTCGATGACAATCGAATTCGCTTCCGACAATCTGTTTGATCAGCGTTCGCCGTCTCGTTGTGCGGGGGTGGAAGAAAAGCCCAGATAGGGGAAGAGAGTAGCGCGGCGATGGCGAATCGGATGAGCAAGGATGTGTCCCAGATGTTCCGCTTTATTGAATGCCAGCGGGCGGGTGATGGGGGCTGGGCATGGAATCCGCCGCCCATGGCCGCTGGTATTGGAATGTTCTACAGGCTCAGAGGTCTTCGGGTCGCAGTCCGGTCCGCTTGGCTACCCTCGCGAGCATACGCGGCCCGATTTCGTCTTGATCGTGAAACGTGAACTCGTAATCCGGCCAATCTGGACGGCTAAGCAGCCGATGGGAACCGCGCTGGCGCTTCACTCGCCAGCCTATCCTCTCCAATGCGGCGAGAACAGGCCTCGCTTTACTGGCGGGCCAGTTGCTCATCCGGAATATTGAAGGAAATGGCGAGCGAAGACGAAGGAAGTTCACCGTGCGAGATACGGTCAGTAATGACTTCAATTGCGAGACGCTCAGCATTACCGATCGCCTCTTCCCGCGTCTGACCGTAGCACATTACGCCCGAAAGTTCGAGGACCTCTGCGATCCAGCGCCCGTCGTCTTCCCGCTCCAGTTCGATCGTCAATTTCACTCTTTCATCATACCCAACGGGTGGATAACCACCCGTACACGGATTACCCATGGCTCAGGGCAGGCGCCCTTGTGCGGGGATGGAAGAAAAGGAGGTTTCGGCGAGTTCGACTCTGGCGACCCAGCGCATGGTGGTACCGCGAATTCCCTTGGCTTTGATTTGCAGATGCTCGGCACCGGTAACTTCGAGGGTGGCTGGGGAGGGGCTGAGCGCGTTCGATCGGGCATTGACCATGAGGCGGCCTTCCGACCAGTAGGCAAGGCCGGAGGCTTCGAAGGCGGCGTGCTCGCGGCCGGATTCGCCGCGACCCACGAGCAGGATGCGGAAGGCGACGGCGGCATTGCGGCCGATGGTGATGTGGCCGGCGGCGGGGCGGAGTTCTTCGATAGCGTCGTCCTTGGTGACTCCGCGGGCGACCAGGACACTCGATTGGGCATCGCCCGGGGTCTCGAATGCGCCGGCGGCAATCGCATCCTCGCCGGGCCGGCGTGCTATGGCCTGATGGCCGTGGGCGCGGGAATAGGGGGCTTCGGCAATGCTCGCCTGACCGCCGGTGACCGCGGCATAGGGGCCTGTGGCGCGGTTGTCCTGGCCGCCGGAGACGTTGGCCCAATAGCCGATCGGTTCGCTGAGATGATTGCGGTTGTCGCGCAAGACGATGTTTTCGGGCGGTTGCCATGCGCCGGGGGCGTTGATCATGACCACTTCCTTGCCGGTGGGATCGTCGATGCGGACGTTGTTGGCGATGAGACCGTTGGTGGACCGGCGCCAGCAATGGATGGCGCGGCCGGCGCTCTTGATGACGTTGCCGATGACCTCGTATTGATCGAGTTGGAAGTTGGGTTCGATGGAGGTGGTGGCGGTTTCCATGTAGTTGTAGTTGCAGCGCACCTTGCGCAGCCAGCCGCGGTGGGACGGGTGTCCGAGCAGATAGCCGCTGCCGCGCGGATTGATGGTACGGGTATGGAAGATGGAGATGTTCTCGGCATCGAAACTTTCCCCTGGCCCGACACCACCGCCTTGCAGGAATTTGCCGGTGTGCTCACCGTAGAGCATGACGGAGCGCATGGTGTTGGTCATGGTGATGCCCTCGATGGTGACGTTGCGGACGCGGCCGTGGACCAGGACGGCGGCGTTGATGTTCTTTACGAGACCGCTTGGCTCGACGTTGTTGGGGCTGTTGAGGTCGATGGTTCCGCGTCCGTAGATGCGCACGTTCTCGATGTATTGCGGCTGGGTGCCGTGGCCGATGCGGATGCCGTAGGCTTCGGGGCCGTCGAAGGAAAGGAACCAAAGGCTGCCAATGCTGTAGCCGGTCTTGCTGGGAAAGCGGATGCGGACGCCGTGGCTGAGGGTTTGCCAATCGCCGGTGATGGGGACTTTGGCGTGCTGGAAATCGAAGGTGCCGCCGCTGCCCCAGGTGAAGGTGCCTTCGCCATCGATGCGGATGGTGTAGATGACGGCGCCGAGGCCGAGATCGTAATCGCCGCCGACTTCGAGGTCGTCGATGGTTTTGGGCGCGCCGTGATCGGTGGTGATTTCGGCATCTTTCTGGAGTTTCGATTCGCCGGGAGCGAGTTGCAGGACCGCGCCCGCTTCGAGTTCGATATCGATGGACTTGTCGACGTAGAGCATGGACCGGTGCTTGCCGGCTTTTTGCACGTGTATGCCGGGGCGGAAGATGAGGCGGTCTCCGGGTTGGGCGCGATCGAGGACAGCTTGTGCGTTGTCGCCGGGGCGGATCTCGTGGGTGGCTGCGCCGGCTGTGGCCAATAGGAACAGAATGGCGATCATTTAGAAGAACTCCTCTCCGGGCTTGGCGTAGCGCCGTGCCACATCTTCGTTGAGGGTGAGGCCGATGCCCGGCTGAGCGGTGAGGTGGATGAATCCACGTTCGATGATGGGTCCGGCGAGGTCATCGAAGAAGGGGACGCCGGCGCCGTGCCATTCGAGGGCGAGGAAGTTCGGAATGGCGGCGCAGATGTGGGCGGAGAACATGGTGCCGACGGGTCCGCTGATGTTGTGGATGGCGAGGCCGGCGGCCATGGTGTCGGCGAGGCGGGAGATGGCCTTGAGATCGAGCGCGCCGATTTTTTGCGGGTCTGGCGCGAGGACGCGCACGCCGCCGTCTTCGATGAGGCGGAGGAAATCGGTGAGCAGGTAATGGTTTTCGCCGGTGGCGACGGGCATGGGAACGCCATCCTGGACGGCGCGCAGTTGGCGCACGCTTTCGGGAGGGATGGGATCTTCGAACCAGAGGAGATCGAGGTCGGCGAGCGCGCGGCCGAGTTGCACGGCTCCGGCGACGGTGTAGTTCCAATGGCAATCGACGGCGAAGTCGATGGCGGCGCCGAGTTCGTCGCGCACGGCGCGGAGGCGTTCGCGGACGAATTCGATTTCCTCGCGCGAGAGGGAGCGGTTGTAGTTGTCGGTGGGAATGGGGGTGGGGATATCGGCGTCGAACTTGACGGCGGTGAATCCGCGGGCGGCCATTTCGCGGGCGCGGGCGCGATATTGCGCGGGCTCGGGGAATTCGGCTTCCTCGGGATTCCAGCCGTGGTGTTTGAGGCTGACCCCGGCGGCGATGGAGGATGCGCCGGTCCAAGCAGGCGTGCGCGATTGGAGGACGGGGGACATGCTGTCGAGGGCATCGCCGGCGTGGCAATCGGCGTAGATGCGGACCTTGTCGCGGAAGCGTCCGCCGAGGAGTTTCCAGACGGGCTGGCGGAGAGCTTTGCCCATGAGATCCCAGAGCGCGGCTTCGATGCCGGCGATGGCGTGAAAGCAGACGCCGGGGGAGGCGTGCACGGTGCAGCCACGCAGGCGGCGGACGATTTCTTCGATCTGGAAGGCATCGGCGCCGAGGACGAGCGGGCGGAGTTCGTCGAGGATGGCGGTGAGACCTGGGCCCATGTAGGCCTCGCCGATGCCGTGGAGTCCGCCTTCGGCGTCGAGGCGAACGATGGTCCAATCGTAGTTCGCTTCGATGACGGCCCAACTGAGACGGGTGATTTTCATTTGGCGGTCCAACCTCCATCGATGGGAATTGCGGCTCCGGTGAGGTACGCGCTTTCGTCGGCGGCGAGATAGACGGCGAGGGAGGCGATCTCTTCGGGTGTGCCCATGCGGCCGACGGGCTGGCGTGCGTGGAGGGAGGCAATGGTGCCGGGCACATCATCGGAGAAATACTTGTCGACATAGCCGCGGATCATGGGTGTGTCCACGGTACCGGGACAGATGGCATTGGCGCGGATGCCGTAGGCGGCGTAGTCGATGGCGATGGCTCGGGTGAGGGCGAGGACAGCGCCTTTGCTGACGCAGTAGGCAAAGCGGCGCTCGACGGCGATCAAGGAGGCGACGGAGGCGATGTTGACGATATTGCCTTTTCCGGCGGACAGCATGCCGTCGATGGCGGCGCGGCAGCAGAGGTAGACGCCGCGCGTGTTGACGGCCTGGATGCGGTCAAAGTCTTCGGGATTGGTTTCGTGCAGCTTGCCGACGTGCATGATGCCGGCGGAGTTGACGAGGATATCGAGGGGTTCGTGGATGGCCTGCCGGACGGAGTCCCAGGAGGCAACATCGAGGTGGCGATATTCGAAATCTTGGTTTGGGAGGATGTCGCCGACGATGACGTGGCATCCTTCGCGGGCAAAGGATTGGGCTATGGCGAGGCCGATGCCCGATGCGCCGCCGGTGATGAGGGCGGTCTTGTTATGCAGCTTTCCGGTCATTATTTCCACCGTAGCCCACGAGTTGGAGGCTTGATTCGCCGAGGTGCGGGAAGCTTCGGATCAAAAGGCATATTTTAGGGCGAATTGGATGATGCGCGGGCTGCCTGCGCTGTTGATGCGGCCGAATTGCGGCGATTGGAGGTTGGAGTTGGGCAGTCCGAGGTTGGCGTGGTTGAAGAGGTTGAAGAACTCGGAGCGGAACTGGAGGGTGTGTCCTTCGAAGATGGGAATCTGCTTGAAGAGGCCCCAATCGAAGTTGACGCTGCCGGGTCCGCGCATGCGGTTGCGGCTGGAGTTGCCGAACGTGCCTTCGCGCGGCAGGGCAAAGGCGGCGGGGTTGAACCAGCGGAGGATCTGCTCTTGCTTGGTGCGGCCGGATGGCATTCGCCAATCGCCGACGACGTCGGCACGGTCGGCACCGTTGGCGGTAAGCGATTGGTCGATGCCGGCGGCGATGGAGTAGGTGAGGCCGGAGTAGGAGCTGAGAATCCCGTTGTTCTGCCATCCGCCGAGGATGTGGCGAAGGACAGGATGCCAGGATTTGAGGCGCGGCATGTCCCAGAGGTAGGAAGCGACGAAGGCGTGGGTGCGGTCGGAATCGGCGAGTCCACGGTCGCTGTTCCAGTCGAAGGGGTTGTTGATGACGGGCACGTTCGCTGTGCCGGCGTTGATGGCGTTGTCGATGCTCTTCGACCATGTGTAGGAAGCGGTGAGGCTCCAATTGCCGGTAAAGCGCCGCTCGAAGGTGAGGATGCCGGCGTGATAGGTGCTGTTTGCCACGGACTTGAGGAAGCGAACGGCGCCGAAGTCGGGCCAGTAAGGGCGGCGCTGGTTGAAGTTGGCGCGGGTGGACTGGCCGGGGATGTAGATGGCGGCGTTTTCCGTGTAGACGAGCGGCAGCCGGGTGCCCTTCGATCCCTGATAGGTGGCGCGGACGATGTTGGCCGCGCCGAGAAGCTGGCGTTCGAGAGTCGCGTTCCACTGCTGGACGTAGGCGTTGTTAAAAGCAGGATCGATGGCGTTCCAACCCAAAGGCCTGGGGATGGTGAAATTGGAGGGCTTGGGAGAGACGCCAGGGAAGGGGGAGGTGCGGCCGGCGTATGGATCGGAAGTGGAGGATGGGAATGGGAAGGTGATGGCGGTGGCGAACATGGGCAGGTTGGCCGGCTGCTGCACCTGTTCGGTGGGCAGCAGGGTGTCGTAGAAGACGCCGTAGCCGATGCGGACGCTGCTCTTGCCGTCGCCAAAAGGATCGATGGCGAGGCCGAGGCGCGGGGCGAGGCGCAAGTTGCGGCGGGGGGCGAGGGATTCGGCGATGCCCTCGTCGCCGAAGAAGAGCATGCCTGTTGGGGCATCGGTGAAGACGCGCGATTTGCGGCCCGGGACGAAGTAGGCGGCTTGGGGGAGGCCGGGGATCCACTGGTCGGTCCAGGGGCGGAAGGGCTCGTAGCGCACGCCGAGGTTCAGCGTGACGCGGCGGTTGATCTTGAGGTCGTCCTGAATGAAGCCGACCCAATCGGTCTGGCGCACTTCGACGCGAAAGCCGTCGGACTGGGTGAAGCTGCTGGGACGGCCGAGCAGTGCGTCGGCTGCGCCATCGCCAGTGGTTTGCCCGAAGGCGAATGCGCCGTTGCCGTTGACGTTGACGTGCGGGAGATTGAACTGGCGGCGGACGATATCGAAGCCGAATTTGAGGGTGTGGCGGGAACGAATTAAGCTGAATGCACCTTTGTATTGGAAATTGTTGCGGACGAGCGTGGTGTCGCCGAATAAATTGATGGCGAAGTAGCCAGGGATGCTATTGAGGATAAAGTCGCGGCTGCCGGCGGCGGGGGTGAGGCGGGCTCCGAGGTCGGCCCAGGTGAATGGGGCTACCTCGCCGCGAATGCCCCAGGAGCGGTTGAAGGTGGTTCCGAATTCGGCGAACAGGCTGGGGGAGATGACTCGCGTGTAGTTGAGTGTGGCGTTGGTGGCTTTCTGGATGAGGGAATTGGTGAAGCTGACGATGTTGCCTGGGACGCCGAGATTGGGGACGGTGTTGTCTTCGCGGAAGATGCGGCCGTAGAGGCGATTCTTGTCGTTGAGCACATGGTCCACTCGCAGGCTCCATTCGTCGTTGTTGGAGTAGTTGGGGCGCTGG
Organism: uncultured Candidatus Solibacter sp.; assembly: GCA_964402295.1. Taxonomy (GTDB): domain Bacteria; phylum Acidobacteriota; class Terriglobia; order Bryobacterales; family Bryobacteraceae; genus CADEFT01. Next base: position 13,791 of record CAYOBO010000130.1, on the reverse strand, counting down.
TAGCGGAGCAGACCGGTAGGATCGGGGGTGGTGGGGACGCCTTGTTCGAGGAAGCGCTGGAAGACGGGATCGAGGCGGTTTTGAGGGATGCGATTGCCGGGGAAAGGCGTGTTGGAGGCGGCGGGGTCGCGAATGACGATGGGATTGCCGCGGCCATCCAGAACGTTGGAATAATCGCCGGTGCGCTGGCCGGTGCGGAGCACCTGAGTGACAAGATTGGCGGGCGCGGAACGGACAGGGGTTTTCTGGAATCCGCCGAAGAAGAAGGTTTTGTTGCGGCCGTTATAGAGCTTGGGGATGAGGAGCGGGCCGCCGAAGGATAGGCCGTACTGGTTACGCTTCAGGCCGTCGTGCGTGGGGGCGAAGAAATTACGGGCATTGAGGCGGTAATTGCGGAGGAAGTTGAACATGGAGCCGTGATACTCGTTGGCTCCGGCGCGGGTGACGACGTTGAGCACGCCGCCGGCGCGTCCACCGAATTCGGCGGAATAGCTGTTGGTTTGGACACTGAATTCCTGGAGGAGGTCGGGGTTGGGGAAGGAGTTGGCGACGCTGCGGTAGGTGTCCATGTTGTCGCCGCCGTCCATGACGTAGTTGAGGCCGTTGGAGCGGCTGCCGCTGACCGATACGAAGACTTGGTCGGCGGGTTGGAAGGAACCGCCGACGTCGCTGCGGACGGGGAGCACGCCAGGGGTGAGGACGGCCAGTTGGAGGGCGTTGCGGCCGTTGAGGGGGAGGTCGACCATGCGCTTGGAGTCGACCACGTTGCGGAGGACGGCGTCCTGGGTGTTGACCGTGGCGCCCTGGCCGGTGACCTGGACGGTTTCGGTGAGTGCGCCGATTTTGAGTGTGGCGTCGACGCGCAGGCGCTCGTCCACCTGAAGGCGGAGGCCTTTCTGGCTGTAGCGTTGGAAGCCGGGGGCTTCGATTTCGAGCTGATAGTCGCCGGGGCCGAGGGGGGTGAAGATGTAGGCGCCGTTGGGATCGGTGGCGGACTGGCGGGCTGTGTTGGTGCGGACGTCGAGCAGGGTGACTTTGGCCGCGGGGACGGCTGCGCCGGCGGGATCGATGACGTTGCCACTGATGGAGCCGGTTCTTTGAGCGAGCAGAGAGGCGCCCGAAAACAGGGCGAGGGAGATGGCGACTGAGCGCATATGGCCCTCCATATTCCACAATGCGGAATCGTCTTTCGCAAAAGACCATTGCAGTCTATACGCGGCAGGGGGCGTTGTCAATAGAACCGGTTTCCACAATGCGGAATTTGCGCTATGCTGGAGGGCTTCCATGGCGGTACGAAAATCGAGTTTGAAAACAGGCGCGGGGCGGCGGGAGAGCATGTCCTCGACGTTGAAGTGTTTCGCGATGCTGGAAGTGCTGGCACAGGAGCCGTACGAGTTTGCGTTATCGGAGTTGGCGGCGAAGTTGGGTCAGCCGCTGGCGACGGCGCACCGCCTGGCAGCGACGCTGGTGGAGGCGGGATATGCGGAGCAGGATGGTCCGAGCCGGCGATATCGCATGGCGGGGAAAGCGCTATGGGTGGGGGCGGCGTATTTACGGAATTCGCCGGTGTATCGGGCGGCGTTTCTGGTGATGCAGGAAGCGGCGCGGACGGGGGCGGGGCTGATCCATTTGGGGGCGCTCGATGGGGATTGGGTGCTGTATTTGCACACGGTGGGAAGCCCAAGCCGGCTGTATCTGTACGCGGACACGGGAGAGCGGCGTCCGCTGCATGCAACGGGGCTGGGGAAGGCGATTCTGGCGTGGCAGCCGGCGGAGCGGGTGAACCGGATCGCGGCGGGGAAGCTGCAACGATTCACGAAGCGGACGATTTGTACGGCGAGCGAATTGAAGGAGGAGTTACGGGCGACGCGGCGGCGGGGATATGCGATCGACGATGAGGAGGGGGTGGTGGGATTGCGGTGCGTGGCGGCGCCGATTTTCGATGCATCGGGGCACAGTGTGGCGGCGTTGAGCATGAGTGCGCCGAAACACGTGCTGTCGAATGCGGCGATTGAAGCGGCCGCGGCGCAGATCCGCGAGGCGGCGATGAAGGTATCGGTGCAAGTGGGGTACCGGCCGGCATCGAGCAACATGCTGTCGCTGCTTGCGGGACAGCGGCCGGGTTAATTGCAACACACCGGTATCCGTAGTTGCGCATGCGCCTCCCGACGGGTGGCGGCTCCGTTGTGAAGCGGCGCTTCCGTGGAGCGGCGGTTGCGCAAAGCGGAATGGTTGCTATGTTTAGCTGCGCCGGCTGGAACGGGCGTTAACGGCGGGCCGGGGTGTTTCCACCGAGGCCGCGCTGGACAGGGCGTGATCGAGGTTGATCAAAGAGGAGTCGATGAGGTCGGCCATGGCTTGCATGGGGAGGCCTTCGGCATCCTTATAGAAGACCATTTCGCCGCTTGCCGGATCGAATTCGATGCGGAGCCAGTCTCCGCGGCGGACCTGGTCGGTGGCGATGAGATTGGACATGGGCTGAACGATGAGGCGTTCGATGGCGCGTTTGAGGTGGCGAGCGCCGTATTTGGCATCCGTGCCTTCCTGAAGGAGGTGCTCCTTGGCGCCTTCGGAAGCGGTGAAGACGAAGGGATTTTCGGAGACGCTGTTGAGGACGCGCTGCTGGACCATGCCGAGTTCGATGTCGAGGATTTTGCGCAATTCGGCTTCGCCGAGCGGTTTGAAGACAACGATCTTGTCGAGGCGGTTCATGAACTCGGGGGTGAATTTGCGGCGGGCGGCGTCGATGCCGACTTTGGAGATCTTGGAATTGAGCTTGTCGTCGAGGAGAGACGGCTTGGCCGAATCGGCACTGCCGATGGCGTTGAAGCCGAGCCTGGGGGCAAGCATGGAACTCATTTCGGATGCGCCGAGGTTGGAAGTCATGAAGATCATGGCTTTGGAGAAATCGACGCGGCGGTTGTCACCGAGGGTGAGGGTGGCTTTGTCGAGGATGCCGAGGAGGAGATTCCAGAGGGCATCGCTGGCCTTTTCGATTTCATCGAAGAGGACGAAGCTGATCTTGCAGGAGTCGGTATGGTAAAGGTTGAGGACTTCCTGGGAAAGGAGGGGGTGGGTTTCGCGGTGGCCGAGGTATCCGGGAGGGGATCCAATGAGCTTGGCGATTTCGTGGGAGTGCTGGAACTCGGCGCAGTCGATTTTGATGACGGCGCGGGGGTTGCCGACCATGCTTTCGGCGGTGGCCTCGACGATGCGGGTTTTGCCGGAGCCGGTGGGGCCGAGGAAGAGGAAGTTGCCGATGGGGCGGCCGGGAGGGGTCATGCCGGTCAGGTAGAGTTGGTAGATATTGACAATCTGGTCGATGGCCTCTTTCTGACCGACGATATACTGCCTGAGCCGGCGATCGAGCGATTCCGCTTCGCGTCCCGTGCGGGAAGCATCGAGCGGGATACCTAATCTTGTCATACCTGCATCTCCTCTCCTGAGGTGTGGAATCGAAGGAACTTTCCCCGCGACGGGTTCCATGGCTGGGCCTGGCCTGCGCCAACCGCCTCCCAGCGCTTCTCTGAGCAACCGGACTTCCAATCCTCTTCCACGGTCTTTCGTATCCACACCAATCCTCTTTCGTTAGAATTACTTACCCGGTTTTGACGGGCGCATTTCGACCCTGCTCACCATGGTTCGTTCGGGCATTTCGAGAACGGCGCGTACCACTTCGGCGACGTCCTCGGGCTGAATTTTCCAATCTGCCACGCCATGCGTCCCGGCGAAGCCAGTGGAGACGCTGCCAGGCATGACGGTGCAAACGCGGACGTTTTCGTTGCGATGATCCAACATGAGGGCTTCGCTAAAGCCATTGAGGCCGAACTTGCTCGCGTTGTAGGCCGCCCCGCCGGCGAAGGCGTTGCGTCCAGCCAGGCTGGAAATATTCACGATGAAACCTCCGCGGCCGCGGCGGAACCGTTCGATGGCGAAGTGACAGAAATGGAACACGCTTGTGAGGTTCGTGTCCAATGTCATCCGCCATTGCTCCGGGCTGAGTTCCGCCACCGGTCGAAACACCCCGATTCCGGCGTTGTTGACCAGAATGTTCAGGCTGCCTAATGTATCGTCCGCGTAGGTGAAAAACTTTCGTACCTGGTGAATATCTGTCACGTCGCAGGCGAGGCCTACGATTTTTCCCTGAGAGACTCCCCCCACTTGCTGGGAGAGCTCATCGATCGTTTTGCGGAGGGAGTCCTCATTGCGGCCGCAGATGGCGACATCCACACCGCAGTGGAGCAAAGTATGGGCGATGGCGCGGCCGATGCCGCGGGAGCCGCCGGTGACGATCGCCTTCTGTCCGGCCAAGGGGCTGTTGGGGTAGGTTTGGGCCATAGCCTGTATGCTACGCGAGGTGGAGCGGGGGATGCCAACTCCAATCCTGGGGCGGCGGTGGCTACAATAAAAGAGAACGGGCCGGATGCAGGAATCAAGTGTATTTTGGCTGCGCATCGCCGCAGCGCTATATTTTGTCGGGCTACTGCATGCGTTGGCGACGCTGTTCGGGCGGACTACGTCCTTGCTGCGGCCAGCTTTATGGACTTTTGTCGTGGGCGTGTTATTGCACATGGTGTCGCTCGTCGAACTGATCCGGGCCAGCGGAACGCTTCCCTTAGCCAACTTTTATCAATCCACTTCGGTCTGCGCGTTTTTCATCGCGCTTGTTTTTCTTTTCGTCTGGAGGAAGTATCAATTTGCGCCGTTGAGCGTGTTTCTTTTTCCCCTCGTGTTTGTAATGACTTTGGTGGGCGCCATGCAATTGCCAGTGGCGGGTTGGGCGAGCGCGGGGCTGCGCGAGGGGTGGCTGGCGACACATGTGCTGGCCATATTGTGCGGGTATGCGGCGCTGCTGCTGACGGCGGGGGCATCGATTTTCTACCTGGTGCGGGAGAAGCAACTGAAGACGAAGCGGCCGGGGGCCTTGTTTGACCATTTGCCGCCGCTGGGGACGCTGGATTCGATTATTACGCGGTCTTTGTCGATTTCCTTCGTGTTGATGACGGCGGGAGTGGTGGCGGGGATTACGTGGGCCTTTATTGAATCGGGGACGCGCTGGATTGGCGACGCCCGTATCCATGTGGCGTTGATCACATGGGCGCTGGCGCTGGGAGCGGTGTTCCTGCGCACCGTTTGGGGATGGCGGGGACGGAAAGCCGCGTTGCTTTGCCTGGTGTTGATGGGATGCGCGGCGATGACATGGGCGGCCCACGTTGGGCTGCGGCCGGTGTTGGCGGGACAATGAGATTCCACATTGCCGGACTGAACCACCGCACGGCGCCGGTGGAGGTGCGCGAGAAGCTGGCGTTTCCCGCCGGCCATGTGGAGCAGGCATTGGGGGAACTGATCCGGCAGGGTGGCGTGCGGGAGGGTCTGATTCTTTCCACCTGCAATCGCGTGGAGGTGGCGGTGGCTTTGGATGGCGGGGATCCAGCGGCGGTGGTGGAGTCCTTCCTCGAACGGAGCCGGCAGATGGCGCGAGGGGATCTGGCGCCGCACCTGTATCATTATAATGGGCGCGATGCGATCCGGCACTTGTTCCGGGTGGCGGCGTCGCTCGATTCGATGGTGGTGGGGGAGCCGCAAATCCTGGGGCAACTGAAGGAAGCCTACGCGACGGCGAAGTCCCTGGGGGCGGTGAACGGATTTTTGGATGGGTTATGCACGCGGGCGTTTTCGGTGGCCAAGCGGGTGCGGACCGAGACCGAGATCGGATCGAGCGCGGTAAGCGTGTCGTATGCCGCGGTGGAACTGGCGCGGGAGATTTTCGGAAAGCTGGACGGGCGCGCCATTCTGCTGATCGGGGCGGGAAAGATGTCGGAACTGGCGGCGCGGCATCTGCAACGCGCCGGGGCGAACCGGATTCTGGTCACCAACCGCACGCGGGAGCGAGCCGAACAGATGGCGGCGGTGTTTCAGGGGACGGTGGTTCCCTATGAGCAACTGGCGCAGCCGTTGACGCAGGCCGATATCGTCATTACGTCTTCGGGCGCGCCGCACTACATCCTGACGCCGGAATTGATGCGCGGGGCGATGCATCAGCGCAAGAACCGGCCGATTTTTCTCATCGACATCGCCGTACCGCGCAACATCGATCCGCAGATCAACAAGCTGGACAACGTCTTCTTGTATGACATCGATGACATGGGGAAGGTGGTGGAGCGCAATCGGGTGAACCGCATGGAGGAAGCGGCGGAGGCCGAGCGCATCATCGAGGAGGAAGTGGACAAGATGCTCGCCCGGCTGCGCGAGCGGGAAGTGACGCCCACGATTGTGAGCCTTCAGGATCAGTTGGAGCAGATCCGGCTGGCGGAGATCGAGCGGGTACGGGGGCGGCTGGGGTCACTGACGCCGCAGCAGGAAGAGGCGATCGACGCACTTACGAAAGGAATCCTAGGCAAGATCGCGCACGGGCCGATCGCGGAGTTGCGGCGCCATGCCAGCCGCGGCGAAACCACGGGCATCGTGGACACGGTGCGGCGCATCTTCCGCCTGCCGGAATAGACTAGCATGCTCATCATTGGATCGCGCGGTTCCCAACTGGCACTTTGGCAAGCGAACTGGGTCAAGGACCAGCTTGCGCAACGCGGCACGGAAAGCCGCATTGAAATCATCCATACAACGGGCGATAAGATCACCGATGTGCCCCTGTCGCAAGTGGGCAGCAAGGGGGTTTTCACGAAGGAAATCGAAGAGGCGCTGCTCGATTCGCGGATCGACCTGGCGGTGCATTCGCTGAAAGACATGCCGACGGAGTTGCCGGATGGGCTGGTGCTGGCGGGGATCCCGGCGAGGGAGGATGCGCGCGATGCGTTGATCGGGTACACGCTGCGGGAACTGCCGCGCTATGCCAAGGTTGGCACGAGTTCGCTGCGGCGCACGGCGCAACTGCGGGCCTTGCGGCCGGATTTACAGATTGAATCGATCCGTGGAAACGTGGACACGCGGCTGCGCAAGCAGGCAGAAAAGGAATACGACGCGATTGTGCTGGCGGCGGCGGGCTTGCGGCGGCTAGGTTTGGCGGACCGGATTACGGAGTATCTGGATCCGGAGGTGATGTGTCCGGCGGTGGGCCAGGGGGCGCTGGCGATTGAAACACGGATGGACAAGGGGCCGGGCTTTCAGGCGGCGCGATCGCTTTCCGACAACCGGACGGCGATTTGCGTGGCTGCGGAACGGGCGCTGCTGGAATCGCTGGGCGGGGGCTGCCAAGTGCCGCTGGGGGCGCATGCGCGGAAGGACAATCTGCTGCATATTCAGGCGGTGGTGGTGGCTCCGGATGGGACGAAGGTGGTACGGCAGAAGACGACGGGCGATCCGCGGCAGCCGGAGAAAGTGGGCGCGCGGCTGGCGCAAATGTTGCTGGATCACGGGGCAAAGGAAATATTAAGCCAGGTTTACGGAAAATGAAGAAGGTTTTTCTGGTGGGCGCAGGGCCGGGGGATCCGGGGTTGCTCACATTGAAGGGCCGGGAGGCTCTGTCCACGGCGGACGTGGTGCTGTACGACAATTTAGCGAATCCGGAACTGCTCCGTTTTGCGCCGCCCGGGGCGGAACGCATTTACGTAGGGAAGAAGAAATCGCATCACACGTTGACGCAGGAGGAGATCTGCGCGCTGCTGGTGGAGAAGGGACGCGAAGGCAAATGCGTGGTGCGGTTGAAGGGCGGCGATCCCTTTATTTTCGGGCGCGGCGGAGAAGAAGCCGAGGCTCTGGTAGAGGCGGGCCTCCCGTTCGAGGTGGTGCCGGGCGTGACGACGGCATTGGGGGTAGCGGCCTATTGCGGAGTTCCGCTGACGCACCGGGAACATACCTCGGCGGTGACGTTCGTCACCGGCCACAGCGTGGAGAACATTGACTGGGACCGCGTTGGGCATGTGGAAACGCTGGTGCTGTTCATGGGGTTGACGCACGTGCGGGAAATCGCGCGGGAATTGATGGCGAAGGGTAAGGCGCCGGAAACGCCGGCAATGGCGGTGCGGTGGGCGACGCGTCCGGATCAACAGACGGTGGTGGCAACGCTTGCCTCGATCGCCGATGCCACGGCGGCGGCGCGGCTGAAACCACCTGTCACGTTTGTTATCGGGGAAGTGGTGGGGTTGCGGGAAAAGCTCGACTGGTTTGAAAAGCTGCCGCTGTTCGGACAGCGCATTGTGGTGACGCGGGCGCGGGATCAGGCTTCGGAATTCACGGCGCAATTGCGGGCGCTGGGCGCGGATGTGGCGGAGTTTCCCGTCATCGCCACGGTTGCGGCGGCGGATCCGGCCGCGCTCGATGGGGCGCTCGGGAGGCTGGGATCGTACGACTGGCTGATTTTCACGTCGGTGAATGGGGTGCGGTATTTCGTGGAACGGCTGGATGCATCGCCGTACGATTTACGGGGGTTGCGGGCGCGGATCTGCGCGATCGGGCCGGCGACGGCGCGGGCGATCGAAGCACTGCATCTCAAGGTGGATCTGGTGCCGAAGCAGTACGTGGCGGAGAGCCTGGTGGAGGCGTTCGCGCCGTTTGACCTACAGGGAAAGCGGATTCTGTTGCCGCGGGCGGCGGTGGCGCGGGATGTGGTGCCGGTGGAATTGACGAAGCGCGGCGCGGAGGTGGAAGTGGTGGAGGCGTACCGGACGGTGGTTCCGGCGGATGCATCGGAGTTGGTTGCGGAGGTGTTCGCGCGGAAGCCGGATTGGATTACGTTCACCAGTTCGTCGACGGTGAAGAATTTTCTGGCGATAGCGGGGCCGCAGGTGCTGGAGGGGGTGAAGGTGGCATCGATCGGGCCGGTGACGTCGGAGACGGCGCGGATGCACGGGCTGGATGTGGCGGTGGAAGCGCGGGAGCACACGATGGATGGACTGCTGGAGGCGCTGCGGGGGTAATGAGGGTACTCCCGGTAAATTTATCCGCAACTCCTCTTGACATCTATTGAGATTCGGCTATTCTTTACCATAACAACCTAGGGTTGGGTTGCCAAGGGGGATTTTTCCATGAAGAAATATTCATGGGCAGCGGGAGCATTGTTGCTCGGAGCTGCCATGTTTACCCTGCCCTCGCAGGCGCAGGTGCTGTACGGCACGCTGGTAGGAAACGTAAGGGACGCCACGGACGCGTCGCTGCCGGATGCGGCTGTCACCTTGACGAACCGGGCCACCAATCAGGTACGCGAAGGGAGGACTGGGGCCGATGGACTGTACAATTTCTCCAATCTACTTCCCGGCACGTACGAACTGAGAATAACGAAAGAAGGTTTCCGCGCATACGTGCGGAGCGGGATCGAAATCACGGTGAATACGGTTTCGCGCGCGGATGTGACGATGCAGCTTGGCAGTGTGGCGGAATCCGTGGAAGTAACGGCGCAGACGGTGCAATTGCAATCCGACCGCGCCGAGGTGCGATCGGAGATTACGAGCCGCGAGTTTCAGAATCTGCCGGTTGCGCCGGGGCGTAACTACCAGCAGTTATTCAAAACGATTCCGGGATTTCGGCCGCCGACGAACGCGCACTCGGTGCCGACGAATCCGTCGCGCGCGTTGACGTTTAACGTCAATGGGGCCAGCTACGCGATCAACAACACGAAGATCGACGGCGCCAGTTCGATCGCGCCGTGGCTGCCGCACGCGACGGCATTCGTTCCGACGCTGGAAGCCGTGGACGTGGTGAACGTGGTGACAAACTCCTTTGACGCCGAGCAGGGCCTGGCGGGTGGGGCGGCGATCAATGTCTCCATCAAGAGCGGGACAAACGAAATGCACGGCGCATTGTTTGAATTTCACAGCAATAACAATCTAAAGGCGAAGAACTTCTTCCTGCCGCAGGGGCAATCCAATCCGAAACTGGTGGTGAATGAGTTCGGCGGGGCGATGGGAGGCCCCATTAAACGGGACAAGCTGTTTTACTTCGGCAGTTATGAGGGGAATTTGAACCGTGAGTATGCGGCGCGGTTCGGCACTGTCCCCACGGCCGCAATGAAGGCGGGGAACATGTCGGAATCCCCGCGACTGGTCTACGATCCGGCGACGGGTAACCGGGCCGACGGCACGGGCCGCATTCCGCTGCCGGGCAACATTGTGCCCGCGTCGCGTATCAACGCGATCACGAAAAAGCTGGCGGACCTGACACCGAATCCGAATCTGCCGGGCTTGGCGAATAATTACTTCGCCGCCGGTTCCTATTTGTTCGACCGGCACCGGTTTGACACGAAGGTGAACTACAACCACTCGCAGAAGCTGACGGCGTTTGGCCGGTTCAGTTTTCTGGACTACAACATGGACAATCCAACGATGTTCGGGCAGTTGGGCGGGCCGGAGATTTCGAGCGCCGGCGGCAATCCGGGCGTTGGCGGTGGGCGCACATACAGCTTCACGGGCTCGGCGACCTATATCATCAACCCGTCGTTTCTAGTGGACTCCTACTACGGCTGGACGCGCATGGATACGAACGTGGAGCAACCGCGGCTGGACGAGAAACTGGGCACGGACTTTCTGGGGATTCCGGGCGTCAACGGCACGCGGCGTTTCGAGGGAGGCTGGCCGCAGTTCAACGTATCGAGCTTCACGGCGCTGGGCATTTCCAACGCGTTCATGCCATACTTTCGCAGCGATCCGCAATATCAGTGGGTGAGCAACTTCAACTTGCTGAAGCGGTCGCACGAGGTGCGATTCGGATTCGAGCTGTACAAGACGGGAATGAACCACCAGCAACCGGAAGCAACCGGAGCGCTGTACGGGGCCTCGGGTGGGTTTGGATTCGGCGCCGGGCCGACCTCGCTCAATGGGGGCGTGGCGGGCAATCAGTTCAACAGCTACGCCACGTTCCTGATGGGAATCACGACGAACAAGGGCAAGATCACACAAGTGCCGGATGTGTTCGACACGCGATCGTTCCAGGCGGGCATGTATATCCGCGACCGATGGACCGTGAACCGGCGTTTGACTCTGAACTACGGATTGCGATGGGAGTATTTCCCGTTCCCCACGCGGTCCGACCGCGGGCTGGAGTTGTACGACATCAACACCAACAAGATGTCGATCTGCGGCGTAGGCAACGTGCCACGCAACTGCGGTGTCGTGGAGAGCAAGCGGAAATTCGCGCCGCGCTTCGGCCTCGCCTACCGGATCACGGACACTTTCGTGATGCGCGCGGGCTATGGATTGACCAACGATCCGTTCTCGCTCCAGCGGCCGTTCCGCACGAACTACCCCGTGCTGCTGATCGACCGCATTGAGGCGAACAACGCCTTCGGCGACACGGGGCTGATCAACGAGGGGATTCCCGCGGTACGGGTGCCGGATTTCGGCAACGGCATCATCGACATTCCGCCGACATTCGCAGTCATTACGGCCGACAAGAATTTCCGGCGCGGCTACGTGCAGAGCTGGAATTTCACGTTGCAGAAGCAACTACAGAACGATTTCACCGTGGGCGCGGGGTATGTGGCGACGCGATCCACCAACCAGATGGGGTATCTGGATTACAACGCCGGCCAAGTGATCAACGCGGGGAATAACGGCAGGCCGCTGTTTACGCGGTTCGGACGAACCTCGGCCACCAACGTCGTTCAGCCGTTCGGCACGACGATGTATGACTCGTTGCAAGCCACGGCGACGAAGCGGATGGCTTCGGGATTCGCGCTGAACATGGCGTATACGTGGTCGAAGGTGATCGGCTACGTGGACAATAACGACGGAGGTCCGGCGGTGCAGGCGGTTACCTTCTTCGAGCGCAATCGCGTGGTGCGCAATTACGACCGCACACACAATCTTCAGATTTCCAACATTTGGGAGCTGCCGTTCGGCAAGGGCCAGAAGTGGGCCAACGGCGGGGCGGCTTCGAAGATTCTGGGCGGATGGCAGGTGAACAACATCCTGAGTTTCTTTACGGGGACTCCATTCAGCGTGACTTCCGGCGGCGCGACATTGAACATGCCGGGATCCACGCAGACAGCGGATCAGGTGAAATCGGAAGTGCAGAAGCTGGGCGGCGTGGGCCGCGGCACGCCGTTCTACGATCCGACGGCGTTCATTCCGGTGGCGCGTAACGATCGCCGGTTCGGCAACACAGCCATGAACATTCTGCGAGGGCCTGGCTCTTCAAACTGGGACTTCAGCATTTTCCGGCGCTTCCAGGTGTCGGAGCGATTCAAGCTGGAATTCCGCGGGGAAGCGTTCAACTTCACCAACACGCCGCACTTCAACAATCCCGGCACGAACGTGGACAACTTCAATCCGGAGATCACCAATCCGCTGACACGCTACGGTGGGTATATGGAAATCACAAGCACGTCGGGATTGGGGCGGGACGGCATCGACGAACGCCAGGTTCGCCTGGGGCTGCGGCTGAGCTGGTAATCACAGGCCGATCGGGTTGGGTTTCGGGGGGCTGGTAGGGTTTCTTGCATTTCTCGTCGATTCGGAAACCCTCCAGTCCGCGTAGAGCCGCTTCGCTCGAAGCCTAAGCGGGCGTGTTGTGAAGGAAGCCGGCGCCTTCGTGGCACAAGCGAACGCGGGTGAGTTTCACGGCACCGGAATCCTATTGTCGGGAATCGGAGCAGAACCCGGATTTCGTGGGAGTGGCGAGGCGCAGGCGGCACATCGGATTCCGGCGCCTTCCGCCTTGCGGAAACACGAAGCCATGGCATCCGGCCGGTGGAAGGAAGTCGAGCCACGAGGCCCGAGTCCAGCGCAGGGCGGGCCACATTCCGCCGTCGAAATCCGGCGCCCAAAAGGTATTCTTGCCGGGCGGGGGATTCACGTGCTCCATGTGGATACGCATGACGATGGTGAAGTCGTAGTGGATGCGGTCCTCGGAGAAGTAAGGTACGAAATCGGCGCGCCGGTGGTGTCATGCAAAGGCGATAATGAGAGCGATGCAATGGCCCCCCTTGTTCCTGATTGCCGCCCTGGCGGCCGCATGCCTGCCGGCCCAGACCCCGAAGCGCCCGCGTATCACCGGGGTGGCGCACATCGCGCTGTTTGCAAAGGATATTGAGAAAGCCCGCACGTTCTATGGCGGGATGCTGGGCTTTAGCGAGCCGTACTCGCTCACGAACCCGGATGGCTCGTTGTCGATGACCTTTTTCAAAGTGAATGAGCGCCAGTACATTGAGATATTCCCCGAGCGCGCGCCGAACACGGACCGGCTGAATCACATCTCGGTGGAGACGGATGACATCGAGGGGATGCGGCTGTACCTGGCTTCGAAAGGAGTGCGCGTGCCGGAGACGGTGACCGTTGGAAGAATTCGGAACAAGAGCTTCAACGTCAAGGATCCGGACGGGCACACGGTGGAGTTCGTACAATACATGCCGGATGGATGGACGGCGCGTGAGAAGGGCAAGCATCTGGCGAAGGGCGTATCTTCACGGATGTTGCATGTGGGGATCCTGGTGGGATCGCTCGACCGGGCGATGCAGTTCTATGGCGAGGTGTTGGGATTCCGCGAATTGTGGCGCGGGAGCCGGGATGGAAAGGTGCTCGATTGGGTGAACATGAAGGTGCCGGACGGGGATGACTACATCGAGTTCATGCTGTACAAAGACCTGCCGGAGGAGACGCGGAGGGGGTCGGCGCATCATCTCTGCCTGATGGCGCCGGATATCGAGAAAGCGCTGGCGGCGATTGAGGCTCTGCCGGCGCGGAAGGAATACAGCCGGCCGTTGGAGATCCGGACGGGGATCAACCGGCGCCGGCAGTTGAACCTGTTCGATGCGGATGGCACACGGACGGAATTGATGGAGCCGGTGACGGTGGATGGGAAACCGGCGGTGTCATCGACGGCGCCACCGCCGCGGTAATCGCT
>CAYOBO010000129.1:0-21471 GCA_964402295.1 uncultured Candidatus Solibacter sp. | reverse complement strand
ATTTCCTCTACCAGATATCGCCGGAACAGCAGCATCAAAGCCGAAACCTCGGCGCGCGGCCGCTTCCAGTTGTCGGAGGAGAACGCATACAGCGTAAGCGTCGACACTCCCAGTTGGCACGCTGCCGTCACCGTTCGACGCACCGCCTGCGCCCCTTGCCGGTGACCCGCTATGCGGGGCAGGGAACGCGCCGTGGCCCACCTCCCGTTTCCATCCATGATGATCGCCACATGCCGCGGAGCCGCTTGTGGAAGAGAAGTTCTTTGAGACATAAAGTATACCGGCAAAAAAAAGAGACACACGCCCGCTTTAATGCGGATCGCGCATCGCCTTGATCAGCGCCTCCATATGATCCAAATACTGATGCAGCGCCTTCCGCCCCGCCGGTGTCAGCCGGAACTCGGTCTTCGGCACGCGCCCTTCAAAATACTTCTCGCAGGCGATGTAGCCCGCGTCCTCCAACTTCCGCGAATGGATGCTCAAGTTCCCATCCGTGGTGTCCAGCAGTTTCTTCAATTCCGTGAACGTCAGCGAATCGTTCGCGGCCAGCGCACTCACAATCGCCAGCCGCACGCGCTCATGAATCAGCCGGTCAAACTCCGGAACATGCGGCGCGGGCATCGCCGCCCGCCGCGCAGCCGGCATTTCAGACTTGCGGGCAAGGTTTTGTTTAGCCACCGTACCTCCTCGCAATGACAACTCCATACACAACGTGCAATACGCCAAAACCAGCCAGCAGGAAGAAATCGTTCCATGCCGGCGGAGCAAACAGGCAAATCGCTCCCAGCGCGCCGAAACTCGCCCCCATCGCCGGAACCACCGGAATGCTGAACGCCCCCGCCGTCATCACGCCCGTTCCGTACAGCAACAGCCACAGCCCGGGCAGCAGCGCAACATGTCCGGCCGGAAACAGCGTCGCCGTCAACACCGCCCCCGCAAACAGCGGCGGCACGAAACTCAGCGCGAACTTCCGCGCCGGCGCGGACGTAACGCTATGCCCGCCGGCCGCCGCCTTCCGGCGCATGCTATAAGCCCCGATGGCGACTGCCACCAGCGCCTCCGCAATCCATACCCCAAGCCATCGTGCGGCGTTGCTCTGCATGTGCGCCAGCACTCCCGCCGGCAGCGCGGTTACTCCCACCGCCACGATGCCATAGCCTGGCACCGCCGTGAAACTCGATGCCCGCTCCATCGTCTCCCGGATGTAGCGCAGATTGTCAATGGCATGCTGTTGAATGGGTACGGGATTCGGCCGTGCCGGAAGCATGTCTGTATCATAGGCGATCCACTGCATGGCGTCAAGTACTTTGTGACGTAAAGATAATGCAGCCCTCGCAGCCGCTGCCCCATCCTTCGTCCGCCGGCGCGTCCACATGCAGCACCACGCCAAGCGTCGCTGGTTCGGCTTCCGGTTACACTAAGAAAGAGCACACCCATGCGCTTCCTACCCCTTTTTTTCTGCGGGATTACTATGCTTGCCATCGCCGCCGAGCCGCAACCCAAAGCCTTCCCCTACGCCTACCGGCTGCATGACTTCCCCAACGGTCTCCGCCTCGTCACTGTCCCCACGGATTACCCCAACGTAGTCGCCCTGTACATCGTCGTCCAGACCGGTTCCCGCAATGAAATCGAGCCTGGCAAATCCGGCTTTGCCCACTTCTTCGAACACGTCATGTTTCGCGGTACGAAGAACACTCCGCCCGACGTTTACGAAAAGCACCTCAAGGAAATGGGAGCATCCTCCAACGCCTCCACCTGGGATGACCGCACCATCTACCACACCACGCTCTCCAAGGAAGATCTCGAACTCATCGTCAAGCTGGAAGCCGACCGCTTCCAGAATCTTTCCTACTCCGAAGACGTCTTCCGCACGGAAGCCCTGGCCGTACTCGGCGAATACAACAAGTCGAGCGCCGACCCCTCGGAAAAACTCAACGAAGTCCTCTACGACACCGCCTTCGATAAGCACACCTACAAGCACACCACCATCGGCTTTCTCAAGGACATCGAAGATATGCCCAATCAGTACGCCTACAGCAAGGTGTTCTTCGACCGCTGGTATCGTCCCGAATACACCACGATCATCGTGGTCGGCGACGTGAACGATGCCGCTGTCAAGCCCATGGTCGACAAGTATTGGGGGCAGTGGAAGCACGGCACATACAAAGCCGATATCCCCAAGGAGCCTGCCCATGCGAAGCCACGCCGCAACCATGTCGATTGGCCCACCGACACCCTTCCCATGGTTGTCATCGCGCATCGCAACTCCGGCTACACGGATACGGAGATCGATCACGCGGCCCTCGACCTCATCGGCCAAATCGGCTTCTCGCAAAACTCTGACCTTTACCGCAAGCTCGTCATCGAAGAACAGATCGTCGACACGCTCGGCTTCAGCAACTTCGATAACTATGACCCCAATCTCTTTCAAGTGATGGCCCGCGTCAAGAAAGCCGCGGACTTGCCCCGAGTCGAAAGGGAGCTCCTTGCCACGCTCGCCGCCTTCCGCGACACGCTTGTGTCCGCCGAAAAACTGGAGTCCGTGAAGCAGCATTTCCGCTATTCGTTTGCCCTTCGCCTCAACAACAGCGAAGCCATCGCCGAGACTCTCGCCCACTTTGTTGCGCTTCGCCGTACGCCCGAAACCATCAATCGCATCTTCGAGCGGTACGCCCAGGTCTCCCCGGCCGATCTCCAGCGCATCGCCCGCAAATACTTCATCGAGAACGAACGCACCACCGTGACGCTCGCCACCCGGAAGTAGCCATGAAGAAATTCCTCGTACACAACTTTGGATGCCGTGCCACCCAGGCCGACGGCGCCGCCCTCGAAGGCATGCTCCGCAAGCAGGGGCTGACCTCCGTCGCCGCCACGGGCGACGCCGACCTCGTCATCCTCAACACCTGCACCGTTACCGCCACGGCCGATGACGAAGTGCGCCAGGTCACCCGGCGCGTCCATCGCGAAAACCCCGAAGCCCGCATTCTCATCACCGGCTGTTATGCCCAGCGCGCCCCCGAGCAACTCGCCGCGCTACCCGGCGTGCATTGGGTGGTCGGCAATTCGCACAAGGTCCACATCCCCGATCTCGTCGCCGAAGGCGCGCCCTATCACGGCCAGATCCACGTCGGCGACATCTTCGCGCAACAGCAACTCCTCACCGCTCCGGTGGAAGACGCTGCCGGCGAACGCTCCCGCCCCAATCTCAAAATTCAGGACGGCTGCAACAATCGATGCTCCTTCTGCATCATCCCCTCCGTGCGCGGACGAAGCCGCAGCGCGCCCATTGACAGCGTCCTCGAACAAGTCCGCCGGCTCTCGGCGAAATACAAAGAGATCGTTCTCAGCGGCATCAATCTGGGCCGTTGGGGCCGCGATCTCGAAGGCCGCCTGCGCCTGGTGGATCTCGTCCGCCTGCTCCTCAACGAAACCGGCGTCGAGCGCCTGCGCCTCTCCTCCGTCGAGCCCATGGATTTCTCCGACGATCTGCTCCGCCTTATGGCCGATTCCCCACGCATCGCCAAACACGTCCACGCCCCGCTGCAATCCGGCTCCGATACCGTCTTGCGCCGCATGCGCCGCAAATACCGTCCGCGGCACTACGAAGATCGTATCCGTAAGGCGCGGGAATGGATGCCGGATGCTGCCATCGGCGCCGACGTCATGGTCGGCTTCACCGCCGAGACCGATGCCGAATTCGAGGAAAGCCGCCGCTTCATCGAAAGCCTCCCTTTCACGTATCTCCACGTCTTCACCTATTCCGAACGCCCCGGCACCGAAGCCGCCGCGCTCCCCGGCCAGGTTCCCATGTCCATCCGCAAACAGCGCAACCGCATCCTCCGCGACCTCGCCGCGGAGAAGAACGCCGCCTTCCGCCGCTCCTTCCTCGGCAAACGCCTCAGCGCCGTCACCATGGATGGCGGCCTCCTCGCCCTCACCCACAACTACCTCCGCGTCGAACTCGCGCAACCCCGTCCCGAAAACGAACTCGCCGACATCTCCATCGGGTCCCTCACCGACCAAGGATTGAAGGAAGCCACACTCTTCCCCATGCTCGCTACCAACAGGATTCACGCATGACTATCCGGACCGCATTCATGGCCCTGCTCACCGCCACATCGCTTTTCGCCGGAACCACCATCGCTCAGCCCGGCAAATCTCCGCTCGTCACCTTCCGCCTGGTCTTTCAAACCGGCGCCGCCTCCGACCCCAAGGGCAAGGAAGGCCTCGCCTCACTCACCGCCGCCATGCTCGCCGACGGCGGTTCGAAGAAAATGACCTACCAGCAGCGCATCGACGCGCTCTTTCCCATGGCCGCTTCCATCCAATGGAACGTGGACAAGGAAATGACCACGTTTTCCGCCGAAACCCACATCGACAACCTCGAGAAATTCTATGCCATCTTCCGCGATGCGCTCCTCGATCCCGGCTGGCGCGAGGAAGACCTCCGCCGCCTCAAGGACGACATGGTGAACAGCCTCCGCATCGCTTTGCGCGGCAACAACGATGAGGAATTGGGCAAGGAAGTACTCTACTCCACCATCTACAAGTCGCACCCCTACGAACACCACAACAAGGGCCGCATCAGCTCCATTCAATCCATCACCGCCGCCGATCTCCAGAAGTTCTACAAAGCCAATTACACCGTTGCCAACCTCACCATCGCCATCGCCGGCGGATATCCCGCGGGCTTCGCCGCACGCATCGAAAAAGACTTCGCGTCTCTCGCCAGGGGAACACCCGGCAAGATCAAGCTCCCGGCGCCCGCTCCCGTTCAGGGCCGCCATCTGGTCATGGTGGAAAAGCAAACCCGCTCCGTCGCCATCAGCCTCGGATTCCCCATTTCCGTCAAGCGCGGCGACCCCGACTTCGTCCCTCTCCTCGTTGCCCAGAGCTGGTTCGGCCAGCACCGCAATTCCGGAGTCCGCCTCTTCGATCGCATCCGCGAAAAGCGCGGACTCAATTACGGCGACTACGCCTATATCGAATATTTCCCCGAAGGCATGTTCCGCTTTGAGCCCGAACCCAACCTCGCCCGCCGGCAACAGATCTTCCAGATCTGGATCCGGCCCGTCCAGCCTTCCACCGCCCACTTCACACTCCGCCTCGGCATCTTCGAACTCGAAAGCCTCGTCCGCGGCGGCATGACCGAGGACGCCGTCGCGCAAACCAAAAACTTCCTCTCCAAATACGTCAACCTGCTCACCAAGACCAAGAGTGCCGAACTCGGCTACGCCATCGACAGCCAGTACTACGGCATACCCGAATACAATGCGTACCTGAAATCGGCGCTCGCCAAGGTCACCCGCGACGATGTCAATCGCGCGATTCGCAAGTATCTCACTCCCCAAAACATGATCGTCGTCATGGTCGGCCAGAACACCGCCGGACTTCGCGACGCCATCGTCAACGAAACTCCATCGCCCATCGCGTACAACTCGCCCAAGCCGGACGACATCCTCCAGGAAGACAAAATCGTCGAAAAGCTCAAACTGAATATCCCGGCCGCAAATACCAAAATCGTCAAAGTCGAAACGCTATTCGAATAGCTCAGCTACATAAACCTGGGTGTAGCCCGTGCGGTCGCTGGCAAACACCACCATCCGTTCACTCGCTGAAAACGATGGATGCGGATGGGTCCACTGCGGCCCATACACGGTGTCCGTAGCCACCTCCATCCAACTCAGCGCTCCCTGCTTCGCCGCGCTTTGCGCCCGCTCGAAATCCTCTCGCAATGCATACCGCGATGTCTTCCACTGCGACCCGCCGTTGCTTGCCTCCGACAAACACACCGGCTTCCGACTCCCGGTCGCCACATCGATCAAGAACAATCCTTCGTCCGGATGATTCGTATCGCATAGCACCAGCGTTCCGGCCCGGTTCGGCGTAATGTGCCACGCGTTCATCTCCACAATCGTCGAAATCTCGCGCGTGGCCCAATTCATCCGGCACAGCGCTCGCGGCCAGATCGTGAACACCAGATCCCCCGTATCGCCCAGAAACGTTTCATGCACCACGAACTCCTCGTTGCCGTGCTCATAGAGGCACTCCATTAGAGTCCCATCGCGCCGCACGCGATGCATGCGCGGCGCCGGATCCCCCGCAAACTCAATCCACTCCGCATCCACTGGGTGCATCTGCGGATGAATCACCGTGCGCGGGAAGGGAATCAGCTTCCATTCCGTTCCATTGGCATGCCCGCACACCAGTCCGCTTTGGGAACCCTGTTTGCACGCCGCCGTAATCCACTCCCCCTTGCGGTCCGGCGATACCTCGCCCAACTGCGCTCCCTCGAAAGACACAATCGTGCGCTCCCGCAATGTCCGCCGGTCCAACTCGCAAATCGTCCCGCCGCGCACAAAATAGATGCTCTCCCCCGAAGGATGAAAAGCCGCCGAAAACGGATGTATCGCCGGCCCGTCCGTCAATTGCCGGATCTCCCCATCCGGAAACCCCGCCTCGAACAACTGCGCCGAGCCAGTCCGGTATGACGTAAACAGCAGCGTCTTGTCATCCGGCGTGAACGAACTCTGGAGAAAGTACGTCGCGTGATTGATCGAAGCATGCGCCGTCATTTGATGCACCAGCGCATTCGTCTTCCGGTCGCGATAGCTCGAATGCTCGGAGGGAAAAACCGTTCCGCGAGCCGTCATTGCACCCTCCGCTCCGCCGGAGTAAACACAAGGATATGTTGGCGCGGCAGCGTCGAAATCACTTTCTCCAAACGAAATCCCTCCGCCTCGATCTCTGCTTTCGCCTCTTCCACCGTCATCTTATGCTCCAATCGAATCGGCACTTTCGGATCTTCCTTCCGGTATTCGAGCAGCACCATTCGCCCTGTCGGCCGCAACGCTTCACGCATCTTCCGCAACATCGCCTGCGGATTCGCGAACTCATGATACACATCCACCATCAGAATCAAATCCAGCGCGCCCGCGGGCAGCTTCGGGTCGTCGGGTTCTCCCAGCACGGGCTCTACGTTTGCGATGCCCGCCTTCTCCAGGTTCGCGCGCAACGCCGCAATCATGCGTGGTTGGATGTCCACGCCGTAAACCTTCCCGCTCGCGCCGGTTCGCTTTGCCATCCGCCGTGTGAAATAGCCGGTGCCGCATCCCACGTCGGCAATCGCCATTCCAGGCCGAATCCCAATTGCGTCCAGCGCCTTCTCCGGCGCCTCCTCCTTTTCCCGCTCGCTCCGCTCCAGCCAGGGCGCACCCCCGAACCCCATCACATCGGCAATACTGCGATTCGTGATGGGATGTTTCTGCTGCCCATACAGAATCGCACTGGCGATGAAAAGACAAACCGCGGCCCGCAGCCGACGCCATCCTTGCAAACGATCTGTAAAAAGCTTCATAATCACGGTTGAATTCCAGCATGAACCAGAAGTCACCGGTGATTCAACCGCGCCGCCACTTTCTTGCTCTGGCCGGCGCCTCGTTCTTGGCTGCCTGCTCCGGACGCAAAGCCGGCGCCGGTGGCATGACCTTCCGCATGGGCGAGCGAGCCACCGTCGGCAAGCTCATCTACAACGTGACCGAAGCGCAATGGAAAACCAACCTCGGCGATGGCGCCTCGGCCCGCGTTCCCGAACATCGCTTCCTCATCGTCCGTGTCACCGTCACCAATAGCGGTACCGATCGGGTTGCTGTGCCTCTGCTCAAGATCTTCGATGCCAACGGCAACTCCTACCTCGAACTCGACAACGGCGAGGGCGTCGAAGGATGGATGGGATTCCTTCGCATGCTGAGTGGCGTCGAAACCCGCGAAGGCGCGCTTCTGTTCGACGTAGTGCCCGCCAGCTACAAACTCCAGATCACCGATGGCGGCGACCCCGAGAACGAAATCGTCGGCTATGTCGACATCCCGCTGCAACTGGAATCCGACCCCGTGTTGTCCGAACCGCCGGCGATTCAGCCGGCACCCGGCGCCAAGCAGTGATTCGCTTCCTTCTATTCACCGCAATCCTCGCCGCGCTTCCTGCCCGCGCCCAGAAACTCGATATCGTCTCCACCGTCCTGTCGCAGTTCGAGGACGGACCCGCCTTGCCCGGCAAGGCCACCTACGTCGGTGGCGAAACCCTCTTCTTTAGCTGCCAGTTCTCCGGTTACACGAAAACGGAGAAGGACACCATCTCGCTCGCCTATGAAATGGAGGCATTCGACGAGAACGGTGTCGCCCTGGCCAAGAAGGAATCCAAGACCATCGAGGCCGAACTGGCGCCCGAGGACAAAGACTGGAAACCCAAGGTCCGCTACCAGTTCGTCACCCCTGACACCGCGCTTTGCGAAAACTGTGTCCTGCGTGTCCAATTGCGCGACAAACTCGCTTCCACGGAAGCTACCAAGGAAATCCCCTTCCGCATCCGCAGCCGTGCCGTGGAACCCAGCAAGACTCTCACGGTTCGCAATTTCCGGTACCTCCGCGGCGAAGAGGATGACCGCCCTCTCGCCGTTCCCGCCTATCGCCCCGGAGACGACCTCTGGGCCCGCTTCGAAATCACGGGCTTTCAATATGGGGAAGGCAACCGCATCCAGGTCGAATACGGCCTCAAAGTCTTTCGGCCTTCCGGCAAATTGCTCTACGAAGAGCCGAAAGCGGCCGTCTTCGATGAATCGTCTTTCTACCCCAAACGCTATATCAACGGCATTCTGAACTTGCGCCTGCAAGGGCTCAGCCCCGGTGAATACCCCGTCGTGCTGGAAGTGCGCGACCTCACCGGCAACCAACAGTTCCAAGAGCGGTTCCCTTTCAGGGTCGAATAAGGAACTCCCTCGACCGCCGCCACATCGGCTCCAGGATATTCAGCAACTCGTGGTCCGATTCCTCTTCATGCAGCTCGACATTCGGCCTCCCCGCCGCAAATTCCCGCGACCATTCCACCGGAACCACCGCATCGTTTACCCCGTGAAAAATCAGACAAGGCTGCTTCACGTCCGGATACGCTTCATAGCGCTCGCCGTCGCGGATCAGATCGTATCGCAACAGCATCTCCTTGCCGGCCCCGTAATGAAAGAACGGCAGCACGCCGTCCCGCTGCCATTGCCGCACCTTCTCCTCTCCTAAGCTCGCCGGCCACCGTTGCGCGAAACCGAATCCCGGAGCCAGCAGCACCACCCGTTCCACCTGCGCCGCATGCCGCGCCGCATACAGCGCCGCCAGATACCCGCCCAGGCTCGATCCGATCAGCGAAACATTTCTGCCCGCCGCTGTTTTTTCGATCACCCGCAACTGTCCCGTCAACGTCAGCGTCTCAAACCGGCCTTCCGCCAGGTCCGGCACATCCACATGTACCCCTTCGCCCGCAAACTGACGCGCAAAGTACTGCGCCTTCTTCGAACTGGGTCCCGATGCGAACCCATGTAGATAGATGATGTTCATTTCTTTCCACTCGGCGCCGGCGGATCCTCAAACGTGAACTTCACTTCGCTGTTGGCCCCGAACATCTTGAAGTCCGAATATTTCGCCCGCGATTCCAGCGTCATCTTTCCGTTCACCGTCTCCGTATAGGTAACCGCCACCGGCAAGACAAATCCATGCGCGCTCAGTTGATAGTCGATTGTCGCTTTGTGTGCCAAGTGCACCTCTTTTTCCTGGCGCGATGCGTCCATCGTCAGCCGCAGCGGAATCCCATCCGGCTGGCGCAGATACACCAACCCTTGCAATTTGTGCCGCACCACCTGCTTGCCTTCGAACACCGTCACAGCCGCCGCGCCCTCGTCTTTTTGCCGGTAAGACACGACGGTGACGCGATCCGGTCCCACGAACTCGGTTCGTAGCTCGGAGAATTCAAAATTCTCCTGTGCCCGCCGCACAAACATCAGGATCGCCTGCCCGAAATCGACGCTTGCCGCTTCTTTGAGCCCGTACCGCTCGAATTCCCTGAGCATGTTCTTCTTGGCACGGTCTGCTTCTCCCTTCATCCCCATCGCCAAGGTCTCACGCAATTTTCCGCGCGCTTTCACTGTCTTCCCATCCACGGTGATCACCTGCCGCAATTCATGCAGATTCGGATCGTTCGCAAACATCGAGTAACCGTACTCCGAGATCAGATGCCGCGTGCGGTACTTGGGCGGGGGTGGCGCACTTCCCCTTTTGATAAACCGTGGCGGAGGCTCTGCCGCGACCAATTCCAGCTCCTCCTGCCCCACCACCTTCGTCGCCGATCTCCCGAATGCTTCTGCCTCCTCCGCCAAGCGCAACAGTAGTCCGTCCAACTCCCCGCCGGAAAGGCTCGCCGCCAGCACCCAGATCAGGCCGAACTTCATCTTTTCATTGTAAGGGCTGCCACCGTTTATAATCGGAGAGTGCCAAAGCAACTCCTTATCGCCGCCACACTTGTACTCTCTATTGTGGGCTGCTCCAAGCCTCCGGCCCAGGACAAAGCCACCGTGCAGAAAGCCCTCATCGAATACCTCGCCGGGCGTTCCGGCATTAGCGTCGACAGTATGGATATCGAAGTCACCACGGTGACCTTTCGCGGAAACGAAGCCGATGCACAGGTAACTTTCAAAGCCAAGGGCTCCTCCGACGCATCCAACTTGATGCAGATGAAGTATGTCCTCGAGCAAAAAGACGGAAAGTGGACGGTAAAGGGCCGCTCCGGTATGTCCGATCACGGTGGATCCGGCGCAATGACGGGCGGTTCGGAAGCCATGCCCGCCATGCCTCCCGGCCATCCCCCCACTTCCGCCGCCCCTGCTCCTGGAGAGAAAGCCGGAGAGAAAAAATGAAGCGTGTGGTCGTCCTCGGCGGAGGGCCAGCGGGCGCCTTCGCCGCTCACAAATTGGCCCAGGCCGGTCTTGAAACCTTTGTGCTCGATGAAAAACTGGCATGGGAAAAGCCCTGCGGCGGAGGCATCACCTACAAAGCCTACGAGCGGTATCCCTTCCTCCGCGATAACGACACACCCAAGCAGGTCATCACCGAAACCTACATCGCCGCGCCGCATGCGGGTCCGGCGCGCATGAACCTCCGCCAGCCACTCCTGATCTACTCTCGATACGATCTCAACCGAATGCTCCTCTCCCGCGCCGAGAGCGCCGGAGCCAAGGTGGAAAAGACTCGCGTCCTCGGCTTGCAGCGGCAAGACGCCCGCTGGCGTCTCAAAACCCGTCACGGCGATCTCGATGCCGACTACTGTATCGTCGCCACCGGAGCCCGTAACCCCTTGCGCGACGTCGGTACACAGTTGCGTCCCTCCGACACCATGATCGCCCTCGGCTACTACGTCCCCGAGAACCGCAACCACGTCGATATCCAATTCCTCCCCGGCCTGGAAGGCTACATCTGGGTCTTTCCGCGCCAGGGCCATCTCTCTGTCGGCATCTGCGGCAAAGGGGAGCCCGCACAAAAGCTTCGTGCACGCCTGGAAACCTACATGCGCGAAAAGGAAATCGACTACGCGAAGGCCCAGTTCTACAGCCATCTGCTTCCATCGCTCGAAGTCCCCGCCTGGAAAAGCAATCGCCTTGCCGGCGACGGCTGGATGGCCGTCGGCGATGCCGGCGGGCTCGTCGATCCCATCACCGGGGAAGGCCTCTACTACGCCATGCGTTCCGCCGACCTCGCCACCGCCGCCATCATCCGCGATACCCACCCCGTTCACGAACTCTCCTCCGTCTACCGCCGCGATCTGCATCGCGATTTCGGCGAGGATCTCGCCTTCGGCGCTTGCATCGCCCGGCGCGTCTTCCTCGGACGCTTCCTTTTCCGCGCCGTCCCCACCCGCATGGTCGAGTTCATGAACCGCAGTCCGCGCTTCCTCGAGTTAATGCAGGATCTGTTTGCCGGCACCCAGCCTTACCTCACTTTGCGCCAGCGCCTGCTGCGCAACTTGAACGGCACGCTACAGGAAATCTTGATGAGTTTCATGGTGCAACGCATCGTCCCAGGGGATCAGAGGGCATGAAAACCGAACGTTCCGAAGCGCTGTTCGAGCGCGCCAAGCAGACCATCCCCGGCGGCGTCAATTCCCCCGTGCGCGCCTTCCGCGGTGTCGGCGGAGTCCCGCGTTTCATTCGCCGCGGCGATGGCGCGCGCCTCATCGACGAAGACGGTAACAGCTACATCGACTACGTCGGCTCCTGGGGACCACTCCTCCTCGGCCACCGCTTCCCCGAGGTCATCGATGCCCTCCGCGGCGTGCTCGATGTGGGCACCAGTTTCGGCGCACCCACGGAGCGCGAAATCGAACTGGCCGAAATGATTCGCAGCGCCGTTCCCTCCATGGAAATGGTGCGTCTGGTCAACTCCGGCACCGAAGCCACCATGAGCGCCCTCCGTGTTGCCCGCGGATTCACCGGCCGCGATCTCACCGTCAAGTTCGAAGGCTGCTATCACGGCCACGTCGACAGCCTCCTCGTCAAAGCCGGCTCCGGCATGGCCACCCTCGCCATCTCCGATACGGTCGGAGTCCCTGCCAGTTTCGCCGCCACCACCATCGCGCTCCCCTATAACAATATCCCCGCCCTCGAACAGGCTTTCGCCGCGCACGGCGACAAAATCGCCGCCGTCATCGTCGAACCCGTCGTCGGCAACATGGGTTGTGTCCCGCCACTGCCTGGCTTCCATCAAGCCATCCGGGCCCTCACCGAGAAGCACGGCGCGCTCTTCATCTTCGACGAGGTGATGACCGGCTTCCGAGTCGCCTACGGTGGCGCCCAAGCCCTTTACGGCATCAAACCCGATCTCACCACCCTCGGCAAAGTCATCGGTGGTGGACTCCCCATCGCTGCCTATGGCGGACGCGCCGACATCATGTCGAAGATCGCCCCCGTCGGCCCCATCTATCAGGCGGGCACACTCTCCGGCAATCCCATGGCGGTTGCCGCCGGGCTGGCAATGCTCCGCCACCTCGCCGCCCATCCGGAAATCTACTCCGATCTCGAACGCCGCGCCGCCGCGCTCTGCGCCAATCCGCCCAAAGGCATCACCATTAATCGCGTCGGCTCCATGTTCACTTGGTTCTTCACCGATAGCCCGGTCATCGACTGGGACACCGCCGCCAAATCCGACAAAGCCGCCTACGCCAGATTCTTCCACTGGATGCTCGAACACGGCGTCTACCTCGCCCCTTCCCAGTTCGAGGCGGCATTCCTCTCCGCGGCCCACACCGACGAAGATATCGCGCATACGGTGAGCGCCGCGCACGCATTCTTTGCATCCGCCGCCGCTTCCGGCAACCCGTCCCACTGAAACCGCACTGCGCCGCACTGGAAGGATTTGGCATCATAACCCAATGAAATCCTCACGCCGTAACATCCTTGCCGCCGCGGCCCTCACCCCCGCGGCCGCCTCCGCCCAGAAGAAATCCTCCCGTCAATCGCACTGGCCCAAGGGACGCCCCAAGGATGGCAAGACGCCGCTCTATTCCCCCGTCGTCACCTGCAACGGTTTCGCCTTCGTCTCCGGTACCGGCAAAATCGACGGCGGCTCCATCGAAGAGCAAACCCAATACGTGCTCGACTCCATTGAAGCCAATCTCAAAGCCGTCGGCTCTTCCATGGCCAAGGCCGTCAAGTGCAACGTCTACCTTGCCGACATCAATCTCTACGGACCCATGAACGAGGTCTTCCGCGGCCGCTTCGGCGACAATCCCCCCGCCCGCACCACCGTGGCCGTTGCCGCCATCCCCTTCAACTGCCTTGTCGAAATCGAAGTTATCGCCGAGGCATGACCGCATGAGTGACCTGGTCCGCTATTCCACAGCCGGCGATATTGCCGTCCTCACCGTGAACAATCCTCCGGTGAACGCCCTCAGCCCCGGCGTCCCGGAAGGCATTCTCGCCGGTCTCGAGCAAGCCGCGAATGACCCCGCCATTCGCGCCATCGTCCTCATTGGCGGAGGCCGCAGCTTCATTGCCGGAGCCGACATCAAGGAATTCGGCAAGATCACCTCCGGTGAAAAGAAACGCGGCGTGGGCCTCACTCCTCTGCTCACCGCCCTCGAAGACTCTCCCAAGCCTGTCGTCGCCGCCATCCACGGCCAAGCCTTCGGCGGAGGCCTAGAAGTCGCCATGGCCTGCGCCTATCGTGTCGCCGTTCCCTCCGCCAATGTCGGCCAACCCGAAGTGAAACTCGGCATCATTCCCGGCGCCGGCGGTACGCAGCGCCTTCCCCGCCTTATCGGCGTTGCCAAGGCCGTCGAAATGTGCCAGTTCGGCGAGCCTGTCAAAGTCCCCGACGCCCACGCCCTCGGCCTCATTGACCAAGTCATCGACGGCGACCTGCTCCAGGGAGCCATCGCCTTCGCCCGATCCATCGCCGCCCAGCCCGCCCCGCGTGTCCGCGACCGCAACGACAAACTCGGCGACCCCGAATCGAACGCGCCCATCTTCGCCGCGGCCCGCGCCGCCGCCTCCAAACGGCAGCGCTCCCTCATCGCCCCTCTCGCTGCCATTGACGCCATCGAAGCCGCCACCAGACTCCCCTTCGACGAAGGCATCAAGGAAGAAGCCCGCCTCTTTGAGCAGTGCCTCTTCTCCTCCCAATCGAAAGCCCTCATTCACGTCTTCTTCGGCGAACGCACCGTCGCCAAAATTCCCGATGTCCCCAAGGATACGCCTGTTTTCCCCATCCGCTTTGCCGCCATCGTCGGAGCCGGAACCATGGGCGGCGGCATCGCCATGTGCTACGCCAATGCCGGCATCCCCGTCCTGCTCAAGGAAGCTTCCCAATCCGCGCTCGACAGAGGCATGGCCACCATCCGCAAGAACTACGCCAATTCCGTGGCCAAAGGCCGCTTCCCGCAGGAAACCATGGACCGCCGCATGGCCCTCATCACGCCCACTCTCACCTACGACGGCTTCGAAAACGCCGGCATCGTCCTCGAAGCGGTCTATGAAGGCATGGAGCTCAAAAAGCAGATCTTCGCCGAAATCGACTCCATCGCCAATCCCGATTGCATCCTCGCCTCCAACACCTCCACCCTCAGCATCGATGAAATCGCCTCCGCCACCAAGCGCCCGCACATGGTCATCGGCCATCATTTCTTCAGTCCGGCCAACGTCATGCGACTGCTCGAAATTGTCCGTGGCAAAGCCACCGGCAAAGAGGTCATCGCTACATCCATGTCTCTTGCCAAGACCCTGGGCAAGATCGGCGTCCTCGTCGGCAACTGCCGTGGATTTGTCGGCAACCGCATGTTCGGACCCTACCGCCGCGAAGCCCAATTCCTCGTCGAAGAAGGCGCCGACATCGAAGCCGTCGACCGCGCCATGTACGACTTCGGCATGGCCATGGGCCCCCTCCAGGTCGGCGATCTCGCCGGACTCGACGTCGGCTGGCGCATTCGCAAGGAATTCAAACATCTCGAAGTCCCCGGCGTCCGCAAGCCGCTGCTTGAAGACCGCCTCTGCGAAATGGGCCGCTTCGGCCAGAAAACTTCCGCCGGATGGTACGCCTACGATGAAAACCGCCGCCCCCGGCGCGACCCCATCGTCGACGACTTGATCGCCAAAGTCCGCGCCGAAGCCGGCATCGTTCCCCGCGAAATCTCTCAGGACGAAATCCGCGACCGCCTGCTCTACGCGCTCGTCAACGAAGGCGCGCGCATCCTCGAAGAGGGCATGGCGCTGCGTTCCGTCGACATCGACATCGTCTACATCCACGGCTATGGATTCCCCGCCCACCGCGGCGGCCCGATGTTCCACGCCGATCTCACCGGACTTGCCGCTGTCTACGAACGCGTCCGTCAATTCCACCAACAGCACGGCGTCCTCTGGACGCCCGCGCCGTTACTCGAACGCCTCGCCCGCGAAGGAAAAACCTTCGCCGGCTTCACCCATACGGAGATTGCTCATGCGTGAAGCAGTAATCGTCGACAGCGTGCGCACACCGCTGGCGAAATCCTTCCGCGGTTCCTTCAACCGCACCCATCCCGCCGATCTCATGGCCCACTGCCTCCGAGAGGTGCTCCGCCGCCATCCCGAACTCGACCCCGCCGAAGTCGAAGATGTCATCGTCGGCTGCGGCCAGCCTCACGGCCCCCAAGGCATGAACGTCGCGCGAGTCTCCGCAGTCCTCGCCGGACTCCCCGTCACCATCGCCGCCACCACCGTCAATCGCTTCTGCTCCTCCGGCCTTCAATCCGTCGCCATGGCGGCTCATCAGATCATCCACGAGGGCGCCGACGCCGCCATCGGCGGTGGCCTCGAAAGCATTACCATGAGCCCTCGCGACTCCCACCCGCACCCCGCCGTCAAGGAACAGAAACCCGGCATCTACATGGTCATGGGTGTGACTGCCGAGGTCGTTGCCAAACGCTACAAGGTCAGCCGCCTCCTCCAGGATGAATATTCGCTCCTCAGCCAGCAGCGCACTGCCCGTGCCCAACAGGAAGGCTTCTTCACCGAAGAAATCGCCCCCATCGAAGTCACTCGCGCCATCCTCGACAAGAAAACCGGTGAAGTCATCGCCGAGGAGCGGGCCACCGTCGCCGCCGATGAGTGCAACCGCCCCGATACCACCCTCGAAGGTCTGCTCAAGCTGAAACCTTACTTCGATCCCGACAGCGGCGAAGGATCCGTCACCGCCGGCAATTCCTCCCAGCTTTCCGATGGAGCCAGCGCCACTCTCCTCATGTCCCGCCGCCGCGCCGACGAACTGAAAATCCCCTACAAAATGATCTACCGCGGCTTCGCTGTCGCCGGCCTCGAACCCGACGAAATGGGCATCGGCCCCGTCTACGCCGTCCCCAAACTCCTCAAACGCCAAGGCCTGAAAATCGACGACATCGACCTTTGGGAATTGAACGAAGCCTTCGCCGTTCAGGTCGTCTACTGCCGCGACCGCCTCGGACTCGATCCCGAAAAACTCAACGTCAACGGCGGATCCATCGCCATCGGCCATCCCTTCGGCATGACCGGCTCCCGCCTCGTCGGCACTCTCGCCAACGAGATGCGCCGCCGCAAGTCCCGCTACGGCGTCGTCACCATGTGCGTCGGTGGAGGCCAGGGCGCCGCCGGTCTCTTCGAATGCTTGCGCTAAACATCCTCCAGAAACAAATCGTCGCCTGCGGGCGCTGTCCCCGCCTGCGGGAGCACTGCCGCTCCGTCGCCCAAACCAAGCGCCGCGCCTATCTCGACTGGGATTATTGGGGTAAGCCCGTGCCCTCCTTCGGCGATCCCAACGCCCGCCTCCTCATCCTCGGCCTTGCCCCCGGAGCCCACGGCGCCAACCGCACCGGCCGCATGTTCACCGGCGATTCCTCCGGCGATCTCCTCTACCGCGTCCTCCACGAAACCGGCTTCGCCTCCCAACCCACCAGCGTCGCCGCGTCCGATGGCCTGCAACTCATCGATGCCTATATCACCGCCTCAGCCCATTGCGCCCCGCCGGATAACAAGCCAACCAAGGAAGAACTCGCCAACTGCCGCCCCTACCTCGAACGCGAACTCCAACTGCTCCCCAACGTGCGGGTAATCGTCGCCCTCGGCAGAATCGCCTTCGATACCTACCTCGGCATCGTCGGAGCGCGCAAAGCCGCGTACACCTTCGCCCACGGAGCCATCCACTACCCCGGCAATCGAACCCTGATCGCTTCCTACCACCCCAGCCGGCAGAATACTTCTACCGGTAAGCTGACCCCCGAAATGCTGCGCGCGGTCTTCGAGCGTGCCCGGGATCGGCTTACCCGGTCCTCCGCCTAAGGGCGAGGACGCGCGTTCCCGACCTCGTACTCCAGCAAGACCGTTCCTGTTTTCTCGTACACGCGGTGGCGGATCAGCTTCAGCCCCGTCTGCTCCGCCGGAACGGGCAGCAGTGGAATCCCGCCGCCCAGCAGCACGGCTACCACGCCCACTTCCACTCGATCCACCAGCCCAGCTCCCAACAGGCTCCGGAATAACTCCCCGCCGCCGAACAGCGAGATGTCTTTGCCTTTCTGTGCGCGAAGCCCGGCCACCACGCCTTCCGCATCGGCGCTCACCGTCACCGTTGCATCGGCGCCCTCCGCCAGGGTTCGCGAAAACACGTAATTCCGGACCCCGGCCCCCGTACTCACTCCCCCTTCCATCCTGCGCATGACCTCATACGATTTCCTCCCGATCAGGTAGGTGTCGTATCGCGCCTGCATCTCCGCGAAATCAATGTCCGGATCCATCGCAATCCAGTCATACTCGCCGTTGGCTCTGGCGATGAAGCCGTCCAGACTCATTGCGCAACTGTAAACCACGTTTCGCATCCCTCGCCTCCTTATCTAAACAGTCATTTAGATTGTACACTAAGGGAGTGTTTGGATGGACGGCAACCGCCCTATGAGCCCCCGGCGCCGCAAAGCGAGCGACGGCGACATCTTCGATGCCGTGCATCGTGCCATGATGCAGCACGGTCCGCGGGAACTCACCCTCGCCCACATTGCCGCCGAAGCGGGCATAACGCCCGGATTGCTGGTCCAGCGATTCGGAAGCAAGAGGGAACTGCTGCTCGCCCAGGCGAAGCGCTTCGCCGGCAGCGCTCCGGCCACCTTCCGCCGACTGCGGAAAGCACATCCCAGCCCCCTCGATGCCCTCCGCGCCTACGCCGTCGGCATGGCCGGCCTCGCCTCATCCCCCGACGCTCTGGCGCGAAACCTTGCTTACCTTTCCATCGATCTGACCGACGAGGATTTTCGTGTGCACCTGCTCCGCAACGCCCGCGCCACCCGCAAGGAAATCGAAGCGCTCCTCCGCGCCGCCGTTGCCGCCGGGACAATCCGCAAAGACACCAACCCTCGCCGACTGGCGCGGACCATCGAAACCGTGGTCAGCGGCTCCTTGATGTCCTGGGCCTGCTATCGCCAGGGATCCGCCGCTACCTGGATCCGCCGCGACCTCGATGCCGTCCTGGATCCTTACCTCGCCTAACCTTCCTGGAGAGCGATATTGTATCCTGTCAGAACACGAGAGAGGTGCTATGAATCCAAAGCTTCCACGTCGCGACATGCTGGAACGTTGCATCGTTCGCGGACTCCTCATCGGCGGAGCCGCCATGTCCCACAATCGACTCCTCGCTCTCTGGCAACAAACGGAAACCAAAGCCGCTAAGCCGACCCCCACCGAAGTCCTCGGCCCCTTCTTCAAAAAAGGTGCCCCCAACGAAAGAAACCTCCGCAAACCCGGCGCCCCCGGCTTCCCCCTCCGTGTCTCCGGCAAGGTCTATAACACCCGCGGCGAGCGCATCCAAAACGCGCAAATCGACATGTGGCAAGCCGATCATGCCGGCCGTTATGACGTCCAGGGCTACAGCTACCGCACCAAGCTCCTCACCGAATCCGCCTCCGAATACGCGGTCGAAACCATCCTCCCCGGCCACTATTCCGACCGTCCCGCCCAGCACATCCACTACATGATCTCCGCCCCCGGCCATCGCACTCTCATCACCCAGATCTACTTCGCCACCGACCCCTGGTTCGAAGGCGACCCCGACAAGAATTACTCCAAGCGCGGCATCGTCGGCAATCGCGAACTCGTGCGCCCCGTGTCGCTGTTCGAAGAAGGCACGCCGCGCGCCGCCGTCACTTTCGACATCGTGCTGGAGAAAGCCTGATGCACCGTGCCGCCATCCTCTGCCTCGCGCTCGCCTGCTCCGCTGCCGGGCAACCGGACCGCACCATCTCCTCGGAAGCCGATGTCCGCTCCATTGCTTTCGAAAAGGACGGCTCGCTCAGCGGCCTTTGCGCCGATGGCAAGATCCGCATCTGGGATACCGCCTCGGGCAAGCTCCGCAAAACCGTGGCCCCCACCGCCGGCGAGCGCATCCTCGCACTCCACTCCGGCGCAGCCGCCGCTGCCGGCAAATCCACGCTGAAGCTCTGGGATTTCGACTCCTCCCAATCCCGCGACATCGCCGAAGCTCCGCCCCGTGTCCGCACCATGGCCGTCGCTCCCGGCCGCAAACTCTTCGCCGCCACCGGACCCTCCTTCGACCGCGGGAGCGAAGAAACCATCCGCGTTTGGGATGAATCCGGCAAACAGCGCTTCGCCGCCCCCGCCGGACTCGGCGGCACTTCCGCCCTCGCCTTCTCCCCCAACGGCGATATCGTTGTCGCCTCCAGTTACGACACCGACGTCCGTGCCTACAGCACCCGCAACGGCGAACTCCTCAAACGCATCGATCAACTCCCCGTGGCCGTCTTTGCCATGCAGTTCTCTCCCGATGGCAAGTACCTCGCCACCGCCGGCGTCGACCGCATCGTCTATCTCTGGGACACCAAGACCTGGCAGGTCGCCAGGAAGATCGCCGGCCAGCCCGAAATGATCCGTTCTCTCAGCTTCTCGCCCGACGGCCGCTATCTTCTCACCGGAGGCTTCAGCGAACTCACCACCCGCCACCCCGTCGAAATCATCCTCTGGGAAGTGGCGTCCGGCAAGATACTCCGCCGTATGCCCGCCCCGAACGCGGTCGGCTCCGTCGCCTTTTCCCCGGACGGCCTCACCATGGCGGCGGCCCTCGGCGGCAAGACCGTCAACCTCTGGAGAATGTCCCGATGATTTCTTCCCCTTCCCGCCGCTCCCTTCTTGGAACGCTTCTCGCTCTGCCCGCCTGGGCACAGCAGGAGAAAAAAGCCCCCTCCAACTACCCCCCGCAAATCGACGGAGCCACCGTCGAGGTCTACAAGAAAGCCGGCGGCGCCGACCTGAAACTCTGGTTCTTCCACCCCGCCCGCCACTCCTCTTCCCAAAAACGTGCCGCCATCGTCTTCTTCTTCGGCGGTGGCTGGACCAGCGGCACTCCCAAGCAGTTTGAACAGCACTGCCTCCACCTCGCCTCCAAAGGCATGGTTGCCATCACAGCCGATTACCGTGTCGCCTCGCGCCATAAGGCCAAAGTCGTCGACTGCATCCACGACGCCAAGTCCGCCATCCGCTACGTGCGCGCCAACGCCGCGCGCCTCGGCATCGATCCCAACCGCATTGCCGCCGGCGGTGGCTCGGCAGGCGGCCATCTCGCCGCCGCCACCGGAGTCATCCAAGGCTTCGAAGAGCCTACCGAAGACGCGCGCATCGCTTCCCGCCCCAACGCCATGGTGCTCTTCAACCCCGCGCTCATTCTTGCCGATGCCCCCGAAGCCGATTTCAAGATCGGTTCGCTCTCCGGTGTCGCGGAACGGCTTGGAGCGAAACCGGAATCCGTCTCCCCCTATCACAATGTCGCCAAGGGAGCCCCACCCGCCATCATCTTCCACGGCAAGGCCGACACCACGGTTCCTTACCGCACCGCTGAGGCTTTCGCCGCCAAAATGAAAGCCACCGGCAACTCCTGCGAACTCGTCGGCTACGAAGGCCAAGCCCACGGCTTCTTCAATTTTGGCCGTGGCAACAACGAATACTTCGAAAAGACCCGCGCCCGAATGACCGAATTCCTGCACGCACAAGGCTATCTAAGCTAATTCCCCTGGAACAGCTTGATGATCATATCGCGCTCAACCTCCCGGTTCCCCGACGTGCACAGAAAATTGTAAGCAACCCCGGAGCGGTATCGCACCTGAAA
>CAYOBO010000128.1:0-21538 GCA_964402295.1 uncultured Candidatus Solibacter sp. | reverse complement strand
TGGAATGCAAGACCGCGCTGAAGGAAGCTAGCGGCGATCTCGCCGCCGCGGAAGTCGTGCTACGGAAGCGTGGGATTGCGTCGGCATCGAAGAAGGCCGAGCGTTCCACCAAGCAGGGCGTTATCGGCAGCTACATTCACTCCGGTTCGCAACTCGGCGTCTTGGTGGAAGTGAACTGCGAATCCGACTTCGTGGCCCGGACCGATGACTTCAACGAACTGGTGAAGGATATCGCCATGCAGATCGCGGCCGCCGATCCGCAATTCATTCGCCGCGAAGACGTCACCGCCGCCGCCATCGAAAAGGAAAAGGAAATCCAGCGTGCCCGCGCCCTCAACGAGGGCAAGCCCGAGAAGATGATCGAAAAGATCATCGAGGGCCGCATGTCGAAGTTCTACGAAGAGATCTGTCTTCTCGACCAGCCTTTCATCAAGGACAACACGATGAAGGTCGAGGATCTGATCAAGACCAAGATCGCCAAGCTCGGTGAGAACATCACCGTGGCCCGTTTCGTCCGCTTCAAAGTCGGCGACGCCGCGGCGTCCGAATAGGCGGAGACGAGACACACCGTGGCCGCTTACCGCAGGATCCTCCTCAAGCTGAGCGGCGAGGTGCTCGCCGCAGGCCAGGGTTTCGGAATCGATCCCGAGCGAGTCCGCTCGCTTGCCGCCGAATTGGTGGAAGTGGCCAAGCAAGGTGTGCAAATGGGACTGGTTGTCGGTGGCGGCAACTTCTTCCGAGGAGTGAATGCCGCCGCCCGCAACATGAATCGCGTCGCCGCCGATCACATGGGCATGCTGGCCACGGTGATCAACGGACTCGCCTTGCAAGATGCTCTGGAAAAGCAGGGTGTGCCGACGCGTGTCATGACGGCGATCCACATGAACCAGGTTGCCGAGCCTTACATCCAGCGCCGTGCCATACGGCATCTGGAAAAGGGCCGCATCGTAATCTTTGTGGCGGGTACATCGAATCCGTACTTCTCCACCGACACCGCGGCTACGCTCCGTGCCCTGGAAATCGGCGCTGAAGTCATTGCCAAGGCGACTCGGGTGGATGGCGTTTACGATAAGGATCCGATGGTCCACGCCGATGCCGTGCGCTATACCGAAATTACATTCCAGGAAGTGCTGTCGCGGGCCCTTCGCGTGATGGATGCCTCCGCTGTCGCCATGTGCCGCGACAACAAACTCCCCATTCAGGTTTTCAATCTCACCGTCGCAGGAAATATAATGCGAATGTCGATGGGCGAGCCCGTCGGTACGATCATCCGTTAGATTATTGGAAGAGGCCAAACAAATGAAACCAGGACAATCATCCGGCCAATCCGGTCCGTCAGTGAAGGAAGTGGAAGCGGGCGCAAAGAACCGCATGGAGAAGGTCATTGCCGACCTGATGCATTCGATGAGCAACATCCGCACCGGGCGAGCCTCGGTGAATCTGCTCGACGGCATCAAGGTGGATTATTACGGCACTCCCACCCCTCTCAATCAGCTTGCCAACCTGCATGTTCCCGAGCCTGCGATGATCACCGTTCAGCCCTGGGATGCATCCACCATCGGGCCGATCGAAAAGGCCATTCGTTCAGCCGACCTTGGCCTGAATCCGATGAACGACGGGAAGATCATCCGCGTGCCGATTCCTCCGCTGACCCAGGATCGCCGCAAGGAACTGGTCAAGCATCTGCACAATATCGCCGAGGAGCACCGCGTCGCTCTGCGCAACATCCGCCGCGACGCCAACGACGCCGTGAAGAAGCTGCTGAAGGAAAAGGCGATCAGCGAGGATGAGGACCGCCGCGCCCACGACGAAATCCAGAAGCTCACCGATGCCGAGATCAAGAAACTCGACGCAG
The DNA here is from genome assembly GCA_964402295.1 of uncultured Candidatus Solibacter sp. Lineage (GTDB taxonomy): Bacteria > Acidobacteriota > Terriglobia > Bryobacterales > Bryobacteraceae > CADEFT01. The sequence continues at coordinate 19,683 of CAYOBO010000128.1, read as the reverse complement.
CCGCACAGGCCAAGGAAAAGGAAATTCTCGAACTGAAGTAGGTTGCCTGATCCACGGCACAATCGAAGTTGGATGTAGCCGGGAGGGTCAACCACGCCCGGGGCATGAAGCGGCAGCTATAATTCGAATATGGCGCTGCCCGTTCCAGGAATGACAGTGGAGGAATATCTCGCCGCCGATGCAGTCGCGGAGCGGCCGCTCGAGTACCACGACGGCGAAGTTTTCCCGATGGTGGACGCCACTCCCGCCCACGCGGCTCTGGTTGCCAACGTTATTCTTTGCCTAGGTTCCCGTTTGCGGGGTTCCCCATGCCGGGCTTTCGTGCAATTGCGAGTGAGCGTTAACCCGTCCCAGTACTTGTACCCCGACGTGGTTGTTTGCTGCGGTCAACTTGCGCTGAAGGGGCAGAACGACCCAAGCCTCACCAACCCAAAGGTGATCTTCGAAATCCTGTCCCCCGCCACTGAGGGCTACGATTACAACGGCAAGTTTCAACTCTACCGCCAACTGCCATCGTTTGAAGAATACGTCCTCATCGCACAGGATCAGCCCCGGGTCGAGGTCTTCCGCCGTCTCCCGGGTGACAAGTGGGTGCGCTCCACCTACGAGGGCAACGAATCGAGGGCTGTTCTGGAAACCCTCGACATCGAAATTCCGCTTGGCGAACTCTACGCACAGCTTCCCTAGACGGGTTCGAAGGCGAGCAAATCCAGGCTGAAGGTGACTGTCATCGCCTGCACCGGAGTTGCCCGCAAAGGCCTGTAGATCGAGGCCAGCACATCCTCCACGGCCGTCTTGTCCAGGTCCACCACCGAGGTTGCGCGCCGCTGTTCCATAAGCTGGAACCCTGCGGCGAACTCCTGACGAACCAGATCCACCCGGTCCTTCCCACGCCCCCGCAATTCGATGAGATCGTCGGGCGCTGGCACCGCAACCAGCAATCTGCCCCCGGCCCGCAGCACGCGCCGGAACTCGGCGGCATTTCTTCGCGCCGTAATGGTCATCACACGCGTGAAAGATCCGTCCGCGTATGGAATCAATCGATCGGCATTCGCCACAATCCACTCACAGTGAGGATACCTTTTGGCGGCCGCGTTTACCGCCGCGATCGAAATATCCACGCCATGGCCGGCAAACGCGTGGCGTGCCGCCAGGGTGCCCAGGTAGAACCCATCGCCGCAACCCGCATCCAGGACTTGGTCTCCGGCGCGCGCCGCCAGCATTTTTTCAATCTCCGAAAGCAACGGCCCGCTGACTCCGCGGTCATGCAGCCGCCGCCGGGCCTCGACTGCCTTAGCGGCATCGCCCGGTTCCTTTGAGCGCCGTTCCTGCGGCTGTAGCAGATTGACATAGCCGCTTCGCGCCACGTCGAAGGAATGGCCGCGCGGGCAGCGCAGCAGCCGATCTTCGCGCACCAACTCCAGCCTGCAATTCCGCACAGGGCACACCAGCATGACCTTCCATGTTCCGACATTGCCGGCGACGTCCACAACAGCACGCGAGACTTGCATTACACTAAACGCTGATGTCCTCTCCATCCCCCACTGTCACTCGCCGTGCGGCGCTGGCCCAAACAGCCGCGGGCGTTGCTCTCGCCGAGAATGCCTCCCCGGCCAAGGTTGGTCTGATCGGGAATGGCAATCGCGGCACCGCGCATCTGGCCGCGTATCTCAAAATGCCGGACATCAAGGTCACCGCGCTCAGCGATCTGGACAGCGCGCGCATGGACGCCTACAACGCCAAGCTCGGCGGCGGCGCCACGAAGTACGCCGATTGGCGCGAACTCATCCGCGACCGGAACGTGGAGATCGTGGCCATCGCCACTCCCAATTTTCTTCATCCCGAGATGGCCATTGCCGCGCTCCGCGCCGGCAAGCATGTGCTGCTCGAAAAACCCATCGCCATCAATTACCAACTGGCGAAGCAGATCGAAGCCGAGGCCCAGAAGAGCGGCAAAGTGTTCGCCGTCGGCATGCAGCGCCGTTACCGTACCACCGACGCACATGTGCAGCAACTCGTCGATAGCGGCATCATCGGAGCGGTGCGTTTCATCAATATCAGCGAATACCGCGGCGACTGGAGCCCCCGCGGATGGCACTACACGGATCCTAAGTCCGGCCGCACCGCGAACTGGCGCTTTCTGAAGTCCGCGGCCGGATCCACGGAACTCGAGTTCTCGGTGCACGCGTTTTCGCAAGTGGTGCAATTGGTGAAGTCGCCGCTGGCGCGCTGTCTCGCCTCGGGCGGCATCGTGCATTATCCGGACCACGAAACGCGCGATGTTTGCGAAGGCATCATCGACTTCGACAACGGTGTGCGCTTCACCTACACCTTCTGCCTGTTCGCGCAAGGCACACCCGGACGAACGGTCATCGTCGGCGACAAAGGTGTGCTGCGCTATGGCGAAGACGGCGCCGTCCTGCTCGATACGCCTGGCGCGAAAGGCAAGACGCCGCCTCCGCTCACCGGTCACAGCGGCGAGCTCGCCGAAGTTCTCATGTACAAGGAATTTCTTGCGGCCATCCGCGAGAAGCGGCAATCGGTGCTGAGCGCCACGGCCGCCATCGATGCAGCGAAGATCGCCTGGGCGATGGAGATGGCTACCGTCGAAAGCCGCATTGTCACGGCTCGAGATTTTGCCTGAGCCTGTGAGCGGGCCGGGGTATCCATGTCGCGATTTCGAGTAGGGCCATGCATCGCCGATATTCCGCGGAGGCGCCTGTCGCGCGACGGAACCGATATTCCTCTTCCATGGCGCTCCTTCGAGGCGCTTCGCTTGTTGATCGCCGCCCGTGGCGAGACGGTTGCCCGTGACGAACTGCTGCGCGCCCTATGGACCGATGTTGCCGTCGAGGAGTCGAGCCTGCCGAAATGCATTTCGCAACTGCGCAAGGCGCTCGGGGACGAGCATGCGACGCTTGTGGAGACGGTGCCTCGCCTGGGGTACCGTCTCGCCGCGCCGGCGGAGGAAATCATCGAGTCGGCGGCCGCCCCTCCGCGACGCCGTTGGCTGATGGTAGCCGCCGCGGCTATCGTATTGCTGGCCGTGGCGGGCGCCTTCGCTCTCTGGCTGCCCCACCGCAACAGAATTGGTGAAGCGGAAAGGCTATACAGGGAATCGTGGCTTGTGTCTCAGAAACGCGATCGGGAATCCACAGCCACCGCCATTCGCCTGTTGCAGCAAGCCGTGCAACTCAACCCGAAACACGCCCCCGCCTACGCCGCGCTGAGCCAGACCATGCACCGAAATCTTCCCTACCTGGATGAAGGAGCACCGGCGCACATCGTTGCTGCCGCACGGCGCAGTGTGGAACTCGATGCCGGTTGCATTTCCTGCCGCATTTCCTACGGTTTCTTTCTTTTCTACTACGCCTGGGACTGGCGCGAAGCGGAAAGGCACTTGCGCGTGGCCCTGACCGGCGCGCCCAGTACAGAGGATTCGCATATCAACATGGCCATGCTTCTTGCCGCAACGGGCAGGCTCAGCGAGGCATCCGATGCCATTGACGCCGCCATTCGCCTGAATCCCTATCGCGCCGGTAGCCACGCCGTGCAGGCCAGTATCCTATATTTTCAGAAGCGCTACTCCGATGCTATCGCCGCCGCCCGCAGAGCCATTTCGCTCGATGCCAACTACGTGGCCGCCGCCGATTGGCACAGCCGCGCCGCCACGCTCGCCGGCCGGCACAGCGAGGGGCTGGGCGCCATCCTTCGGATCCGCTTTCCGGAGTGGTCGGATAAAGTCAACGGAGCGTTTACGGCCAAGGGAAAAGAGGCGGCCTGGCGCGAACTCCTTAACCTTACATCCGCGCCGGATGTGCGGCGTGCGCAATGCTGGCGCCGCGACATCTGGTTCCTCAACGCCGGAGAGCCGGAAAAAGCACTCGACGAGATCGAACTCTGCCTGGAGTCGCACAATGTCAATCTCGCTTGGCTTGCCGTGGACCCCGCTCTCGATCCCTTGCGGGGGCATCCTCGTTTCCTGCGCGTGGTGCGTACCATGGGCCTTGCCGCAGCTTCACCCGAGGGCCGGGCACAAGAATCCCGATAATTTATCCGCGGGCGCCCAATCCATTTCCCATCAGCGGTTGAGAATGGGGACCAGCACGGGTTGTGCCGGAACGCCTTCGCTGAAGATGCGTACCTCGTGATTGCCATCCGGAAGCGGAGGGACTTTCACGTCGATCCGGTAGATGCCGGGCCCGGTCTTCACCGCCAGGATCACTTCCGCATCCACGTCCCCGATTCGCGCGGACACGCCAGGTGTAAGCTCCGCCGGCGCAGCCACGACGCGGCCAGCCGGCGTGGCGGGATTGGTCTCACCGAACCCGGTTCCTTCAAATCGGACGATATCTCCCGGCGCGGCTTCTCTTGCGCCGCCACCCAGTTGCCGGGGCGCGACGATGGCCCCGTCGGAGTGAGTCGCGGCGGCAAACAGGCTGTTCGGGCCTGTTTGCTGAAACAGCGAAGGACGCAGCGGAAACATCACTGTCTGCAAGGGGTCGCTTGGGCCGCGCTGATTGGTTACGGCAACGCTGACCAAGCCGGGATCTACGGTGTCCGGCGCAACAATGGTCACCCGCGACGGACTGACCGCGGTGACCGCCGCAGGCTTGCCGCCAACCGATACCGAAACGCCATGCAGTGTTATTGGCAGATTGCCGGCGGCAACGTCGGCCCCGGTCATCTCTCCAGACGTTTGGGAGAGGTTGATACCTTCGATGTGAACCAGCGATGCGGGCGCGAAGCCAAATTGCCGGCTGCCGGCAACAACAACCCGGCTGATCTCCGGCCGGTCCTGGCCGGCAGCGGATTGCGAGATGCGCACTTCACTGTTTTCGCCGGCAACGAGGATACCCCCCAAACGGGCGGCGCCCGGATTGGCAGCGTAGTGGAATGCAAAGGAACCAGATCCGGTTCCCAAAGCTGGTTGCACGAGTTGAATCCATGCGGTGGCCGTTGTTGCCTGCCATGCGCAACCTCCCTGCGTGGAGACTTTCACGGTTCGCGAACCCGCGGTTGAGTTGACGTCGAGGCGGTTCGGGGTCAACGTGTAGGTGCAGACCGGCCTGCCCGTGAGCCGCGCATCGGCGCGAAATACGATCGGTTCTTGCGGAAACACATCCTTTCCCAACTCGTACTGGATGGTCATGTCGGCCATTCCCACTCCATTCGCCACGAACGGCCGGAAGTTGCCGATGGTGTACACCCCAGGCACCGCGGACCGTCCCGCCACCGGCGAGGTGCTCCGCCCGCTGAGGGTTCCGCTTCCCGCATTGCAGTTGAAGATACCCTGCGCGGGAACAACTTGGGGAATCGAGGAAAGCAGGGTCGCCACCGGCCCGTTCACGGAAAGGTTAAGCGGTGTGGAAGTGGGCATCTGGACGAAGTTCGTGTGTATCTCTCCCGACCGGACAAACCACGTTACATTGCCTGTATACCGGTCGTCGCAGAGAGACTGCTTCTGCACATCGACTACGACTTCCGCGGGGATGGACTTAAAGAACGATTGCTTCCCAATCGAGTAGATAACCTCCAGTTGTGTTTGCCCTGGGCTGACTCCTGTAACGGTGATCTCAGTAGGGGAAGTGTTTGGATTCAAAACGCTACCCATATCGATAACGGGACGAGACACTCCTGCAATCTCGCGTTCGGCTATCCGGAAGAGAAAAGTACCAGGCCGATCAAGCGGACGAAACGGCTCAACCGCGACCTTGACGCTTTCGCCGGCTCTGAGCCGCAAGGCTTTGGAACTGAGACTGAACTCGCCGACCTGAACGAAACCACGGCCCACCCATTCTCGTCCGAGGGAGTCCCGGCCTTTTAATTCGTATTGCGTTATGCCGCAGTCGAGCCCGGAGAATTGCAGCGCACCTGCGGACGTTTGCCTTTCCGAAGCAATGACCTCGGGGGTGGTTGTCCTGGCGATGGTCCCGTCGGACACATTGACAACGAATTTCAGTCCCTCAGGCATCCCGGGCACATAGGGGAACTGGACTTCCGATGGTCCCGGAGAATGGACATAGAAATCCGGGGCAACAAAGGTGCGTGTGGAGCTAACGTCAATGGCTTCCACTTTGGGGTTCGCGGGAAAGAGTTCGAATCCCTCGCTGGAGGCGCCATCGCTAAAGCGGATGGGAAAGGGAGTAGACCCTCCATCTGGAGTGGGGAAACCGTTTTCGCGGAGAACCCGATTCGCCAACGCCTTATCGGTGGCCAGCAGGCTGGCCGCATCCGTAACCGTCACATTCGGGTTGCGGTTCAGAAACGACGCAAGGGTCAGAAGGAATACGGAGCCCTCGGACGTTGTCAGGGAAGAGTTGTTCTCATCGGCATCGGTAACGATATCTCCTTTCAGTCCCTGCCCGCGAAATGCCGCGATCGCATTCCCCGAGAAACAAGCGCCGATCAGAGCGCAGATCTCGGCTCCTTGCAGGTCCTTCATCCAAAAAGCGAGTTGCTCCCACGGCACGAAGGACTGGCTCTGTTCCGTCCCGAGGTAGAACCCGAGTTTCTCGCCATGGGCGTGCAGGATCAGATAGACCTTCTTACAACCGCGCTCGGCAGCCTCCTTGATCATCCGCCTCAGGTCATTTTCCGTTGTGGTTGGGTAGGACTTGCCACTCCCAATTGCCGAGGGTACCGACCGGATGAACATGTTCTCCCCGGGCACCTTCATGCTGGTGAACAGGTAGCGGGCCCACACACCCATGGTTTTCAGCGAACCCTTCATTTTCGGGCCCTGGATGAAAATGGCACAGGCATTGGAGGGCGCGGCATTGCGTACCAGTTTTTGCGTAATCCCGGCGGCGTCCTCAAATGTAGGAAAATGTTGCTCCAGATTGAGATCCGGGTGTCCGGCGTGAGAGGATCCCAGCGAGTGGAAGGCCGCATCCTCTTTGTGCCGCACACGGGGCCACCACAGACTGCCGTGAATGGAGGCATCCTTGATCCCGGCGGCTGGGGCCGCCAGCGACGGCGCCACCATGATGCGCGTTCGATGGCCGAAGCCCAGCCGGAAGTTGTCCTCGTGCCAAAGAACCCAACTCGGCCGCGACAGAATCCGCGGGAGTCCATTGCGGGCGGGGATCGCCTTGCCGGCACTGTCCACTTCGGCGCCCGCGGGTACGAGCCACGGACCGTGAAGCAGCGCCGAACTGCCGAGCGGCCCTAACTCCCTCATCCACTCGGCTCTGACTTCGGCCGGCTTCGACAGGGCAGGGGGTGGCGTACCGCGGAAGACGGAAAAAGCGATGGAGGCCGTCAGGTCGCCTTCTCCTTCGAGTGTGGCGTCAAGCCGGAACCAACCCGGGGTGGTGTTCACTACAAACTGAGTACTGGCGATGCCCCCCGCATCGGTTACTACCCGATGCAGTGTACCGGTTCTCGATTCTGATTCGGGAAAGCGGCCCGATGACCCTTCCGTGGGAGCCGACAGTGTCACCATAACTCCCCCCACGGGGCTGCTGCCATCGATAACCTGGAAGACAACTGTCTCAGTGGCCTCCGTGGAAACGACCAGAGCAGGGCCACTCAGCACTTGCAGGCGGAGGCCCGTGGCTGGCTGGGCCGAGAGTATCGCACCCGAAAGGGCGACCAGCAAGCAGGTGGAGTTGCACATGCGAAACGCCGATGTGGTTCTCTTGCGCTGTGCCAGTGTAGTTTGGAAGACCATAGTTCACAGACTATACGGCTTGCCTCGATCGTCCAATCCCTGAGTTCCGGAACAACTTGAAAAGTTCTGAAAAGTCCTGAAAAGAATTGAGTCGGGGGCCACGGATGCCCAATTACGGCTTCCTCTCCGCTTCGCCCTTGCGGCGAAGGGTGGGCGCCTTGCGGACAGGCTTGGCCGCTTCCTTGGCTTCCACGGCTTTTTTCTCGGCGCGTTCGGCGGGCGTCATCGTCTCCTCGCGCTCCTTCTACTCGCGCTTGTCTTTGGTGAGTGAGCCTGTGAGCCGGCCGGAGTATCCATGTCGCGATTTCGAGTAGGGCCATGCATCGTCGACATTCCGCGGAGGCGCCTCTCGCGCGACGGAAGCGATATTCCCCTTCCATGGCGCTCCTTCGAGGCGCTTCGCTTGTTGATCGCCGCCCGTGGCGAGACGGTTGCCCGTGACGAACTGCTGCGCGCCCTATGGACCGATGTTGCCGTCGAGGAGTCGAGCCTGCCGAAATGCATTTCGCAACTGCGCAAGGCGCTCGGGGACGAGCATGCGACGCTTGTGGAGACGGTGCCTCGCCTGGGGTACCGTCTCGCCGCGCCGGCGGAGGAAATCATCGAGTCCGCCGCCGCCCCTCCGCGACGCCGTTGGCTGATGGTAGCCGGTGCGGCCATCGTAGCGCTGGCCGTGGCGGGCGCATTCGCTCTCTGGCTGCCCCACCGCAACAGAGGTGCCGAAGCGGAAAGGCATTTGCGCGCAACATAGGCTGCATCTTGGGTGGTTGCGATTCCGTTGCCGCCGAGGCGGATACAGTAGCGGGCGGCGTTATTCGTTCGGATTGGCTTCGAGGAAGGCGCGGAGGCGGTGGCTGCGGCTGGGGTGGCGGAGTTTGCGGAGGGCCTTGGCTTCGATCTGGCGGATGCGTTCGCGGGTGACGGCGAAGTGCTGGCCGACTTCCTCGAGAGTGTGCTCGCTGCCGTCCTGGAGGCCGAAGCGCATTTTAATGATCTTCTCTTCGCGGGGGCTGAGTGTTTTGAGAACTTCGGCGGTCTGCTCGCGGAGGTTGAGATTGATGACAGCTTCGGAGGGGGAAACGACGCGGCGGTCGACGATGAAGTCGCCGAGATGCGATTCTTCTTCCTCGCCGACGGGGGTTTCGAGGGAAATGGGTTCCTGGGCGATGCGGAGCACTTTGCGCACTTTGCCGACGGGCAGTTCGAGGCGGCGGGCTAATTCTTCGGTGGTAGGCTCGCGGCCGAGTTCCTGCTGGAGGAGACGCTGCGTGCGCACGAGCTTGTTGATGGTTTCGATCATGTGCACCGGGATGCGGATGGTGCGGGCCTGATCGGCGATGGCGCGGGTGATGGCCTGGCGCACCCACCATGTGGCGTAGGTGGAGAATTTGTAGCCACGCTGGTAATCGAACTTATCGACGGCCTTCATGAGGCCGATGTTGCCTTCCTGGATGAGGTCGAGGAACTGGAGGCCGCGGTTGGTGTAGCGCTTGGCGATGGATACGACGAGGCGGAGGTTGGCCTCGATGAGCTGCTTTTTGGCCGATTCGGCCTCGGCTTCGCCGCGCTCGACGATTTGCATGCTGCGGCGGAGTTCGGTGGCGGAAGCGCCGTATTCGTCCTCGAGTTGGGTGATGCGCTGGAGGGCGGCTTTGAGCTCGCGCTGGGTTTCCTTGGCGGCGCGGTCATTGGGGAATTCCTCGAGGCGGCGCTGGAGTCTGGCGACTTCGCGCTCGACGGGTTTGAATTCCTCGACGGCGCGGCGGAGTTTGTCGGCGAACTGGCGGTAGACGGAACTGGTGAAAGGGATGCCGCGGATGAGCCGCGAGATGCGGACCATGGTGCGGGCGAGTTGCCAGCGCAGTTGGCGATGCTGCTTGGGCTTCATGCCCTTGGAGAAGGAAAGCATCTTCTGCTTGAACTGCTGGGCGCGCTTGTGGTGTTTTTCGATTTCGGCGATGGTGTTGATGAGCTCGGCGGCTTGCGATTCGACAGCTTCGTCGGTGACCATGAGGTCGGCCTGGATCAACATATCGCGGACTGGGAGATTGCCTTGTTGGATCTCTTCGGCCATGGCGATGAGTTCGCCGATGACGAGGGGAGAGCGGGAGAGGGCGCGGCTGACCAGGCGCTGCCCATGCTCGATGCGTTTGGCGAGTTCGATTTCCCCTTCGCGGGTGAGGAGGGGGACGGTGCCCATCTCGCGGAGGTACATGCGGACGGGGTCATTGGTCTTGTCGCCGAAATCGCCGGCGAGGTCGATATCGGAGAGATCGTCGGGCTCGTCGGCTTTCTTCTCGAAATCGATTTTCGGCTCTTCGAGGAGTTCGACGCCGGCGGTGTCGAGTTCGGCGAGGAGATCGTCGATTTCCACGCCCGCGGCGACCTCATCGGGGAGCATGTCGTTGACCTCGTCGTAGGAGACGTAGCCACGCTCCTTGCCCATGTTCATGAGCTTCTGGAGTCTGCCGAGTTTTTCCTCTCCTGCCACCGCTTAGTTTTTCCCAGCCGTTTCCTTTAAGAAATCGGTCACCAGAAGTGCTATGCGAGCACCGCCGGCCGCTGTAGTTACGTGTCTCACCGCGCTCCGTGGTCCGATGCAACCACGAACTTCTCAATTCTACCATTGCCGGTTTTCCTCGTGTCTGGTGCGAGGCGCCGGATTCATGAAAGAGATCGGCAATTCGTGGGCCGGGCAGTAGGGGATTAGGTGTTCCTTGCCTCGGATGCCGCGCTAACGGCGGGTGGCGTCGAGTTGTTGCATGAGCCGCAGCGCGGTGTCGAGATCGCCGCGCTGCTCGGCTTCGCGGATCTGGCGGCGGAGGTTGGCCTGGCGGGCTTCCTTGCGTTCCTGATCGAGAACGCGGAGGCAGCTTTCGACGTTGGATTGGATGGTGTCGGTGTTGTCGGCTTCCTGTAGCTCGTCGGCGAAGACGAGGCGGGAGAGGAGGGTCTGGTCGCCGTCGGAGAGGCGGCCTTCGAGATCTTCGAAGTGGAAATCGGGGTGATGGCGGTAGAGAGCGAGTATGGCCTCGAAGATGGAGCGGGTGCGGAATTCGCCGACGGCGGCGTTCGCTTCGAGATGAGGGATGATGGAAGGGCGCAATTCCGGATGGAGCACGATGGCGCCGAGGAGGATTTTTTCGACGCTGCGCACGCCGAGGCTTTTCACTTCGATGGTTTCCTGGCGCTTGTCGGCGGCGGCTTTCTTGAATTGCTCGAGCAGCATGCCGCGCTCGACGCCGATGTAGGAGGCGAGATCGCCGGCGAGGCTGGCGCGCTCGATTTTGTCGGGGATCTTCATGACGGCGGGGAGCAGTTGCTGGAGCACGCGGGCGCGGCCTTCGGGGGATTTTTCGTGGCGCTTGCGGAGCTGGTCGGCGAGCCAGAAGTAATAGTTGGGGGCGCGGTCAAGGAGGGTGCGATAGGCTTCGATGCCCTGTTGTTCGATGAATTCGTCGGGGTCGAGGTCGTTGCTGAGCTCGAGGATTTTGACGCGGACGGATTCGTGGAGCAGGATTTCAATGGAACGCTCGGCGCCGCGCGCGCCGCCGGCGTCGGGGTCGAAGTTGACGGTGACTTTGTCGGCGAAGCGTTTCATGAGGCGGACCTGATCGGAGGTGAGGGAGGTGCCGCAGGAGGCGACGGCTTCGCCGAGTCCGGCGGCGGAAAGTCCGATGACGTCCATGTAGCCTTCGACAAGGACGAAGCGGCCCTCCTTGCGGGCGGCTTCGCGGGCTCGATGGATGTTATACAAGACGCGGCTTTTCTTGTAGACGTCGGTTTCGGGGGAGTTGAGGTATTTGGGCTCGTCGCCTTTGGCGAGGACGCGGCCGGCGAAGCCGACGATCTTTCCCGCTTCGTTCTGGATGGGGAACATGAGGCGTCCCCGGAAGCGGTCAAAAAAGCCTTCGCCTTCGTTGCGTTTGATGACAAGGCCGGATTTTTCGAGGAGTTCGGCGTGGAATCCTTCGCGCTGGAGCGCTTGCGCGAGGATGTTGCCGGAGCGCTCGGAAAGGCCGATGCCGAATTCCTCGGCGGTTTCCGGGGAAACGCCGCGGCTTTTGAGGTAGGCGCGGGCTTCGGCGCCGTGGTTGGAGAGCAAGGCTTGGCGGAAGACACGCTGGGCGATTTCGTTCATGCGGAAGATGGCCTGGCGGATGCGCTCTTCGCGGTCGGCGTGCTCGGTGCGTTGCGGCATGGGAATGCCGTAACGTTCGGCGAGCGTTTTCATGGCTTCGAGGAAGGTGACGCCGTCCATTTCCATGACGAACTTGATGACATCGCCGCTTTCGCCGCAGCCGAAGCATTTGTAGCGCTGGATTTTGGAGTTGACGTTGAAGGAGGGGGTTTTTTCGGTGTGGAAGGGGCAGAGGCCCATCCAGTTGGGCGTGTTGCCGGAGCGCTTCAGGCGGACGCGTTCCCCCACGACATCGACAATGTCGATGGAAGATTTGAGTTGGCGGGCGAAATCCATGGCGTGAGAGCTGCTCCGATACTAGTGTAGGGGGATACGATCGTTGGAAGGAATGAGCATACCGCATTCGCCGCGGTTGAGCCTGCGCGCGGAGTGCGCCGAGGATGAGGCGTTTCTGCTCGCGCTATACGAGTCGGCGCATGGAGAAGCGCTACGGATGCTGCCGCTTGCCGATGAGCAGAGGCGCAACCTGATGGAGATGCAATTTCGGGCGCAAAACGCGCATTACCGACGGCAATTTCCGGACGCCTCGTTCGATATTGTGCTGTGTGAGGGAGAGCCGGTGGGCCGGCTTTGCGTGTGGCGCGGAGAGAGCGAAGTGCGGATTGTGGATGTGGCATTGACGGCGGCCATGCGGGGGCAGGGAATCGGAACGGCGCTGCTGGCTCACATACTACAGGAGGCCGGTGAGACGGGGCGGGCCGTGCGGCTGCATGTGGGGATGGGGAACCGTGCTCGGGGTTGGTATGAGCGGCTGGGGTTTGCGGTGGAGGGGGAAGAAGTGGGGGCGTGGAAAATGGTGTGGCGTCCCGCCTGAGCTGCGGCGGGACGCGGGGATCGGGGTGTGAAGCTAAAACCGCGGAGGGAAGACGCCTTGCAGCGCGATGATCCAATTCATCACCAGGTAGGGTTGCATATTGGAATGGGGCTGGTTGCCGCCGGTGGGTTGGATCATGACCGCACCCATGTTGGTATCGGCGGTGAGGCTGTAGGAGCCGCCTGCGGCCGGGACTCCGTTAATCGGGGTGTTGTCGCTGGGATCGCCGCTGGAGCAGCGGACCGTGTGAGAGTGAGCGGGCATTTGGCTTTCGGTGAGGGTTACCGTTTCGCTGCCGGCGTTCTGGCCTTGGACGTAATTCTGAAGGCCGGGGCCCTGTCCGAATCCGAGTGGCATACGCCCGCGCAGATCGGGCAGCGCGAAGGTGGACACGCCGTCTCCGCCGTAGGTGGTGCCGAGCAGGCTGAAGAGTGCCGGGTTGCTGGCGATGGAAAGCAACTGGCCTTCGCAAAGCGCCCAGCCCTTGGGCGCATAGTTGAAGCCCACGCACATCAATTGTCCAATAAAGGGTTCCATGTTTGGATCGCTCCTCGAGTGTGTAGTCCGGCAGCGGGAGACGCCGGTACTGGCAAGTATGATACAGAACTTCCGGTTAATACAAGAGGTTGTGGGGAAAATCGGTGATTTTTCGGATTTTTTCCCACGTTTCATACGGGAAGAGGCTTGGAATTTACATCGCTTCCATCTGGGCGAACTTCCGCCGCGGGCGGTGCGTATGATGGAGAAGGAACGAGGTTCCCTCATCATGAAGACATTGTGGATTGCGCTGGCTTCGCTGGCGATGACGGGGTGTGTGGAATTCGACCGCGACCCGGGCCCCATCCGGACTCACGAGCAGACGCTCGAAGCCGGGAAGGCGGACAATCTGCGCGCCGAGATTCGCATGGGTGTGGGCAAGCTACGGGTGGAGGGGGGAGGGAAATCGGCGCTGGAGGCCAGTTTCCGCTACTCGGAGAATCTGGGCAAGCCGGAGGTTCGCTACGAACAGACGGGGTTCCGGGGACGAATTGTCGTGGAATCGCCGCACAAAAAGGTACTGGGCGATGCGGAGAACGAATGGCGTTTACGATTCGGCGACAAGCTCCCGATCGATTTCGATGTGAAGTTGGGTGTGGGCGAATCGGAGATCGACCTGTCGGCGCTGCCGGTGCGGAATCTGGAGATCCGGATGGGCGTGGGGGAATTGGATTTGAATTTGAACGGGGCCTACAAGCGCGACGTGGAAGTGAATGTGCACGGAGGCGTGGGGGAAGCGCGGATCCGGCTGCCGAAGGACATCGGCGTGATCGTGGACGCTGCCGGGGGGATTGGGGAGATTGCTACGAAGGGCTTGCGGCAGCGCGAGGGAAAATACGTCAATGCGGCATACGATTCGGCGAAGCCCGCGATCCGGATGAAGGTGCGCGGGGGGGTGGGCCAGATCAAGCTGGTGGTGGCGGAGTAAACGAGCGCGATGGCATGCGGGAGAGACGTCGCTGCCGCCGTGATGGCAAGCCTTGGCGGAATCGGCGCAGACGGCTTGGCGGGCGCCGGCGTGATGCTTGAGATCGGCACGCGTGGCAAAGCCGCGGAATCGCAATGGCGGAATCGGGGTGGCCTAGTCTGGGGGGACGCTGCCCAGCATACTGCAATATCGGATATGATAAAGGAACCAGGAAAGTCGTAGCTGGCAAAAACGTAGATAACAACTGTCGCTGGGCGTCCCGACCGCCGACAGCGCAAGGAAAAAGACAATGGACAAGCTGGCGCAGAACATCCAGGAGGCTTTTCTCAACAACGCGCGGAGAGACAAGACCTTCCTGACCATCTATCTCATGAGCGGCGTGAAGCTGAGCGGCCGGATCAAAAGCTTCGATAAGTATTCGGTGGTGCTGGAAACGAATAATCAGGAGCAATTGATTTTCAAGCATGCCATCTCCACGGTCGTAGTGCCCAAAGCAGCGCATTCCGGCGCATACGGTGGTGGACACCCTGCTGCGCCTGGCACGCCCGTACCGGTAGGACCCGCGGAGGCGGAGTAGGATCGCCACGCGGATTGAGTCGAATCGCCCTTCCCGGGAAAAAGCGATTCTTGTTGGCGTAGACCGCAAGACTCGTGTGCCCGCCGGGTCGCCGGGTCTGGAGATGACGGCGGAGGAATCCCTGGAAGAACTGGAGGCGCTGGCGGCAACCGCCGGAGCCGAGGTGGTGGAGCGGGTGATCCAGGCGCGCGCCACGCTCGATGCGGCCACGCTGATCGGTTCGGGGAAGGTGACGGAACTTGCGGGCATGGTGCGGGGGTTCGAAGCGGGTGTGGTGATCTTCGATAACGAACTGACTCCCACGCAACTGCGCAATCTGGAAAAAGCGCTGGACGTGAAGGTGATCGACAGGACGCAGTTGATCCTGGACATTTTCGCTTCGCGGGCGCGGACGCGCGAAGGGCAGTTGCAGGTGGAACTGGCGCAATTGAATTACGCACTGCCGCGGCTGGTGGGGCGGGGGACGCAGCTATCGCGGCTGGGTGGCGGAATCGGGACACGCGGTCCCGGGGAAACGCAGCTCGAAACGGACCGGCGGAAGATATCGCGGCGGATCAAGAAAATTGAAGAGGAACTGGAGAACGTCAAGTCGGGGCGGGCGATACAGCGGCGGCAACGCGTGGATGTGCCGCTGGCGACGATTGCGCTGGTGGGGTATACGAACGCGGGAAAATCGACGTTGTTCAACCGGCTGACGGGATCGGGCGTGGTGGCCGATGCGCGGCTGTTTGCGACGCTGGATCCGACGGTGCGGCAACTGCAATTGCCTTCCAAGCGCCATGTACTGGTGAGCGATACGGTGGGATTTATTCGCAGCCTGCCGACGACGCTCGTGAAGGCGTTTCGAGCGACGCTCGAAGAGGTGCGGCAAGCGGCGCTGTTGCTGCATGTGGTGGATGCATCGTCGCCGCACGCGGCCGAGCACACGGCGCAGGTGATGGAAGTGCTGCGGGAGATTGAGGCGGATAAGACTCCACAAGTGCTGGTGCTGAACAAAGCAGATCTGTTGCCGGAAGGGTTGCACGATGCGGAACTCACGGCGGCGCGGCTGCTGGGCGCGGCCGAGGAGAAGGGTAAATCGTATGCGTCGTCGATTTCGGCGCGGACGGGCGAAGGAGTGCCGGATTTGCTGGCGCTGATTGACCGGGTGCTGCCCGCCGATCCGGTGGAGCGTGTGATGCTGCGGTTTGCGGCCGGCGAGGGGGCGACGCTGCACCTGCTGCATCGCTATGCGCAAGTGCGTGAGATTCGCTATGAGGACGATGTGTGCGTGGTGGTGGCGGACGCTCCGGAAAGCCTGCGCCGGCGGCTGAAGAATTTTGTGGTTCAATATGAAGATTGAGGCGGAATGAACATACCCAACAGCCTCACCTTGTTGCGAATCTTTTTCGTGCCCTTGCTGGTGGCCGCGCTGGTCACCGATAGCCGGACGATCTATCTGTGGGGATGGCAGGTGGCCAATGAGCAGGCGGCGCTGGCGATTTTTCTGATGGCGGCATTCACGGATTTGCTGGACGGGTATCTGGCGCGGCGGTGGAAGCAGATCACGACGGTGGGGACGCTGCTGGACCCGATAGCCGATAAGCTGCTGGTGTCGAGTGCCCTGATTTCGCTGGTGCAGGTGCGTTTGGTTCCGGGGTGGATGGCGATTCTGGTGATTGGGCGGGAATTCGCGGTGACGGGGTTGCGGGGGATTGCGGCGGCGAGCGGAATCACGATCAAGGCGAGCGATTTAGGGAAGACGAAGATGCTGGCGCAGGTGATTGCGATCTCGCTGCTGATGCTTTCGATGAGCAATCCGGGGCTGATGCCGTATGCGATGTTCTGGATGTGGGGCGTGGTGTTGTTCGGGGTGGCGAGCGCGGTGCAATATTTTTTGAAATTCTGGCGCAAGCTGGATCTGGATATCAAGATGCGGCGGCGGCAGGAGTTGCTCGAATTGGAGCGGAACAGAAGGCGGGCGGCGCGGGCGATGAACCGGAAAGCGGCGAGTGTGAGCTCGCCGCAGTAGGCTTCCGGCTAGGCGGTGGCAGGCATCTGGAAGGGCTCATCGGCGCTGCCTCCGTAGATGCTGGGGACTTTGGCTCCCATGGGGCGGAGGTAAACGGAAAGTTGTCCGCGGTGGTGGCAGGTGTGCTTCACGTTGAACTGCATGTAGGCCGCGGCGGGCATCTGGACGATGCCGTAGAAGTCGACGATTTTGGAGGCGGCTTCGCCGGAGAGATTGCGGACGCGGTCGAGGGCGGGGCCGAAATGGGCATCGTACCAGGCGACGACGTCGGCGGGGGTTTGGACGGTGTCGGGGCGCTTGCCTTCGTCGTGGGGGAAGCCGCCGTCGGCGATGCTGTTGAAGAACCAGACTTCGGCGGAGGCGATGTGCCAGGCGAGCTCCAGCGCCGTCATGGATTTTTCGGCGGGCTTGTAATCGCCCTTGTCATTGGGGACGGCGGCGAGCACCTTGCGGGTGGTGGCTTGCTCGTGCTGTGCTTCCTGGCAGGCCATGGCCAGGTAGGCGGTTGCTTGGTCGGGTGTCATGTTGGGGATCCTTTCCTGTCTTTGGAGACAGTGTAGAGGATAGCGCGTTTGCGGGAAATTCGGGTGACGCTCGGGCGTTACGGGATCCAGGCCACCAATTCGATTTCGACGCGCGTGGCGACATCGGGGAATTCGACGCCGAAGGCGGAGCGGGCCGGGGCGTTCTTGGGGAAGAATTCGGCATAGACTTCGTTCATGGCGTTCTTCTCGGTTTTGACGTCGGCGAGAAAAACGGTGACTTTGATGACGTTTTCGAGGGACGAGCCGAGGGATTCGAGGTTCTTCTTGTGTTGCTCCAAGGTGCGGCGGGTTTGCTCCTTGATGTCGCCGCCGAAGGCGAGTGGGTCTTTGCGGGCTTCGGGGCGGACGCCGGTGAGTCCGGAACTGTAGTAGAGATTCCCGATCCTCCAGCCGCCGGCGACTTTCTGGGGCTTGTTGTCGGCAGCGGAAAGGGCGGCGGCGGAAGCGGCCAGGGCCGCGAAGAGGTTTCTACGATGCATTGCGATCTCCTTACGATTTGAGGATTTTACGGACCAGCGAGCCGCCGACGTCGGTGAGGCGGAAGTCGCGGCCTTGATAGCGGTATGTCAGTCGGAGGTGATCCACGCCCAGGCAGTGCAACATGGTGGCGTTGAGGTCGTGGACGTGGATGGGATCGGCGACGATGTTGTACGAGTAATCATCGGTTTCTCCGATGGATTGGCCGCCTTGGATTCCGCCTCCGGCAAGCCAGAGCGAATAACAGCGCGGGTGGTGGTCCCGGCCGTATTGTTCCGCGGTGAGCGTGCCCTGGCAGTAGACCGTGCGGCCGAATTCGCCGCCCCAGATGACGAGCGTGTCGTCGAGCAAGCCGTGCTGTTCGAGATCCTGGATGAGCGCGGCGGAGGGCTGGTCGGTGTCCATGCACTGTGGCGGCAACTGGCGGGGCACGGATTCGTGATGGTCCCAACCCATGTGATAGAGCTGAATGAAACGCACGCCGCGCTCGGCGAGGCGGCGGGCCAGAATGCAGTTCGATGCGTAGCTGCCGGGCATGCGCGCGTCGGGGCCGTACATCTTCATGACGGACTCCGGCTCCTTCGACAGATCCGTCAGTTCGGGCACCGAGGTTTGCATGCGGTACGCCATTTCATACTGCGCGATGCGCGTGGCGATTTCGGGATCGGCGAATTCCTTGAGATTGAGTTCATTGATGCGGGCGATGTCGTCGAGCATCGAGCGGCGCACTTGCGGGCTCACTCCGTTGGGGTTCGAGAGGAAGAGCACGGGGTCGCCGCCGGAGCGAAACTTCACTCCCTGATAACGCGAAGGAAGAAAGCCGCTGCCCCAGAGACGATCGTACAAGGGCTGATCGACGCGGCGGCCGCGGCCGCGCGAGATCATGACGACGAAAGCGGGCAGGTCCTGGTTTTCGCTGCCGAGTCCGTAGCTGACCCAACTGCCGAAGCAGGGGCGGCCGGCAATCTGGCTGCCGGTTTGAATGAAGGTGATGGCGGGGTCGTGGTTGATGGCTTCGGTGAACATCGACCGGATGACGGTGATCTTGTCGGCGATGGAAGCCGTGTGCGGCAGCAGTTCGCTGAACCATGTGCCGCTTTGGCCGTGCTGGGCGAAGTGGAATTTCGATGGGGCGACGGGGAAGGATTTCTGGCCGCTGGTCATGCCGGTGAGGCGCTGGCCTTTGCGGATGGAATCGGGGAGATCCTCGGCGAAGCGGGATTTGAGTTGCGGCTTGGGATCGAACAAGTCCATCTGCGAAGGCGCGCCGGATTGGTGCAGGTAGATGATGCGCTTCGCTTTCGGGGCGTGGTGGGGCAAGCCGGGAAGCGGGGGATGGGCTACGGTGTTTGCGTGGAGAAGAGACGCAAGGGCGGGGATGCCGATGCCGGTGGCCATGCGGCCGAAGAAGTGGCGGCGGGTGGCGAGGGCTGCGGTTTCTTTCAGGAGGCTCATTGGCGTGTCACCACTTCATCGAGATTCAGCAGAACGCCGGCGAGTGTTGTGTAGGCGGCGAGGTCGGCCGCGGGCAGGGAAGCATCGCGCGGGGCTTCGCCGATGGCGAGCAGTTGACGGACGGCGCCGCTGTCCTGGCGATAGGCGGCGAGGCGGCGTTCGAGGCCGGCCGAGAGCACGGCGATTTCTTCGGCCCGCGGATGGCGGGCCGTGGCGAGGCGGAATCCGTAGGCGATGCGCTGTTGCGGTGTGGCGCCGCCTTCGCGCATCATGCGTGTGGCGAGGACGCGGGCGGCTTCGACGTAGGTTTCGTCGTTGAGGAGCGCGAGCGCCTGGAGCGGCGTGGAACTGCGCGTTCGTTTGACGACGCAGAATTCGCGTGTGGGGGCGTCAAACGTAGTCATGGAGGGCGGCGGAACGGTGCGCTTCCAGTAGGTATAGAGGCTGCGGCGCCAGAGGTCTT
>CAYOBO010000127.1:14827-21921 GCA_964402295.1 uncultured Candidatus Solibacter sp. | reverse complement strand
GGATTCCAGCGCTTGGTCTGGTGCCCGAAGTGAACGCCCGCTTCGAGCAATTCTTTCATGGTAATGGACGGCAAAATGTCTCCTTCATAAGTTGGCCGGGCCCATTCCCGTTGGTTGCGTGCGGTCCAAAGCGAGATTTGCACGCACGGGATGCCCGGCCTGGTTTCGTGTAGCCAACAACCATTCCCCGGAGGCGCCGCTTAGCGCTTGGAGAATTGGAACCTGCGGCGAGCGCCCTTCTGGCCGTACTTCTTGCGCTCGTGGGCGCGCGGGTCGCGGGTGAGAAAACCGAGGGACTTCAGCTTGCCGCGCAGCTCGGCGTTGAATTGCACGAGAGCGCGCGAGATGCCGAGACGCACGGCGCCGGCCTGTCCGTTAATGCCGCCGCCATTGGCAAGCACCAGGACGTCGAACTTGTCGGCCATCTCAGTGGCAAGCAGCGGCTGACGGGCCATGGCCCGGGAAGCCGGCGTTGTGAAGTATGCTTCGATGTCACGGCCGTTGACCGTGATGGCGCCCTTGCCGGGGCGCAGAAAAACGCGGGCAACCGCACTCTTGCGGCGGCCGGTACCCAGATGCTGAATCAGTCCTGCCAAAGTCTAACTCCTCAATTCTTATGCCAACGGGGAGGGCTTCTGCGCGCTGTGCGGATGCTTGTCGCCGGCGTAGACCTTGAGCTTTCGGTACATCTGATTGCCCAACTTGGTCTTCGGGAGCATGCCGCGAATGGCTTCTTCCACCATCTTCACAGGCCGCTCGGCACGCACTTTCTTGGCCTGGAGGCTGCGCAGTCCACCCGGATACCCCGAATGGTAGCGGTAAATCTTCTGCTCTTCTTTGGCGCCGGTGAGCCGCACCTTGTCCGCGTTGATCACGATCACGTGGTCGCCGGCGTCCAGGAAGGGCGTGAAAGTCGGTTTATGTTTGCCGCTGAGCACAAAGGCAGCTTTGCTCGCCAAGCGTCCCAACACGGCATTCTCAGCATCGATCACATACCACGAGCGATCGATTTCATTCTTGGAAGGAAACTCCGTTTTCATACAGACAGACGATCTCCGTTTGAACCCTGCAAAAGTTTTAGTTTACCGAAGGCCACCGCCCACTGTCAAACCTAAACCCCCTCCATGCTTTGCGATTCCCGGAATCGACACGGGCAGGCGGCCTTCGAGCGGGATCTCCCCCAGCACGGCCCGGACAGCGGCGGCCTCGCTCGGTTGCGACGTGGAAAACGTAGCCAGAAACGCCTTCCCCTCGGGAAAGGCGCGCACCAGGTAGGGATTGCCCAGACTCACCAGCACGACGGGACGCGACTCCATCAGACTGCGCAGGAATTTCTGCTGCAACTCAGGCAGAGCAGCCTTGCCGCTATAGCCCGCAAACGCCGCAACAACAATGGATTCGCACGTGGAAGCAGCTTTCGCCGATTCTTCGATCTCAGCGGCTGTCCACAGCGGATCCATCAGCGTGGCGCGGATTGCCGCGTTTCGTTGTTTCAGTTCCTGGATCATGCGCCGGCCCTGTGTACCGAAGCGGCTCTCGGTCAGCACGAACCAGCAGGAATCGGGCGAAGGAGCCAAGGGGAGAATGTTCGCTTGGTTGCGTATAAGCGTGACCGCTTTTTCGGCGACGGTTTGGGCGAGCGCCGTATCTTCCTCGAGATCGAACCCATCGTTCACCGATTCGAGTTGGACCAGTTTCTGTTTGTGCAGTCCCAGTCGGTATTTGGCACGGAGAATCTTTTCCACGCTTTCGTCAATCCGCTTGGCGGAGATACGGCCGGAGCGAATCGCGGCGGCGACGGCGGACACCGCTTTCTCGGCATTGGCAGGCATGAGAAGCACATCGGCCCCCGCTTCGATGGCTCGCACCGCGGGTTCGCCTCCCGGAAACTTGCTCGTCAATCCTTGCATATCCATGGCGTCGGTGGTCACCAACCCCTGAAAGCCGAGTTCTTTCCGCAGCAGACCGGTGAGCACGGCCGGCGAAACAGTTGCCGGTATCTCCTGCGATTCCAACGACGGCACCCAGAGGTGCGCCGTCATCACCGAATCGACTCCGGCTTCGATGGCCGCGCGGAAGGGAACAAGCTCGAGTTGCTCGAGCCGCTGTTTACTGGCTTCCACTTTCGCCAGCCCCAAATGGGTGTCAACGGCCGTATCGCCGTGCCCGGGGAAGTGTTTGACGGTAACCAGGACGCGGTTGGCGGGATCGCTACGCGCGCCCTCGATGAACGCTTTGACGTGGGCCGCCACCTGCTGGGGATCCTCGCTGAAGGAGCGAATGTTGATGATCGGGTTGTCGGGATTGTTGTTGACGTCGGCGACGGGCGCGAAAACCCAATGGATACCCATGGCCCGGGATTCGCGGGCCGTAACGGCGCCCAGTTGCCGTGTGAGAGAAACATCGCCCGTGGCGGCGAAAGCCATGGCGTGTGGGAACTTCGCGGCGCCGGCCACGCGCATCGAGGCGCCACGCTCGAAGTCGCCACCGACGATCAGCGGAACGCGCGCCAGACGCTGCATGCGGTTGAGAAATGCGGCGCTCGTCGTCGGTTCGGCATTCTGCACCACACCGTTCTGCACACGGTTCACAAGAATGAGCCCGCCGACACCCAACTGCTGTACTCGCTGTGCGTACTGGCGGTAGAGGCGCGACCGCCGGCTGGGATTATCGCCGTAAAACGGGATCATGATGAGCTGGGCGATCTTCTGGCGCTGTGTAAGGCCGGACATCCAGAGCCTCACCTGCCGCGTTTCAGGAGAAACCTTGACGACGGCCGGCTTGGGCTTAGCCGGTGCGGCTTTGCGTTTCGGGGGAGCCTGCGCAAAGGCTGTCAACAGCACGAAGAAGGAGAGGATTGCCCGGGACACGCCTCGCGAGGTGGCACACTGCACAATTCTAGGATACGCTTTTCCCCTTCGCTTTAAGGGCAGGCGGCTTGGTGATGCTTGTGGCCGGCTTGCGCGGCGCCTTCCGCCGCAACAACCGGGCCACCGCGCGCACCAACTGATGCACCTCGTTGGCGCTCTTCTGAATCACGGCGTCGGAGCCGGTATTTTCCTCGGTCAGGCCGAGCGTATCGGCGAAGCCCGAGATCAGAATCACGGGCGTTTGCGGATGTAGTTCCCTAATTTTCGCGATCAGCTCAACGCCCGTCATGTGCGGCAGCTTGTAATCCGTAATGATCAGATCGAATGCCGAGTCGGCGATCTTTCCGACGGCGTCGACTGGGTCGCTCGACACGGTGATGGAGTAACCGAGTTCCTGCAAAACGGCCTTCCGCGCACTGAGGCCGTGGCGGTTGTCATCCACCAGTAAGATGTTCGCCGAGTTGCTTTGGGATTCCGTCGATCGGGCAGACACTCTCTTCAAACCAAAGCGAAGGTAGCAGAGCGTTGCAAAGCCTGTCAATGCGTCTTGTAATCGCTTCGCAACAGTGAAGTTTTTTTCCTTGACAAGCAGCATGCAGCATGTTCGGTCGAGAATGTTCTGCCCAAGCGGGTGCGCGGCATGCGGCGAGGCTGGCATAATCGAATTCGATGCAGCCAAAAATTCCGATCGCCTCCATCACAGATGAGTTTTCGCCGGACTTCGCCGTGGCCCTCGACGCCATGGCCGAGATCGGTATGCAGTTGGCGGAACTGCGCGTGTTATGGGGCAAGAACATTCTGAATCTGAGCGATGAGGAACTCTCCAAGGCCCGCGATATGCTCGCCGCACGCAACATGAGCGTCGTCTCCATTGCCTCGCCGCTGTTGAAATGCGTGCTGCCGGGCTCGCCGGACATCGATACGCGCTTTCAGCACGACGTATTCGCCTCCACCCACACCTTCGACGACCAGCCGCGTCTGACCGAGCGCGCCTTTCAAGTGGCGAAGTTCTTCGGTGCGAAGATCGTGCGTGTGTTCTCCTACTGGCGCACCGTGGCGCCGGAGAGGTGTTTCGACGGCGTGCTGGAAGCGCTCGACGGGTTGGCGAAGAAGGCGCAGCCGGAAGGATTAATTATCGGCCTCGAAAATGAGCACGCCTGCAACATCGCCACGGCCAGCGAAACAACAAAAGTACTGGATGTTTTGAGCCATCCCAACCTGCAAGTGGTGTGGGACCCGGCAAACTGTTTGATCTCCGGAGAGAATCCGTTCCCCGACGGATACCGGCTTCTGCCGCCCTCGCGGATCGCGCACGTGCACATCAAAGACTGCCACCTCGACGGCCACAAGCCGGTGTGGGGCCCCGTGGGAACGCGTGCCATCGACTGGAAGGGGCAGATCGCGGCGCTCCACGCCGATGGTTACCCCGGCTGCATCAGCCTGGAAACGCATTGGCCCGGACCAGGCGGCAACAAGTACGAGGCAAGCTGGATCTGCGGTTGGAACCTCCGCGGCCTCGCCTCGATGTAGTTACTGCATCATCATCAGGCGGGCGCGCGCTTCGACGTCGTTCGGCCAAAGCTTGAGGAGTTCCTCCAGTTGTTTGCGAGCCTCTTCTTTCTTGCCGCCGGCCAGCAGGCAATCGGCGCGCCCCCGCATCGCGTTCGGGTTGTTGGGCTCAATGCGCAGGACGGCGTCGAAGTGCCGCATCGCCTGTTCATTCCTTCCCTTGCGGAAGGCGATCGTCCCCGCTTCCAGGTGAATGAGCGTCTTGGTGGGTTCCAGCCGGACCGCCTCTTCGTACAACTCGAGCGCGCGGTCCAAATCGCCCGCTTGCTTCTTCAGTGCAGCCAGGTTGATCAGCATCATGTCGTTGTCTTTGGTGACCGACAGAGTGTGCTCAAACAGCGTGACGCTGTCTTTCCACCGCGACGCCTGCAACAGGGAGAGGAAGCTGAGTGTCCCGAGCAGCAGGCCCACAACGGCCGCGCGCGCCGGCAGCGGTACCCGGAATCGAAGCGCCAGTGCGGCCAGCCCCCAACTGACCGCGATACAGATGCCGATCATGGGAAGGTAAGTGAAGCGATCCGCCAGCGCCTGTGTCCCGGCTTGAGCCAATCCGAGCATGGGAACCATCGCCCCCACAAACCACAGCCATCCCACAATGAGGTACGGGTTTTTCCGGCGGCGCAACCACGCCAACAACGTAATCGCGGAAACGAGTGCGATCGCTCCGATGAGCGCGCCCGGGTTGATCTTGCCGAACGGATACATCACCCCGAGATCCACCGGCCAGATCATCATGCCGAGGTAACGCGCGTAGCTCAGAAAACCGTTCCAGATGCGAAAATACATGGGCAGCGACTCGAGTGTGATCACCGCCCCCATTTGCTTCTGCCCGGCGAAGGTCATCAGGCTGACAACGGCGGTAAGCACGAGCATCGGAGTCTTTTCGAGCAGCATCGCCTTGCATCCGTCAAATGTATGCCAGCGCCGTAGCGGCCAGTAATCGAGCAAAACCAGAACGAAGGGCAGCGTGACAACGCTCGGCTTGCTCATCAGCCCGAGCGCGAACAGCGCGGTCACAACGTACAGCCTGCGCCGCGACGGGCGGCGTGCGTACCACGCATAGCCGATCAGGGTCAGCATCCAGAAGAATCCGCTCAGAACATCCTTCCGTTCGGCGATCCAGGCCACGCTTTCCACGCGCAGCGGATGCACCGCGAAGAGGCCCGCGGCAAAGGCGCTCCGCCACAACGATCCGGTCATGCGCCACAGTGCGATCAGCAGCAGCACGGAGTTGGCGCAGTGCCAGATGACGTTGACGATGTGGTGCGGACCGGCGCGGAGTCCGAAGAGTTGGACATCGATCATGTGCGAGATCCAGGTGAGCGGCTGCCAGTAATAGTATTTGGCCGTCGTCAGCGCCCAATGAATGTTCGTCAGACTGAGTCCGCTGTTGACGTTCCGATTCTCATGGATGTACATCGTGTCATCGAGCCGGATGAAATCGTGGGTTGCCGTCTGCGCGTAGATGAGAATACAGGCCATCGCCAGGGCAAAGGCTGCCATGGCCAGCAGTAGCTTCTCGTTCTTGGGGCGAATGGGTTGGGGAGAGTGCTCCGCCGCGACAGGCTTCGATTTCCGCGTTTTTGCCATCGTTCGATCTTCCAGCATAGCCTGAGAGAAAGTGGATGTCGTTCAGATCAGCAAGACACTAGACGTGCCGGGCGTATTGGAGGCCTACCGCAACGGCGCTTTCCCGATGGGCTATCCGGGGCGAAGATTGATTACCTGGCATTGTCCGGACCGCCGCGCCGTGCTGCCGCTCGATAGCCTGCACGTGTCCCGCTCGCTCCAGCGGCGGATACGCAAGGGCGGATTTCGCATTTCGTTCGATGAGGCCTTCGACGAAGTGATGCGCGGCTGTGCGGACCGCGACTCCACATGGATCACGCGCGATATTTTCCGCGTGTACGGCGAATTGCACCGGCTGGGATATGCGCACTCGGTGGAGGTGTGGGTCGATTCGTCGCTCGCCGGCGGATTGTACGGCGTGCATCTTGGCGGCGCATTCTTCGCCGAATCGAAGTTTCATACCGTGACCGATATGTCGAAAGTCGCGTTGGTGGCCATGGCGCAGCGCTTGCGCGAGCACGGATTCCGGTTCATGGAGGTGCAGTACCTCACCGCACATCTGGCGCAGTTCGGCGTGCTGGAAGTGGAGCATGATGTGTATGCGCAAATGCTCGCCGAGGCGCTGCGCATGCCGTGTGTGTTTTGATACGCCGTGTGTGTTTTGATAAGGAGTTGCGATGCGCTTCGAACTTGCCGATACCAGTCCGGAAGCAATGAACGTGTGGATTGAGGCGTTGCGGCGTCTCTCTCCGGAAAGGAAACTGCAATTGGTGTTGGAACAGGTCGACTTCCTGAACGCACTGGCGATGCGGGAAATCGAGCGGGAACATCCCGGAATCAGCGAATACGATGCCCTGCGCGAACTCGCCGCCCGCAAGTATGGGCGCGAGTTGGCCGAGCGTGCCTATCCGCGGAAAGCTGCGTTGTGAGGACGGCGGCGGAAGCGTTCCAGACGCTGCTGGCGGCGCTCGACAAACTGGAGGTTCCCTATGCCGTGGGGGGCTCGGTGGCCAGTTCCGTATATGGCAACTACCGGTTCACCAATGATGTGGATCTGGTGGTGGCTCTGCGAGAAGAACAGGTGAA
>CAYOBO010000127.1:0-14727 GCA_964402295.1 uncultured Candidatus Solibacter sp. | reverse complement strand
ATCCTGGCCAAGCTCGATTGGATGCGGCAGAGCGGCGGACAAAGCGAACAGCAATTGCGCGATATTCTCGGCGTGATCGCGGTGCAGGGGGACCGTCTGGACCGGGCCTATCTGGAAGCCACCGCGGCCGAGTTGGGCTTGGCGGAAGAATTGCGGCGCCTGCTTTAGCGAGGCGGCACGCTGCGATCCTCCGTTTTGTACTTTTCGAGCAACGCGCGCATCGTTTTCACCCGGTCCGGATATTGCGCGTACAGGTTCTTCTTCTCGCGCAGATCGTCGGCGAGATTGTAGAGCGCGGCCGGTTGGTCGTGCGTGGGAATATTGTGATTCTCGCGGTACCACTCGGGTTCGGCTTGGCCGCCGCCTCCGTTTTTCGACTCGATGAACACCCAATCGCCCTGACGTAGCGCGTACTCGTTCATCATGCTGTGGTGCACCGTCGCCTCACGAATCGGTTTCGTGCGCTTGCGCCCGAACAGCGCGGCGGAAATATCGTAGCTGTCCTCGGCGGAGTTGTTTGGAAGCTTGTAGCCGGTGATGGCGGCAAAGGTGGCCATCAGATCGGTGAGGCAGATGATCTCCTTCTCCACCGTGCCGGCGCGGATGCGGCCCGGCGCCCAGGCAATGAACGGAACCCGGTGTCCGCCCTCGTAGAGCATGCGTTTCGCCCCGCGCAGAGGGCCTGCACTCGCATGCCCGTAGTCCTTCTGCACTTGATAGGTGATGTTTTCCGGTCCGTTGTCGCTGGTGAAAATCACAATCGTGTTGTCGGCCTTGCCGGATTTGCGAACGGCGTCCATCACCATGCCCACCGTGTGGTCGGTCTGGAAAACGAAGTCGCCGTACTTGCCGGCTTTACTCTTCCCCAGGAAGGGATCGTCGGGAGCCGTCGGCATATGCGGCGATGTGAGCGGGAAGTAAAGAAAGAAAGGCTTCGAGTCCTTGGCGCGTTCTTCGACGTACCGCGCCGCGCGCTTGCCGATCTCCGGCAGTACGCTCTCCAAACGCCATCCCGGCCGCATCTTGCCCGGCCAGCCGAACATCTCGGCGGGCTTGTCTTCGGTGGGCTGCTCGACGACCCGGTCGTTCTCGATGAACGTGTAGGGCGGAAAATTCGGGAGATCGACGCCGAAATAATAGTCGAAGCCTCGCGTCGTCGGTCCTTCCCCGATCGGTTTCGTAAATACAACCTTTTTCGCAAATTCGTTGCGAATTTCACGCTGCGGATCGCCGATGCGAACTTGCGAGTTCACTTTGCTGCCGTCGGTGGTGGCCCAGTCCCAGCCCAAATGCCATTTGCCAATAGCCGCGGTGTGGTAGCCGAGCGATTGAAACATCCTCCCCATGGTCAGCCGGTCCTTTTCGATCAGCGGCTTGTCCCATGGCCACAGCACCTGCGTCTTCAGTTCCGTGCGCCACGGATACCGCCCGGTCAAAAGCCCGTAGCGTGTCGGCGAGCAGACGCCGCAAGGGGTGTGCGCATCCGTGAACTGCACTCCCTCGCGGGCGAGGCGGTCGATGTGGGGAGTGGGTATGCGGGAATCCGGATTATACACGCCGACGTCGCCGTAGCCGAGATCGTCGGCAAGGATGACAATGACGTTCGGGCGATTGGCGCCTTGCGCGGACAGGCCGAATGCAGGAGCCGCGGCCGTGGCTTTCAGGAACTCTCTTCGGGAAAATGACATGACGCTGACCCAGATTCTATCAAGGGTGGTCGACGTCCGTCTCCCAACGCGCCAGTTCCCCCAACAACCTCGACCGATCATCGGGGTGCGAGGCGGCCAGATTCTTGCTTTCCCCAATATCGTCCTTGAGATTGTATAGTTCGGCCGGCTCCTTGCCCAGTTGCACGAGTTTCCAGTCGCCTTGGCGCACCGCCTTTTTGTCGCGCATGCGCCAGAACAGCGTGCGCGGCGCGAGTTTCCCGCCATCCAGCAGCACGCGGTTGAGATTGGCGCCGTCGAGCTTCAATGAGCGGACGCGGCCGCCGGCGCCGGCCAGTTCCGCAAAGGCGGGAAACAGGTCAAAGGACATGGCGATTTCGTGAGACACTCCAGGCCGGATGCGGCCGCGCCACCGCGCAATCGCCGGCACACGATGTCCGCCTTCATAAACATCCGTCTTCTGCCCGCGCAGCGGCCCGTTGCTTGAAATGTTGCGATACCCACCCTGATAGGTGAGATACCCTCCATTGTCGGAAGTGAAGAAAACCAGTGTATTCTCGGCCAATCCGTGTTGATCCAGAGCGGCGGCGATGCGCCCCACGCTTTCATCCACGGCCTCCACCATTTCCTTTACCTTCGCACTGACGTCCTTGCTTTCCAATTGGCCGAGTTTCGACAAGTCGTTGTAGTCCTTGCCCTCCACGCGATACCCCGATTTGTCCCGCGGCCCCTGCCATGGAAAATGAATCGCCAAATGAGGCAGGTACAAAAAGAACGGCCGGTGCTTGTTCTGCTCAATGAACCGGATGCTGTGCCTGGTGAGCAAATCGGCGGTATAGCCCTCTTCCATCTCGATACGCTCGTTGTGCCACCAATCCTTGCGCCCGGAACGGTCGATGTGCGAATGATGATCGCCGTCGCCGCTGGCCAGGCCGCGGAAATCGTCGAAGCCGTAGCGCGTCGGCAGAAACGGCGGGCGATACCCCAGGTGCCACTTGCCGTATATGGCCGTGGCGTAGCCGCGCTCCTTCAGCACCTGTGCGATCGTGGTGGCGGTTGCGGGCAGTCCGCTGTCGTAGGAATCTTCACCCAGCGCCGATTCGAACTTGCGTCCGAAGCGATGTTGATAACGGCCGGTCAGGATGGCGGCGCGGGTGGGTGAACACATCGGTCCGTTGGCATGAAAATCGGTGAAGCGTAGGCCTTCGCGCGCCAGCCGGTCCAGATGCGGCGTGCGGATGCTCTTGTTGCCATAGACGCCAAGATCCCCGTAGCCAAGATCGTCGGCGAGAATCAGGATGATATTCGGAGGCTTCGCCGTTTGCGCGGCCAAGCCTAAGCTCGGCGCCGCCGCCGCGGCACGCAGGAATGCTCTTCGGGAAATGGACATGTCGGTCTCGCTCGGATTGTATCAGGTGTGGTCCGCGTGTCCGTTGCAGCGTGTCCGAGCGGCGAGTCCTACCGCAACGCGTACTCAGGCAGCGGCAAGGCCCGCGGCTCCTCGGCAAACCACTGTGCGAGATATTCATCGCTCACCCGCCGCCGGGCCATAATCTCCCGGCGTTTCCGAATCGCTCCCGGCAGGGCTTTTAAGAACCCGTAGAAAGCAGGCAGCGAACTCGGCTCGTAGAACAGGCATCCGCCGGCAATGACCAGATCGCGCAGCAGAATCGCACTCCAATGCTCACTCAGCACAGCGCCGGTCGTGTTCTTCACCCGCATCAGGAAACGGTTCTTCACCGAATGCATGTTCAGCACGGCCGGCACATTGCCGCGCGGGCCGGGACGCACACGGCGCACATGATGGGCGACCGCTTCCGGCACATACAGACAGCGCCACCCCAGCAACTGTGCCCGCCAAGCCACATCGGCATCTTCTCGATAGGCGAAGAAATCCGGATCGAAGAAGCCATCGCTGCCCGCCACGTCCTCAATCATCTCGCGCCGGTACATCGCCGCCGCCGCACTGGCGCCGAAGACATATTCCGTATCCGGATACTGCCCCTCATCCACTTCCCCTGAACCGCGGTCGAAATGGCGCAGGTTCGGTGTGAAATAGATCCCAGTTGAATCGATAATCGGAAAAGGGAGCGGCTCGAACCCCTTCCCAATCCGCAATAGCTTGCCGCAGAGGGTCCCCACCCTTGCGTCATGCTGGGATGAGTCCAGCAACCCAGCCACGAATCCGGGGTGGAGGAGGACGTCCGGATTCAGAGTGAGGACCCAATCGCTGCGGCTCGCGGAGATCGCCTGGTTTTGTGCGCTGGCGAACCCCGTGTTTCGATCATTCAGCAAAACCCGCACCCGCCCTTGAAACGCCGCCAACTCCATGCGCGTTCCATCCAGCGAGGCATTATCGACAACCACCACTTCCACCGGATAATCCTGACGCAATACCGACTCCAGGCATCGCCGGATGTAGGGTTGGCTATTGCATGTCACGAGGGTTACACAAACCGAAGGGCGGGTCATTCGTTTCTGAGGCGAAGACCCCGGCGGGCTACATTTTTCTACAGGGCAACGAAAATCATCGAAAAAAATTACAATCGCTGTAGTGGATTGGGACCTAGTTGCGGTCTTTACAATTGACACTCAGCCCTTGAACCATGCCGTCAGACTCGTATCGTGAACATTTGGCTGAATTTGTCCGGTCAGAACGGGCGGGTACGACGTTGCAGGAACAAGTCGCTCAGTTGTTTGAAGAGATGCGAGAGGATGTCTACAGATATCTGCTGACCCTTGGGCTCTACCCTCCCCAAGCCCAGGAAGCCACGCAGGAAGTGTTTCTGCGCCTCTACGTCACCATGAAGAAAAATGAGGAGGAGATCCGCAGTCCCAAGGCGTGGGTATACCGCGTTGCCCACAACTACGGTCTGAAGGTTCGCGCCAAGCAAAGTCACGAGCCCCCGTACGATCCGGAAGTGGAACAACATCTGCGCTCCACCGAAGCCAGCCCCGAACAGAGCCTTCTCGAACGGGAGAAAAACATCCGCTTCCATCGCGCCATCGAGGGCTTGAGCGAACAGCAGAAGCGCTGCCTTTTCTTACGATTGGAAGGACTGCGTTACCCCGAAATCGGGCAGAGTTTAGGCATCAGCGCCTCGGCCGTCGGCGAGTTTCTGCGCCGCGCCGTGGTGCGATTGAAAAAGGTTACTCATGAGTAGTTTGGACACCCGCAATCCGAACCACCACCTGGACGACGAACAGCTCCTACGCTACGCCGACGGAGAGCTTTCTCCGCGCGAGACCGAGCCGGTGGAGCGCCACTTGGCCGCTTGCTGGCAATGCCGCACGCAACTCGAGGAGCTGACGCAGACCATCAGTGCGTGTGTCCGCTATCGCAAAACGGTATTCAATGACTGCTTCCCTTCTCCACCAGCTCCCTGGTGTGACCTTCGCAGCCGCATGGCGGATGTGGATGCCACACTAGGGAGCTCCTCTTTTGCGTCGCGCATTTGGAACGGGTTGCGTCAGTTCTCCGCCACCCCCCGGCAGTGGGTTCCGGTAATGGCCGGATTGGTGCTGGCGGCTTTCGTCATTCATGAATTCCGCGATACCCCAACGGTGAGCGCGGCGGTCCTGTTGGACCGTGCCGTTACCGCCTCGGGAGCCCAGCCGGGTGTAAAAAAGCGTAAAGTGCGTATTCGGATCGGTACTCGATCCATTACCCGCATTTCTGGCCAAGGCTTCGCTCCCGCTTCGCAGGCCGATTGGGAAGCAGCCTCCACTCTCCAGGCCATGTTTGTTAAGGCGAATTACAGTTGGGAAGATCCGCTCAGCGCGGCGTCCTTCAGCGCCTGGCGCGCCCAGTTGCCGCAAAAGGAAGATCGCGTGTCCCAGCCGGACGAGGCATCCTATCTCATCCGGACCGCCACGGAAAGCGGCGAACTGGCGGCGGCGTCCATCCGGCTCGCCTCGGCGGACTACCGCCCGATCGAAAGCACTCTGTCATTCCGCACGAATGAAACCGTGGAAATCTCCGATCTCGGCGAAGCATTGCCCGCCCCGACAGCCACCATTTCCAAAACATCTCCTCTGACTCCCAATTCTCCGCAAGCAACGCAGGCGCCGGTCTCCGGGCTGGCGCCTGCCTCACTGTCGCAGGCGTCCGAGGAGCTACGAATTGTCGCCCTGTTGAGCCGTATGGGTGCGGATCTGGGCGAACCCATCGAAATCTCCCGCAAAGACGGCCACATTTTGGTGACCGGAATCGGAATTGCACCACAACGCCAAATCCAAATTCAACGGGAGCTGGCGTCGCAGCCGGGCGTTGTGGTGCAGTTCTCCGATCTGGCGCCGGCCGCCGCCCCGGTTGCGGAACGGGCCGTGGAAACACCTTCCACACCGCGCGCCGAAGCCCGCGCCTGGCAGACACAGATCGCCAACTACCTTGGCGGAGCCCAGAACCTGGAACAGTTCTCTGACCAGAATCTGCTGCTTATGGATGCCGCCATGACCCGGGCGCATGCCCTGCGCCGCTTGGCCGAACGCTTCCCGGCAGCCAAGGAGCAGGAATTGAGCGCCGAAGAACGCAAGACCCTGGCCGGACTGCGCGTCACTCATGCCACGGCTCTGCGCGAAAAGCTGGAAGTGCTCGATCAGCACATAACCCAGCTTCTCGATGGACTGTCCATTCCCGCCGAGCCCCCCACGCCCGTGCAGATCCCCTCCGACTGGCAGACGGCAAGCCAAGACATCTTCTTCGTGGCACGGAATCTGGAGCAACGGCTGGGTGTTCTGTTGGGCAGCGCACCGGGCACTCCGGCATCCCCGGCGCAGGTGCAATCTCAGCTACGGCAACTCCGTACCAAACTTTCTGCTTACGAAAAGGCGGCAAACGCGGCACAATAGAGGGAGATGTCCCTCGCTGGGTGCCTGCTAGCGGTATTGGCACTGACCGCCGCCCTTCCTGCCGCGGCGCAGCAACTCACACATCTATCGGGACTCGTACTGGATCCCTCGCAGGCCGCCGTAACCGAAGCATCCCTCACCGTGGTGAGCGAGGAGACGGGGTTCCGCCGCTCTGCGCTGACTCAATCCGACGGCAGCTATGTCGTCGCATCCCTGCAACCCGGGCTTTATAAGATCACGGTTCGCAAGGATGGCTTTCGCACCATGATCCGGTTCGGGGTAAAGCTCGATGTAGCGCAGCCGGCGCGCGTGGATTTTCAACTGGCGCTGGGCAGCGTGCAGGATGCGATCACCGTGGAAGGGGCGGCGCCATTGTTGAATTCGGAAGATGCTTCGGTGGGCACGCTGGTGGAGCGCAAGTGGATCGAACAGATGCCTTTGAACGGGCGGGGCATTTTGAGCCTGATCGAGATGGCCCCGGGTACGGTAGTCACATCCGCCACGCGCGGCGAATCGGGACAGTTCACGGCCAACGGGCAACGGCCCAATTCGCACTATTTCACCATCGACGGCGTAAGCGGCAACACAGGAGTGAGCGGCGGCGGCGTGGCGGCACAGGTCACCGGCGGTGCGCTGCCCGGAATGACGGCGCTCGGCAGTTATCACAGCATGGTGCCAATCGAGGGGCTGGATGAATTCCGCGTGCAGACCGCCACGGCGAGTTCCGAGTTTGGGCGATTGCCGGGCGCGCAGGTCAGCCTGAGCAGCCGTGCCGGCGGCAATGAATGGCATGGCTCGGCGTTCTACTACCTGCGCCATGAAAAGCTGGATGCCAACGACTGGTTTTCGAATCGCGGAGGCCTGGCCCGGGCCGCGATGCGGATGAACGATTTCGGGGCCAGTCTATCCGGACCGCTGCACAAAGACCGCACGTTCTTCTTTACTACGTATGAAGGCTTGCGGCTACGGCAGCCCTTTTCCTGGCGCCAGCCCGCGCCCACGCTGGAAGCACGCCGGCTTGGCCCGGTGTGGGTGCAGACGATGCTGAACCTCTACCCAGTTCCAGACGGACGCCCGCTCGATGCCAGCCTGGCGGAGTGGAACGGCCGCATCCTGCGTCCGGCGCGGCTCGATACCGGAAGCCTGCGGCTGGATCACCTGCTCACTTCGCGCATCTCTGTGTTCGGCCGCTTTAATGAAGCACCGTCTTCCAATCAATTCGGCAGCGCGCAGATCAACCAGCTCGACATGCAATCGCGTGCGCTCACCCTGGGAATGAATCTGCGCGCCAGCTCGAGCGTGGTCTTCGATGCGCGGATGAACTGGACCCGCGCGGCGGCACAATCGGAATGGCGTCCGACAGCGGAGAATCTGCCTGCCTGTTTTCTCGAGCCGGTGACATCGTTCTTCTTCCGCCGCAACGGGCTCTGCGACACGCTGGTGCGGTTCGGCATCGCCGGTGTGGGCACGTTGTCCCTTGGAGAGGAATCGAACCGGCGGCAAAACCAGTGGCATGTGCTGCCCAGCCTGGTGGTCCACACGCGTGCCCACAAGGTCAGCGCCGGCGTGGATTACCGGCAACTCACTCCATACCGCCGCGACCTTCAGGACGCCATCAGCATTTTGTCCGATAGTTTTCGCGATTTGGTGGAAGTAGGCACATCCTGGGTTTCCGTGGGCCCGCGCGTGGAAGGCCAGGCGGTGCTCCGCGAGGCAAGCGCCTTCGTGCATGACAACTGGCGTATCCACCCGCAACTGACGGCTTCCTTCGGACTGCGTTGGGAGCATACCCCATCGCCGCGTTTGCAGCCGGAGCAATCCAATGCGAGCACGCCGTCGCACTTCGTTTATCCGTTTCAAACCCGGATCTGGCGCAGCGTCAACGGCAGCTTCGCTCCGCGCGCCGGGCTGGCGTGGCGGCCCTACAGCAACGGCCAATTGGTTTTGCGCGGCGGCTTCGGGGTCTATTATGATTCGAGCCTGAGCATTGCCACGGATCTGGTGAATGGCGGACCGCTCAGCCTGGCGTCCTATAGCAGCAATCGCAACGCTCCGTTCCCCACTTCATTGAGTTTCGGATTTCTTCCCGGGCTGCAACTGCCGCGCGTAAAGCAATGGAGCTTCAGCGTGGAGCGCAGCTTCCTCGATCGCAATGCGTTCCGCGTGTCGTATACGGGTTCGGAAGGGACGCTGCTGTTGCGCCGCGAACTGGGCGGCCCGGAAAGCACGGAATCGCACCGGCTGATTCTGGCCACCAACCATGGCGAGTCCATTTATCATGGCTTGCAGGCAC
This sequence comes from uncultured Candidatus Solibacter sp., assembly GCA_964402295.1. Lineage (GTDB taxonomy): Bacteria > Acidobacteriota > Terriglobia > Bryobacterales > Bryobacteraceae > CADEFT01. The sequence continues at coordinate 5,916 of CAYOBO010000127.1, read as the reverse complement.
AGCTTCGCCGCCGTTTCGGCACGGGTTGGCAGGGGCATTTTTCCTATGCCTGGGGCCATTCCATCGACAACAGCTCCAGCGATTCTTCCCTGCACTATGCCGAGCGCGGCATTACAGCGGCCGGAGACCGCGGATCGAGCGACTTCGACGTGCGCCATTCCTTCACCGCGGCGCTGAGCTATGAATCGCCGGCACGGTGGGGACGCTGGCTGCGCGGCTGGAGCTTGGACGGCATCGCGCGGGCGCGCAGCGGATTCCCGATCCAGATTCAATCGGCGGAGCACACGATCGGCATCGGCTTTGCCAACGCCTTCCGCCCCAGCGTGAAGCCCGGAGCGAACATCTGGATCGACGACCCTGTGGTGCCTGGCGGGCGGCGTCTGAACCGCGATGCGTTTGTCTCGGCGGGAGATTTGATACAAGGGAACCTCGGCCGCAATACGGTGTCGGGGTTTGGGATGCATCAAATCGACGCGGCGCTGCGGCGGACGTTCCGTCTCGGCGACCGCACGGGACTGGATTTCCGGGTGGAGGCGTTTAATGTGTTAAATCACCCGAATTTCGCCGATCCGGTGCGGTTTTTATCGTCGCCTTTATTTGGCGAATCGCCGTCCATGTTGAGTTTGATGCTCGGCACGGGGAGCCCGGGGAGCGGATTGACTCCGGTGTTCCAGACGGGCGGGGCGCGCAGTCTGCAAATGGTGGCGCGTCTGCGCTGGTAGTCCCCACTGTGGCATCACTGCCGCGAAGCTCTCACGTGATCCACAAGGATCTTCGTAAACGCATCGATGAATGGCCGCCCGCGCTGCATCAAGTTCTCTCGCGTCATATATTGCAGTGGCACATCGGCATGCGCGCCGATGTTTTCGATGTAGCGCGATGCCGGATAGCCCGGCACGTTCACCGGTTCCTTGCGCAACACCAGGGTATTGGTATTCGAGGTTTGCGCCTCGGAATAATATCCCGCGGGCCACATACTAATGGAACCGCCCGCGCCGTTGGTGCGCGTACCCACCAGCGGTCCGCGGCGATTATCTTGTAGCATGGCCGGGAAAATATCGCCGGCGGAGGTGGAGAATTCGTCGATCAACACGATCAGCGGTTTATCGTAAGCCAGCAATCCACCGTTTCCGTCGCGCGCCGGATGGAACTCAAAACCCCGCGGCTGCCCCTGCTGCGTCAGGCCGGTGCATGCGGGCAGCGCCTGCGTCATGCCTCGATTTTCGTTGTATGCCCGCTGCATCTCGTCGAGTATCTGTTGATAGTAGTCGCGAATCCACTGCGGAGCGTTCTGCGCCGTAGCCACCCGTAGGGATGCCTCAATCGACAGCAGCCGGTCTCGCGTCACTCGAATCTCTTCGCCGAAGAAATAGAAGTTGTTCGGAATGAGAAACGCCGCCGCATCCAACATGTAACAGCCACCGCCGGGGTTACGCATCACGTCCACAACCAGGCCATCCGTGTTTCTCTGGAAAAAGTCGATCTCCCGGATCAATTCCGCAATCGCGGCGTTGTAGTTACTCGGTGCGAAGTTGGGGAAGCGGATGTAGCCGATGCGCACTCCTTCGGATTGGTAGACGCCCGAATAGTGGAAATCCGCCCCCGTGCCGAGCCGCCGCGTGAACCCTTGCGGAAACGTGAAGGCGGGCGTGCGCGCTCCGTAGCCGAGCACGTAGCGGCGCTGTTGTTCCGTTCCGTCATCGGCCTGGTATGTGCCGCCCTGGAGCAGATGATCGTCCTCAGAAGCGCGGAAATTCGTGAGTTCCTCATAGGCTGCCATGTAGTTCGCGGCAGCCGCGGCACGCGGGAAAGCGGTCCACTTCGGATTCGGCACCGGACCGAGTGTCGTCAACGGAAGCCCCACCTTGCGCCAAGGCACGCTGTAAGACTGCTCTTCGCCATTCTCCGCACTACGAATGACAAGGACCGCCTCTTCACCCAGTTCGGCGGCGCGAGGTATGACGGACTGCGGCCGGAACGTCAGCAGGTCGGCGCTGGCGCGGCGTGTGGTGAGCGGGTTGCCGCGGCGGCGCAATCTCTCGAACCTGTCCAGCAGTGCAGCCACGGGGACGCCGTCGACGGAAACCAGCTCATCGCCGACGGCAAAAGGGAACCGGCCGGCGGGCAAGGCAGACCGGTCGATGGCTTCTATGAGGACTTTTCCATCGTAAATATCCACCACGACTCCGCTGTCGGCGAAGAAGTTCGACGGAACGCGGAACGAGGAGTGCAGATCATCGAGTTGCGCCACGTATTCCGAGGCGATTTCCAGGTACTCCAAATCGTCCTTGGCCGCGCGCACGCGGTCCATCCACCGCCCCACGTCGAAGAGGTCGATACCGAACAGTTGCTTCTTCCAGTCCGCCGGAGCGTATCGTTTCGCATATAAGGAAACCAGATTCTGAAAATCAACGGATCTTTGGTCGGGTGTCAATTGCGCTTCCGACTGGATAGCGATGAAAACGAGCAGGAAGGGAAGTTTTCTCAGCACCCATTTCTCTTAGCACATCCTCTTGCGTGGCACAAGGCGCGGGACAGGCATCGCCGGCGGACCGCCGCGTTATAATCGGAGGACCGGGCACAACTTCTTCCGCGTCGCAAGGACAACTGGGCCTCCGCATCCATATGTCAATTCGCGTCGCGCTGCATCACAAGACCACGTATCAATACGACCGCCTGGTTTCGCTCTCGCCGCAAGTTGTGCGCCTTCGCCCGGCGCCCCACTGCCGCACGCCGATCCATGCCTACTCGCTGAAAATCGAACCCGCGGGCCATTTCGTCAACTGGCAGCAGGATCCGCAGAGCAACTATCTGGCTCGCGTCGTGTTCCCCGATCCAGTTCCGCATTTTACGGTCGAAGTGGATCTGGTGGCGGAAATGAAGGTGATCAATCCCTTTGATTTTTTCCTGGAGCCATACGCGGACAAGTACCCGTTCGAATATCCGTCCTGGCTGGCCAAGGAGTTGACGCCTTTCTTCGAAACGAAGCCGCCGGGACCGCTGCTCAGCGCTTACCTGGCCACCATTTCGCGCGAACCCAAACAGGCCATCTCGTTCCTGGTGGACTTGAACCAGCGCCTCTGCCGGGACATCCGCTATCTCATTCGCATGGAACCGGGCGTACAGACGCCGGAGGAAACGCTGGAACGGCGCAGCGGCTCCTGCCGCGATTCGGCATGGCTGCTGATCGAAATCCTGCGCAACCTCGGACTCGCCGCGCGCTTCGTCTCGGGCTACCTCATTCAGCTCAAACCGGACGTGAAATCGCTCGATGGGCCATCGGGCGCCGAGGCCGATTTCACTGACCTGCACGCGTGGGCCGAAGTATACCTGCCCGGCGCGGGCTGGATTGGCCTGGACCCCACATCGGGGTTGTTCGCCGCGGAAGGGCATCTGCCATTGGCGGCGACGCCCGAACCATCGAGTGCCGCCCCCATCACCGGAACGGTGGGAATGTGCGAAGTCCGTTTCCACCACGAAATGAAAGTGACGCGCATTCACGAAGACCCGCGCGTCACGTTGCCTTACACCGACAGCGCGTGGGAGCGGATTGAGGCGCTGGGGCGCCAGATCGATGCAGAGATTCGCGGCGGCGATATCCGGCTGACCATGGGCGGGGAACCGACGTTCGTCTCCATCGACGATATGGATGGCGCGGAGTGGAACACCGCGGCGCTCGGCCCGATGAAGCGCAAGCTCGCCGAACGTCTGCTGGATCGCCTGCGAAAACGCTTCGCACCCGGCGGCCTGCTCCATTACGGACAGGGAAAATGGTATCCGGGCGAACCTCTTCCGCGTTGGGCGCTGGCCTGTTATTGGCGCACCGACGGCGTGCCGCTGTGGAATGACTATGGGCTGATCGCAGCGGAGGATTCGCCGACGCAATTCGGTCCGCTCGATGCGCAGCGGTTCGCCGAAACCCTGGCGCGGCGGCTGAACATTGACCCGGGTTACGTGAATCCGGCCTACGACGATCCGCTGCATTATCTGCAAAAAGAACGGCAATTGCCGGTAAATGTCGATCCGCTGGTGAACCGGCTGGCCGATGAGCAGGACCGCGAACGGGTGCGGCGCGTGTTCGAGCGCGGGCTGCATGTGCCCGTAGGCTATGTGCTGCCGGTGCAGCGAGGTTGGGGCGTGAACGGTCCGGAATGGCAAACCGGACTGTGGATGCTGCGCGGGCAGTATCTGTATCTGCTGCCGGGCGATTCGCCCATCGGATTGCGCCTGCCGTTGCCTTCCCTGCCCTGGGTCGCCGCGGCCGACGCTCCCATCCTCACGCCCACCGATCCGATGGTCAACCAGGGGCCGCTGCATGTTCCGCAACACACCGCGCCAGGCGATCCGGTGCTGCAACCGCGCGGCAATGAGCGAGACCGCAAACCCGCGCCGCAGGAATCGGCTCCGTGGGTTGTGCGCACGGCCCTTTGCGTGGAACCGCGCGACGGGCGCTTGCATGTGTTCATGCCACCGCTCGAAAGAACCGAAGACTACGTGGATCTGTTGGCGGCTGTCGAAGACACAGCCGCGCACCTGGGCACGCCGGTCGTCATTGAAGGCTACACGCCCCCCTTCGACCCGCGTCTGAACAACATCAAGGTGACTCCCGATCCCGGCGTGATCGAGGTGAATATTCATCCGGCGCACAGTTGGGAGGAACTGGTTGCCAACACCACGGCGCTCTATGAGGAGGCGCGGCAATCGCGCCTGGGCACGGAAAAATTCATGCTCGACGGCAGGCACACGGGCACGGGCGGAGGCAATCATTTCGTGCTCGGCGGGGCTACGCCGGCCGACAGTCCGTTCCTGCGCCGCCCCGATCTGCTGCGCAGCATGGTTTGCTATTGGCTGAATCACCCTTCGCTGTCGTACCTGTTTTCGACGATGTTCATCGGACCGACCAGCCAGGCGCCGCGCATCGATGAAACGCGGCAGGACAGCCTGTATGAACTCGAGATCGCATTCCGCCAGATCCCCGAACCCGGCGGATGGCAGTGCCCGCCCTGGCTGGTGGATCGCATCTTCCGCCACATCCTGGTGGATGTTACGGGCAACACGCATCGCGCCGAGTTCTGCATCGACAAGCTCTATTCGCCGGATTCCTCCACGGGCCGGTTGGGGCTGCTGGAACTGCGCGGCTTCGAAATGCCGCCACATGCGCGCATGAGCCTGACGCAGCAACTGCTGGTGCGCGCGCTGATTGCCTGGTTCTGGAAGCAGCCTTACCGGCGTGCGCCGATACACTGGGGCACGCAACTGCACGATCAATTCATGCTGCCGCATTTTGTCGCCCGCGACTTCGCGGATGTTCTGGACGATCTGCGCGCGGCAGGGTACGGCTTTGCCGACGACTGGTTCGCCGCGCACTTCGAATTCCGCTATCCGGTGTTTGGGCGCGTCAACGCAATGGGCATCGAGATGGAGATCCGGCAGGCCACCGAACCCTGGTACGTGCTGGGCGAAGAGCCCGCCGGCGGCGGCACGACGCGGTTTGTCGATTCCTCCGTCGAACGCGTGCAGGTGAAAGTGACCGGCCTCTTTGGGGACCGCCACATTGTCGCCTGCAACGGCCGCCGCGTTCCGCTGCACAACACGGGCACACAGGGCGAGTGGGTGGCGGGCGTGCGCTATCGCGCCTGGCAACCGCCCTCCTGCCTGCATCCCACCATCCCGGTTCATACGCCGCTGGTGTTCGACATTGTCGATACCTGGACCGGCCGCTCCGTCGGCGGATGCACTTACCATGTGGCACATCCCGGCGGGCGGAACTTCCAAACCTTTCCCGTCAATGCCAACGAAGCCGAAGCCCGCCGCGGGGCCCGCTTCTTCCCTTACGGCCACACGCCTGGGCCGATGCCCATCCCGCCGCGCGAGGAAAACCCTCAGTTCCCCCTGACCCTGGATCTGCGCCGTTAG
>CAYOBO010000126.1:0-22049 GCA_964402295.1 uncultured Candidatus Solibacter sp. | reverse complement strand
TCGAAGGGCATGCGGCCGTTGCCACAGCGATTGATCCAGTTGCGGGAAGGCAGGAGTTGGTAGGACACCGTGCGTTTCGCCTCTAAGGTTGGGGAGATAGAGGCGAGCCGGGCGATGCCTACCAAGCGCATGCTGTAGTTTCGCTTTTATTTCGCTTTTTGTCAAGTGGTAAAATGGGGAATGTGAGCCTGAGCGCCACACTGTTCCGCTACATTCCCGACCTCCTCTTTCTGACAGCCGCGCTGCTGATGCACGGTTTGGCGTGGCGCCGCGCCAAGGCACGCTGGGCGCGGCCGGCGCTGCTGGTTTCGGCGGCGTGGGTATTTTTTAGCGTGGTGACGAACGTTCACCAACTGGCGAATCTGCTTCCGCCGGGCAACTGGCTGCCGTGGTTCCGAGGTACGGGACAACTGTATGCGTTGTGCATGATGGGAATGCTGGCCGCTTGGCTGTTGTTGCCGCAGATGGATCGGCGCTTTTCCGCCGGCCGGCGGCAGTTTCTGGCGGCCGGGCGGTCGGCGATCGTTGCCGCGCCGGCGGTGATCACGGGCTACGGCGTGGTATCCGGCCGCACGCAGTTTCATGTCAAAGAAGTAAACCTTTCCTTTCCTGGGCTGCATCGGGACTTGCAGGGCCTGCGCATCTTGCAATTGAGCGATATTCACATGAGTCCGTTCCTGACCGAGGAAGAGCTGGCCCGGGTGATCGATATGGCGAATGAGACGAAGCCTCACCTGGCGGTGTTGACGGGCGACCTGATCACGGGTCCGCACGATCCGCTGGAGTTGTGCATCGGGCAGGTGGCGCGGCTGCGGGCCGACCATGGGACTCTCGGCTGTCACGGCAACCACGAGATCTTCTCGCGGGTGGAGGATCGGGCGCAGGCTCTGGCGGCCCGGCGCGGCATCCACATTCTGCGGCGCGAATCGGCATCGTTGCGATTTGGAGATGCGCAAATCAACCTGGTGGGTGTGGATTACCAGAATTTTCGCAGCCCTTACCTGACCGGCATGGAGACATTCGTAAAGCCGGGCGAATTCAATGTATTGCTTTCTCATAATCCGGATGTATTTCCCGTGGCCGCCGCGCAGGGGTACGATTTGACCCTGGCCGGACACACGCACGGCGGACAAGTGACCTTCGAGATCTTGCATCAATACGCGAACGTCGCCCGCATTTTCACGCCATATGTATATGGCGAGTACCGCAAGGAGAACCGGGCGGTCTACGTGACGCGCGGCATCGGCACGGTGGGGATTCCCGCGCGTGTCGGCGCGCCTCCGGAGATTACGCTCATCCATTTGTGCGCTTCCTGATTCTTTCCGACATACACGCCAACCGCCACGCGCTCGAGGCTGTCATGGAGCATGCCCGCGGCTATGACCGGATTCTGTGCTTGGGCGACATCGTCGGCTACGGCGCGGATCCCAATGCAACGGCGGATTGGGTGCGAGCCAACGTCCCCTTGGTGGTGCGGGGTAATCACGACCGCGCCTGCACGGGCGATCCAGTGATTGAGGAATTCAGCGAAAATGCCTACTGCGCGGCGAAGTGGACCGAGCGTCTGCTGACGGAGGAAAACCGCAAGTGGCTTTCCAACCTGCCGCGGGGTCCGGTGCCGGTGGACGATTTTTTTCTCTGCCATGGTTCGCCGGCCGATGAAGACGAGTACGTGACGAGCAGCTACGAGGCGGCGTTTCAGTATCGCCACATGCCGGGGGAAGTCTGTTTTTTCGGGCATACGCACCTGCAAGGGACGTTTGCGTTGCGGCCGGGACGGGTCTGGTACGTGGCTCCGGACCGCGATCTGGCCATTGAGCCAGAGACGGGGTATCTGATCAACCCTGGCTCAGTGGGGCAGCCTCGGGACCACGATCCGCGGGCGGCGTATGCGATTTACGATTCCGACGCACGGATGGTGCAGTTTCGCAGAACGAAGTACGATATTGCGGGTGCGCAGAAGGCGATCCGGAGGGCGGGTTTGCCGGAGTATCTGGCGGCACGTCTGGAACAAGGCAAGTAAATAAGCGAAAGGCCCGCGCCACCGGAGTGGAACGGGCCTTTCGCAAATCGGGCTTGAGGACTTCTTAGTAGTCCATGCCTTCCGGACCATGGCCGCCGCCGGGAGCGGGGGCAGGCTTCTTTTCCGGAATTTCGCAGATCATGGCTTCGGTGGTCAGCATCAGGGCGCTGATGGAGGAAGCATTCTGGAGGGCGGAGCGAGTCACCTTGGCGGGGTCGATGACACCGGAAGCAACGAGGTCTTCGAAGTTGCCGGTGGCAGCGTTGAAGCCGTAGTTGGGGTCGCTCGAGCTGCGGACCTTCTCGACGACGATGGCGCCTTCGTAGCCGGCGTTGCCGGAGATCTGGCGGAGGGGCTCTTCGCAGGCGCGGCGAACGATCTCGATGCCGATCTGCTCATCGCCAGTACCCTTCACGTCGGCGAGAACCTTCGAGGCGCGGAGGAGAGCGACGCCGCCGCCAGGGACGATGCCTTCTTCCACCGCGGCGCGCGTGGCGTGCAGAGCATCTTCGACGCGGGCCTTCTTTTCCTTCATCTCGGTTTCCGTGGCCGCGCCGACCTTGATGACGGCAACGCCGCCGGCGAGCTTCGCCAGACGCTCTTGCAGCTTCTCACGGTCGTAGTCGGAAGTGGTCTCTTCGATCTGGGCGCGCAACTGCTTAATGCGGCCTTCGATGTTCTTCTGCGAGCCGGCGCCATCGACAATGGTCGTGTTGTCCTTGTCCACGGTGACGCGCTTGGCGCGGCCGAGGTCCTCGAGACGGACGCCTTCGAGCTTAATGCCGGTCTCTTCCATGATGGCCTTGCCGCCGGTGAGGATGCTGATGTCCTCGAGCATCGCCTTGCGGCGGTCGCCGAAGCCGGGGGCCTTCACGGCGCAGGCATTGAGGGTGCCACGCAGCTTGTTGACGACGAGCGTGGCGAGCGCTTCGCCTTCCACTTCCTCGGCGATGACCAGAAGCGGCTTGCCGCTGCGGGCGATCTGCTCGAGCAAGGGCAGCAGATCCTTCATGTTGCTGATCTTCTTTTCGTGGATCAGGATGTAGGGATCTTCGAGGACGCACTCCATGCGGTCCGGATCGGAGATGAAGTAGGGGGAGAGGTAGCCACGGTCAAACTGCATACCGTCGACGGTTTGCAGTTCGGTGTGCATGGTCTTGGACTCTTCGACGGTGATGACGCCGTCCTTGCCGACCTTCTTCATGGCCTCGGCAATGGTGTTGCCGATGGTCTCGTCGCCGTTGGCGGAGATGGTGCCTACCTGGGCGATCATCTCACCGGAGACGGGCTTGCTGTGCTTCTGGATTTCGCTGACCACGGCTTCCACGGCGCGCTCGATGCCGCGCTTCAGGGCCATGGGGTTGGCGCCGGCGGCCACGCTCTTCACGCCTTCGCGGAAGATGGACTGGGCCAGGATGGTGGCGGTGGTGGTGCCGTCGCCGGCGACATCGGAAGTCTTCGAGGCGACTTCCCGAACCATCTGGGCGCCCATGTTCTCGAGCGGATCGCGAAGCTCGATTTCCTTTGCGACGGTGACACCGTCCTTGGTGATGGTGGGGCCGCCGAACTTCTTCTCAAGGACCACGTTGCGGCCCTTGGGACCGAGGGTCACTTTGACGGCGTCGGCCAACTGGTTCACGCCGCGGAGAATCGCCTGGCGGGAATTTTCGCTATAGACAATCTGCTTTGCAGGCATCTTTACTTACTCTCCTCAAAAATGGAAATTCTCGAAGGTTACTTTTTGCCATTCTCAATCACGCCGAGAACTTCGTCTTCGCGCATGATGAGCAATTCTTCGCCATCGATCTTGATGTCGTTGCCGGAATACTTGCCGAAGAGGATGTGGTCGCCCACTTTGACGTCCAGCGCGAGCAACTTGCCCTCGTCGTTGCGCTTGCCTTTGCCGACCGCAACGACTTCCCCTTCCTGCGGCTTTTCCTTCGCCGAATCCGGAATGATGATACCGCCCTTCACGGTCTCTTTTTCTTCCACGCGCCGGACCACGATCCGGTCGTGCAGGGGTCGAATGTTCATAGAATCCTTGTGACCTCCAACGTTGAGAACTTGACGTTTGGTTCGTTCGCTTCTTATGGTTCGAGCGGAACGTAAGCGATTAGGGACGCGTTCCCATGGCCGCATCCGGGCCGGGATGCCGTGTCCACGCCATATTATTAGCACACTCGGGGGAGGAGTGACAATAGTTTTTTGCAAGATGTTGATTCCAAATGGCCGCTTAAATAATTAACATTTCTTAATCTCTGAACCAGGAGTTCGCCAGTAGGCCAACGCGGAGGCTCGGCAGTTCGCCAAGGAGCGTTTCGGCGAGCGGCAACTGGCGCGAAACCTGGAGGTCGTAGTTCTGCAAGGCGACGCCGATGCGGTGCAGCAGATCTGTGGACCGCTGCGCCACAACCCGCCAATTAGGCCGCGGCGAGCGAGGCGGCGATGGAATCGGCGATCATGGCGCCGTGGAAGCGGCCGTTTTCGATGAAGATTTCGTTGGTGTGGACGCCCGCCACGACGACGCCGGCGAGATAGATTCCTTTGACGTCGCTTTCGAGCGTATCGGGGTTGGTGCGGGGCTTCTGCGTCGCCTCATCGAGGAGGATGCCGTGGGCGCCCATGAATTCGAAGTCGGGGCGGTAGCCGGTCATGGCGAAGACGAAATCGTTCTTCAGCCGCACGAGGCCGGCAGGTGTTTCGACTTCGATGGCATCGGCATGGACGGCTTTGACAACCGATTGGAAGTAGGCTTTGATCTCGCCGGACTTGATGCGGTTTTCGATATTGGGCTTAATCCAATACTTGACCGAATCGGAGATGCGTTCGCCGCGATGGATGAGGGTGACCTTGGCGCCGGTCCAGAACAGCTCGAGAGCGGCGATGGCGGCGGAGTTTTTGGCGCCGATCACGGCCACTTCCATGCCGTAGTAGGGATGGGGCTCGCGGTAGTAGTGAATCACTTTTTCCAGATCGCCGCCGGGGATATTTAATCTATTGGGGATATCGTAATAGCCCATGGCGAGGATGATCTTCTTTGCCGGGTGGGCCTGGGCCTTGCCGAAGCGGTCCATGGAGTGGACGGTGAAAGCGCCATCGCCGCCGTCGATGCGGAGCACCTTTTCGTACTGGCGGATGTCAAGCTGGTAGTAGTCGGCAACGCGCCGGTAGTATTTGAGGGCCTCGGTGCGGTTGGGCTTCTCATGGAGCGAGGTCATGGGAATGCCGCCGATTTCGAGCAATTCCGGCGTAGTGAAGAAGGTCATGTTGGTGGGGTAGTGGTAAAGGGAGTTGGTGAGACAGCCCTTTTCAATCAACACGGCGTGGATGCCGCGCTTCTTCAATTCGATGCCGCAGGCGAGGCCCGTCGGCCCCGCTCCGACAATGACCACGTCCGCCACTTACAGCATTCCTTCCAGGCTGGAGTAAACTTTGCTCAGCGCTCCTTCGAGAGCCGCGGTATCCTTGCCGCCGCCTTCGGCGAGGTCGGCACGGCCGCCGCCTTTGCCGCCGATGGCCTGGGACAGTCCGCTGACGAGCTTGCCGGCATGCACTTTCCCGGCAAGATCCTTGGTGACGGCCGAGATGAGGGCGATGGAACCGTTGTCGGCGCTGGCGAGGACCACGACGGCGGTGTGCCACTTGTTGCGCAAGGAATCGGCGAGGTTGCGCAGTTGCGTGCGATCGAAGCCATCGATGCGGGCCGCGAGGACGCGGACGCCTTTCACCTCGCGGGAAAGAGCTTCGAGTCCGCCGATTTGGGATTGGGCGAGTTTGCCTTTCAATTGCTCGACTTGCTTTTCGAGCATTTTCTGGTGCGTGAGCATGCGGTCGACCTGTTCGAACAAGTCGGCCTCGGAGGTGCGGAGGGCGGAGCTGATGCGGGCGAGCGATTCGGATGCGGAGCGGAACCGCTCGAGGGCGGCTTCGCCGGTGACGGCTTCGATGCGGCGGACGCCGGCGGAGATGCTGCCTTCGTAGACGATTTTGCAGAGCCCGATATCGCCGGTGCGTCCAACGTGGGTGCCGCCGCAGAGTTCGCGGCTGAAGTCGCCGACGGTGACGACGCGGACGTGGTCGCCGTACTTTTCCCCGAAGAGGGCCATGGCTCCGGTCTTGAGGGCGTCATCGAGACTCATGAGGTTGGTTTCGACGGCGCGATTGCCGAGGATCTGCTCGTTGGCAAGACGCTCGACCTGGGCGATTTCCTCGGGATCCATGGCGGTGTAGTGAGAGAAATCGAAGCGGAGGCGGGACGGTTCGACAACGCTGCCGGCCTGCTTGACGTGTGTGCCGAGCACCGAGCGGAGAGCGGCGTGGAGCAGGTGGGTGGCGGTGTGATTGCGCATGGTGGAGGCGCGGGAGCTCTGCTCGACCTGGCAATCGACGGCATCGCCGAGGGCAATGGCGGAGTGGGCCGTGATCTTGTGGACGGACAAACCGGGCACGGCGGGATAGGTGTTTTCGACGGTGGCGATTTTTTCTTCCCCACGCAAGAGCGCGCCGGTGTCGCCGACCTGTCCGCCGGATTCGGCGTAGAAGGGGGTGCGGTCGAGGACGAGTTCGCCAGACTGGCCGGGTTCCAAGATCTCGACGAGTTCCTTGTTGGCGTTGAGCAGGCCGATGACGACGGAGGCCGTGCTGTGGAGCGATTCGTAGCCCAGGAACTTGGTGCGTCCCTTTTCGAGAAGCGTTTGATAGGCGGGAGCGACCTGGGCTTTTTCGGCGCCCTTCCAACTGGCGCGGGCGCGCTGGCGCTGCTGCTCCATGGCGTGTTCAAACCCCTCGAGGTCGACCTGGAGGCCGCGTTCGCGGGCCATTTCCTGCATTTCATCGAGGGCGAGTCCGTAGGTGTCGTAGAGTTTGAAGGCGGCGGGTCCGGGCAAGACGCCGCCCTGGGCGGACTTGGCTTCGTCGTGGAAGACTTTTTCGGCGACCTGGAAGGTGGTGGCGTAGCGATGCTCTTCGTCCTTGACGACGCGGGCGACGCGCTGGATGCTATCCATCAATTCCGGATAGGCGGGCCTCATCCATTCGGCGACGAATCCGGTGAGCTTGTAGAGGAACGGCTCCTCCATGCCGACCATGCGGGCGTTGCGCATGGCGCGGCGCATGATCTTGCGCAGGACGTAGCCGCGGCCTTCGTTGGAAGGGAGAACGCCGTCGTGAATGAGGAAGGATGTGGCGCGCGCATGATCGGCGGCGATGCGGAGCACGGTATCGACGCGCGGGTCTTCGCCGACTCCGCGGCCGAGCAGTTCAGCGCCTTTTTCGACGATCGGAAACAGCAAGTCGCATTCGAAGTTCGAGAGCTTGCCCTGGAGGATGGCGGCGGTGCGTTCGAGGCCCATGCCGGTGTCGATGGAGGGCCGCGGGAGCGGTGTCAGCTTGCCATCGGCGGAGCGGTCATACTGCATGAAGACGAGGTTCCAGATTTCGACGAATCGGCCGCCGCCATCGAGCGGGAAGGCTTCGTTCTCGCGGCCGGGTTCGGCGGCGTCCGGGCCGAGATCGAAGTGGATCTCCGAACACGGGCCGCAGGGTCCGGTTTCGCCCATCTGCCAGAAGTTGTCTTTCTCATCGAGCCGGAAGATGCGCGACTTGGGGACTCCGGCGACCTTCTGCCACAGCTCTTCGGCCTCGTCATCTTCGCGAAAGACGGTGACGTAGAGGCGGTCTTTCGGCATGCCGTAGTGGCGGGTCACGAGATCCCAGGCGAAGTCGATGGCGTCGGACTTAAAATAGTCGCCGAAGCTGAAATTGCCGAGCATTTCGAAGAAGGTGTGGTGGCGGCGGGTATAGCCGACGTTCTCCAGATCGTTGTGCTTGCCGCCCGCGCGCACGCACTTTTGGGACGTGGTGGCGCGGACATAATCGCGCTTTTCCAGGCCCAGAAAAATGTCCTTGAACTGATTCATCCCTGCGTTGGTGAAGAGCAGCGTGGGATCGTTGGCGGGAACCAACGAAGAAGAGCGCACGATGCGATGCCCGCGCTCGGCAAAGAATTGGAGGAAGGTTTGTCTGATGTCGTGACCGGTCACATGGTATATTTTCCCACAGCGGTCGATCGGGCTATCGTTCTGCGATAAGCTCGCACAGAGAGAGTCCTTTATCGTGCCGGTGCTTTGTCTCGTGCTTTTGCTGATTGTGCCGTGCGGGATGCCCGCCGCGGCGGGACCCCTTACGGTTTCCTCCAACAAGCGCTATTTGCAGCATGCCGATGGCACGCCTTTCTTTTGGCTGGCGGACACGGCTTGGCTACTGTTTCAGAAACTGAATCGCCAGGAGACGGAGCGCTATCTGGACAACCGGCGGGCGAAGGGGTACAACGTCGTGCAAGCGGTGGTGCTGAGCTTCGGGCCGGTGCGGAATGTGTACGGCGCGGCTCCGCTGGTGGATGGCGATCCGGCACGGCCCGCCATCACGCCGGGAAACGACCCGAGCATTCCAGGGCAGTATGACTACTGGGACCACATCGACTGGGTGCTGGACCGGGCGGCCGCGAAAGATATCTATATCGCCATCGTGCCGGCGTGGGGTTCGGTGATCAAGCGCGGGCAGGTGAATGAGGCGAATGCCGCCTCCTACGCCGGGTTCCTGGCGAAGCGGTATCGCGACAGGCCGAATATTATCTGGATGAACGGCGGGGATCTACAGGGCGATGTACAACGGGCGACGTGGGAGATCCTGGGTCGAACGCTGCGGGAACTGGATCCGCATCATTTGATCACGTTTCATCCGTTTGGGCGGACGCAGTCCTCGACGTGGTTTCACACGGCGGCGTGGCTCGACTTCAACATGTTCCAATCGGGCCACCGGCGCTACGATCAGGATCCGGCGCCGAACGCCAAGGGCGAGGATAACTGGCGCTACGTCCTGGAGGATTGGGCGCGGACGCCGCCCAAGCCGACGCTCGACGGAGAGCCTTCCTATGAAGGGATTCCGCAAGGCCTGCACGATCCGAAGCAGCCGCGGTGGAAGGATCATGATGTGCGCCGCTATGCATACTGGTCGGTGTTTGCCGGTGCGTGCGGGCATACTTACGGCAATAATGCCGTGATGCAGTTCCACCGTCCCGGCGATACACCGGCGTACGGCAGCAACGCGTATTGGTACGATGCCCTCGACGATGCGGGCGCGGGCCAGATGCGCCACCTGAAGGATCTGATGCTTTCGCGGCCTTACTTTGACCGGGTGCACGCGCCGGATGCCGTGGTATCGGGGAGTGGGGCCCGCTATGAACACATCGTCGCCACGCGCGGTCGGGACTACATGTTCGTGTACACATATACAGGGAGGCCGTTCTCGTTGCGTCCGGGCGTGATCGGCGGCAAGCGTCTGCGCGCGGCATGGTTCGATCCGCGCCATGGGACAAAGCGTTCGATCGGGCTTGTCGCCAACGATGCTCCGCAGCATTTCACGCCTCCAGGCATAGCGGGGCCCGGCAACGATTGGGTGCTCATTCTGGACGACGAATCCGCCGGGAGACGGGAATAATGACGCAAACACTGGCATTGCTTCACACGAGCCCCGTGCTCGCGCCATCGTTTTCGGCGCTGAGCGCGGAGCTGCTCCCCGGTGTGCGCATTTTTCATCTGGTGGATGAATCCCTTTTGCAGAACACCATCGCGGCAGGGCGGCTGACCAAAGAGACGGCGCGGCGCGTGTTGCGGCACATCGAATCCGCGGAGCAGGCGGGGGCGGATGCCGTGCTGGTGACTTGCTCGTCGATCGGCGCGGCGGTTCCGCTGGCGCGGCCGCTGATCGATGTGCCGGTGATGCGGATCGATGAACCCATGGCCGAGGCCGCCGTCGCCCAGGGACCGCGTATCGGCGTTGCGGCCACGTTGCACACGACGCTGGAGCCAACGCTCGAATTGATCCGGCAAACGGCGGGTGCGCTCGGCAAGCCGGCGGAAATTGTATCCTGCCTGTGCGAGGGCGCGTTTGAAGCTGTTGTGCGCGGCGATGTGGAATATCATGACCGGCTGGTTTCCTCGGCCATCGAGCGGCTGGTCAAGGATGTGGATGTCGTGGTGCTGGCCCAGGCTTCGATGGCGCGCGTGGTGGCACGGATGCCGCAGGTCGGTACGCCGATTCTGTCGAGCCCGCGGCTGGCCATGGAGCGCGTTCGCGAAATACTGTCGTGATCGCGTGGGTCCGCTTTATTTGCGGTGCACAGCCGGATGCCCGGCCGGTTGAGAGCGCGTGTTCGGCGACATGCCCTGGCGGGCTTCGAAACGGTTTTCGCCACGGAGCCATTCCGACAGCGGGCGTGTGCCGATGCGAATCTGGGCGCGCCGCAACATGGTGCTGAGGAACTCGACTTCGGCCACGAGATTGCGTTGCGGAAAGCCGCGGGCCTCGCGCTGCACGGTGATTTGGCCCTTGTCGGCCCATAGCAGTCCCCACTTGGGGGGAAGATCCGCCGGTTGGATCACGCCGGCCGGGCTGAGGTAATAGCGGCGATGCCCCATGCCGAGTTTCGGATTGGCGCGCGTAACCTTGGCGGAGTCGCGGACGAAATCCGCGCGGCTCACTTTGCATTCAATGAGCACCGCGCGCGGGCCCGCCCATCCAATGACATCGGGAACTTCCTTGCGGACCGCGGCGGCTTCATACAGCACGACCGAGCACTGGCGGGAAAGCCAGCGCACGCCCAGTTGGACCAAGGTTGCGTGCTGCATTGTTCGAAAACATTGTAGCGCTTGCATGTTTTGGACGCGCGTTAGTGCAGATCCACGCGCTCGCCGCGCTGGCGCCCGCGGAATTCGCGGGCGAACTTCACAAAGTTCTCCACCACGGCTTCGAAGATGATCTTGCCCTTTTCCACCGTGGCGAGCGTGGGATCGCCGTTTACTCCGGACTTGGAAAAACGCGTCCAGATGTCCATCATGCGGACCGGGCCCGGATTGAGCAGATCGCTCCAGATGTAATCGGAGGCGGGCTGTT
This sequence comes from uncultured Candidatus Solibacter sp., assembly GCA_964402295.1. GTDB lineage: Bacteria > Acidobacteriota > Terriglobia > Bryobacterales > Bryobacteraceae > CADEFT01. The sequence continues at coordinate 11,074 of CAYOBO010000126.1, read as the reverse complement.
CCATTTCGCGCACGGCCTTGTTCATCTGCACGCGCTCCTGGTCGAGGTAGAGATAGACCGACGTTTCGAGTTCACAGGCGTGCGACATGCCTCCGCGGCCGGATTCGCGCACCTGGCGGATATCGTTGAGCGCCAGGGAGGGCCAAAGAAAAGGCGCGCAGAGCGCTTCGGTTTCGATGATGGTGCGGCGCGCGACGAGATCGAGAATCGGCATGTTCGATCCATGCCCGTCGGCAAGCAGGATGCGTGTGAATCCATGCCGCGCGACGCTCTTGGTGACATCCAGAACGAAGTGCAGCATGTGTTCCATATGGATGTCGATGGTGCCGGGAAAATCCATATGGTGCGTTTCGAATCCGTAGGGAATGAGCGGCATGAGCAGAATATCGCCGCCGGCGCGGCGGGCCGCCTCCTCGCAGATCGACCATATGAGAAAGTTGTCGGTATCGAGGGGGAGATGCGGACCGTGATCTTCTACCGATCCCACCGGAACCACAACCACGGGATTCCTTGCAGCCACCTCCTTCAATTCCACCCACGTGTAGTGCTGATACAAATAGTCTTTGCGTGCCATACGCACTTATGCTCCTTGTTCGCTGATTGGTCCCCGCTTCGGATTGATGACAAGCCACAACGCGGCGCCGATGGCGTAGACCGCCGCGGCCACCCAGAACACCAAGCCGAAGGTGCCGCTGCGTTCGGCTATCCAAGCGGCGGCGATGGGTGCGGCCGTCCCCGAGATGCTGGACGCCAGATTCATATAGCCGGACGCCGTTCCCCCAAACCGGCCGCCTACATCGACGCAGGTGGCCCACGCCACCGGCAGTGTCACGTCGTGCAAGCCCGCCGCCAGCACCAGGCCGAAGATGGCCGCTTCGCCGGACCCGGCATAGGATGAGGCGACAAAGGCAATGCCGCTCAAGAGAAATCCGCACACGCCCACCACGCGCCGGCCCAGACGGTCGGCAAGGAAGCCGCCCACCAGGCTTCCGGCAGCGCCGGCCAGCAAGGGCAACGATGCGTAGACGCCGGAGCGCGCCAGCGTCAGTCCGTGTTCCTTCATCAAGAAGGTCGGCAGCCACGTGACGAAGAACTGAAATCCGAAGCCTGAGGCGAAGTACGCCCAGAAGAGCGCGAGCATGGTGCCGTTGGTGAGCAGGCGCCGCCACGGAACCGGTTCCAGCGTGCGGGCGTGAGCCTTGCCCCCCGGGTTGTCTCGATACCACAGCATCCATACGCCGCACCAGACGATCCCGGCCAGGCCGAACAGGGCAAATGTCCAGCGCCATCCGATCCACAGGATCGTCGCCGCCGCGATGGCGGGCGACAGCGCTCCGCCGAGGCGCGCGCCGGTCCACATGATTCCGTTCGCGCGGCTGCGCTGCTCGGGCGGGAACCAGTGCGAAAGCGCCCGCGAGAGCGTGGGGAAGGCTCCGGCCTCCATGGCGCCGAAGACAAACCGGATGGCCAGCAGAGAAGCATAGCCGCGAGCGGCTCCGGTGAGCATCGTGAACAGCGACCATCCACCCACAATGCGGCACATCATCAAACGCTGCCCCCAACGATCGCCGAGCCAGCCCGAGGGCACCTCGGCAAGCCCGTAAGCGAGGTTGAAGATGCTGAACACATAACCCATCTCCACCTGAGTCAATCCCAGTTCGGCCTGCATGGACGGAGCCGCGGTGGAAAGGCAGACGCGGTCGAAGTAGGTGAGCATGGCGGCGGAGAACACAAGCGCCAGCACGCGCCGCTGGGCGGGGGGCGTGGCGGTCAAAGGGCGCCCTCCTCACCCAGCCAATCGAGCGTGTGGCGAAACGCTTCGACCGTGGCTTCCACATCGCCATCGGTGTGCGCGGCGGAAGCGAGTCCGCCCGGCCAGCCATTCCAGTCGACACCATGACAAAGCATGGCGAGGCGTATCTTGTGAATGAGCGACAGCGGCACGGTTCCCTTTTGCTTGGGCGGCTCCGATCCGCCGGGATGAATGTGGAACTCGGAAAAGCAGCCATGCGCCACCCAGTTGACGCCCTTGCGATGGATGGCCTCATTGCAGCCGGCGCGAATGGCAGCGGCGACACGATTGGCGCGGGGGATGGCATCGGTGTCGCGAACTTGCAAGAGCGTGGCGATGCCCGCGGCGGCGGACACTGGCCCGGCGTTGTAGGTGCCCTGATGCATGACTCGCGGCGGTGTGCCCGGCGTGTAATCGAGCGCGGCGAGAATATCGGCGCGGCCGGCAATGGCGGCGCCGGGAAATCCGCCCGCGAGAATCTTCGCAAGCACGGTGAGATCCGGCTGAATCTGAAAGTGTTGCTGCGCGCCGCCGGGTGAACAACGGAAGCCGCTGATCACTTCATCGAAGATCAGCAGGACGCCATGCTCCGCAGTCGCATGGCGCAAGGCGCGTAGGAAATCGGGGCCGGTGGGGATCATCCCAAACGATGCGCCCGTGGGCTCAAGGATGACCGCGGCGACGTCGCCGCGCTGCGACAAGCATCGCCGCACGGCTTCGATGTCGTTCGCGGGAAGAAGGATCACGTCCTCCACAAGGCCGTCCGTAATACCGTCGGCGCCGGCGGCGGAAAACGAGACGTGGTCGTGCCAGCCATGGAAATGGTCGGCGAAGCGAACGATCTTCGGCTTTCGGGCAAAAGCCCGGGCGAGCCGGATCCCGAGCATCGAGGCTTCGGTGCCCGTCACCGTGAAGCGCACGCGCCCGGCGCTGGGGATCATCTGGCGGATCAGTTCCGCCCACTGCACTTCGAGTTCGTGGGAAGCGCCGTAGTGCACACCGCGGGGCAACTGGACATGAACAGCATCGATCACGGCCGGATGATTGTGGCCGAGAATCAACGCGCCATGGCCGCCGAAGAAATCGACGTATTCATTGCCATCCACATCGCGCTTGCGTGCTCCGGCGGCTTCGGCGGCGTAGATGGGATACGGCTCCAGGTAGCGGGCGACGTGGGTCACGCCATTGGGCAGAACCTCGCATGCCGCGGCATGCAAGCGCCGCGATCCGGGCGTGCGGCGTTCATATTCTTCCAGTATTCGCGGCATCTGTGCAATCTAACAGGAAAGCGTGGCGCGCGCCAACATCTGCCGGCGCGATTCGCCTCATATAATCGAATCTATGTTGCAACGGCTTTGGATCGCTCTTGTGTGTGGCGCATGTCTGGCGCAGGATCCTCCGGAAGTGACGCGGCCCGTGTGGCGCACGGAGGTGATGGGCACGCACGGCATGGTGGCCGCGGAGCATCCCTTGCAAGCCCTCGCCGGATTGCGGGTGCTACAGCAGAGCGGCAACGCGATCGACGCGGCGGTGGCTGTGTTCTACATGACGGCCGTGGTGGAGCAACACCAATCGGGCCTGGGCGGCGACGCGTTTCTGCTCGCCTACATCGCCGCCCAGAAGCGCGTCGTCTTTATTAACGGCACTGGGCCGGCGCCGAAGCTCGCCACTCTGGAGCGCTATCGCAAGGAAGGAGGCATTCCCGGTGAAGGCATGCTGTCCTCCACCGTGCCCGGAGCGGTTGGTGGATTCGATCTCGCGCTGCGCAAATACGGGACTCGCAAATATCCGGAACTGCTCGGCGACGCCATTGCGGCGGCGCGCGACGGCCACCCACTGACGCATTGGGCGGCCGGCAATCATAACGCCTCCATCGCCAAACTGGCGCCCTATCCGTCTTCCGTCAAGGCGCTGCTGAACCGCGGGGGCGCCTTCCAACCGGGCGAAGTATTCCGGCAACCGGATCTTGCCCGGAGCCTGGAAGCCATCGCCAGCGATGGCGCCGATGCATTCTATCGAGGCAGACTCGCGCGCCTCACCGCGGACTTCTACGAGAAGAACGGTGGACTGATCCGCTACGACGATCTGGCATCCTACCAAGCCGAAGAAGGTGCGCCGATCCGCACATCGTACAAAGGCTACGACGTCTATCAATCCGCCCCCAACTCGCAGGGCATCGTGCTGCTGGAGGCCTTGAACATTCTGGAAGACATCGACCTCCAGGCGATGGGACACAACTCGGCGAATTATGTACATACCCTGGTCGAAGCCTTGAAGCTCGCCTTCGCGGACCGCGATCATTGGATCGCCGATCCGCGGTTCACGAAAATCCCCACCGGGCAGTTGCTTTCCAAGCGATACGCCGCCGCGCGCCGGAAGCTCATCGACCCCAAACAAGCGCGGCCCGGAGTCGCGCCTTACGGCATGCCGGGTGAAACCTCGTCGTTTTCCATCGCCGACAGATATGGCAATCTCGTCTCGGCCACGCATAGCGTCAATGGAACATTTGGCAGCGGAGTTGTTGTGGAGGGCGGCGGCTTCGTCCTGAACAACCGCCTACAGTATTTCAGCCTCAACGAGAAGGATGCGAATGTCCTGGCGCCCGGCAAGCGGCCGCGGCACACTATCAATCCGGCCCTCGCGCTGAAGGACGGCAAGCCGGTGATGGCATGGAATACTCCCGGCGGCGACAACCAGCCACAGGCGATGCTACAGGCGTTTCTCAACATCGTCGAGTTCGGCATGCACCCGCAACTGGCCGTCGAACAGCCCACCGTGACCACCTTGAATTTCCACGCGTCGAACTATCCGCAGAAGCCCGGCGACAAGCTGATTGTGCCGCAAGTATTGGCCTCGCACATCGGCAGCGCGCTGGAGGCGAAGGGCCACAACGTGGAGGTAACGCGAATGCAGAGGCCGTATTCGCAACAGCCTTCTGGAGCCGGGGCCGTGAAGATCGTTTGGATCGACCCACGGACAGGTGTGTTCCACGGCGCGGTCAGCCCGGCTAAAGATGACTATGCGATGGGATGGTGATCCGCATGAAGCGACGTTTGTTTCTTTCCGCGCGCCCGCGCGGCCGCGTTTGCTGCTCCGGCGAAAGCCAAAGTCGCGGCCATCGTCACGGCCTCCTATCGCAATTCGCACGCCGATGTGTTCCTCGGCAACATGCTGCGCGGCTATGATTGGGAGGGCCGGCCGCACCCGTCCGGACTCGAAATCGCCACGATGTACCTGGCCCAGACGCCGGCCAACGACATCGGACTGGCGGAAGCGGCGAAGCATGCCTCGCGCGCAAGCCATCCGTTCGCGAGGCCATCGTCCCGGAGATTCAGGGTGTCGTTCTCATCGGCGAACACGGCGATTATCCCACCAATGAGAAAGGGCAGAAACTGTATCCGCGCTATGAACTGATGGAGCAGATCGTCGCAGCGTATCGGGAGACTCGCCGCCCGCTGCCGCTATTCGTCGATAAGCATTTCTCCACCGAGTGGAAGAAGGCGAAGCAGATGTATGAATGGTCGCGCCAGTTGAAGTGCCCTCTGATTGCGGGCACGTCGCTCACGTTGACGTGGCGGCGGCCGGCCCTGGAACTGGCGATGGAGGCGCCCGTGAAACAAGCCGTCGGCTATTTCTACGCCGGCCAAGGAGGCGTACGGCTATCACGGGCTGGAAGTGTTTCAGTGCATGGTGGAGCGGCGCAAGGGCGGTGAGACAACCCATCGTGTTTTTGTTGGGATACTCGAGCGGCCTGCTCGGGGTGGTTTACCTTCTCAGTGGGCACACACAACAGGCCTGATTCGCCGCGCGCATGGAAGGACAACACGAGCCGGCCGCATGCAGCTTCCTGACCCAGTGGGGACGCCCTTGGAGCCACGGCAACGGCCTCAGCTATTGGGTCGAGCAGACGATCCGGCAAGGGAAAGAATTCTATCCGCCAGAACGGACTTTGCTTGTCACAGGCGCTTTGGAAGCGCTGATGGACTCCTCATTCGCGGGGGGACGCAGAGTAGACACTCCGCACCGGAACGTGCGCTATCGGGCACAGGTGGAATCGCGATTCATGCGCGGCCCGCTGCCGCCTTACGGCCGCGTCCGGGTGTAATCGATCTGCGGCGTGGAACTGGACTTGCCGCGGAGCGTGTACTGGCCGAATCCTCCTCCCTCCTCATCCCCTCAGGTCCAGAGTTCCTTGAGCATACTTTCGCCGCCGAGCATGGTGGGACGCTCCGCGCGGCCGTTGTGGAGATAGGTCAACTGCAAATGATCCAGGCCGAGCAGCCACAGGATGGACGAATGCAGATCGTGAACATGGGCGGGTCGCTCCACCGCCCGCAGTCCGATTTCATCGGTTGAGCCGATAGTCTGGCCGCCTTTGACGCCGCCACCGGCGAAGAACATCGAAAAGCCCCATGGATTATGATCGCGCCCGTCGCCTTTCTCATTGAATGGCGTGCGGCCGAATTCACCGCCCCAAACCACGAGCGTATCGTTCAACATGCCGCGGCGCTCCAGATCTTCGAGCAGGGCGGCCACCGGCCGATCGGAGGCTTTGCACCATTTGGCGTGGTTGCCTTCGAGATTGGTGTGGGCATCCCAACCGGAGCCCGATCCACAATACAGCTCGACGAAGCGTACGCCGCGCTCCACCAGCCGCCGGCCGAGCAGGCAGTTGCGTCCGAACACCGCCGTCTCCGGCTGGTTCAATCCATAAAGCTCCTTGGTTTCCTCGGTTTCCTGTGACAGATCGACCGCTTCAGGTCCCGAACTTTGCAGCGCGTAGGCCAGTTCAAAGCTGCGAATGCGCGCCTCCAGGCTGGTGTCGTCCTCGCGGCCCACCATATAGCCGCGATTCAATTGGTCGAGGTAGGCGAGGCGCCCGCGCTGCCGCTCATCGGTCTGCCCTTCACCCAGCTTGGTATTCAGAATCGGATTCGGACCCTGGCGGAACAACGTGCCCTGATAAACGGCGGGCAAAAATCCGGATCCCCAGTTCTTGGCATTGCCGAATGGCTCGCGCTCGTCGATCATGCTCACGAAGGTGGGCAGATTCTTGTTCGCCGTGCCGAGGCCATAGGTTACCCACGCGCCCAGGCTGGGACGTCCGGAGAGGATATCGCCGGTGTTCATCTGGCTCACGCCGCCGGCATGATTCAATCCATTCGAGATGCAGGAGCGCACCACGGCCAGCTTGTCGGCATGCTTGGCCACATGCGGATACAGCTCGCTGATCCAGATGCCGCTCTTGCCGTGCTGCTTCCACTTGCGCGGGCTGCCCATCAGCGTATTGCCGGCGGTGCCCATGGCGGTGATGGGCCGCCCGAAGCTGGCGGGCATCGGCTGGCCGTGCAGTTCATTCAACTTTGGTTTCGGATCGAAGAGATCGATGTGCGAGGGTGCGCCTTCCATGAACAGGAAGATGACGGCCTTGGCTTTCGGGGTATGATGCGGCTTGCGAGGCACGGTGGGATCGTGCACTTTCGCCGCCTCTGCATCTTCGGCGAGCATGGCCGCCATCGCCATGGCTCCTAATCCGCTTCCCGCGCCGCGCAGCAGCGCTCTGCGGCTCATTCGCAAACGGTCCGTCATGACAGCCTCAATCGACATACAGAAACTCATTCGAACTGAGCAGGGAAAGGCACATGTCTTCGAGCGCGCCTTTCTCGCCACCGGCCAGCGCAGCTTGCCTGGCGAGAAACGCCACCCCGCTCTCGCGCTCTGCCACGCTGGGCTGACGACCCAATGCGAGCCGGAAAGCGCGATCCACCAGCGCATCCGGACTCTGTCCCGCATCGTTGGCCACACGCGCGGCAAGCGCCTTGGCAAACCGGGCAGCGGCCGATCCGTTCATCAATTCCAAAGCCTGATCCGGTGTTACGGTCTCCTGCCGCCGGCCGCAGCTTTCAATCGCCAGCGGCGCATCGAAGCTTTCCAGCATCGGATAGCGGACCAGTCTTCGCGCGAAGATGTACACGCTCGCCCGGAACTCATCCGTGGGCCCTGTAGGTTGCTTCCAATGCCGGCCCTCCTGTATCTCAGTGCCTTTGGGCACGGCCGGGAAGACTCCCGGGCCGCCCATGGTGCGATCCAGCAATCCCGAGACGGCGAGCATCGAGTCGCGTATGGCTTCGGCTTCCAGCCGCCGCCGCGGATAGCGCCACAGCAACTTGTTCTCGCTGTCCACCGTCGCTGCTTCCTGGCGGAAATCGGAAGCCTGCATGTAGGTGGCGCTGAGGACGATTCGCTTGTGCAGCTTCTTGAGGCTCCAGCCGTCGGCCTGCGTGAATTGCGCGGTGAGCCAATCGAGCAACTCGCGATTGACGGGCATCTCCCCCATCAGCCCCATGTCGTTGGGGGTTCCGGAAATCCCCCGGCCGAAGTGATAGTGCCAAACGCGGTTGACGATGACGCGAGTGGTGAGCGGATTGGCCGGGTCGGCGAGGATGTTCGCCAGCGCCGATCTGCGCCCGGAGGAATTTAGGGCTGGAATCGGCGTCACTTTGGCGGGCGCGGCGTCTAATATGGAAAGCCAGCCCGGTTCCACTTCCTCGAGCGGGGCGCCGATGGCGCCGGCCCTCAGCACGTGCGTCGCGGGCGCGGCGACGCCCTGATCGCGCATGATCTGCAAGCGCGGCAGCGGTTTCGGCAACAAGTGCGCATAAGCCGCCAGTTCCGCCTGTAGCGCCTTGTACTGGAGTTTCTCTTCGGCACTGAGCTTGCGCGCGGCAATCGTGTCGTCGGGAGCAACGACCTGCGTAACCGCCTTGTGGTAGATATTCCAATCCATCGGCGTGCGCTCCTGCGCCGGCATGAGCAGCACACGCTGCACCTCCGGTGGATAGCGCTCCGTGTATTCCTTGCGGAATTTGGCGCGCGCGGGGACGAGCAGAGCCTCTATCTTGTCCAAAACCGGCTTTGCCGCTTCCCGATAGCGCTGCATGGCGGCTTCGTATTCGGCCACCTCGCCATCGCTGGCCGTGGTTGCTTCGTCGTCGATGCGCATGTTGGCGAAGAACGCCTGGAGGCGGTAGTAATCCTTGTGCAGCAGCGGATCGAATTTGTGATCGTGACAGCGGGCGCAGGCCAGGGTGACTCCCATGAAAGCGAAGGCCGTATTGTCGGTGACGTCGTTCAGCAATTCCTGGCGCCGGAGATAGATATTGGCTTGGTTGAATTCATCTTCAAACAGCCGCAGATACCCAAGCCCAGGCAGCGCCGATTTGTCTCCGGGATACAGTTCGTCGGCGGCGATCTGTTCGCGAAGGAAGCGGTCGAACGGCTTGTCGTTGTTCCACGATTGGATCACCCAATCGCGATAGCGCCACATATTGGGGCGCGTATCGTCTTGTTTAAACCCGTCGGAATCGGAGTAGCGCACCACATCCAGCCAATGCCTCCCCCATCGTTCGCCATAGCGTGGCGAAGCGAGGAGGCGGTCCACCAGCCGCTCTTCGGCGCCGGGCCGGGTGTCGCTCAGATACTCCTGCGCTTCGCGAGGCGTTGGGGGAAGGCCAGTGAGATCGAGCGTGACACGGCGCAGAAACACAGGCTTGGCGGCCATCGGCGATGGCTTGATCCCTTTGGATTGCAGCTTGGCGTAGATGAAACGGTCGATCTCGTTACGCGCCCAGGCTTCGCCCGCGGCATCGAGTTCCGGAACGGCGGCGGCTTTCACGGGCTGAATCGCCCACCACTTGCGCTGGATCGGCTTGAACGTAGCCGCGGGTTCAGCGGCTGTCGGGAGCACGCTCAGCAGCAGCCAGGACACACTACGCCACACAGTCCGAGTTTGGGACATGACACAAGTGTTATCAAGCGGTTGCGCGGATTGTCAAGGCTTCGGTTGCGGTTGCGCGAGCATTTTTGGGCTACAGGCATCGTAGAAATGCCGCCAAATCCCGCTTCTCCGCCGCGGTCAGCTTCGTCGACAGGAGTAGATTAAAGAATTCGATGGTATCTTCGAGGGTCAACAAACGCCCGTCATGGAAATAGGGCGGACTATCCTTGATCCCCCGCAGCGAAAAGGTCTTGGCCCAGCCTTCCTCGCGCCCCACGTAGAACTCCTCCACGCGCAGGTCGTGCATGCGGTTGTCCATATAAAAGGGAGCGGGGTGACACGCTCCGCACTGTGCCTTGCCGAAGAACAACTCCTCGCCACGGCGTTCCTCGGCCGTGGCTTTCTCCGCGATGAGGCGGCCCATGCGATCGAGTTTCGGCGCCGGTGGGAATCCGATGATCGACATGAAATCGCCCATGCGGTTGGTGGAGGGCTTGTCCAACTGCCGCCCACCCACCTGCAACTGCATGGCGATATCCCCGTCGAAATACTCTTCCACTTCAGCGAAATGGTCAAGGGTGCGGATGGATCGCTTGAGGCTGAACAAACTCATGACGTGGTTCCCGCGAATCGTGGGCGTGTCGAGCCGCACGCGGGCCAGTTGCGGACGGGTTCCCGGATCGAGCGCTACCGCGCCGTTGGTATGCCCGTTGACGTGGCAATCGAAACAGGCCACGCCACGAGACGGCTCATCCGTGACGCGGTGTTTGGTGAAGTTGAACCAAGTGGTAGGGAACTTCGTCAGCAGGAGCCGCAGCCCCTCTGTTTGCTCCGGAGTCAGCACGCCTTCGAAGGTCTGGCGAAAATTTTCCAGCGTGATCTCGCGTCCTTGCGACACATCTCCCAGATCCGGCCGCGTGGTCAGGAACAATGGCGGCGGAAATTCGGGCAGAAAGGCGTCGGCGATGTCATGATCGATGTCGAAACGCCGGTGTTCCGGATGCGCATCCGTCCACGCTTTCGGGGAACAGCATGTGCCCGGTAGAGTGCAGTGGATGCGACAGCGGCTTGAAACCTTCGGGAAACAAATCGCGCTTGCGGATCTCACCGGCCGGCAGCCCAGCCAGCGCTTCCCATGACGCCACCCCTTTGGGCAATCGCGTCACCGGACCCATCGGGATCCGCTTCCTCCCACCGCTCATCAGACACGCCGCATCCGTGCGCACGGCGTTCCAGTCGTAGCGTTCGGTGAGGTAGGCCGACCGTTCCTGCTGCAATGCCGCTTTGCGACCCGACACTGCGGCCTTCCATTTCAGGAAGTCGCCGATTTCGTCGACACTCATGAACGTTGTCGTGCCCTTGCCCGTGTACTGGTATAGTTTCTGCGGCGCGGGATCGCCCGGCTCGAGGTTGGGGAAAGGACGCAATGGCTCCTGTCCACTGGCTCCGCAAGACAGAAAGAAGAGCATATGCAGATGGAGCATGATTCTCAAATCCTAGCTTAG